>NZ_JBVISF010000004.1:0-546322 GCF_055575675.1 Streptomyces sp. NPDC034043
AGGACGCCGTCTCCGAGGTGAAACGGTCACCCGTCAGCTGCATACCGTCACCCGAGTCACCCGCGAAACGGATGATCACCCGGTCGACACGGCGGATCTCCTTGCCGGCTCCATGGGGCACAGCCGAGGCGCGCTGCTCTCCGATGGGCCCGCCGGCCCCGTCGGCCTGATCGGCCGGGCTACTGACCTGGCTGGTCACTGAACTGGACCTCCTTCGAGGCGTGGGCGCTCGTCCCCAAAACCAACCCTACGTCCGTGAGGTCGTCCGGCCCTGGGTCGCCCGCATTCTGGACCGCCCCTCGCGGGGCAGTCTGTCCGACAGACGTCGTGCACAACTCGAAATATTCCAAATCAACCGGCGGTCGCCGTGGCGCTCCGTAACGAGCGGCGCGCCTTACCTGACAGATTGTCAGTTAATCAAGACCTCAGGTAGGTGAGGACCGCCAGTACACGCCGGTGATCCCCGTCACTCGGGGACAGCCCCAGCTTCATGAAGATATTGCTGACGTGCTTCTCCACGGCCCCGTCGCTGACGACGAGCTGCTTGGCCACAGCGGAATTCGTGCGTCCTTCAGCCATCAGGCCCAGTACCTCGCGTTCGCGCGGGGTCAGACCGGCGAGCACGTCCTGTTTCCGGCTGCGGCCGAGCAGCTGGGCCACCACTTCGGGGTCCAGGGCCGTTCCGCCCCGGGCGACGCGCACCACGGCGTCGAGGAACTCGCGCACCTCGGCGACGCGGTCCTTGAGCAGGTAGCCCACACCCGTGCTGGAACCGGCCAGCAGTTCGGTGGCGTACTGCTCCTCCACGTACTGCGACAGCACGAGCACGCCGATACCGGGGTAGTCGCGGCGCAGCCGTACGGCGGCCCGTACGCCCTCGTCGGTGTGCGTCGGCGGCATCCGCACGTCCGCCACCACCACGTCCGGCAGCGCACCCTCGGCGGCCAGCTCCGCCACCGTCTTGATCAGGGCTTCCGCGTCCCCGACGCCGGCCACGACGTCATGCCCCCGGTCGGTCAGCAGCCGGGTCAGGCCCTCACGGAGCAGCACTGAGTCCTCGGCGATGACCACTCGCACCCTGTCTTCCACGTTCTCGCAGCTCCCGCGTCCACTCGTCCACCCACTTGGCAGAGCCAAGCATCCCAGCCGGACCCCCGGCCGGGGGCGGATCCCGGCCAATGGGGGAAGACATGGCCGAAAGCGCCACCTGGCGGGGGGTGTACGAGAGGCGTACGGGGCTGTGCTGGTCGAGCCGGCCGCGCCGGCGGGTGGGGCGCGGGGCCTCAGCTTCCGGTGGAACGCCACGGCAGCTCCGCCGTGACCACCGTGCCCTCCCCGACCGGCGAATCCACCACGAAGACCCCGTCCACCGCGTCCAGCCGCTCCGCGAGCCCCGCCAGCCCGCTCCCGCCGGAGGCATCCGCTCCGCCACGCCCGTCGTCGGCCACCCGGATCAGCAGCCGCGTCCCCGACTTCCACACCTCGACGCTCGCGCCGCGCGCCCCCGCGTGCTTGCTGACGTTCTGCAGCAGCTCGGACACCGTGAAGTACGCGATCCCCTCGATCGCCGCCGCCGGCCGGGCCGGCAGGTCCACCTCCACCCGCACCGGCACCGCGCACCGCGAGGCCACTGACGACAGCGCCGCGTCCAGCCCCCGGTCCGTCAGTACCGCCGGGTGGATGCCCCGGGCCAGGTCCCGGAGCTCCTGGAGGGCGATCTTCACCTCGCCGTGGGCCTCGTCCACCATCCGGGCGGCGGCCTGCGGATCCTCGGTCAGCTTCTCCTTGGCCAGGCCAAGGTCCATGGCCAGGGCCACCAGCCGGGCCTGCGCCCCGTCGTGCAGGTCGCGTTCGATGCGCCGCAGGTCGGCGGCGGCGGTGTCCACGACCGCCCCGCGGTCCGACTCCAGTTCGCTGAGCCGGTCGTCGAGACGGGACCGGCCGAGCAGCCCGCTGACCAGCACCCGGTCGGCGGTGGTCAGGGCCCGCACCACCCACGGGGTGGCCAGCGTGAGGACCAGCCCGATGGCGGCGGTCGCGGCGATCGCCACGGGGGAGTCGAGGTAGAAGACGTACGTCTCGTTCTGGAACACCGCCAGCCCCGGCTGGTCGGTGAAGGCGGGGAAGACCCAGAACCACAACGGGTACAGCAGCATGCTCCAGCCGGTGCTCCACAGCACGAGCGCCGTCGTGAAGGCGAACACCGCCCACGGCAGGTGGATCACCGAGTACAGCGCGTGCCGCCAGGCGCTGCCGCTCTTGAGCAGCGCCCCCATCCCGGCCAGTGGGCCGCTCCCCGCCGCCAGGACCGGCGCCGGGTCGGCGAGCGGCACGCGCAGCATCCCGCGCACCCGGGCCCGCTCGACCCGCCCGAAGCCCCGGCACATGGCCAGCACCCCGGCCAGCACCGGGACCCCGACGAACGTCACGAGCAGCCCGGCCCCGAGGGCCACTCCGGTGACGGCGAGCGTGAAGTACACGGTGCTGAGCGGCAGGCCGACGACCAGGTACGCGAGCTCGCGCCAGGTCTGCGCCGCCACCGGAGCCCGCAGTACCGCCCGGCCGCCGTCCTTGCCGTTGCCCATGATCCCGACCCGCCCTTCGACTCGTCCCTTGACCTCCCCCACCCTGCCGCCCGCCCCTCTGCCCGAACCATGCGGCGGGTCGGCGTCTCCCGAGGGGGGTTAACCCCACCCCCCACGGCCCGGCCCCCGCTCCGCCCCGGGCGGGGGCCCGGGGCGGAGCCCCGCGGGGACACCCCGGGCGCGGCGCCGGGCACGGAAGGAGGCCGGGCAGGGGACACGGGCCCCCCGCCCGGCCCCGGCCCCGCCCGTCAACGGCGGCCCGGCCCCCGGGAGGAACTACCGGCGGTCCCGCCACGGCAGCTCCGCCGTGACCACCGTCCCCGCCCCGTCGGGGGAGTCCACCGTGAACACCCCGTCCACGGCCCGCAGCCGCTCCGCCAGCCCCGCCAGCCCGCTTCCGCCGGAGGTACGGGCTCCGCCGCGCCCGTCGTCCGAGACCCGGAGCAGCAGACGTGCCCCCGCCCGCCACACCTCGACGCTCGCGCCGCGCGCCCCCGCGTGCTTGCTGACGTTCTGCAGCAGCTCGGACACCGTGAAGTAGGCGATGCCCTCGATGGCCTCCGCCGGCCGGGCCGGGAGGTCCACGATCACCTTGACCGGCACCAGGCACCGCGAGGCCACCGACGACAGCGCCGCGTCCAGCCCCCGGTCCGTCAGCACCGCCGGGTGGATGCCCCGCGCGAGGTCCCGCAGCTCCTGGAGTGCCAGCTTCACCTCGCCGTGCGCCTCGTCGACCATCGCCGCCGCGCCCTCCGGGTCCTCCAGCAGCTTCTCCTTGGCCAGGCCCAGACCCATGGCGAGGGCCACCAGCCGGGCCTGCGCCCCGTCGTGCAGGTCGCGTTCGATGCGCCGCAGGTCGGCGGCGGCGGTGTCCACGACCACCCCGCGCCCCGATTCCAGCTCGGCGATGCGCCGCTCCAGCTCGTCGGAGGGCGACAGCAGGCCCCGTACCATCGCGCGGTCCGCATTGGCCAGGGCGCGCACCAGGTACGGCAGCACCGGCCACAGCACGAACAGCCCCGTCAGCGCGATACTGAAGGTCAGTACTCCCCACGGCAGCCGGATCAGTTCGTACAGCACGGTCCGCCAGCCCACCGGATCCTTGATCCCGGCCCACAGCCAGGCGAAGAACCCGCCGGCCCGCGCCGGCCCCGGCAGCGGTGTCGGCTCGTCCACCCGTACGCCCAGCAGGGCCCGCGCCCTGACGCGTTCGAGCTTTCCGAACTGCCGCGACCCGAGGAGACCGCATGCGAGCAACGGCAGTCCGATCGCGGTCACGGTCAGCCCGCCCGCCGTCGCAATCATGAAAACCGTGTAAACAAACCCGATCAACGCCACCGGCAGGTTGCTCAGCAGGTAGGCGATCTCCTTCCACGTGGCCGCGGCGAAGGCGGGGCGTACGGGAGGGGGAGCGGAAGCTTGATCGTTCGCGGTCATGCGGCTCAGCCTGTCAACTGAGCCCCGCGCGCGCCATGGGGCAGCCATGCGCCAGTGAACGGGGGGTAACCCCACCCCGTGCGGCCCAGGCCCTAGACTCCCTGCCGTACCAGATCAACCCGATCGTCGACAGTGGCCGAGGAGCGAGGAACGGACGTGCCCGACCCAACGGTATCGACAGCAGCCGTGATCGCAGCGGACTACTTCCGGAGTTATTCGGTCGTCGGCCTGCTGGCGGTCCTCGGCGTGCTCTTCGTCGCCGTGGCCTTCGGCGCCGGCCGCCTGCTGCGGCCCGTGGTCCCGACCCCCGAGAAGCTGCTGACGTACGAATGCGGAGTGGACCCCGTGGGGGAGGGCTGGGCGCACACCCAGGTCCGCTACTACGTCTACGCCTTCCTCTACGTCATCTTCGCCGTCGACTCGATCTTCCTCTTCCCGTGGGCGACGGTGTTCGCCGCCGCCGGTTACGGCGCCACGACCCTGGTCGAGATGTTCATCTTCCTGGGCTTCCTGGCCGTCGGCCTGCTCTACGCGTACAAGAAGGGCGTCCTCGAATGGACGTGACACCGGCCGTCACCCCGGAGCCCCAGCCGCTTCCGGAACCGAAGAGGCTGGGAGTGCTCTCCCGCCTCGCCCCGGAGCCCATGAAGGTGGTCCTGAACTGGGGCCGCCGCTACAGCCTGTGGGTCTTCAACTTCGGCCTCGCCTGCTGCGCCATCGAGTTCATCGCCGCGTCGATGGCCCGGCACGACTTCATCCGCCTGGGTGTCATTCCGTTCGCGCCCGGCCCCCGCCAGGCCGACCTGATGATCGTCTCGGGCACGGTGACGGACAAGATGGCCCCGGCCGTCAGGCGCCTGTACGAGCAGATGCCCGAGCCGAAGTACGTCATCTCCTTCGGCGCCTGCTCCAACTGCGGCGGCCCCTACTGGGACTCGTACTCCGTCACCAAGGGCGTGGACCAGATCATTCCGGTCGACGTGTACGTGCCGGGCTGCCCGCCGCGCCCCGAGGCCCTCCTCCAGGGCATCCTCAAGCTCCAGGAGAAGATCGCCCGGGAGTCGCTCGCGGACCGTTACGCGGCAGCGCCCTCCGTCGCCCAGCTCACCAGCGGCCTCGTCACGGCGCCGCCCGCACCGGGAGCCGGCGCGTGAACCTCTACGACTCCCTCCCCGAAGCGGCCGCCACGGTCTTCGGTGCCGAGGCCGTCGCCTCGTCCGCGTACGAGCTCCTCACCGTCGACGTGCCCGTCGGCTCCTGGATCTCCTCGCTGGAGATCGCCCGCGACAAGCTCGGCTGCACCTACTTCGACTGGCTGAGCGCGGTCGACGAGCCCGGTACGGGCTTCCGCGTCTGCGCGCACGTCGTCTCCCTGGAGAACCACCGGGTACGCCGCCTGCTGCTGCGGACGACCGTTCCGCACGCGGCGCCCTCCCTGCCCTCGGCCGTCGCGGTGTACGCGGGCGCGGCCTGGCACGAGCGGGAGACCTTCGAGATGTTCGGGGTCACCTTCACGGACCACCCGAACCTCGTCCACCTCCTGCTCCCCGAGAACTTCGAGGGGCACCCGCTGCGCAAGGACTTCGTCCTGGCGGCGCGCGTCGCCAAGGCGTGGCCCGGGGCCAAGGAGCCGGGCGAGGCCCACGACCCGGACGCGCCCAAGCGCCGCCAGATGCTGCCGCCGGGCGTGCCGGACCCCAACGACTGGGGCCCCCTCAAGGGCCAGCTGCCGCCGGCCCCCGCCCGGCCCGCCCGCACCCCGCGCGCCGCCGGAGCCGGCCCCGCGCGCACCCCGCGCGAGGGCGCCCCGGTACGCCGCACCCGCTCGGTGGCGGAGGGCTCGGCCACCCAGGCCGCGGCCACCCCGCCGGCGCCCGAGGGGGCCGATGCCGCGCAGACCCCGCGCCCGGTGCGGCGTACCCGCTCGGTGGCGGACGGCTCCGCCAGCCAGACCCCGCCGCCGGCGCCCGACGCGGCCGAAGCCCCGCAGACCCCGCGCCCGGTGCGGCGTACCCGCTCGGTGGCGGACGGCTCCGCCAGCCAGACCCCGCCGCCGTCGCCCGACGCGGCCGAAGCCCCGCAGACCCCGCGCCCGGCCACCCCGCCGGCGGCGAAACCCGGCTCGGACGCGCCCTGGCACAACCCGAAGCCCGCCTTCGAGGAGCCCCCGGCCGCCACCCAGCCGCGGCCGGACCCCGAAGCCGAACCCGGGCCCGAGACCAAGAACGAACCCGACACCAACGGAGGCGACGCGTGAACGACGTCCTCGACGTCGCCCTGCGACTGATCGTCGTCTTCGCCGCCTTCCTCGTGCTCCCGCTCGTCATCGGGCAGACCGAGCACAAGGTCATGGCGCACATGCAGGGCCGCCTCGGCCCCATGTACGCCGGCGGCTTCCACGGCTGGGCCCAGCTCGTCGCCGACGGCGTGAAATTCGCGCAGAAGGAGGACATCGTCCCGGCCAACGCCGACCGGCGGATCTTCCAGCTCGCCCCCGCCGTCGCGCTGCTGCCCTACCTCCTCGTCCTGATCGCCATCCCCATCGGCCCCGGCAACGGCGGGATCGGCCAGATCATCGACGCCGGCCTCTTCTACGTGCTCGCCGTCATGGGCGTCGGCGTACTCGGCAGCCTCATGGGCGGCTGGGCCTCCGCCAACAAGTTCTCCCTGCTCGGCGGCCTGCGCACCGCGGCCCAGCTGCTCGCGTACGAACTGCCGATGCTGCTCGCCGCCGCCTCCGTCGCCATGGCCGCAGGGACCGTGTCCCTGCCCGGCATCGTCGGCGCCTTCGAGTGGTGGTGGCTGCCCTGGCAGATCGTCGGCGCGGTCGTCTTCTTCACCGCCGGCCTCGCCGAGCTCCAGCGGCCCCCGTTCGACATGCCCGTCGCCGACTCCGAGATCATCTTCGGCGCGTACACGGAGTACACCGGCCTGCGCTTCGCGCTGTTCCTGCTCGCCGAGTACGCCGGCATCGTCGTCCTGTGCGCCCTCACCACCGTCCTCTTCCTCGGCGGCTGGCACGGCCCCTTCGGCGGTGACGACCTAGGCTGGTTCTGGACCCTGCTCAAGACCGCCGTCCTCGCCTTCGTCGTCATCTGGCTCCGGGTGAGCTACCCCCGCCTGCGCGAGGACCAGCTCCAGAAGCTCGCCTGGACCGTACTCATCCCCCTCGCGCTCGCCCAGATCGCGCTCACCGGCATCGTGAAGGTGGCGATCCAGTAATGCCCCCGATCCCCGGATCCGGCCTCGCCAAGGGCCTGGCCGTCACCCTGCGCACCATGACCAAGCGCGCGCACACCGCCCAGTACCCCGACGTGCAGCCCGAGCTCCCGCCCCGCAGCCGCGGGGTCATCGGCCTGTTCGAGGAGAACTGCACCGTCTGCATGCTGTGCGCCCGGGAGTGCCCCGACTGGTGCATCTACATCGACTCCCACAAGGAGACGGTGCCGGCCTCCGCCCCCGGCGGCCGCGAGCGCAGCCGCAACGTCCTCGACCGCTTCGCCATCGACTTCTCCCTCTGCATGTACTGCGGCATCTGCATCGAGGTGTGCCCCTTCGACGCCCTCTTCTGGTCGCCGGAGTTCGAGTACGCGGAGACCGACATCCACGAGCTCACCCACGAGCGCGACAAGCTGCGCGAATGGATGTGGACCGTGCCGGCCCCGCCCGCCCTGGACCCGGCGGCGGAGGAGCCCAAGGAGATCGCCGCCGCCCGCAAGGCCGTCGAGAAGGCCGAGGCCGCAGCGGTGGCCGCCGCCGCTGCCCGGGCCGCGGCGGCACCGCCGGCCGACGGCACCCCCGACACCCCTGCGGGAGGCACCGCCTGATGTACCCCGCCCACCTCGCCGCGGCCGCGGGCGCCCCCGTGCCCGGCCCCGGTTTCCTCTCGCCGACCGGCGTCGAGATCGCCTTCCTCCTCGTCGGCCTCGGCACCCTCGGCGCGGCCGTCATCACGGTCACCACCAAGCAGCTCGTGCACGCCGCCCTCTGGCTGGTCGTCGCGCTCGGCGGGATCGCCGTCGAGTACCTGCTGCTGACCGCCGAGTTCATCGCCTGGGTCCAGGTCCTGATCTACCTCGGCTCCGTTGTCGTCCTCCTCCTCTTCGGGCTGATGCTCACCAAGGCCCCCATCGGCCGCTCCCCGGACGCCGACTCCGGCAACCGCCGGGTCGCGCTCGGCGTCGCCGGCACCGCCGGGGCCGCGCTCGTCTGGGTGGTCGTCGACGCCTTCCGCACCACCTGGATCAACCTCGACGGACCCGCCCAGGGCTCCACCAGGGTCTCCGGAGAGATCCTCTTCCAGCACTGGGTGCTGCCCTTCGAGGCACTCTCCGTCCTCCTCCTCGCCGCCCTGATCGGTGCGATCGTGCTCTCCCGGCGCACCACGCCCGCCGAGGACGCCGCCGATGCCGCCGACGCCGCCGCCCGCGCGGGCGGACAGGAGGAACAGCGCTGATGCACCTCGCCTACCCCGCGGTCCTCGCCGCCCTGCTCTTCGCCACCGGCCTCTACGGAGTCCTCGCCCGCCGCAACGCCATCCTCGTCCTGATGTCCGTCGAGCTGATGCTCAACGCCGTCAACCTCAACCTGGTGGCCTTCGACGTCTGGCTGCGCGACACCCTGCACGCCGGCCAGGCCCTCACCCTCTTCACGATCGCCATCGCCGCCGCTGAGATCGGCATCGGACTCGCCATCGTGCTGATGGTGTACCGCAACCGGGGCACCTCGGACGTCGACCGGCTGCGCGACACCGCCGAGGGCCACGAGCCCGGACGGCCCGATGACACCGCTGCCATCACTGCCCGGCCGGAGGTCGCCGCGTGAGCACCACGACCCTCGCGGTCCTCGTCCCCCTGCTCCCCTTCCTCGGCGCGGTCGCCGGCCTGCTCCTGGGCCGCACCGCACCCGGATTCGTCAGGCCGCTCGCCGTCCTGCCGGCACTGGCCGCCGCCGTCCTCGCCGTAATCGTCGCCGTCCGCCACGGAGGCGGCCCGGCCATCGACACCGCGACCGAGCTCACCCCGACCGGCTCCGTGCCGATCGAGCTGTCGCTCCACCTGGACGGCTTCGCCGTCCTGGTCGCCGCCCTCGTCGGGGTCGTCGCCACCTGCGTACAGCTCTACTCGACGGCGTACCTCCGCGAGGACCCGCGCTACCCCTCCTACGCCGCTCTGGTCTCCCTCTTCACCTCCGCCATGCTGCTCGTCGTCTACTCCGGCGACCTGATGGTGCTGCTGGTCGGCTGGGAGATCATGGGCATCTGCTCGTACTTCCTCGTCGGCCACTACTGGGAGACCGAGGCGGCCCGCGCCGCCTCCCTCAAGGCCTTCCTCGTCACCAAGCTCGGCGACGTCCCCTTCCTCATCGGCCTGTTCGCGCTCGCCGCCGACGCCGGCTCCTTCCGGATCACCAAGATCCTCGGCACCGTCGCCGCGGGCGGGCTCGACCACCCGACGCTCATCGCGCTGCTCCTGCTCGCGGGCGTCGCCGGCAAGTCCGCGCAGTTCCCGCTGCACACCTGGCTCCCCGACGCCATGGCCGGCCCCACCCCGGTCTCCGCGCTGATCCACGCCGCGACGATGGTCGCCGCCGGTGTCTACTTCATCGCCCGCCTCCTGCCGGTCTTCGCGGCCTCCCGGGCCGCACTGGTGGTCATGGCCGTCATGGCCGCCGTCACGATGATCGGCTCGGCCCTCGCCGCCCTCGCCCAGGACGACATCAAGCGCGTACTCGCCTACTCCACGGTCGGCCAGCTCGGCTACATGACCGGCGCCCTGGCCGTCGGCGACCGCGGCGCCGCCGTCTTCCACCTCCTGTCCCACGGCGCCTTCAAGGCGCTCCTCTTCCTCGGCGCGGGCGTCATCATCCACGCCGCCGGGACGAACTCCCTGGCCGCCATGTCCCGTACGGACGGCCTGGCCAAGCGCATCCCCGACGCCTTCTGGACGATGACGATCGCGCTGCTCGCGCTCGCCGCCATCCCGCCCTTCGCCGGCTTCTTCTCCAAGGAAGCCGTCCTCGTCGCCGCCGAGCACACCGCCGGCGGACACTCCGACCTCGCTCCCGGCGCGGCCGGCTGGATCGTCCTCGTCGCGGGCGTACTGACCGCCCTGCTCACCGCCGCCTACGCCACCCGCCTGTGGCTGATGGCCTTCCGCGGCCGTGGCGCGGCCGCCCCCGACCACGGCAGGGAACCCGTCGCCATGACCGGCGTGCTGTGGCTGCTGGCCGTCCCCTCGGTCGCCTTCGGCCTCGCCGCCGGCCCCCTCGCCGACTGGTTCGACGGCGTGGAACTCACCCCGTCCGTCACCACCTCGGTCCTCGGCACGGGCGCCGCCCTCATCGGCGTGGTGCTCACCTATGGGCTCTGGCAGCGCGCCGTCGCACGCGCCGCCGCCGGGATCCGCAACGGAGCCGCCGTACCCGCGTCCGTCGCCGCCGCCGCATCCGCCGCCGAGACCCCCGAGGTGGCCGAGGTGGCCCACGACCACCCCGCCGTCCCGGCCGCCCCCGCCGCCGACCCCGGCCGGGCCCTCCTCGGCCCGCTGCACCGCCACGCCGCCGACGGCTTCCACCTCGACGCCGTCTACGACCGGCTCTTCGTCCGCCCCACCCGCGCGGCCGCAGGCCTGGTCCGCTTCCTGGACCGCGAGGTCGTCGACACGTACGTCCGCGGCGCGGGCGCCGGCCCCCGGCTGCTCGGCGGCCTCGTACGCCGGGCCCAGACCGGCAACGTACAGAGCTACCTGAGCGCCCTGCTCGCCGGCGCCGTGGTCCTGGCCATCGCCACCGCCGTCCTCGCCAACGTCAACGCCGGATCGTGAGCCGAGAGTCAGCCGTGATCGATATCAGCCCGTCCGTGATGCAGTTCCTTCTGGCGTTCATCGTGGCCGCACCGCTCCTCGGCGCGGTCGCGGCCCTCCTGCCGGCCCCGCCCGGGCTCAAGGGCAAGAGCCCCGGACAAGCCGTGCTCCGCCACGGCGTCACCGTCACCGGGGTCATCCTCGCCGCGGCCGTCGCCCTCACCCTGGGCTTCGACCACGACGACCCGTCCCGCTTCCAGGCGACGACGGACATCAGCTGGATCCAGGCGCTGAACATCCGGATCCACCTCGGCATCGACGGCATCTCGCTCCCCCTCCTCCTGATGACCGCGCTGCTGTTCTTCCTCTGCGCGGTGTACAGCTACTTCAAGCTCCCCGAAGGCCCCTCCCCGAAGGCCTTCGTCGCACTGCTCCTCGTACTCGAGTCCGGCACCCTCGCGACCTTCGCCGTACTCGACCTGATGCTCTTCTTCCTCGCCTTCGAGATGGTCCTCATCCCGATGTACTTCCTCATCGCCCGCTGGGGCGGTGCTCAGCGGCGGGCCGCCGCCTGGAAGTTCATCCTCTACACCCTCCTCGGTTCCGTGGTCATGCTGCTCGGGCTGCTGCTGATCGGCCTGAACAGCGGCACTTTCGACATGGTGGCACTCGCCTCTGACAACGGGCGCGGACTGAGCCGCACCACCCAGCTCCTGGCCGTACTCGCCATCGGCACCGGCCTCGCGGTGAAGACCCCGATGTGGCCGCTGCACTCCTGGCTGCCCGACGCGCACACCGCCGCGCCCACCGTCGGCTCCGTGCTGCTCGCCGGCGTCATGCTGAAGATGGGCACCTACGGGTTCGTCCGCATCCTGCTGCCCGTCACCCCCGACGGAATGCACACCTTCGCGCCCTACCTCGGCGCCTTCGCCGCCGTCGGCATCGTCTACGGATCCCTCGCCTGCCTCGCGCTGACCCGCAAGAACGGCAAGGGCGACCTCAAGCGCCTCATCGCGTACTCCTCCGTCGGACACATGGGCTTCGTCCTCCTCGGCATCGCGACCATGACCCCCACCGGAGTCAACGGCGCGCTCTTCGCCAACATCGCCCACGGCCTGATCACCGGCCTCCTCTTCTTCCTCGTCGGCGCCCTCAAGGACCGCTACGGCAGCAGCGACCTCGACACCCTCGCCGGAGCCACCGGCGCCGCCCTCTACGGCCGCGCCCCCCGCCTCGGCGCGCTCCTCGCCTTCGCCGCCGTCGCCTCGCTCGGCTTGCCCGGCCTGGCCGGCTTCTGGGGAGAGATGCTGGCCCTCTTCGGCGCCTTCGACCCGGCCGAGGGCCTCTCCCGCCCGGCCTTCCTCACCTACACGGCCGTCGGCGCGTTCGGCACCCTGCTCACCGCCGCCTACCTGCTGGTCGTCGTACGGCGCGTCTGCATGGGCGACCCGAAGACCGCCCCCGGGACCGCCCTCGCCGACGTACAGCGCCACGAGTTCGCCGCCTGGACCCCGCTCGTCGCCCTCACCGTCCTCGCCGGCCTGTGGCCGGCCCTCCTCCTCGGCCTCACCGACCCGGCCGTACAGAAGCTCCTCGCAGGAGGCAACGCATGACGGCCATGACGGCCACGACGGTCCTCGCCGCCGACGCCCCCAGCCTCGTCCAGTCCGTCGACTGGCTCGCGATCTCGCCCGTGGTCATCGCCGCCGCCGTCGCCCTGCTCGTCCTGGTCGCCGACCTCTTCATGCCGGAGGCCCGCAAGCCGGTCCTCGGCTGGATCTCCGTGGCCGGCCTGGCCGCCGCCACCGCCGTCCTGCTCCCGCTGCGCGCCGGTGACCGCAGCACCTTCTGCCTCACCACCGACCCGGCCGCGTGCAGCTACACCGCCGACCACTTCACGCTCGTCGTGCAGTTCCTGGTGCTGGCCGGAGCCCTGGTCACCGCGCTGATGTCGGTCACCGCCGTCCGTGACGCCCGCACCCCGGCCGGCGAGTACTGGTTCCTGCTGCTGTCGTCCGCCGCCGGCGCCGCCCTGCTGCCCGCCTCCCGCGACCTCGCCACCCTGATCGTCGCCCTCGAAGTGGCCTCGCTGCCCGCGTTCGCCCTCGTCGGCATGCGCCGCGGCGACCGGCTCTCCTCCGAGGCCGCCCTCAAGTTCTTCCTGTCCTCGGTCACCGCCACCGCCGTCTCCCTGATGGGCGTCAGCTTCGTCTACGCCACCACCGGCTCCCTGCACCTCTCGCAGGTCGCGGGCCGGCTGGAAGAGGTGCCCGGGCAGCTCGACACCCTCGCCATGGCGGGCGTCGCGCTCACCCTCGTCGGCTTCGCCTTCAAGACCGCCGCCGTCCCCTTCCACTTCTGGGTCCCCGACACTTACGTCGGCGCCCCGCTGCCCGTCGCGGCGTACCTCTCGGTGATCGGCAAGGCCGTCGGCTTCACCGGCCTCATCCTCGTCACGGTGATCGCCTTCCCCGCGTACTCGGACATCTGGGGTCCGGCGCTGGCCGTGCTCGCCGCGCTCACCATGACCCTCGGCAACGCCGCCGCCCTGCGCCAGTCCGCCGACCGCGCCCACGGCGCCGTACGCCTCCTGGCCTGGTCCTCCGTCGGCCAGGCCGGGTACCTGCTGGTCCCGATCGCCGCGGCCGCGTACACCGACCGCGACCAGATCGGCTCCACCGTCGCCTACGCCCTGATGTACGCGGCCGTGAACCTCGGCGCCTTCGCCGTGGCCGCCCTGGTGGCCCGGACGAAGCCGCTGCACCGGATCAGCGACTACCGCGGCCTGTACGCCGAGAGGCCCGCCGCCGCCCTCTCGATGGCCTTCTTCCTGCTCTGCCTGGCCGGCCTGCCGCCGGGCATCATCGGCCTCTTCGCCAAGGTCGCCGTCTTCCGGTCGGCCGTCGACGCCGGCCTGGGCTGGCTGGCCGTGGTCATGGCGGTCAACGTCGTCGTCGCCCTGTACTACTACCTGCGCTGGACCGCGCTCCTGTTCCGCACCGCCGAGCCCGCCGAGGGCGCACCCCCCGCCCGCACGAAGGCCCCCTGGCCCGTCGCGGCCGCGATCGCCCTCACCGCCGCCACCGCCCTGATCCTCTCGGGCGCCCCGCAGCTCGTCCTGCGCTTCGCCTCCGGCACCCTCTTCCCGCTGTAGCCCGCCCGGACGCGCCCCGACGTACGCGCTCACCCGTACGGAGTAACGCCCGCCGCCGCCCCCCGGCCCGTGCCGCCGGGGCGGCGGCCCCGTCGTGCCCTGGGAACCACACGCCGCCACCTCGCGTTGACCAGGAAGGGAGGGTCCACTGGACCGAAGTCCCGCAGATCCACGACGGGCTCCCCTGCCGCACCACTTGGAGGGCGTACCGTGCACCGCCGACACAACGGGCTGAAGACCGCCGTACTCCTCGGCGGGCTGTCCGCGCTCATCATCGTCATCGGAAGCCTCTTCGGGCGGGGCGGCCTGATCGTCGCCGTCCTCGTCGCCCTGGGGACGAACGCCTACGCGTACTGGAACAGCGACAAGCTGGCTCTACGCGCGATGCGCGCCCGCCCCGTCAGCGAGTTCGAGGCCCCCGCGCTCTACCGCATGGTGCGCGAGCTCTCCACGTCCGCGCGCCAGCCCATGCCCCGCCTCTACATCTCCCCGACCGAGGCCCCCAACGCCTTCGCGACGGGCCGCAACCCGCGCAACGCCGCGGTCTGCTGCACCGAGGGCATCCTGCGCATACTCGACGAGCGCGAGCTGCGCGGGGTGATCGGGCACGAGCTGAGCCACGTCTACAACCGCGACATCCTGATCTCCTCGGTCGCCGGAGCCCTAGCCTCCGTGATCATGTTCCTGGTGAACTTCGCCTGGCTGATCCCGATGGGCCGTTCCAACGACGACGAGGGCCCGGGCCTCTTCGGCATGCTGCTCATCATGATCCTCGGCCCGCTGGCCGCCTCCGTGATCCAGCTGGCCATCAGCCGCTCGCGCGAGTACGAGGCCGACGCCTCGGGAGCCCAGCTCACCGGCGACCCGCTCGCCCTGGCCAGCGCCCTGCGCAAGCTCGACGCCGGCACCAAGCGGCTCCCCCTGCCCCCCGAGCCCCGCCTGGAGACGGCGAGCCACATGATGATCGCCAACCCCTTCCGCCCCGGCCAGGGGCTGTCCAGGATGTTCTCGACACACCCTCCGATGGCCGAGCGCATCGCCCGGCTCGAACAGATGGCAGGCCACAGCCGATGAAAACCATCCTGAACGTCATCTGGCTCATACTCAGCGGGATCTGGCTCTTCGTCGGATACTGCGTGGCGGGCCTGATCCTCTGCGTCACCGTCATCGGCATCCCCTTCGGGATCGCCGCGTTCCGCATCGCCGTCTACGCCCTCTGGCCCTTCGGCTACACCACGGTCGAGCGCCGCGACGCGGGCGCGCCGTCCTGCGTCGGCAACGTCCTGTGGCTGGTCCTGGCCGGCTGGTGGCTGGCCATCGGCCACGTCGTCACCGGCATCGCGCTCTGCGTCACGATCATCGGCATCCCGTTCGGCATCGCCAACTTCAAGATGGTCCCGCTCTCCCTGCTCCCCCTGGGCCGTGAAATCGTTCCCACCGACGCCCCGTTCGCCACGCGGTGACGGCGGGCACGCGCTTCGCCCTGTGGGGCGAGAACGAGGACCGGTACGAGGAGCGGCTGTGGGCGCTGTGCGAGGAGGCGGAGAACCTCTTCGCCGAACCGCCCGCCCCCGTACGGCGGCGCTACGAGCTGCGCGGGTTCACCGCGGAGACGGAACTCCCGGCCGCGCTGGGATTCCTCGTACTGACGCCGCTCCAGGATCGCGGCGGCACCCCCGCCCGGGAGTGGTACCTGGAGGACGCCCGCGTCCTCGCCACCCGGCCCGGCGGCGCGTCGCGGACGCACGTCACCATCGAGGCCGTCCGCTCCGACCACCAGCCGCCCCACCCCGCCGGGGCGCCCCTGGCCGTGGGCTTCAGCCTGTCCGACCACCAGGACCGGATCCTGGGCCACTTCCGTGAGCTCGCCGAGGTGCTGCCCGTCGAGGAGCCGCCGCCGCACTCCGTACGGCTCCTCGGGTGCACCCTGCACGGGCCGCTGCGCGAGGTCCTGGAAGGCAGGGACGAACGGCCGCTCGGCTACCGGCGCCTGGACGCCCTGGACGCGCGCGGAGAGGTCCTCGCCCCGGCGGGGAACCCGCACGTCGTCGACTGCCGGCCGTCGCCGCGGACACCGGACCGCTACGACCTGACCGTGCACATGGAGCCCCAGCCGCCCGTGGTCGCCGAGATCTGGCCCCTGTGGAGCGAAGGCCGCCCGGCCGTCCCCAACCTGTGGGCGCGGTTCGACGGCGAGGGGCGGGCCCGCTGGCTGGACCCGGCGCTGGAGCACCGCGACGGCCCGGACCGGCCGGCCCGAAGCACCCACCACCTCGACGGGAGGCACGTCACCGACGCGGAGGGCTTCTTCTGTGCCCTCGGCGAGGCGGTCAACGGGCCGGGCGGATACTTCGGACGCTGCCTGGACGGCGTCGCGGACGCCCTGAGCGGCGGCTTCGGAGCCACCCGGCCCTTCACCCTGGTCTGGCACGACCACGAGGTGGCCCGCCGCTGCCTGGGTCCACAGCCCCTGACGGGACGCCCCGCCACCTTCCACGAGCTCCTCGGCTTCCTCCGGGAGGAGGGCGTCGAGGTCGTCCTGGCCTGAGTTGTCCACAGGCCGGGGCGGCTGTCAGTGGAGTGCGGCACCCTGAACACATGAACGAGACCGAGCAGTTGCTGAAGCAAGCCGCCGGCCGCGCGGGCACCGCCGCGCGCGAATGCGGGACCACCCGGAGCGCGGCCCGGACCCCGGCGGGGACGGTCCGGGCCGGGCCCGTGAGAGGAGCCGGCCCGCCGCCCCCGCTCATACCCCGGACCTGAACCGTCCGCGTACTCCGTAGACCAGCACGCCCAGCGCCAGCACCGCCGCGCCCGAAACCGCCGACGTGAGCGGCAGCGTGCAGGCCAGCACGACACAGCCGGACAGCCCGACCGCCGCCACGGCCCGGTCCTTGACACCTGAACCGAGAGTCCACGCGGAGGCGTTCGCGATCGCGTAGTAGACCAGTACTCCGAAGGAGGAGAAGCCGATCGCGCCCCGCAGATCGGCGGTCGCCGCGAGCACCGCCACGACCGCACCCACCGCCAGCTCCGCGCGGTGCGGCACCTGATGCCGGGGGTGTACGTCCGCCAGCGCGCGCGGCAGATGACCGTCCCGGGCCATCGCCAGAGCCGTGCGCGACACCCCGAGCACGAGGGCCAGCAGAGAGCCCAGCGCGGCCAGCGCCGCGCCCGCCCGGACGACGGGGGACAGTCCGGGCCGGCCGGCCGCGCCCACCGCGTCGGCCAGCGGAGCCGCCGACGCCGCCAGGCCGTCACTGCCGAGCACCGACAGGGCCGCCATCGCCACGGCGGCGTACACGAGCAGGGCGATCCCCAGCGCGAGCGGCACCGCACGCGGGATCGTGCGCCGCGGATCACGCACCTCCTCGCCCAGAGTGGTGATCCGGGCGTAGCCCGCGAAGGCGAAGAACAGCAGGCCCGCGCCCTGCAACAGCCCGGCGGCACCCCAGTCCCCGCCGGCCAGAGCACCGGAATCCGCCGCTCCGGAGGTCAGGCACACCACGACGACCCCGGCCAGCACCGCCAGCACCGCCGCCACGATCAGCCGCGCGATCCGGGCGGACTTCTGCACCCCGCCGTAGCTCGCCGCGGTCAGCGCCACCACCGCCGCGACGGCCACGGCGTGCTGCCGCCCGGGCCACACGTACGCCCCGACGGTCAGCGCCATCGCCGCGCAGGAGGCCGTCTTGCCGACGACGAAGGCCCAGCCGGCCAGGTACCCCCAGAAGGGGCCGAGCCGCTCGCGGCCGTAGACGTACGTCCCGCCCGAGGCCGGATACCGGGTGGCCAGCAACGCCGAGGAGCGGGCGTTGCAGTACGCCACCAGGGCCGCCACCGCGAGGGCGGCGAGGAGTCCCCCGCCCGCCGCGCGTGCCGCCGGCCCGAGGGCGGCGAAGATCCCGGCGCCGACCATGGCGCCCAGTCCGACGACGACGGCGTCGGACACCCCCAGGCTGCGCTTCAGCTCGTTGTCCACGGGCGGAGGTTAGCGGGCCGGGGTGACGGGACCGGGTCCAGGGCCCGGCCGCGGGACACACCTCGCGCGCTCCCGGCCGGGCGCCCATGACGAAGGGCACAACGCGGGCGGCCGCCGGCCTGCCCGGCGATCCGCCCCCGTTGTGCCCCACGGGTCCGCCTCAGAGGCGCGCCCGCGCCTCAGCGGTGGGTCAGCGGTAGTTCACGAACTGGATCGCGAAGTCCAGGTCCTTGCCCTTGAGGAGGGCCTGGACGGCCTGGAGGTCGTCACGGCTCTTGGAGCTGACGCGCAGCTCGTCGCCCTGGACCTGGGCCTTGACGCCCTTGGGGCCCTCGTCGCGGATGATCTTCGCGACCTTCTTGGCGTTCTCCTGGGAGATGCCCTCCTCGATCGTCGCGAAGATCTTGTACTCCTTGCCGGACAGCTGCGGCTCGCCGGCGTCCAGCGCCTTCAGCGAGATGCCGCGCTTGACCAGCTTGGTCTCGAACACGTCGAGGACCGCCTTGACGCGCTCCTCGGAGTTCGCCTCCATGAGGATCTTCTCGCCGGACCAGGCGATGGTGGCGCCGGTGCCCTTGAAGTCGTAGCGCTGCGAGAGTTCCTTGGCGGCCTGGTTGAGGGCGTTGTCGACCTCCTGCCGCTCGACCTTCGAGACGATGTCGAAACTGGAGTCGGCCATGTGCTGTGGCTCCTTGAAGTCGGCTGCGGTGTGCCCCGGAGGGCCGCGGCCGGACATCCCCGGACCGCTCCGCAAAGCCTAGCCACCACGCCCACGTGGGGCGCTGATCAATCCGGTGGCGAACCACCCCCGAGCATCAGGTATCGTTTACGTCGTTGCCAGGGAACAACGCCGCGAGGCGGGGGAACCGAGGCGACATCCCATGGCGGTGTGCCCGAGTGGCCAATGGGAGCGGACTGTAAATCCGTCGGCTTAGCCTACCCAGGTTCGAATCCTGGCGCCGCCACGCGAGTGGAACCCCCGTTCATCTGCGGAAACGCAGGGGCGGGGGTTTCTTCGCATACCCCCGCACGCACCGGCAACCCGCACCGGCCCATACCGCGCCGCGCCGAGCCATACCGCGCCGAGCCGCGCCGAGCCGTGCCGCGCCTCGGAGGCTAGGGAGCGGTGACCGTCAGGTGGTAGGTCGTGTCGATCCAGAAGCCGTTCGTCGCCGCCGCCTGGATCTCCAGGACGAACTGGCCCGGCGGCAGGGGTTCGAGGGCGCACCACAGTCCCCAGGCGACCTGCGGTACGCCCCGCACGGGAAAGGGCTTCGAGGAGAACTCGCGCAGCCTCAGGGGAGAGCTGTTCAGGGCCGCCGAGGCCCGGGTCGCCTCCAGGCGGCACGGCTTCGTCAGGAACGGCACCGCCGCCCGCCTGGTGGTCAGCACCGGGAAGAACAGCGGCCGGGCCGACGGGACGCCGCACCGGCGCACCACCCGGCCCCCGTAGGTCCCCGCGAGGAACCACAGGTCCCGGGGCTGACGCCACCCGGCGTACGCGCCCGTCGTGTCCCCCACCGGGCTCTCCTCGTCCGGCGCGGACAGGGCCCACCGCCACCACCGGGCCGAGAGCCGGCCGCCCTCGGCCGCGCTGACGCGCCACTCGCCATCGCCCATGCCCCACCCCGGAACCCGTACGGCCGCCCCCTGCGGCCGATTCCGGGGTGACCCTATCGGCCCCCGTCACGCACCGAAGCGGGCCGCCGGTCGTTCCCCGGGGCATGACATGGACTTCGGACGGACGCGGCAAGGCCCGGGGCGGCGTCCTGCTCGCCCTGCTCGGCGCGGGCATCCCGGCCCTCGTCGGGGCCGCGCTGCACAGCCACACGGGGGAGCCCTACCGGGAGACCCGGCTGTACTTCGGCACTCAGCGCCCCGACGGAGGGGAACCCGTCGGCAAGGCGGAGTTCACCCGGTTCCTGGACCGCGAGGTCACCCCCGCCTTCCCCGAAGGGCTGATCCTCCGGGACGGGCACGGCCAGTGGGGCGGAGACGACGGCGCCATCATCCGCGAGACCTCCTACGAGGTCGTGCTGCTCTACCCGCAGAAGGAGGCGGACGAGCGGGGCGCCCGCGTCGAACGGATCCGGCAGCGGTACGAGACGCAGTTCCGGCAGCACTCCGTCAGGCGCTCCGACACCGCGGTCCAGTCCGGGTTCTGACGGCCCGTCGGCGGACCCCCGCCGCCCGCACACCACCTCAGTTGCCCGCCACGTCCTTCACCGCCACCGGGACCGGCGCCGAGCCCGAGACCAGCTCCAGCGTCAGCCCCGCCGTCGCCGGAGTCTCCACCAGCTCCGCGAGCACCGCCGCCACGTCGTCACGGGGGACGGAGCCCCGGCCGGTGTGGGCCTCCAGCCGGACCAGCCCCGTGCCGGGGTCGTCCGTCAGCCGCCCCGGGCGCAGCACAGTCCACTCCAGCCCCAGCCGGGTCTGCACGTGGGCATCGGCATCGCCCTTGGCGCGCAGGTACACGTCGAAGACCTCGTCGCCCTCGTGACGCGGGTCGGCGTCCATCGTGGAGACCATCAGGAAGCGGCGTACGCGGGCCCGTTCGGCGGCGTCGGCGAAGAGGACCGCCGCACCGCGGTCCACGGTGTCCTTGCGCGCCGCACCACTGCCGGGACCCGCCCCGGCGGCGAACACCGCCACGTCCGCGCCCTGCAGGATCCCCGCCACGTGCTCGACCGACGCCGACTCCAGGTCGCACAGCACCGGTTCGGCACCGGCCTCCCGCAGATCGTCGCCCTGCTCCGGATCACGGACGATGCCCGCGACCTCGTACCCGCGCGCGGCGAGCAGGCGCTCCAGCCGCAGCGCGATCCGACCGTGTCCACCCGCGATGACGATGCGCATGTCCCGACCGTACGACGAGCCGGGCGCGGCCGCCCGCGAACGCCCGGCAAACGGTCAGGGCCCCGGTTCGGTACGGCCCTGCCGGGGCAGATCCAGGGCCACCGCGACCGCCGAGTCGCAGTACTCCCGCACCGCACTCGTACGGGCTACCACCCGCCCCCGGTGGATCACGATGCGGCTGTACGCCAGCGACAGCACCCCGGCGATCCGGTCCCCGCGCACGGCGAGCAGCTCCGCGGGGAAGCCCGCCTCCACCCGCACCTCCGGCAGCCCCATGGCCTCCCGGGCGGCGGTGCTGACCGCCTCGTAGGCCTCGCCCGCGCGCAGTCCGCCCTGGGAGGCCAGCAGGTACGCGGCTTCGAGCGGGTCGCCCCGGCCGACCGGGTTCCCGGCGTCCCGCAGGGCCCCGCTGCCGGCCGCGACGCGGACCCCGGCCGAGCGCAGGAGGCGGACGGGAGCGGTGCGCAGCCCGCGGCGCTCCAGGGCCGCGCAGTCACCCTGGGGCAGGCAGGTCACCCGTACGCCGGCCGCGGCGAGCCCGTCGGCGGCACGGGTGGCCGAGTCCAGCGGCAGCCGGGACAGCCCGCCGCAGGGGCCGATGGTCACTCCGGGCCGCAGCCCCCCGGCCATGGCCGCAAGCCGGGCCAGCCGGCCCGGGTCGTCACCGTCGGTGTGCAGGTCCACCGGGCAGCCGTGTTCCGCGGCCAGCTCCAGGACCGCCTCCAGGAAGCCCGTCGGGTCGGGGTCGAGGTCGGGGCAGCCGCCGATCACCGAGGCCCCCATCTTGACGGCGTCGCGCAGCATGGCGAGCCCGTCCGCGCCGGCCACTCCCGTCAGGAGCCGGGGAACGGCGACGGCGGTCAGGTCGGCGAGCCCGCGCAGCGAGCGGCGGGCCTGGAGCACCGCTTCCATGGGGCCCAGCCCGTGCACGTCGCCGATCCGGACGTGGGAGCGCACGGCCGTCGCCCCGTGGCCGAGCTGGAGCAGCGCCGCCTCGGTGGCGCGGCGCTGCACCTCGTCCGGGGTGTACGACACCGGGCCCTCGCCGTCGGCGGTCAGCGCGGTGTCCCCGTGCGCGTGCGGTTCGGCGGGGGCGGGCAGGAGCAGGTACCCGCGCAGGTCGACCCGGGACAGCGCGGGGGCGGGCAGGCTCCCGGCGGTGCCGACGGCCTGGATGCGGCCGCCGCCGAGCCGGACGTCGACGGTACGGCCGTCGGTCAGCCGGGCCCCGGTGAGCAGCAGTCCCGTGGCCTCGGGGACGGGGCCGCCGACGGGATTGCGCGGGGTGGGGGAGGGCTGCTGCGGCTGGCTGTCGGACATCGCGCTCCTGGGGTGGCTCGGGCGGTTCCTGTGCCGTGGCCGCAGCCGGCGGCCCAAGATCACGCAGCGTGCTCAGAGCCTAGGGCGCGGGGGTCCCGGGTTCGCGGAGGAGCGCAATAGTCGTACCGGTGTGGTGCCCACCTGCCCTGGTGACCCCGGTCCCGGTCCCGACCCCGGCGGGCGCGCGCGGACGCGGGAAGGCGCGGGATGAGGGGCTGCGGAATGTGACTCCGGGCACAAACGGGCCGGTAAGTGGGCCGGGAGCCGTGTGGAATGGCGGGGGCGGAGGCTTCCGAGCCCAGTCCCCCCAAAGGATTTGGGCGAACGGCGGGCAACCGTGTAATGTCTTCATCGCTCGCCCCAATAGCTCAGTCGGTAGAGCGTCTCCATGGTAAGGAGAAGGTCTGCGGTTCGATTCCGCATTGGGGCTCTGGTGAGAGAGGTTCCCCACCCTCGGGTGGGGAACGGATCTCATCAAAGCGGCGTAGCTCAGTCGGTAGAGCAAGCGGCTCATAATCGCTGTGTCACCGGTTCAAGTCCGGTCGCCGCTACACCCAGTAGCCGATTGCGGGGTCGGTCTCCCGATCGGCTACTCTTTTATGCGTTCATCCGTCCCATAGTCCGTCAAGGAGCACTCACGTGGCTGCCACCGACGTCCGCCCGAAGATCACGCTGGCCTGCGTGGAGTGCAAGGAGCGGAACTACATCACCAAGAAGAACCGGCGTAACAACCCGGACCGCATGGAGATGAAGAAGCACTGCCCGCGCTGCAACTCGCACACCGCGCACCGCGAGACCCGCTAGTCACTGGCGAAGTCTCAATATAGGCACCGTCATGAGGTCGTCCCCTTCAATGGGGGGCGGCCTTGTGTCGTTTCCGCACCAGGTCTTGATCAGGTGCGCGGTACGCCGGACCGGGGGCGGTCGGCGTGCTCGATGCGTGTCGCCTTCACACGTGCCCTTCAAACGCCCCGTCAACGTGTCCCTGCAACAGGAGGCAGTGAGCCATGGCCCTCGATCAGACCTTCGTGGGGCGGACCTACCCGCCCACCGATCCGTACGAGGTCGGCCGCGAGAAGATCCGCGAATTCGCGGTCGCGGTGGGTGACGAGAATCCCGTCTACACCGATCCCGAAGCCGCCAAGGCGTTCGGTCACCAGGACGTGATCGCCCCGCCGACTTTCGTGTTCGCCATCACCTTCGCGGCGGCGGGCAAGGTCATCGAGGACCCGCAGCTGGGGCTGGACTACAGCCGCGTCGTGCACGGCGACCAGAAGTTCGCGTACGTCCGCCCCGTGCGGGCGGGTGACCGGCTCACCGTGACCTCCACCATCGAGGCCGTGAAGTCGCTCGCCGGCAACGACATCATCGACATCCGCGGCGAAGTCCACGACGAGTCCGGCGAGCACGTCGTGACCGCGTGGACCAAGCTCGTGTCCCGTGCCCCCGAGGAGGCCTGAGATGGCCGCGCAGATCCACTACGCCGACGTCGAGGTCGGCACCGAGCTCCCGGCGGCGTCCTTCCCCGTGACGCGCGCCACCCTGGTCCGCTACGCCGGCGCCTCGGGCGACTTCAACCCGATCCACTGGAACGAGAAGTTCGCCAAGGAGGTCGGCCTGCCGGACGTGATCGCGCACGGCATGTTCACCATGGCCGAGGCGATCCGCGTCGTCACCGACTGGGTGGGCGACCCGGGCGCGGTCGTCGAGTACGGCGTCCGCTTCACCAAGCCGGTCGTGGTCGCGAACGACGACCAGGGCGCGCTGATCGAGGTCACCGCGAAGGTCGCCGCCAAGCTGGAGGACAACCGCGTCCGGGTCGACCTCACCGCGATGAGCGCGGGCCAGAAGGTCCTGGGCATGTCCCGCGCGGTGGTCAAGCTGGCCTGAGGCCGAAGCGGGCGGGCACCCGGAGCTGCGGGGTGGGGCGGCGCCCCCCCGAAGCCCTGGCTGCCCGCCCCTTGACCTGGTTGTGATTGAGTACTAACTTACAAGCGTGGTCAGGATGAGTGCGGACGAGCGGCGCGAGAGCGTCATTCGCGCGGCGATTCACGAGTTCGCGCGCGGTGGTTACTACGGGACCTCCACCGAGGCGATCGCCAAGCGGGTCGGGGTGTCGCAGCCGTACCTCTTCCGGCTGTTCCCCGGGAAGCAGGCCATCTTCCTCGCGGCGGCCGCCCGCTGCATGGAGCGGACCCGGGAGGTCTTCGCCCGGGCGGCCGAGGGGCTCGGGGGCGCGGAGGCCCTGCAGGCCATGGCCGACGCCTACCAGCGGCACATCACCGAAGACCCGCAGGTCGTCCAGATGCAGCTCCAGATGTACGTCACCGTAGCCGCCGCCGAGGCGGCGGGCGACCGGGAGTTCGGGGAGCTCGTACGGGCCGGCTGGCTGGAGCTGTGGGACACCGTGCAGGTGCCGCTCGGCGGGGACGTCAAGGAGACGACCGGCTTCATGGCCTACGGAATGCTCATCAACACCCTCACCGCGATGGGTTTCCCGCCCGGTCACCGCATCTGGGAGGGGTTCCACACCTGCGAGCAGCCCGAGCAGCAGTCCGGCGAGCAGCCCGGGGTGCCTGCCGAGGCGTAGTGCCGCCCCGCGCGGCTTCGCCGTCTCTTTCTGCCCGTGAAAGTTAGTCAGCAATAACTAACAACAATCCTCAGGGGGAAACCGTGACCCAGCAAGCCGCCGAGACGAAGCTGAGCGGGCCCGCCGTCTGGGCCCTCGTGCTCACCGGGGCCGCCAGTTTCATGGCCGCCCTCGACAACCTCGTCGTCACCACCGCCCTCCCCGCGATCCGCGCCGACCTCGGCGGCGGGCTGGAGGACCTGGAGTGGACGGTGAACGCCTACACGCTCACCTTCGCCGTCCTGCTGATGTCCGGCTCCGCGCTCGGCGACCGCTTCGGCCGGCGGCGGCTGTTCATCGCCGGTCTCGTGGTCTTCACCGGCGCCTCCGCGGCGGCCGCCCTCTCGCCCGGGATCGACCAGCTCATCGCCGCCCGCGCCGTCCAGGGCGTGGGAGCGGCGGTGATGATGCCGCTCAGCCTCACCCTGCTCACCGCCGCCGTCCCGGCCGCGCGGCGGGGCATGGCCCTCGGGATCTACGGAGCCGTGAGCGGGCTGGCCGTCGCCGGCGGACCCCTCGTCGGAGGCAGCCTCACCGAGCACATCTCCTGGCAGTGGATCTTCTGGCTCAACGTCCCCATCGGCCTCGCCCTGATCCCGCTCGCCCGGCTGCGCCTCGCCGAGTCCTCCGTCGCGCACGCCCGCCTCGACTTCCCGGGCACCCTCCTGATCAGCGGCGGTCTCTTCGGCATCGTCTACGGCCTGGTCAACGCCAACGCCCACGGCTGGACCGGCGTCCCCGTCCTGTCCGCCCTGCTCGCGGGCGGCGTCCTCGTCGCGGGCTTCGTCGGGCACGGCTTCCGGAGCGCGGACCCGATGCTCCCCATGCGGCTCTTCCGCGACCGCGGCTTCTTCGGGATCAACTTCGCGGGCCTGCTGATGTACCTGGGCATGTTCGGGTCGATCTTCCTGCTCAGCCAGTTCCTCCAAGGCGTCGCCGGCCACTCGCCCACCCAGGCCGGCCTGCGCATGCTCCCCTGGACCGGGATGGCGGTCGTCGTCGCGCCGATCGCGGGGATGCTGTCCGACCGGATCGGCGGCCGGCCCGTCGTCGTGACCGGGCTGGCCCTGCAGGCGCTCGGTCTCGGCTGGTTCGCGGTGATCCTGAGCACGGACGTCTCGTACGCCGCCCAGCTCCCGGCGCTGGTCCTGAGCGGCATCGGCATGGCGCTGTACTTCGCCCCCGCCGGCCACGTGCTCATGTCCACCGTCGCCCCCGCCGACCAGGGCCGGGCCTCCGGCGCCAACAGCGCCCTGCGCGAGGTCGGCGGCGCCCTCGGGGTGGCGGTCCTGGCCTCCGTCTTCGCCGCCCGGGGCGGTTACGAGACCCCGCAGGCCTTCACCGACGGCACCGTCCCCGCCCTGTGGACCGGCGCCACCGCGGTGGCCCTGGCCGCCGTGCTCGCCCTGCTGCTGCCGCGCCGCGCGAAGGCCCCCGCCGCCGGCCCGGAATCCGTCACCGTCACCGCCCCGGCCCCCGTGCGGGCCGGCTGATCCGCGCGAAGGAGACCCCGTCATGCCCGACATCCCCTGGTCCACGCCCACCCAGGCGGCCCCCGACGCCGAGGTCTACGTCATGGCCTCCCGGTTCGAGACCGCCACCCTTTCCGGCGCCCTCAGGTTCTTCCTCAAGTCGCCCGGCATCGTCCGCCAGATCCGCGAGGCCCCCGGCGCCCACGGCGTGGCCCTCCGTGCCCGCGTCCTCGGCCGGACCTTCCTCACCCTCTCCGCCTGGGAGGACCGGGCCGCGCTGTACCGCTTCGCCGGCAGCGAGCCGCACCGCTCCAGTTCCCGCGCGGCCAGCGCGTACATGAAGGAATCGGCCTTCACCTTCTGGACCGTCCCCGCCTCGCAGCTGCCCGTCAGCTGGGCCGAGGCCGAGCGCCGTCTGGCGGAGCGGGAGCAGGGCCACTGAGTGCCCCGCCGGAACGCGAGGGGGACGGACCGTACTCTTGTCCACGTGCAGGAACTCCACGACGCCCCCCTCGCCCCGCTGACCACCTTCCGCCTCGGCGGCCCCGCGGCCCGGCTGGTCACCGCGACCACCGACGCCGAGGTGATCGAAACCGTCCGTGCCGCGGACGAGAGCGGCACGCCGCTCCTGGTCATCGGCGGCGGCAGCAACCTGGTCATCGGTGACCAGGGCTTCGCCGGAACGGCCCTGCGCATCGCCACCACCGGCTTCACCCTCCAAGGCAGCACCCTCGAACTGGCGGCCGGCGAGAACTGGAGCGACGCCGTCGCCCGCACCGTCGAGGCCGGGCTCGCCGGCATCGAGTGCCTCGCCGGTATCCCCGGCTCGGCCGGTGCCACCCCGATCCAGAACGTCGGGGCGTACGGCCAGGAGGTCTGCGACACCATCACCGAGGTCGTCGCCTACGACCGCACCACCGGTGAGACCGTCACCCTGAGCGCCGCCGAGTGCGCCTTCCGGTACCGCAACAGCACCTTCAAGGACCAGCCCGACCGCTACGTCGTGCTGCGGGTGCGGTTCGCCCTGGAGGACGCGGGCGGCCTCTCCGCGCCGATCAAGTACCCCGAGACGGCCCGCGCCCTCGGCGTCGAGGCCGGCGACCGCGTCCCGGCCGCCCGCGCCCGCGAGACCGTCCTGCGCCTGCGCGCGGGCAAGGGCATGGTCCTGGACCCCGCCGACCACGACACCTGGTCCGCCGGCTCCTTCTTCCACAACCCGATCCTGACCGACGAGGCCTACGCCGCCTTCCTGGCCCGCGTCCAGGACCGCCTCGGCGCCGACACCGCCCCGCCCGCCTACCCGGCCGGCGAGGGCCGTACGAAGACCAGCGCGGCCTGGCTGATCGACAAGGCCGGCTTCACCAAGGGCTACGGCAGCGGCCCCGCCCGCATCTCCACCAAGCACACCCTCGCCCTCACCAACCGGGGCGGGGCCACCACCGAGGACCTGCTGACCCTCGCCCGGGAGGTCGTCGCGGGCGTCCACGCGGCCTTCGGCGTCACCCTCGTCAACGAGCCGGTGACGGTCGGCGTCAGCATCTGACATGCACTGCCCCCAGCACGGGGCCGGCACGGACCCCACACGACTGGTGGGGCGCGAGATCCGCCGGGTCGTCGCGTCCTGGCACATCTGCGAGGGCGAGCGCTCCGAGGCTCCGCTCGACGTCTGGCTGATCGACAGCGCCGGCGAATGCACCCGCATCACCACCGGGTCGGACCAGTGCCTCATCGTCGAGTGCGCGGAGCCCCACGAGCCGTACGACCTGGGCGAATGGGGCCGCGTCGAGGTCGGTGAGGACCTCGGCGAGCACCCCTTCCTGCGCCACCTCGGCCAGACCGTCGAATCGGTCGCCGAGTTCGCGCTGCCCGAACAGGGGCGCACCCACCTGGAGATCGGCTTCCCCGACGGCCACCGGGTCCGGGCCGACTGTCACGAAGGGGACCTGCGGCTCACCCGTTGAGCCAGTGCCCGATCCCGTCCAGCAGCTTGTTCTTGACCTCCTCCGGCGCTGCCGACCCGCGCACCGACTGGCGGGCCAGCTCGGCGAGCTCCGCGTCCGTGAAGGCGTGGTGGCGGCGGGCGATCTCGTACTGGGCCGCGAGCCGGGACCCGAAGAGCAGCGGGTCGTCCGCGCCCAGCGCCATCGGCACCCCGGCCTCGAAGAGGGTGCGCAGCGGCACGTCCTCGGGCCGTTCGTAGACCCCGAGCGCCACGTTGGAGGCGGGGCAGACCTCGCAGGTGACCTGCCGGTCGGCGAGCCGCTTCAGCAGCCGGGGGTCCTCGGCGGCGCGTACGCCGTGCCCGATGCGGGAGGCGTGCAGGTCGTCGAGGCAGTCGCGGACGGAGGCCGGGCCGGTCAGCTCGCCGCCGTGCGGGGCCGCGAGCAGGCCGCCGTCGCGGGCGATGGCGAAGGCCCGGTCGAAGTCGCGGGCCATGCCGCGGCGCTCGTCGTTGGAGAGCCCGAAGCCGACGATGCCGCGGTCGGCGTAGCGGACGGCCAGGCGGGCGAGGGTGCGGGCGTCGAGGGGGTGCTTCATGCGGTTGGCGGCGATCAGGACCCGCATGCCGAGACCGGTCTCGCGGGAGGCGCGGTCGACGGCGTCGAGGATGATCTCGACGGCCGGGATCATCCCGCCGAGGAGGGGCGCGTAGGAGGTGGGGTCGACCTGGATCTCCAGCCAGCCGCTGCCGTCCCGTACGTCCTCCTCGGCCGCTTCGCGGACCAGCCGCTGGATGTCCTCGGGCTCGCGCAGGCAGCTTCGGGCGGCGTCGTAGAGCCGCTGGAAGCGGAACCAGCCGCGTTCGTCGGTGGCCCGCAGCTTGGGCGGCTCCCCGGCGGTCAGGGCGTCGGGAAGGCGGACGCCGTACTTGTCGGCGAGCTCCAGCAGGGTCGACGGGCGCATCGAGCCCGTGAAGTGCAGGTGGAGGTGGGCCTTCGGCAGAAGCGTGAGATCGCGTACGTGCTCCATCCGGTGATCCTGCCGTACCGCGGCGCCTGGCGGGAGGGGGTTTTGCCTTTCGGGGGCTTGCCCGAACGGCAGAACGGGCCCGGGTGCCGCGGAAACGCCCGAGCGGCGGCTCCCCGTGCCGGGGGAGCCGCCGCTCGGGACTTGGCCGCGGGAGCGCCGCCGGCCTAGGCCTTGGCCTCCGCGAGGAGCTTCTGGACGCGGGAGACGCCCTCGACCAGGTCCTCGTCGCCCAGGGCGTACGACAGGCGCAGGTAGCCGGGGGTGCCGAAGGCCTCGCCCGGGACGACCGCGACCTCGGCCTCGTCGAGGATCAGCGCGGCGAGCTCGACGGAGGTCTGCGGGCGCTTGCCGCGGATCTCCTTGCCGAGCAGCTCCTTGACCGACGGGTACGCGTAGAACGCGCCCTCGGGGGTCGGGCAGAAGACGCCGTCGATCTCGTTGAGCATCCTCACCATCGTCTGGCGGCGGCGGTCGAAGGCCTTGCGCATCTCGGCGACGGCGTCCAGGTTGCCCGAGACGGCGGCCAGCGCGGCGACCTGGGCCACGTTGGAGACGTTGGAGGTGGCGTGCGACTGGAGGTTGGTCGCGGCCTTGACGACGTCCTGCGGGGCGATCACCCAGCCCACGCGCCAGCCGGTCATGGCGTACGTCTTGGCGACGCCGTTGACGATGATGCACTTGTCGCGCAGGGCCGGCACGAGCACGGGCAGCGAGGTGAACTTCGCGTCGCCGTACACGAGGTGCTCGTAGATCTCGTCGGTCAGCACCCACAGGCCGTGCTCGGCGGCCCACTCGCCGATCGCGCGGGCGTCCTCCTCGCTGTAGACCGCCCCGGTCGGGTTGGAGGGGGAGACGAACAGGACGACCTTGGTGCGCTCGGTGCGCGCGGCCTCGAGCTGCTCGACGGAGACGCGGTAGCCGGTGGTCTCGTCGGCGACGACCTCGACCGGGACACCGCCGGCGAGGCGGATCGACTCCGGGTAGGTGGTCCAGTACGGGGCGGGGACGATGACCTCGTCGCCCGGGTCGAGGATCGCGGCGAAGGCCTCGTAGATGGCCTGCTTGCCGCCGTTGGTCACCAGGACCTGGGAGGCGTCGACCTCGTAGCCGGAGTCGCGCAGCGTCTTGGCGGCGATGGCCTTCTTCAGCTCGGGCAGGCCGCCGGCCGGGGTGTAGCGGTGGAACTTCGGGTCGCGGCAGGCCTCGACCGCCGCCTCGACGATGTAGTCCGGCGTCGGGAAGTCGGGCTCGCCCGCGCCGAAGCCGATCACCGGGCGGCCGGCGGCCTTGAGGGCCTTGGCCTTGGCGTCGACGGCGAGGGTGGCGGACTCGGAAATGGCGCCGATGCGGGCAGACACCCGGCGCTCGGAGGAAGGCGTTGCAGAGGTCATGGGGCCAATCGTCCCAGACGTGCGAGAGGGGCGGCACACCGTTTCAGTCACCGGACGGAGCAGATCCGGATGTCTTCTGTTCGACGTCAGGGCCCGGACCACGTACACTCACCTGTCGTTGGTCCTCAACAGCCGCCCCAGAGCGTGAGCACTCCGTGCACTCGCCCGGATGCGGTAGGTTGGGGCACGCAACAAAGGGTCGTAGCTCAATTGGTAGAGCACTGGTCTCCAAAACCAGCGGTTGGGGGTTCGAGTCCCTCCGGCCCTGCTTCACACTCCTTCTCGGATGTGTGCGCAGGTACGTACTTCGATGCAACGCCGTGCGGCGCAACCGGGCGCGGCAACGGCCACGACCCGGATTCAGGTGAGAGACGTGACGGACGCCCTGGGCTCCATCGACATGCCTGACGCCGACAGCGACTCTCGCGAGAAGAAGGCCCGCAAGGGCGGCAAGCGCGGAAAGAAGGGCCCCCTCGGGCGCCTCGCGCTGTTCTACCGCCAGATCGTCGCGGAACTCCGCAAGGTCGTCTGGCCCACCCGTAACCAGCTCTCGACGTACACCACCGTGGTGATTGTCTTCGTCGTCATCATGATCGGTCTGGTGACCGTGATTGACTATGGGTTCCAGGAAGCCATCAAGTTCGTCTTCGGCTGATCCCCGCGGAGGGCGGCGCCTTGATGGGTGCCGCCCGTTTTCGCATGTTCGACCACCTTTTGTATCCAGGAAGAAGCAGCCACCGTGTCTGACCCGAACCTGAACGTGAGCCACGACTCCGTCGAGTCCGTCGAGGACGAGCTCGACATCGTCGAGGCGGCGGACGCTGTGGACCCCGACGAGGTCGAGCTCGCCGATGCCGAGGCCGGCATCGCCGCCGAGGAAGCCGCGCTGCACGTCGAGGACGAGGTCGACGCCGAAGCCGACACCGACGGGACCGACGAAGACGCCGAGACCGACGAAGACGCCGAGGACGAGGGCGACATCGAGGCCGAGACCGAGACCGAGGTCGAGGACGCCGAGGAAGCCGCTCCGGCCGAGCCCGTCGACCCCATCCAGGCCCTCCGCGAGGAGCTGCGCCTGCTCCCCGGCGAGTGGTACGTGATCCACACCTACGCGGGCTACGAGAAGCGCGTGAAGGCGAACCTCGAGCAGCGCGCCGTCTCGCTGAACGTCGAGGAGTTCATCTACCAGGCCGAGGTGCCCGAGGAAGAGATCGTCCAGATCAAGAACGGCGAGCGCAAGAACGTCCGGCAGAACAAGCTGCCCGGTTACGTTCTCGTCCGCATGGATCTGACGAACGAGTCCTGGGGCGTCGTCCGCAACACCCCGGGTGTCACGGGCTTCGTCGGCAACGCGTACGACCCGTACCCGCTGACCCTCGACGAGATCGTCAAGATGCTCGCCCCCGAGGCGCAGGAGAAGGCCGCCAAGCAGGCTGCCGAAGAGGCCGGCCTGCCCGCGCCCGCCGTCAAGCGCACCATCGAGGTCCTGGACTTCGAGGTCGGCGACTCGGTCACCGTCACCGACGGCCCGTTCGCCACGCTGCAGGCGACGATCAACGAGATCAACCCGGACTCGAAGAAGGTCAAGGGCCTCGTCGAGATCTTCGGCCGCGAGACCCCGGTCGAGCTGAGCTTCGACCAGATCCAGAAGAACTGATCTTCCGGATTCAACGCTTCCGAAACAGGTCAGACCAGCCCGTGAAGGGCGGTCTGACCTGCTCGGTTTTTAGCCCCGCACTGATACCCGTTATCGTGGTGCGGTATGCCTCCATCCGGATGACCGGAAGGACGGCTGAAAACTCTCACTAGGACCCGGAGAGAGCAATGCCTCCCAAGAAGAAGAAGGTCACGGGGCTTATCAAGCTCCAGATCAAGGCCGGTGCGGCCAACCCGGCTCCGCCGGTCGGCCCCGCGCTCGGTCAGCACGGCGTCAACATCATGGAGTTCTGCAAGGCCTACAACGCCGCGACCGAGTCGCAGCGTGGCATGGTCGTGCCGGTGGAGATCACGGTCTACGAGGACCGTTCCTTCACCTTCATCACCAAGACCCCGCCGGCCGCGCGCCTCATCCTGAAGAGCGCCGGCATCGAGAAGGGCTCCGGCGAGCCGCACAAGACCAAGGTCGCGAAGCTCACGCGTGACCAGGTCCGTGAGATCGCCACGATCAAGATGCCCGACCTCAACGCGAACGACATCGACGCCGCCGAGAAGATCATCGCCGGCACCGCCCGTTCGATGGGTATCACGGTCGAGGGCTGATCCAGCCCCTCGCAGTTCCCCAGTGGTAGGGCCAAGCGCTGGCCCGTACCACGACTCCATGCCTGAAGCACTTACACAGGAGCAGAAGTGAAGCGCAGCAAGACTCTCCGCGCTGCGGACGCCAAGGTCGACCGGGAGAAGCTCTACGCTCCCCTCGAGGCCGTCCGTCTCGCCAAGGACACCAGCACCACCAAGTTCGACGCCACCGTTGAGGTTGCCTTCCGCCTGGGTGTCGACCCGCGCAAGGCCGACCAGATGGTCCGCGGCACCGTGAACCTCCCGCACGGCACCGGTAAGACCGCCCGGGTCCTGGTCTTCGCGACCGGTGACCGTGCTGCGGCCGCGGAAGCCGCCGGCGCCGACATCGTCGGCGACGACGAGCTGATCAACGAGATCGCCAAGGGCAACCGCCTCAACGAGTTCGACGCCGTCGTGGCGACCCCGGACCTCATGGGCAAGGTCGGCCGCCTCGGCCGCGTGCTCGGTCCGCGTGGTCTCATGCCGAACCCGAAGACCGGCACCGTCACCATGGACGTCGCCAAGGCTGTCACCGACATCAAGGGTGGCAAGATCGAGTTCCGCGTCGACAAGCACTCGAACCTGCACTTCATCATCGGCAAGGTCTCCTTCACCGATGAGCAGCTGGTCGAGAACTACGGCGCCGCTCTGGACGAGATCATCCGTCTGAAGCCGTCCGCCGCCAAGGGCCGCTACATCAAGAAGGCCGCCCTCAGCACCACGATGGGCCCCGGCATCATGCTGGACTCCAACCGCACCCGGAACCTCCTCGTCGAGGAAGACCCGGCTGCTGTCTGAGCCTCACGGCTCGCCTGAGTGGCTGAACGGGCCCTCCGCTCCCTCCGGGGAGCGGAGGGCCCGTTTTTTCTGCCCCGGGGGCGGTGCCGGTCGGACGCCCCTTATCCAGGAGCGTCCGCGGCATACAGGCCGTATGGTCATACGGTTATCGATCACACCAGGGGTGGGGACTCCATGCTGACGTACCGCAAGAAGACCGCAGGAGCCGCGCTGGCCGCCGTACTGCTCGTGGGCGGGGCCACCACGGCCTGCGAGGAGGGTAAGAAGGCGGACGGCGGCAAGGCGGCGGCCACGCCGGCCGCACAGGCCTCCCCGTCCGCGCCGGCGGCCCAGGGCGCCGCGGACGCGACCCCGGCCGCGTACCTGCAGAAGGCCAAGAAGAAGTCCGAGGAGATCACCTCCCTCCGCTACACCATGTCCGGGACCACCGCCGGGCAGCAGCTCTCAGGCGAGGTGTCCATGCGGATCAAGCCGTCCGTGGCCATGTCGATGAAGATGGCCACGCAGGGCGCCCAGGCCGGGTCGGTGGACCTCCGGCTCGTCGACGGGGCCATGTTCCTCGGCTCCGAGGGCAAGTACCTGAAGTTCGACATGAAGGCCATGGACCCGGCGACCGCGAAGAAGCTGGAGAGCGCGGGCGGCGGGGTGAACAGTTCCGGCGAGAACCCGGGGGACCGGGCCGACCAGCTGCTGGCGGCCAAGGACCTCAAGACCGTGGGCGACGAGACCGTCGACGGCGTGAAGACCAAGCACGTCCGCGGGACCGTCACCACGGAGCAGATGCGGGCCTCGCTCGCCTCCGAGACGCCCGAGGCCAAGGAGCGCCGGGAGAAGTCCGTCCGGAAGCTGGAGGACGAGGGCATCAAGAGCCTGGACGTGGACATGTGGATCGACGAGAGCGACCACACCAAGCGGGTCCGCACCCGCGGTGAGGGCACCAGCGGCCCGATGGACATCACGATCACGTTCGTGGACTACAACAAGCCGGTCGACATCACCGCCCCGTCGGCCGACCAGGTCGTGGACCTCGCCGAAATGATGAAGGGCTCGGGCACCGGCTCCGGGACCGACCAGGGCTGACCAGGCAGAACGTGTGGAGCGGATCCGCCGTACGGGCGGATTTGCTCTGCAACGGATGATTCGCGTACGCTTCACCAGAAGCCAAAGACCGCTGGTCGTTGCCGTGCCCGGAGGGTGCGGTGGCCGAAGGATCCGCTACTGCGGACGACCCGCGCAGGTGACTGTGGAATGTTCCCGGATTTCTTCCGGTCGAGCTACGCCCTGGCGCCTGCGCCGGGGCGTTTTGTATGTACGGCCCTTCTGAGCGGTCCTCATCACCCGGAAGGAGGCCGACGCTCTATGGCAAGGCCCGACAAGGCTGCCGACGTAGCCGAGCTTGAGGACAAGTTCCGCAGCTCGAACGCCGTTGTGCTGACCGAGTACCGGGGTCTCACCGTCGCGCAGCTCAAGACGCTGCGTCGTTCGCTCGGTGAGAACGCCCAGTACGCCGTGGTGAAGAACACGCTGACCAAGATTGCGGCTAACAACGCCGGGATCACCTCGCTCGACGACCAGTTCACTGGTCCGACGGGTGCCGCCTTCATCACCGGTGACCCGGTGGAGTCGGCCAAGGGTCTTCGTGACTTCGCCAAGGAGAACCCGAATCTCATCATCAAGGGCGGTGTCCTTGACGGCAAGGCGCTGACCGCCGATGAGATCAAGCAGCTCGCGGACCTCGAGTCCCGCGAGGTTCTGCTCAGCAAGCTGGCCGGCGCGTTCAAGGGCAAGCAGTCCCAGGCTGCCTCGCTCTTCCAGGCGCTGCCGTCGAAGTTCGTCCGCACCGCGGAAGCGCTTCGCGTCAAGCTCGCCGAGCAGGGCGGTGCCGAGTAATTCGGCTCGCGCACTGATCCACGCCGCCTAGTGCGTGGGTCGTAGCGGGCCGTTACGCCCGCCTCTCTATACATCCGGCACCTGCCGAATTAGTGGAAGGATCGCCCATCATGGCGAAGCTCTCTCAGGACGACCTCCTCGCCCAGTTCGAGGAGATGACCCTCATCGAGCTCTCCGAGTTCGTGAAGGCCTTCGAGGAGAAGTTCGACGTCACCGCCGCCGCGGCCGTCGCCGTTGCCGCCCCGGGTGCCCCGGGCGCCGGTGCCGTTGCCGAGGTCGAGGAGAAGGACGAGTTCGACGTCATCCTCACCGGCGCCGGCGACAAGAAGATCCAGGTCATCAAGGTCGTGCGCGAGCTGACCTCCCTGGGTCTGAAGGAGGCCAAGGACCTCGTCGACGGCACCCCGAAGCCGGTTCTCGAGAAGGTCAACAAGGAGGCCGCTGACAAGGCCGCCGAGGCCCTCAAGGCCGCCGGTGCGGGCGTCGAGGTCAAGTAACACCTCTGAGGCCGTCTGACGGCCTCTGCAAAGGGCGATCACCCGTAAGGGTGGTCGCCCTTTGGCGTATCCGCAGTGCCTGACTTGCCCTGGTCTCGTTGGGGAGTAGGGTGATCTTCGTTGTCCCGAAGCGGGGTCCGGAGGTGATCCGCTCGGAGCACGGGGCCTTGACGAACGGCCGACGGCGCGCAATTCTCAGTCCCGTCGTGAGGTCGGCGGCTCGATCCGAGATCCGAGGCATGGATCGACCACGAAGAGGGCAGTACTCATACGCGCTCTGTGTACGCAGGGACGCGGCGTGTTGGTTGAACGAGTAGGGAAGGGCCTGTTGCCGGTCTCCGGAAACCTGGTCTGGACATCAGTGAGCCGAGTGGCTACACTGACCCTTTGCGCTGCCTGTTAGCTGCCCCCTGCCCGTCGCCAGGGGCATGCCCACGCTAGAGCACATCTGACTGACCGCCTCTGAACTGGCCTTTTAGCCAGATCGGAAGCACCTTGTCTTCTGTGTCGGCTGGGACCGGTACGCGCGTAGTGAGTCCGAGCCCTCGGAAGGACCCCCTCTTGGCCGCCTCGCGCAACGCCTCGACCAATACGAACAACGGTGCCAGCACCGCCCCGCTGCGCATCTCCTTTGCAAAGATCAAGGAGCCCCTCGAGGTTCCGAACCTCCTGGCGCTGCAGACCGAGAGCTTTGACTGGCTGCTCGGCAACGCCGCCTGGAAGTCCCGCGTCGAGTCGGCGCTTGAGAGTGGACAGGACGTCCCCACCAAGTCCGGTCTGGAAGAGATCTTCGAGGAGATCTCGCCGATCGAGGACTTCTCCGGGTCGATGTCGCTGACGTTCCGCGACCACCGGTTCGAGCCGGCGAAGAACTCTGTCGACGAGTGCAAGGAGCGCGACTTCACGTACGCGGCGCCGCTCTTCGTCACCGCCGAGTTCACGAACAACGAGACCGGTGAGATCAAGTCTCAGACGGTCTTCATGGGCGACTTCCCGCTCATGACCAACAAGGGCACCTTCGTCATCAACGGCACCGAGCGCGTCGTCGTGTCGCAGCTCGTCCGTTCCCCGGGTGTCTACTTCGATTCCTCCATCGACAAGACCTCCGACAAGGACATCTTCTCCGCCAAGATCATCCCGTCCCGGGGTGCCTGGCTGGAGATGGAGGTCGACAAGCGCGACATGGTCGGCGTCCGCATCGACCGCAAGCGCAAGCAGTCCGTCACCGTCCTCCTGAAGGCTCTCGGCTGGACCACCGAGCAGATCCTCGAGGAGTTCGGCGAGTACGAGTCCATGCGCGCCACCCTGGAGAAGGACCACACCCAGGGCCAGGACGACGCGCTGCTCGACATCTACCGCAAGCTCCGCCCGGGTGAGCCGCCGACCCGCGAGGCCGCTCAGACGCTGCTCGAGAACCTCTACTTCAACCCGAAGCGCTACGACCTCGCGAAGGTCGGCCGCTACAAGGTGAACAAGAAGCTCGGCGCCGACGAGCCGCTCGACGCCGGTGTGCTCACCACCGACGACATCATCGCCACGATCAAGTACCTCGTGAAGCTCCACGCGGGCGAGACCGAGACGATCGGTGAGTCGGGCCGTTCGATCGTCGTCGAGACCGACGACATCGACCACTTCGGCAACCGTCGTCTGCGCAACGTCGGCGAGCTCATCCAGAACCAGGTCCGCACGGGTCTGGCCCGTATGGAGCGCGTCGTGCGCGAGCGCATGACCACCCAGGACGTCGAGGCGATCACGCCGCAGACCCTGATCAACATCCGGCCGGTCGTCGCCTCCATCAAGGAGTTCTTCGGCACCAGCCAGCTGTCGCAGTTCATGGACCAGAACAACCCGCTGTCGGGTCTGACGCACAAGCGTCGTCTCTCGGCGCTGGGTCCCGGCGGTCTCTCCCGTGAGCGGGCCGGCTTCGAGGTCCGTGACGTGCACCCGTCGCACTACGGCCGCATGTGCCCGATCGAGACCCCCGAAGGCCCGAACATCGGTCTGATCGGCTCGCTCGCGTCCTACGGCCGCGTCAACGCGTTCGGTTTCATCGAGACCCCGTACCGCAAGGTCGTCGACGGCGCCGTGACCGACGAGGTCGACTACGTCACCGCCGACGAGGAAGACCGCTTCGTCATCGCCCAGGCGAACGCCCGCCTGGACGACGAGCTGCGCTTCACCGAGAACCGCGTCCTGGTCCGCAAGCGTGGCGGCGAGGTCGACTACGTCGAGCCGTCCGACGTGGACTACATGGACGTCTCGCCGCGCCAGATGGTGTCCGTCGCCACCGCGATGATCCCCTTCCTGGAGCACGACGACGCCAACCGTGCCCTCATGGGCGCGAACATGATGCGCCAGGCCGTTCCGCTCATCAAGGCGGAGGCCCCGCTCGTCGGCACCGGCATGGAGTACCGCTGCGCGGTCGACGCCGGCGACTCGATCAAGGCGGAGAAGGACGGTGTCGTCCAGGAGGTCTCGGCCGACTACATCACCGTCGCCAACGACGACGGCACGTACACCACGTACCGCGTCGCCAAGTTCTCCCGCTCGAACCAGGGCACCTCGGTCAACCAGAAGGTGATCGTCAACGAGGGTGACCGGATCGTCGAGGCCCAGGTCCTCGCCGACGGCCCGGCCACCGAAGAGGGCGAGATGGCCCTCGGCAAGAACCTGCTCGTCGCGTTCATGCCGTGGGAAGGCCACAACTACGAGGACGCGATCATCCTGTCGCAGCGCCTCGTGCAGGACGACGTCCTCTCCTCGATCCACATCGAGGAGCACGAGGTCGACGCCCGTGACACCAAGCTGGGCCCCGAGGAGATCACCCGGGACATCCCGAACGTCTCCGAGGAGGTCCTCGCCGACCTCGACGAGCGCGGCATCATCCGCATCGGTGCGGACGTCGTCGCCGGCGACATCCTCGTCGGCAAGGTCACGCCCAAGGGTGAGACCGAGCTGACCCCCGAGGAGCGCCTGCTCCGCGCGATCTTCGGTGAGAAGGCCCGTGAGGTGCGTGACACCTCGCTCAAGGTCCCTCACGGTGAGATCGGCAAGGTCATCGGTGTCCGCGTCTTCGACCGCGAGGAGGGCGACGAGCTTCCTCCGGGCGTGAACCAGCTGGTCCGCGTCTACGTCGCCCAGAAGCGCAAGATCACCGACGGTGACAAGCTCGCCGGCCGCCACGGCAACAAGGGTGTTATCTCGAAGATCCTTCCGATCGAGGACATGCCGTTCCTCGAGGACGGAACTCCGGTCGACATCATCCTGAACCCGCTGGGTGTCCCGTCCCGAATGAACCCGGGACAGGTCCTGGAGATCCACCTCGGCTGGCTCGCCAGCCGCGGCTGGGACGTCTCCGGCCTCGCGGACGAGTGGGCGCAGCGCCTGCAGGCGATCGGCGCCGACCAGGTCGCCCCCGGCACCAACGTCGCCACCCCGGTGTTCGACGGCGCCCGCGAGGACGAGCTGGCCGGTCTGCTCCAGCACACCATCCCGAACCGCGACGGCGAGCGCATGGTGCTCCCGACCGGTAAGGCGCGCCTGTTCGACGGCCGCTCCGGCGAGCCGTTCCCGGACCCGATCTCGGTCGGGTACATGTACATCCTCAAGCTGCACCACCTGGTCGACGACAAGCTCCACGCCCGTTCGACCGGTCCGTACTCGATGATCACGCAGCAGCCGCTGGGTGGTAAGGCGCAGTTCGGTGGTCAGCGATTCGGTGAGATGGAGGTGTGGGCGCTTGAGGCTTACGGTGCCGCGTACGCACTCCAGGAACTCCTGACGATCAAGTCCGACGACGTGACCGGCCGCGTGAAGGTCTACGAGGCCATCGTCAAGGGCGAGAACATCCCTGAGCCGGGCATTCCCGAGTCCTTCAAGGTGCTCATCAAGGAAATGCAGTCGCTCTGCCTCAACGTGGAGGTGCTGTCCTCGGACGGCATGTCCATCGAGATGCGCGACACCGACGAGGACGTCTTCCGCGCGGCGGAGGAGCTCGGTATCGACCTGTCCCGGCGCGAGCCGAGCAGCGTCGAAGAGGTCTGACGGGCCTGGCCGGGGGGATCCGCGTGATCCCCTCGGCCGCCCCCGGGACCGTTCAGACCATGATTGAGACTCGACCCCGAAAGAGGGATTGACGCACAGTGCTCGACGTCAACTTCTTCGACGAGCTGCGGATCGGCCTTGCCACCGCGGACGACATCCGAACCTGGTCGCACGGCGAGGTCAAGAAGCCGGAGACCATCAACTACCGCACCCTCAAGCCCGAGAAGGACGGACTCTTCTGCGAGAAGATCTTCGGCCCCACCCGGGACTGGGAGTGCTACTGCGGCAAGTACAAGCGTGTCCGCTTCAAGGGCATCATCTGTGAGCGCTGTGGCGTCGAGGTCACGCGCGCCAAGGTGCGTCGTGAGCGGATGGGCCACATCGAGCTCGCCGCTCCCGTCACCCACATCTGGTACTTCAAGGGCGTCCCGTCGCGCCTTGGCTACCTGCTGGACCTCGCGCCGAAGGACCTCGAGAAGGTCATCTACTTCGCCGCGTACATGATCACGTTCGTCGATGACGAGCGCCGTCAGCGCGACCTGCCGTCGCTGGAGGCCCACGTCTCCGTCGAGCGCCAGCAGATCGAGAACCGCCGTGACGCGGACCTCGAAGGCCGCGCCAAGAAGCTCGAGAGCGACCTGGGCGAGCTCGAGGCCGAGGGCGCCAAGGCCGACGTGCGCCGCAAGGTGCGCGAAGGCGCCGAGCGTGAGATGAAGCAGCTCCGCGACCGCGCCCAGCGCGAGATCGACCGCCTCGACGAGGTGTGGAACCGCTTCAAGAACCTCAAGGTCCAGGACCTCGAGGGCGACGAGCTGCTCTACCGCGAGCTGCGCGACCGCTTCGGTACGTACTTCGACGGTTCGATGGGTGCCGCGGCGCTGCAGAAGCGCCTGGAGTCCTTCGACCTGGAGGAGGAGGCCGAGCGCCTCCGCGAGATCATCCGTACCGGCAAGGGCCAGAAGAAGACCCGCGCGCTCAAGCGCCTCAAGGTCGTCTCGGCGTTCCTGCAGACCAGCAACAGCCCCAAGGGCATGGTTCTGGACTGCGTCCCGGTCATCCCGCCGGACCTGCGTCCGATGGTGCAGCTGGACGGTGGCCGCTTCGCGACCTCCGACCTGAACGACCTGTACCGCCGCGTGATCAACCGCAACAACCGCCTGAAGCGCCTTCTCGACCTCGGTGCCCCCGAGATCATCGTGAACAACGAGAAGCGCATGCTCCAGGAGGCGGTCGACGCCCTCTTCGACAACGGCCGTCGCGGTCGCCCGGTGACGGGCCCCGGCAACCGTCCGCTGAAGTCCCTCAGCGACATGCTGAAGGGCAAGCAGGGTCGATTCCGTCAGAACCTTCTCGGTAAGCGCGTGGACTACTCCGCGCGTTCCGTGATCGTCGTCGGTCCGCAGCTGAAGCTGCACCAGTGCGGTCTGCCCAAGGCCATGGCGCTGGAGCTCTTCAAGCCGTTCGTGATGAAGCGCCTGGTCGACCTGAACCACGCGCAGAACATCAAGAGCGCGAAGCGCATGGTCGAGCGCGGCCGCACGGTCGTGTACGACGTGCTCGAAGAGGTCATCGCCGAGCACCCGGTGCTGCTGAACCGTGCGCCCACGCTGCACCGCCTCGGCATCCAGGCCTTCGAGCCGCAGCTGGTCGAGGGCAAGGCCATCCAGATCCACCCGCTCGTCTGCACCGCGTTCAACGCGGACTTCGACGGCGACCAGATGGCCGTCCACCTGCCGCTCTCCGCGGAGGCGCAGGCCGAGGCCCGCATCCTGATGCTGTCCTCGAACAACATCCTCAAGCCGGCCGACGGCCGTCCGGTCACGATGCCGACGCAGGACATGGTCCTGGGTCTGTTCTTCCTGACCACCGACGGTGAGCTCCGTGACACCAAGGGCGAGGGCCGCGCGTTCGGCTCGACCGCCGAGGCGATCATGGCGTTCGACGCCGGCGAGCTCGCGCTGCAGTCGTCCGTCGACATCCGCTTCCCGGTGGGCACCATCCCGCCGCGCGGCTGGGTGCCGCCGGTCGCCGAGGAGGGCGAGCAGGAGTTCCAGCCGGGTGACAGCTTCCGTCTGAAGACCACCCTGGGCCGCGCGCTCTTCAACGAGCTGCTGCCCGAGGACTACCCGTTCGTCGACTACTCGGTGGGCAAGAAGCAGCTCTCCGAGATCGTCAACGACCTGGCGGAGCGCTACCCCAAGGTCATCGTGGCGGCGACGCTCGACAACCTGAAGGCGGCCGGCTTCCACTGGGCGACCCGTTCGGGCGTCACCGTGGCCATCTCCGACGTCGTCGTGCCCGAGGCCAAGAAGGCCATCGTCGCGGGCTACGAGGCGCAGGACGAGAAGGTCCAGAAGCAGTACGAGCGCGGTCTGATCACCAAGGACGAGCGCACGCAGGAGCTCATCGCGATCTGGACCAAGGCGACCAACGAGGTCGCCGAGGCGATGAACGCGAACTTCCCCAAGACGAACCCCATCTTCATGATGGTTGACTCGGGTGCCCGAGGAAACATGATGCAGATGCGACAGATCGCCGGTATGCGTGGTCTGGTGTCGAACGCGAAGAACGAGACCATCCCGCGTCCGATCAAGGCGTCCTTCCGTGAGGGCCTCACCGTTCTGGAGTACTTCATCTCCACGCACGGTGCCCGTAAGGGTCTGGCGGACACCGCCCTGCGTACCGCCGACTCGGGTTACCTCACCCGTCGTCTGGTGGACGTCTCGCAGGACGTCATCATCCGCGAGGAGGACTGCGGCACCGAGCGCGGCCTCAAGCTCAAGATCGGTGTCAAGGACGAGACCGGTGTCCTCCGCAAGGCGGACGACGTCGAGACCTCCGTGTACGCCCGCATGCTGGCCGAGGACGTCGTCATCGACGGCAAGGTCATCGCGCCGGCCAACGTGGACCTCGGTGACGTGCTCATCGACGCCCTCATCGCGAACGGCGTCGAGGAGGTCAAGACCCGCTCGGTCCTGACCTGCGAGTCCGCGGTCGGCACCTGTGCCTTCTGCTACGGCCGCTCGCTGGCCACCGGCAAGCTCGTCGACATCGGCGAGGCGGTCGGCATCATCGCCGCCCAGTCCATCGGTGAGCCCGGTACCCAGCTGACGATGCGTACCTTCCACACCGGTGGTGTGGCCGGTGACGACATCACGCAGGGTCTGCCGCGTGTCGTCGAGCTCTTCGAGGCCCGTACCCCGAAGGGTGTCGCCCCGATCTCCGAGGCCGCCGGCCGCGTGCGGATCGAGGAGACCGAGAAGACGAAGAAGATCGTCATCACGCCCGACGACGGCAGCGAGGAGACGGCCTTCCCGATCTCCAAGCGCGCCAAGGTCATCGTGCACGAGGGCGACCACGTCGAGGTGGGCCAGAAGCTCACCATGGGTGCCACCAACCCGCACGACGTGCTGCGCATCCTCGGCCAGCGTGCCGTCCAGGTCCACCTGGTCGGCGAAGTCCAGAAGGTCTACAACTCGCAGGGCGTGTCGATCCACGACAAGCACATCGAGATCATCATCCGGCAGATGCTGCGCCGCGTGACGATCATCGAGTCCGGCGACGCGGAGCTCCTGCCGGGCGAGCTCGTCGAGCGCTCGAAGTTCGAGACCGAGAACCGTCGCGTGGTCACCGAGGGCGGTCACCCCGCCTCCGGCCGTCCGCAGCTGATGGGTATCACCAAGGCCTCGCTGGCGACGGAATCCTGGCTGTCGGCCGCCTCCTTCCAGGAGACGACCCGAGTTCTGACGGACGCGGCGATCAACGCCAAGTCCGACAGCCTCATCGGCCTCAAGGAGAACGTCATCATCGGTAAGCTCATCCCGGCCGGTACGGGCCTGTCCCGCTACCGCAACATCCGGGTGGAGCCGACCGAGGAGGCCAAGGCCGCGATGTACTCGGCCGTCGGCTACGACGACATCGACTACTCGCCCTTCGGCACCGGCTCCGGCCAGGCTGTCCCGCTGGAGGACTACGACTACGGCCCGTACAACGGCTGAGTCGGCACGCATCAACCGCAGGGCGGTCACCCGAAAGGGTGGCCGCCCTGCGGCGTTCCCCGGTCCTGCGGGTCAGCGTGTGCGGCCGCGGCCCGCCGGATGTGGTCGGGGCCGGGGACCCCGGGGCTGCCGGTGACGGATATGACGATGCCGGGTGACCGGGCGGCGGGAACCGCACGATGATCGAGCGGCCGGCCTGCGGAGGCGGGCCGGGCCGTCGATGCGTCGGCCGTCAGGTCCGTTCGCGGCGGCGCCTCAGGTGGGTGGCCGTGGTGACCGAGGTGAGGGTGAGGAGGGCCAGGGTGGCCGCCGCCAGGCCCGGGGTGAGGCCCTTCGGGGTGAAGGTGCAGGAGAGGTGGCGGGTGTCCGGGGTGACCGGGAGGGACAGCAGGCCGTGGAAGTCGCGCACCGGGGCCGAGCACTGCCAGCCGGGGACGTTCGTGACGGCCAGGACCGCGGTGCCGGTGGCGTTCGCGGGGAGGGTGGCTTCCAGGGTGTGGCCGCCGACCTCCACCGAGGTGGCTCCCGTGGTGGTGAGGCGGCCGACCGCCGAGGCCAGGGCCGCGCGGTTCAGGCAGCCGACCGGGTGGGCGCCGGCGTCGGCGTTCTCGGTGCGGGTCTCCACCGTCGCGGTGACCGTGCCCGAGGCCGGGACGGGGCCCAGGGGGACGACGCCGGTCATGCGGTCCTCCAGGGGGCGGGCCGAGCCGGCGGTGCGCAGGGTGCCGTACAGGGCGGGGGAGTACCAGTAGGCCTCGGAGCCGGGCGTGCACCTGGCGGCGTACGTCTGGGTGGTGGCGGTGCCGCCGCGGGTGACCGGGGGGACCTCGTAGACGGTGGCGCCCAGGACGGTCTCCTGGTGGGCGTAGACCGAGCCGGCCGGGTTCGGAGAGGTGTACGGGGCCGTGCGGAGCGTCACCAGGGGCGGGGCGGGGGACCTCGTCGCCGTCCAGCTGTCCGGCTCCTTCCCGGGACGGACCCGGGCGCCGATCGAGAAGATCGCGTCGAGCACCGGGTTGTCGGCGCCGAAGAAGGTCCGGCCGTCGTTCTTGAAGCCGTAGCCGAGGGGCTCCAGGGCCCGGTACGTGACCTCGGGGAGGTAGCTGCTGTAGTACTGCGGGCCCTCCGCCCGCAGGGCGAGCGCGTCGTTGTACGAGGTCTGCGGCGCGCCCGAGTCCGTCCGGTAGGCGGGCCAGCCGTCCACGTTCCGGACGGCTTCGAAGTGGTTCGTGATCGAACGGTTCGAGGTGGCCGTCGGGTGCGCCCAGCGTTCGCGGGAGCGGCGGGCGTCGGCGTTGGCGGCCGCGACCGTCGATTCGGCGAAGACCACGCCGATCATCAGGACGGCCGCGAGCGGGACCAGGGCGCGGCGCTTCGCGCCCAGGGTCAGCAGGGTCAGGGCCAGCAGGGAGGCGGCGCCGCCTCCCAGGACGGCCGGCCAGGTCCAGCCGCCGAAGTCGTCGGTGTGGCGGAGCACGAAGGCGGCCACCACCAGAAGGGCCGCGGACAGGGCGAGGTGGAGGGGGCGCGGGCGGTTGGCCAGGGCGAGCCAGGCCAGGATGACGACCATCCCGCTGAACACGAAGGCCTCGCGGTACGGGTTGCCGTTCGGCACCGCCAGGCCGTGCCAGACGTACTGCGTCGGCGGGAACTGGAAGGAGACCAGGACCAGCAGGGTGGCCGCCGCCCACACCAGGCGGGTGCGCGCCGCGATGCGGGTGTTGAGCAGGAAGCCGCCCGCCAGGATCAGCCCCAGGGAGGCCACGTACAGGCGCGGGCGGCCGCCCCACAGGTGGGTGGCGGGGAGCATGCCCGAGAGGAAGACCTCGATCCGGACGGGGTCGAAGGCGCCGGCCCGGGTGGGCTGCGCCGCCCCGCTGGACAGGAACGACGGCAGGAGGAGGGGGAGCGTCAGGAGGATGCCCACCGCGGCCGCGGAGGCCGCCCGCCCCAGGGCGCGCAGCCGCTGGGCGCCGGTCATGTCCAGGGTGATCAGGCGGATGCCGAGCAGGACGCAGGCGGCCATCGTGGCCATCATCGCCGTGTAGAAGTTCCCGAACCAGGCCAGGGCGACCAGCAGTGCCACCCCCGGCCAGCGGCGTCCCTCCAGGCACCACTCGACGGCGATGCCGAGCAGCGGGAGGGCCACCAGGCCCCACAGCCACATGGGGATGTACGAGGCGTCGCTCAGCGCCCACCCGCACAGCCCGTACGTGGCCCCGAGCACCCCGCGCTGCCACCACGGGCCGGGGTGCAGCTTGCCGAGGTAGACGGCCATCACGGCGGCGGCGGTGCCCATGGTGACGGGGGTGATCACGAAGACGGCGAGGTCGACGTGCTCGCGCGGGACCAGGACGGCGAGCCAGGAGAACGGATTGCCGAGGTAGGTGTAGTAGTCGGACAGGAACTGCTGTCCGAAGCCTCCCCGCCAGGTGAACAGCAGGTCGCCGGCGGCCTGGCCGTGGACCAGGTCCCACAGGGCGCGGTGGAAGGGCACGTACTGGTTGGCCTGGTCGTTGATGGCCCGGCCCGTGTTGCCGAAGGGGAAGGAGCCCCGCGCCACCCAGGCGGCGCAGAAGGCGCCCGAGGTGACGAGGAAGGCCAGCAGGGGCCCGTACAGCCGCGGGAGCGCGGCGCGCCGCCGTGACGAGGGGGTTCGGCCGCCGTCAGGGGGCGGGATCTCCGCCGTCGCCGGCTCCGTCGTGACCGTCCCCAATGTCCTGCTCCTGGCGCTCGTACGTTTTGGAATGACTCGCGGGATTCGGTGGGCAGTGTAGTTCGCCCTCCCTACCACGCCGGTCCGCGTTCCGCGCGGCCACCCCGGCCCGGGACCCGCCCGCCCGTGCGGCGCCTGACCTGTGCGCTCGTGGTGGCGGGGGCCGGGAGGCCCATGTTTTGACCGGAGTGGATGCGGTAGGTACGCTCAGACCTTGTGCCTGGGGTGTGCCTGGGCTCCCGTGCGTGTCCATCAACCGCACGAGAGCGTCGACGGCCACCGCGATCCACGCGTCCTTCCTCCTCGCGGAGGGGGTCCGCCGGATCCGACACACCCGACCGCGTGGGTCGGCAAAGTTCCAGGTTAGCTTCACTACACGGCACACAGAAACCGGAGAAGTAGTGCCTACGATCCAGCAGCTGGTCCGTAAGGGCCGGCAGGACAAGGTCGAGAAGACAAAGACCCCCGCGCTCGAGGCTTCGCCCCAGCGTCGCGGCGTCTGCACGCGTGTGTTCACGACCACCCCGAAGAAGCCGAACTCGGCGCTCCGTAAGGTCGCGCGTGTGCGTCTGACCTCCGGCATCGAGGTCACCGCTTACATTCCGGGTGAGGGACACAACCTGCAGGAGCACTCGATCGTGCTCGTGCGTGGTGGCCGTGTGAAGGACCTGCCGGGTGTTCGTTACAAGATCATCCGCGGTGCGCTTGACACCCAGGCTGTCAAGAACCGCAAGCAGGCCCGCAGCCGCTACGGCGCCAAGAAGGAGAAGTAAGAATGCCTCGTAAGGGCCCCGCCCCGAAGCGCCCGGTCATCATCGACCCGGTCTACGCATCTCCTCTGGTGACCTCGCTCATCAACAAGATCCTGCTGAACGGCAAGCGCTCCACCGCCGAGCGCATCGTCTACGGCGCCATGGAAGGCCTCCGCGAGAAGACCGGCAACGACCCGGTCATCACGCTGAAGCGCGCGCTGGAGAACGTGAAGCCGTCCCTCGAGGTCAAGTCCCGCCGTGTCGGTGGCGCGACCTACCAGGTCCCCGTCGAGGTCAAGCCGGGTCGCCAGTCGACCCTGGCCCTCCGCTGGCTCGTGGGTTACTCCCGCGCCCGTCGCGAGAAGACCATGACCGAGCGCCTCATGAACGAGCTGCTCGACGCCTCCAACGGTCTTGGCGCTGCTGTCAAGAAGCGCGAGGACACGCACAAGATGGCCGAGTCCAACAAGGCCTTCGCGCACTACCGCTGGTAGTCCCAACCCACATCGAGACCGAGAGAAGACTGAGCCGATATGGCTACCACTTCGCTTGACCTGGCCAAGGTGCGCAACATCGGCATCATGGCCCACATCGACGCGGGCAAGACGACCACCACCGAGCGCATCCTGTTCTACACCGGTGTGTCTTACAAGATCGGTGAAGTCCACGACGGCGCTGCCACGATGGACTGGATGGAGCAGGAGCAGGAGCGCGGCATCACGATCACGTCCGCCGCGACGACCTGCCACTGGCCGCTCGAGGACGTCGACCACACCATCAACATCATCGACACCCCGGGTCACGTTGACTTCACGGTCGAGGTGGAGCGTTCGCTCCGCGTCCTCGACGGTGCCGTCACCGTGTTCGACGGTGTCGCCGGTGTGGAGCCGCAGTCCGAGACCGTTTGGCGTCAGGCGGACCGCTACGGCGTCCCGCGCATCTGCTTCGTCAACAAGCTCGACCGTACCGGTGCCGAGTTCATGCGCTGCGTCGACATGATCAAGGACCGCCTCGGTGCGGTTCCGATCGTCATGCAGCTCCCGATCGGTGCCGAGGCGGACTTCAAGGGCGTCGTCGACCTCGTCCGCATGAAGGCGCTCGTGTGGTCCGCCGAGGCCACCAAGGGCGAGATGTACGACGTCGTCGACATCCCGGCCACGCACACCGAGCTGGCCGAGGAGTGGCGCGCCACCCTCGTCGAGCAGGTCGCCGAGAACGACGAAGAGATGATGGAGCTCTTCCTCGAGGGCACCGAGCCCACCGAGGAGCAGCTGCACGCCGCTGTGCGTCGCATCATCCTCGGCTCCGGCAAGGGCAAGGGCGAGCCCACGATCACCGCGGTGTTCTGCGGTACGGCGTTCAAGAACAAGGGCGTTCAGCCCCTGCTCGACGCCGTCGTGCGCTACCTCCCGTCGCCGCTGGACATCGAGGCCATCGAGGGTCACGACGTCCGTGACGCCGAGGTCGTCGTGAAGCGCAAGCCGTCCGACGAGGAGCCCCTCGCCGCGCTCGCGTTCAAGATCATGAGCGACCCGCACCTCGGCAAGCTCACCTTCGTCCGGGTTTACTCGGGCCGCCTGGAGGCCGGCACCGCGGTGCTGAACTCCGTCAAGGGCAAGAAGGAGCGCATCGGCAAGATCTACCGCATGCACGCGAACAAGCGTGAGGAGATCGAGTCGGTGGGCGCCGGTGACATCGTCGCCGTCATGGGCCTGAAGCAGACCACCACCGGTGAGACGCTGTGTGACGACAAGTCGCCCGTGATCCTGGAGTCCATGGACTTCCCGGCTCCGGTCATCCAGGTCGCCATCGAGCCCAAGTCCAAGGGCGACCAGGAGAAGCTGGGTGTCGCCATCCAGCGTCTCGCGGAAGAGGACCCCTCGTTCCACGTCCACTCGGACGAGGAGACGGGCCAGACCATCCTCGGCGGTATGGGCGAGCTGCACCTCGAGGTGCTGGTCGACCGTATGAAGCGCGAGTTCAAGGTCGAGGCCAACGTCGGCAAGCCGCAGGTCGCGTACCGTGAGACGATCCGCAAGGCCGTCGAGCGTCACGACTACACCCACAAGAAGCAGACCGGTGGTACCGGTCAGTTCGCCAAGGTGCAGATCGCGATCGAGCCGATCACGGACGCCGATGGTCCGGCGTACGAGTTCGTCAACAAGGTCACCGGTGGCCGCGTGCCGAAGGAGTACATCCCTTCGGTCGACGCCGGTGCGCAGGAGGCCATGCAGTTCGGCATCCTGGCCGGCTACGAGATGACGGGCGTCCGCGTCACGCTTCTCGACGGTGGCTACCACGAGGTCGACTCCTCCGAGCTCGCCTTCAAGATCGCCGGTTCGCAGGCCTTCAAGGAGGCCGCGCGCAAGGCTTCTCCCGTGCTCCTCGAGCCGATGATGGCCGTCGAGGTCACCACGCCGGAGGAGTCCATGGGCGACGTCATCGGTGACATCAACTCCCGCCGTGGCCAGATCCAGGCCATGGAGGACCGTCACGGAGCCAAGATCGTCAAGGGCCTCGTGCCGCTTTCGGAGATGTTCGGCTACGTCGGAGACCTCCGCAGCAAGACCTCGGGTCGCGCCAGCTACTCGATGCAGTTCGACTCCTACGCCGAGGTTCCCCGGAACGTCGCCGAGGAGATCATCGCGAAGGCCAAGGGCGAGTAACTCTTCCGAGTACACGCTTTAGGCTTGTCACCGGAGCCTCTGGGGCAACAGGAACAAAACTCCCGTTGCCCCGGGGAACCCGGCTTTCCAGCAAAGATCACCTGGCGCCGATCTGTAAGGCGTACAGAACCACTCTCCAGGAGGACCCCCGTGGCGAAGGCGAAGTTCGAGCGGACTAAGCCGCACGTCAACATCGGCACCATCGGTCACATTGACCACGGTAAGACGACCCTCACGGCCGCCATTACCAAGGTGCTGCACGACGCGTACCCGGACCTGAACGAGGCCTCGGCCTTCGACCAGATCGACAAGGCTCCTGAGGAGCGCCAGCGCGGTATCACCATCTCCATCGCGCACGTCGAGTACCAGACCGAGGCGCGTCACTACGCCCACGTCGACTGCCCGGGTCACGCGGACTACATCAAGAACATGATCACCGGTGCCGCGCAGATGGACGGTGCCATCCTCGTGGTCGCCGCCACCGACGGCCCGATGCCGCAGACCAAGGAGCACGTGCTCCTGGCCCGCCAGGTCGGCGTTCCCTACATCGTCGTCGCCCTGAACAAGGCCGACATGGTCGACGACGAGGAGATCCTGGAGCTCGTCGAGCTCGAGGTCCGTGAGCTGCTCTCCGAGTACGACTTCCCGGGCGACGACCTGCCGGTCGTCCAGGTCTCCGCGCTGAAGGCGCTCGAGGGCGACAAGGAGTGGGGCGAGAAGCTCCTCGGCCTCATGAAGGCCGTCGACGAGTCGATCCCCACCCCGCCGCGTGACACCGACAAGCCGTTCCTCATGCCCGTCGAGGACGTCTTCACGATCACCGGTCGTGGCACCGTCGTCACCGGTCGCATCGAGCGTGGTGTCCTGAAGGTCAACGAGACCGTCGACATCATCGGCATCAAGACCGAGAAGACCACCACCACGGTCACCGGCATCGAGATGTTCCGCAAGCTGCTCGACGAGGGCCAGGCCGGCGAGAACGTCGGTCTGCTCCTCCGTGGCATCAAGCGCGAGGACGTCGAGCGCGGCCAGGTCATCATCAAGCCCGGTTCGGTCACGCCGCACACCGAGTTCGAGGCCGCCGCGTACATCCTGTCGAAGGACGAGGGTGGCCGTCACACCCCGTTCTTCAACAACTACCGCCCGCAGTTCTACTTCCGTACCACGGACGTGACCGGCGTCGTTACCCTCCCCGAGGGCACCGAGATGGTCATGCCGGGCGACAACACCGACATGTCCGTCCAGCTGATCCAGCCGGTCGCCATGGAGGAGGGCCTGAAGTTCGCCATCCGTGAGGGTGGTCGTACCGTGGGCGCCGGCCAGGTCACCAAGATCACGAAGTAATTCGTGTTCTGACCTGGTAGCTCGCTGCAGCGGGCACCGTGTTCGACGTGAGGGCCCCTTTCCCACCGCTCCGGCGGCGGGGGAGGGGCCCTTCGTCGTATCCCCGGCAGGGGGACCGTACGGAGCTGTGAGAGGCTCCGGCACGGATCACCGCGAACGTCCGGCGGGCCGGAGATCTCCGACGAGGAACGGGCCCGGTTCGGCGAACGGATCGCGCGGGAGGGCGCGGGCGCGGACGCGCCGAAGGAGCCGTCGGCGCGGGCGCGGATGGTCACCGAGCGGCTGCGGCGCGAGGACGAGGAACGGGCCCGCGCCACCGGGCGGCGCGGGCCGTTCGGGCGCCGGGGCGCGCCGGCGCCCCACGACCCGCCGGGCTGGCGCACCGGGCCGCCCGGCAGGAGACGGCGGGGCACCGGCGCGGGCGGGGCCTGAAGGCCGCCGCGGCGCTGGCGCTGGTCGTCCTGCGTCCCGAGCTGCCCATCGACCGCCTGACGGGCGAGGCCGCGGCCCGCGGAGTCCGTACGTCCGACGGCGCCCCCGGGGGCCGTCCCCGCGGACCGCCCCACGCTCAAGGAGCCCTTCCGCGGCTCGCCGGCCCTGCGGTGGGCCGATGGCGCGGCCGGTATCGAGAACCCGGAGCCCGCTGCCGTCGGCGGCCTGTCGAAGCAGCAGGTCGCCGACGCACTGGCCATGACCAAGCGGCTGCTGCACGCCGACTACACCTTCGTCTACCCCGTGGTCCGGGCGAGGCCGGGCTAGGACGAGGTGGCCCGCACGGTGGTGCGGCGCGCGCTGACCGTGGCCCTCTCCGACCCCCGCAAGGTGGTCGCGACCCCGGGCAGGCTCCAGGTCCTGGAGCGGTTCGAGAGCGCCGGCAACGACGACTGCTCGCGGGACGGCACCGGCTTCCTGCACCCCCGGTTCGACAGCGAGCTCGCGGCGGCCGGGGCGGGCCTGTCAGGACCGGTCGTCGACCCCTACGACCGGAGCGCGCCCGTGGGCGGGCCGCCGGCGGAGTGCACGACGGCATCCCGCTCCTGACCTGGGAGGAGCCCCCCAAGAAAACGCGTGCCACGGTTTGACGTGTTCGCGCGGCGGGGTATTCTCTTCGGCCCGATTGGCCAGGTACGTGCCTCGTATGGCAGACTACTCAAGTTGCTCGGTTGAGTGCCGATGCTGTGCGCCTCCCGCCGGGAGGACCGGAAGCGAGTCCCACAGTACTCGTCGTCCTTAATCTGCCTTTCGGGGCAGCAATGAGGGCGGACGTACGGGAATCTTCTGGGAAGTGTCAGCACGGTGCCCACCAGGCACTCGGCGGGTGTCTTTCCCCCGATGCGCGGTCCAGGGACCGCACCCCCTTGGACGAGGGAATTTCCGTATGGGAATTTTCTGTAGAGGGAGTGCGACACGCCCGACCGCGTGGGTCGGAGGAAAGGCTGCGGGAGTTCCTCCTGCGGCCCACCGGGAGCCAGAGCGTTCCACACACAGACAGGACTACGGAGTAGCCATGGCGGGACAGAAGATCCGCATCCGGCTCAAGGCCTACGACCACGAGGTCATCGACTCCTCGGCGAAGAAGATCGTCGAGACGGTGACGCGCACTGGTGCGTCGGTCGCGGGCCCGGTGCCGCTGCCCACTGAGAAGAACGTGTACTGCGTCATCAAGTCGCCGCACAAGTACAAGGACTCGCGCGAGCACTTCGAGATGCGCACGCACAAGCGCCTGATCGACATCCTCGACCCGACGCCCAAGACCGTTGACTCGCTGATGCGCCTGGACCTTCCGGCCGGCGTTGACATCGAGATCAAGCTCTGAGAGGCGTCGAGAAGATGGCAAAGCAGATCAAGGGCGTCCTGGGCGAGAAGCTCGGCATGACCCAGGTCTGGGACGAGAACAACCGTGTCGTCCCGGTGACCGTCGTCAAGGCCGGACCCTGCGTCGTGACCCAGGTCCGTACCAACGACACCGACGGCTACGAGTCGGTCCAGATCGCCTTCGGCGAGATCGACCCGCGCAAGGTGAACAAGCCCCTCAAGGGCCACTTCGCCAAGGCCGACGTGACCCCCCGCCGCCACCTGGTGGAGCTCCGCACCTCCGACGCCAGCGAGTACACGCTCGGCCAGGAGATCACCGCTGAGATCTTCGAGTCCGGCGTCAAGGTTGACGTCACGGGCAACAGCAAGGGCAAGGGCTTCGCCGGTGTCATGAAGCGGCACAACTTCCGGGGCCTCGGCGCCGGTCACGGTGTGCAGCGCAAGCACCGCTCCCCCGGTTCGATCGGTGGCTGTGCCACCCCTGGGCGTGTCTTCAAGGGCATGCGCATGGCCGGTCGCATGGGTAACGAGCGCGTCACCACCCAGAACCTGACCATCCACGCGGTTGACGCGGAGAAGGGTCTGCTCCTCATCAAGGGCGCGGTCCCCGGTCCGAACGGCGGCCTCGTCCTGGTCCGTACCGCGGCCAAGGGGGCTTGAGGTAATGAGCACCATTGACATCCTTTCGCCGGCAGGCGACAAGGCCGGTACCGTCGAGCTCCCCTCGGAGATCTTCGACGCGAAGACCAGCGTTCCGCTGATCCACCAGGTCGTCGTCGCCCAGCTGGCCGCTGCCCGTCAGGGCACGCACAAGACCAAGACCCGTGGCGAAGTCCGTGGTGGTGGCAAGAAGCCTTACCGCCAGAAGGGCACCGGCCGCGCCCGTCAGGGTTCGACCCGCGCTCCGCAGTTCGCCGGCGGTGGCGTCGTCCACGGCCCGCAGCCGCGTGACTACTCGCAGCGGACCCCCAAGAAGATGAAGGCCGCCGCCCTCCGCGGTGCCCTCTCGGACCGTGCGCGTCACTCCCGCATCCACGTCGTCACCGGCGTGGTCGAGGGTGCCGCCTCCACGAAGGCCGCCAAGACGCTGTTCGGCAAGATCTCGGAGCGCAAGAACCTGCTCCTGGTCGCCGAGCGCTCTGACGAGCTGGCGTGGCTGTCCGCCCGCAACCTGCCCCAGGTTCACATCCTGGAGCCGGGCCAGCTGAACACGTACGACGTGATCGTCTCTGACGACGTGGTCTTCACCCAGGCCGCGCTCGAGTCCTTCGTGTCTGGCCCCAAGGCCGATGAGACCGAAGGGAACGAGGCCTGATGTCTGAGGCGACCGTTACCAGCAAGACCTTCACCGACCCGCGCGACCTGCTGATCAAGCCGGTCGTCTCGGAGAAGAGCTACGCGCTGCTGGACGAGAACAAGTACACGTTCATCGTCGCGCCCGGCGCCAACAAGACCCAGATCAAGCAGGCCGTCGAGGCGGTCTTCTCGGTCAAGGTCACCGGGGTCAACACGATCAACCGTCAGGGTAAGCGCAAGCGCACCAAGACCGGTTTCGGCAAGCGCGCCAACACCAAGCGCGCCATCGTGACCCTTGCCGAGGGCAACCGTATCGACATCTTCGGCGGCCAGGCCTCCTAACGGAGGTCTAGTCGTCCGGAATCGGACGAGGACTGAGAAATGGGTATCCGCAAGTACAAGCCGACGACCCCGGGCCGTCGTGGCTCCAGCGTCGCCGACTTTGTCGAGATCACGCGGTCCACGCCGGAGAAGTCGCTGGTTCGCCCTCTGCACAGCAAGGGCGGCCGTAACAACACCGGCCGGATCACCGTTCGCCACCAGGGTGGCGGACACAAGCGCGCCTACCGTGTGATCGACTTCCGTCGTCACGACAAGGACGGCGTGCCGGCCAAGGTCGCGCACATCGAGTACGACCCCAACCGCACCGCGCGCATCGCGCTGCTGCACTACGCCGACGGCGAGAAGCGCTACATCATCGCGCCGCGCGGTCTGCAGCAGGGTGACCGGATCGAGAACGGCCCCACGGCCGACATCAAGCCCGGTAACAACCTCGCGCTCCGCAACATCCCGGTCGGTACCACGATCCACGCGATCGAGCTCCGTCCCGGTGGCGGCGCGAAGTTCGCCCGCTCCGCCGGCGCCTCCGTGCAGCTGCTCGCGAAGGAGGGCGTCATGGCCCACCTCCGCATGCCGTCGGGCGAGATCCGTCTCGTCGACGCGCGCTGCCGCGCCACGGTCGGCGAGGTCGGCAACGCCGAGCAGTCGAACATCAACTGGGGCAAGGCCGGCCGCATGCGCTGGAAGGGCGTTCGCCCGACCGTCCGCGGTGTCGCGATGAACCCGGTTGACCACCCGCACGGTGGTGGTGAGGGCAAGACCAGCGGTGGTCGCCACCCGGTCTCCCCGTGGGGTCAGAAGGAGGGTCGTACTCGCTCGCCGAAGAAGGCTTCGAGCAAGTACATCGTCCGCCGCCGCAAGACGAACAAGAAGCGCTAGGAGCGGGTTTAGATGCCGCGCAGTCTCAAGAAGGGGCCCTTCGTCGACGACCACCTCGTAAAGAAGGTGGACGCCCAGAACGAAGCCGGCACCAAGAACGTCATCAAGACCTGGTCCCGTCGCTCGATGATCATCCCCAGCATGCTGGGTCACACGATCGCGGTGCACAACGGCAAGACCCACGTCCCGGTGTTCGTCACCGAGTCGATGGTCGGCCACAAGCTCGGCGAGTTCTCGCCGACTCGCACCTTCCGCGGCCACGTCAAGGACGACCGGAAGTCGAAGCGCCGCTAACGCGGGGTGGTTACGACTATGACTAACACCGAAGGGACAACCATGGAAGCCAGGGCCCAGGCGCGGTACATCCGCGTCACGCCCATGAAGGCCCGCCGAGTGGTGGACCTCATCCGTGGCATGGATGCCACGGAGGCTCAGGCGGTCCTGCGTTTCGCCCCGCAGGCCGCGAGCGTGCCGGTCGGCAAGGTGCTGGACAGCGCCATTGCCAACGCCGCACACAACTACAACCACCCGGACGCCTCCACGCTGGTCATCAGCGAGGCGTACGTGGACGAGGGCCCGACCCTGAAGCGGTTCCGTCCGCGTGCCCAGGGCCGTGCCTACCGGATCCGCAAGCGGACCAGCCACATCACCGTGGTCGTCAGCAGCAAGGAAGGTTCCCGGTAATGGGCCAGAAGGTAAACCCGCACGGGTTCCGACTCGGCATCACCACGGACTTCAAGTCGCGTTGGTACGCCGACAAGCTGTACAAGGACTACGTCAAGGAAGACGTCGCCATCCGTCGGATGATGACGTCCGGCATGGAGCGCGCCGGCATCTCGAAGGTTGAGATCGAGCGCACCCGTGACCGCGTGCGTGTGGACATCCACACCGCCCGTCCCGGCATCGTCATCGGCCGCCGTGGCGCCGAGGCCGACCGCATCCGCGGTGACCTCGAGAAGCTCACGGGCAAGCAGGTCCAGCTGAACATCCTCGAGGTCAAGAACCCCGAGCTCGACGCTCAGCTGGTTGCCCAGGCCGTTGCCGAGCAGCTCTCCTCCCGCGTCTCCTTCCGTCGTGCCATGCGCAAGAGCATGCAGGGCACCATGAAGGCCGGCGCCAAGGGCATCAAGATCCAGTGCGGTGGCCGTCTCGGCGGCGCCGAGATGTCCCGCTCCGAGTTCTACCGCGAGGGTCGTGTGCCGCTGCACACGCTGCGCGCGAACGTGGACTACGGCTTCTTCGAGGCCAAGACCACCTTCGGCCGTATCGGCGTGAAGGTCTGGATCTACAAGGGCGACGTCAAGAACATCGCCGAGGTTCGCGCCGAGAACGCTGCGGCCCGTGCGGGTAACCGCCCGGCCCGTGGCGCCGGCGCTGGCGACCGTCCCGCCGGCCGTGGTGGCCGTGGTGGCGAGCGCGGCGGCCGTGGTGGCCGCAAGCCGCAGCAGGCTGCTGGTGCCGAGGCCCCCAAGGCCGACGCTCCCGCCGCCGCTCCGGCCGAGAGCACCGGAACGGAGGCCTGACCGACATGCTGATCCCTCGTAGGGTCAAGCACCGCAAGCAGCACCACCCGAAGCGCAGCGGTATGGCCAAGGGCGGTACTGAGGTCTCGTTCGGCGAGTACGGCATCCAGGCGCTCACCCCCGCCTACGTGACGAACCGCCAGATCGAGGCGGCTCGTATCGCGATGACCCGCCACATCAAGCGTGGCGGCAAGGTCTGGATCAACATCTACCCGGACCGCCCGCTGACGAAGAAGCCTGCCGAGACCCGCATGGGTTCCGGTAAGGGTTCCCCCGAGTGGTGGATCGCGAACGTGCACCCGGGCCGGGTCATGTTCGAGCTGTCCTACCCGAACGAAAAGATTGCGCGTGAGGCTCTGACTCGTGCGGCCCACAAGCTGCCGATGAAGTGCCGGATCGTCAAGCGCGAGGCAGGTGAGTCGTGATGGCGACGGGAACCAAGGCGTCCGAGCTCCGCGAGCTCGGCAACGAGGAGCTCGTTGCCAAGCTGCGCGAGGCCAAGGAGGAGCTGTTCAAGCTCCGTTTCCAGGCGGCCACCGGCCAGCTGGAGAACAACGGCCGGCTCAAGTCCGTCCGTAAGGACATCGCTCGCATCTACACCCTGATGCACGAGCGTGAGCTCGGTATCGAGACGGTGGAGAACGCATGAGCGAGAACAACGTGACTGAGAAGACCGAGCGCGGTTTCCGCAAGACCCGTGAGGGTCTGGTCGTCAGCGACAAGATGGACAAGACCGTCGTCGTCGCCGTCGAGGACCGTGTCAAGCACGCGCTGTACGGCAAGGTCATCCGCCGTACGAACAAGCTCAAGGCGCACGACGAGCAGAACGCTGCCGGCGTCGGCGACCGCGTCCTCATCATGGAGACGCGTCCGCTGTCGGCGACCAAGCGCTGGCGCATCGTCGAGATCCTCGAGAAGGCCAAGTAATTGCTTGAAGGGGTAACCCTTCAGGTTCGTTCCGCCAGGCTCGGCCGGGGCTTCGATGAAGCCCCGGCCGGGAACCGGCAGACAAACAGGAGATAGACGTGATCCAGCAGGAGTCGCGACTGCGTGTCGCCGACAACACTGGTGCCAAGGAGATCCTTTGCATCCGTGTTCTCGGTGGCTCCGGTCGCCGCTACGCGGGCATCGGTGACGTCATCGTCGCCACCGTCAAGGATGCGATCCCCGGTGGCAACGTGAAGAAGGGTGACGTCGTCAAGGCGGTCATCGTTCGCACCGTCAAGGAGCGCCGCCGCCAGGACGGCTCGTACATCCGCTTCGACGAGAACGCCGCCGTCATTCTGAAGAACGACGGCGACCCTCGCGGCACCCGTATCTTCGGCCCCGTCGGCCGTGAGCTGCGCGAGAAGAAGTTCATGAAGATCATCTCGCTCGCGCCGGAGGTGCTGTAAGCATGAAGATCAAGAAGGGCGACCTGGTCCAGGTCATCACCGGTAAGGACAAGGGCAAGCAGGGCAAGGTCATCGCGGCCATGCCCAGCGAGAACCGCGTCCTGGTCGAGGGTGTCAACCGGGTCAAGAAGCACACCAAGGCCGGCCAGAACCAGGCCGGTGGCATCGTGATCACCGAGGCCCCGGTCCACGTCAGCAACGTTCAGCTGGTTGTGGAGAAGGACGGCAAGAAGGTCGTCACCCGCGTCGGTTTCCGCTTCGACGACGAGGGCAACAAGATCCGCGTTGCCAAGCGCACGGGCGAGGACATCTGATGGCTACCACTCCGCGTCTGAAGACGAAGTACCGCGAGGACATCGCGGGCAAGCTGCGTGAGGAGTTCTCCTACGAGAACGTCATGCAGATTCCCGGCCTCGTCAAGATCGTCGTGAACATGGGTGTCGGTGACGCCGCCCGTGACTCGAAGCTGATCGACGGTGCCATCCGCGACCTGACGACGATCACCGGTCAGAAGCCGGCCGTCACGAAGGCCCGCAAGTCCATCGCGCAGTTCAAGCTGCGTGAGGGTCAGCCGATCGGCTGCCACGTCACCCTCCGTGGTGACCGCATGTGGGAGTTCCTGGACCGTACGCTGTCGCTCGCGCTGCCGCGTATCCGTGACTTCCGTGGTCTGTCGCCGAAGCAGTTCGACGGCCGTGGCAACTACACCTTCGGTCTCACGGAGCAGGTCATGTTCCACGAGATCGACCAGGACAAGATCGACCGTACCCGGGGTATGGACATCACCGTGGTCACCACGGCGACCAACGACGACGAGGGCCGCGCCCTCCTTCGTCACCTCGGCTTCCCCTTCAAGGAGGCGTAAGCGAGATGGCGAAGAAGGCTCTCATCGCGAAGGCTGCCCGCAAGCCCAAGTTCGGTGTGCGTGCGTACACCCGCTGCCAGCGCTGCGGTCGCCCCCACTCCGTGTACCGCAAGTTCGGCCTGTGCCGCGTCTGCCTTCGTGAGATGGCTCACCGTGGCGAGCTGCCGGGCGTGACCAAGAGCTCCTGGTAATTCCCTTCCGTCCGTAAGGACTTGGGAAGTTCCAGAGACTCTCGGTAAGCATCTGGTCGGCGGATGCCCGGCCGCGCATGCCTTAGGCTTGTGTGGTTGGGCGTCCGCCGCCCATAACGACTTACTACGCCGTAGGTCCCCGCACCGCACCCGTCCCGCCTCTGAGCGGGGAGAGGGATGGCGCATACAGGAAACCCCGGCGAGAGAGGCCGAAGGCCACTTCATGACCATGACTGACCCGATCGCAGACATGCTCACGCGTCTGCGTAACGCTAACTCGGCGTACCACGACACCGTCGTGATGCCGCACAGCAAGATCAAGTCGCACATCGCGGAGATCCTCAAGCAGGAGGGTTTCATCACCGGCTGGAAGGTCGAGGACGCCGAGGTCGGCAAGAACCTCGTCCTCGAGCTGAAGTTCGGGCCGAACCGTGAGCGCTCCATCGCGGGCATCAAGCGGATCTCGAAGCCCGGTCTGCGCGTGTACGCGAAGTCCACCAACCTGCCGAAGGTCCTGGGCGGCCTGGGCGTGGCGATCATCTCCACGTCGCACGGTCTCCTGACCGGCCAGCAGGCAGGCAAGAAGGGCGTAGGTGGGGAAGTCCTCGCCTACGTCTGGTAGTCGGGAACGGAGGAAAAGCAATGTCGCGAATCGGCAAGCTCCCCATCCAGGTTCCCGCCGGTGTGGACGTCACCATCGATGGCCGCACGGTTGCGGTGAAGGGCCCCAAGGGTCTGCTCACGCACACCGTCGCCGCGCCGATCGAGATCGTCAAGGGTGAGGACGGCGTTCTGAACGTCACCCGTCCGAACGACGAGCGTCAGAACAAGGCCCTGCACGGCCTGTCCCGCACGCTGGTGGCGAACATGATCACCGGTGTGACCCAGGGTTACGTCAAGGCTCTCGAGATCAGCGGTGTCGGTTACCGCGTTGCCGCGAAGGGCTCCGACCTGGAGTTCCAGCTCGGCTACAGCCACCCGATCCTGGTCGAGGCGCCCGCGGGCATCTCGTTCAAGGTCGAGTCGCCGACCAAGTTCTCGGTCGAGGGCATCGACAAGCAGAAGGTCGGCGAGGTCGCCGCCAACATCCGCAAGCTGCGGAAGCCCGACCCGTACAAGGCCAAGGGTGTCAAGTACGCCGGCGAAGTCATCCGCCGCAAGGTCGGAAAGGCTGGTAAGTAGCCATGGCATACGGTGTGAAGATCGCCAAGGGCGACGCGTACAAGCGCGCTGCCAAGGCTCGCCGCCACATCCGCATCCGCAAGAACGTCTCGGGTACGGCGGAGCGTCCGCGCCTCGTCGTGACGCGTTCGAACCGCAACATCGTTGCCCAGGTCATCGACGACCTCAAGGGTCACACCCTTGCGTCGGCGTCGACCCTGGACGCTTCGATCCGCGGTGGCGAAGGCGACAAGAGCGCCCAGGCCCAGGCTGTCGGCGCGCTCGTCGCCGAGCGTGCCAAGGCCGCGGGTGTCGAGACCGTCGTGTTCGACCGCGGTGGCAACCGATACGCCGGGCGCATTGCCGCTCTGGCTGACGCCGCCCGCGAAGCCGGGCTGAAGTTCTAAGCCCCGGTTCCGGGACTCACGGACGTAACAGAGAGAGGTAATCCAATGGCTGGACCCCAGCGCCGCGGTAGCGGTGCCGGTGGCGGCGAGCGGCGGGACCGGAAGGGTCGCGACGGTGGCGCTGCCGCCGAGAAGACCGCTTACGTTGAGCGCGTTGTCGCGATCAACCGCGTCGCCAAGGTTGTCAAGGGTGGTCGCCGCTTCAGCTTCACCGCGCTGGTCGTGGTGGGCGACGGTGACGGCACCGTAGGTGTCGGTTACGGCAAGGCCAAGGAAGTTCCCGCGGCCATCGCCAAGGGCGTCGAGGAAGCCAAGAAGAACTTCTTCAAGGTTCCCCGTATCCAGGGCACCATCCCTCACCCGATCCAGGGCGAGAAGGCTGCGGGCGTCGTCATGCTCAAGCCGGCTTCCCCGGGTACCGGCGTTATCGCCGGTGGTCCGGTGCGTGCCGTGCTGGAGTGCGCGGGCGTCCACGACATCCTGTCGAAGTCGCTCGGCTCTTCGAACGCGATCAACATCGTGCACGCGACCGTGGAGGCCCTGAAGGGCCTGCAGCGTCCCGAGGAGATCGCGGCTCGCCGTGGTCTGCCGCTCGAGGACGTCGCTCCCGCGGCTCTGCTCCGTGCGCGTGCTGGGGCGGGTGTCTGATGGCCCGCCTCAAGATCACGCAGACGAAGTCGTACATCGGCAGCAAGCAGAACCACCGCGACACGCTGCGTTCGCTCGGGCTCAAGCGCCTGAACGACGTCGTCGTCAAGGAGGACCGCCCCGAGTTCCGCGGCATGGTGCACACCGTCCGCCACCTCGTGACGGTAGAGGAGGTTGACTAATGGCTGAGACCAACCCGCTGAAGGCCCACAACCTCCGTCCCGCCCCCGGTGCCAAGACCGCGAAGACCCGTGTCGGTCGTGGTGAGGCGTCGAAGGGTAAGACGGCCGGTCGTGGTACCAAGGGCACGAAGGCCCGCTACCAGGTTCCGCAGCGCTTCGAGGGTGGGCAGATGCCCCTCCACATGCGCCTGCCGAAGCTGAAGGGCTTCAAGAACCCGTTCCGCACCGAGTTCCAGGTCGTCAACCTGGACAAGCTCGGTGCCCTCTACCCCGAGGGTGGAGAGGTCACGGTGGCCGACCTGGTCGCCAAGGGCGCGGTTCGCAAGAACAGCCTCGTCAAGGTCCTGGGCCAGGGCGAGATCTCCGTGGCGCTGACGGTTTCGGTTGACGCCGTCTCCGCCTCCGCCAAGGAGAAGATTGCCGCCGCCGGCGGCTCCGTCACCGAGCTCGTCTAAGACGAACTCTGTGACAAATAGCTAGAAACCCGACCGGGGATGCCTCACATATGGGGCATCCCCGGTCGGTCGTTCCACGGGGGGCGCAGTCGCCGGTAAGGTGGCCTGCACCTTTGCTCGTACGTATTCGTCGATCCCTCAGACCGTCACCTCTGACGCAGTAGCGCGGGGGTCGCAGGAGGCACCGTGCTCACCGCGTTCGCCCGGGCGTTCAAGACGCCCGACCTGCGCAAGAAGCTGCTCTTCACGCTCGGCATCATCGTGCTGTACAGGCTCGGGTCCCACATCCCGGTACCCGGCGTGAGCTACAAGAACGTCCAGATCTGTGTGGACCAGATGGGGAGCAGCAACAGCCTCTTCGGTCTGGTCAACATGTTCAGCGGCGGTGCGCTGCTGCAGATCACGATCTTCGCGCTCGGCATCATGCCCTACATCACGGCGAGCATCATCCTGCAGCTGCTGACCGTGGTCATCCCGAAGCTGGAGAACCTCAAAAAAGAGGGTCAGTCCGGCACGGCGAAGATCACTCAGTACACGCGCTATCTGACGGTCGCACTCGCGATCCTCCAGGGCACCGGCCTGGTCGCCACCGCGCGGACGGGTGCCCTCTTCGGCACCTGCCCGGTGGCTCGTGAGATCGTCCCCAACCACTCGATCTTCACCACGATCGTCATGGTGGTCACCATGACCGCCGGCACCTGTGTCGTCATGTGGCTCGGTGAGCTCATCACCGACCGCGGCATCGGCAACGGCATGTCCATCCTGATGTTCATCTCCATCGCGGCCGGCTTCGTCGGCTCCCTCTGGACGATCAAGCTCCAGGGCAAGATCGCTGATGGCTGGGTGGAGTTCGCCGTCGTCATCCTGGTGGGCCTCGCGATGGTGGCCCTGGTGGTCTTCGTCGAGCAGGCGCAGCGCCGGATCCCGGTCCAGTACGCGAAGCGCATGATCGGCCGCCGTGCCTACGGCGGTACGTCCACCTACATCCCGCTCAAGGTGAACCAGGCCGGTGTCATCCCGGTCATCTTCGCCTCGTCGCTGCTGTACATCCCGGCCCTGATCGTCCAGTTCAGCGGCTCGACGGCCGGCTGGGCCACCTGGATCCAGAAGCACTTCGTCAAGGGCGACCACCCGTACTACATCGCCGTCTACTTCCTCCTGATCGTCTTCTTCGCGTTCTTCTACGTGGCGATCTCGTTCAACCCCGAGGAAGTTGCCGACAACATGAAGAAGTATGGTGGGTTCATCCCGGGCATCCGCGCCGGCCGGCCTACCGCCGAGTACCTGAGCTACGTACTCAACCGGATCACCTGGCCGGGGTCGCTGTACCTGGGTCTGATCGCTCTTGTGCCGACAATGGCGTTGGCCGGCTTCGGAGCGAACCAGAACTTCCCGTTCGGCGGGACGAGCATCCTCATCATCGTGGGTGTGGGTCTGGAAACCGTGAAGCAGATCGAGAGCCAGCTCCAGCAGCGCAACTACGAAGGGTTCCTCCGCTGATGCGAATCGTCCTCGTCGGACCCCCCGGGGCGGGCAAGGGAACGCAGGCCGCGTTCCTCGCCAAGAACCTGTCGATCCCGCACATCTCCACGGGCGACCTGTTCCGCGCCAACATCAGCCAGAACACCGAGCTGGGCCGGCGTGCCAAGGCGTTCATGGACAAGGGCGACCTCGTCCCCGACGAGATCACCGTCGGCATGGCGAAGGACCGTATGCAGCAGCCGGACGCCGCGGGCGGTTTCCTGCTCGACGGCTTCCCGCGGAACGTCTCGCAGGCCGAGGCGCTCGACGCGATGCTCCGCGAGGCCGGCATGAAGCTCGACGCCGTGCTGGACCTGGAGGTCGAGGAGGACGAGGTCGTCAAGCGGATCGCCGGCCGGCGGATCTGCCGCGAGGACTCCGCGCACGTCTTCCACGTGATCTACGCGGCTCCGAAGGCCGAGGGCGTCTGCGACCACTGCGGCGGCGAGCTGTACCAGCGCGCCGACGACTCCGAGGCCACGGTCCGCAACCGGCTGGAGGTCTACCACACGCAGACCGAGCCGATCATCGACTACTACAAGGCCCAGGGCCTGCTGGTGACCATCTCCGCCCTCGGCGAGGTGCACGAGATCACCAAGCGGGCGATGGACGCCCTGAAGAAGTAGTCACTTCCGTTCGTGACCGTCAGTACGGCCGCGGTGTCCCTCGGGCATCGCGGCCGTACTGTTGAGAAGACCCGTTTTTTCGAAGGTGGAAGGTCCCCGTTCATGGTTCAGCTGAAGACCCCCGAGCAGATCGCGAAGATGCGGGAGGCAGGGCTGGTCGTCGCCGCGATCCACGCGGCGACCCGTGAGGCGGCCGTGCCGGGCTCCACGACGCGGGACCTGGACATGGTGGCCCGCAAGGTGATCGCCGACGCCGGGGCCAAGTCGAACTTCCTCGGGTACGGGGGCTTCCCCGCGACCATCTGCACCTCGGTGAACGAGGTCGTCGTCCACGGCATCCCGGACGACAAGACGGTCCTCAAGGACGGCGACATCATCTCCATCGACGCGGGCGCGATCGTGGACGGCTGGCACGGCGACGCGGCCTACACGGCCTTCGTGGGCACCGGTCACGCGCCGGAGCTGGTCGAGCTGTCCCGGGTGACCGAGGAGTCGATGTGGGCCGGCATCGCGGCCATGAAGTCCGGCAACCGCCTGGTGGACATCTCGAAGGCGATCGAGGGCTACATCAAGCGCCAGCCGCGGCCCGCGACCGGTGAGCACAGCCTGGGCAAGTTCGGGATCATCGAGGACTACGGCGGCCACGGCATCGGCTCCGAGATGCACATGGACCCGCACCTGCTGAACTACGTCTCGCGCAAGCGCGGCAAGGGCATCAAGCTCGTCCCGGGCCTGTGCCTGGCGATCGAGCCGATGGTCTCGCTCGGCACGGCCCAGACGGAGGTCCTGGCGGACGACTGGACGGTCATCACCACGGACGGCACCTGGTCCTCGCACTGGGAGCACTCGGTCGCCCTGACGGAGGCCGGGCCGATCGTCCTGACCAGCCCGGACTGCGGCAAGGCGAAGCTGGCGGAGTACGGGGTCACCACGGCCCCCGATCCGCTGGGCTGAGCCGCCCGGCGGCCCCGGCCCCCTCGGGCCGGCCCCGGTTAATGATCTAGACTCATGGGCAAACTTTCCGGATTCGTCTTTCTGGGTGCCCTGACGTAGACTGACTCGTCGGCTCGCGTGCATTTCCATGCCTGTGAGCCGATCAAGGTAGCCGATTCGAAAGGCGAAGCGTGGCCAAGAAGCAAGGTGCCATCGAGATCGAGGGCACCGTGATCGAGTCCCTCCCGAACGCGATGTTCAAGGTGGAACTCCAGAACGGTCACAAAGTCCTCGCGCACATCAGCGGCAAGATGCGTATGCACTACATCCGCATCCTTCCCGATGACCGGGTCGTTGTGGAGCTGTCTCCGTACGACCTGACGCGTGGCCGGATCGTCTACCGATACAAGTAGATCTTGTCCTCACTCCTGCCTGGGCGTCCGTCCCGGTGCGGGTGGTGGCACTGACCCGGAGAACCTCACCAACATGAAGGTCAAGCCGAGCGTCAAGAAGATCTGCGACAAGTGCAAGGTGATCCGCCGCCACGGTCGGGTCATGGTCATCTGCGACAACCTGCGCCACAAGCAGCGCCAGGGCTGACGCACGCCGACCGACCTGCCTTCCGCAGTTCTTCGCGCGACGTAAGAAAACGTACATACGCAGAACCCGCCCAGCCCGGTCCAGGGCCGGCGGTACCTCCGGCGGGGGCCGGGGACCCGGACGTACCACTGCCCAGCAGGGTGGTCGGCGGTCGGGAGTGGTTCTGCGGAAGACCCCCGAACACACAGGAGCCATTGAATGGCACGCGTTTCCGGTGTTGACATCCCGCGCGAAAAGCGTGTGGAGATCGCACTCACCTACGTCTTCGGTATCGGGCGCACCCGGTCCAAGGAGATCCTCGCCTCCACCGGCGTGAACCCGAACACCCGCGTTCGTGACCTGGCCGAAGAGGACCTCGTCAAGATCCGCGAGTACGTGGACGCCAACCTCCGTACCGAGGGTGACCTCCGCCGCGAGATCCAGGGCGACATTCGCCGCAAGATCGAGATCCAGTGCTACCAGGGCATCCGCCACCGTCGTGGCCTGCCGGTGCACGGTCAGCGCACCAGCACGAACGCGCGTACCCGCAAGGGCCCGCGTCGCGCGATCGCCGGTAAGAAGAAGCCGGGCAAGAAGTAGTCCTGTTCAGCGGTCTTGCGCTGTAGGACCGACCACCTCCCGTAGGAGATTTAGATGCCCCCCAAGGGTCGTCAGGGCGCTGCCAAGAAGGTGCGCCGCAAGGAAAAGAAGAACGTCGCTCACGGGCACGCCCACATCAAGAGCACGTTCAACAACACCATCGTTTCGATCACCGACCCCTCGGGCAACGTGATCTCCTGGGCCTCCGCCGGCCACGTCGGCTTCAAGGGCTCGCGCAAGTCCACCCCCTTCGCCGCGCAGATGGCCGCCGAGTCGGCCGCCCGCCGCGCGCAGGAGCACGGCATGCGCAAGGTTGACGTCTTCGTCAAGGGTCCGGGCTCCGGCCGCGAGACCGCGATCCGCTCCCTCCAGGCCACCGGCCTCGAGGTCGGCTCGATCCAGGACGTCACCCCCACCCCGCACAACGGCTGCCGCCCGCCGAAGCGCCGCCGCGTCTGACGCAGCGGACGCACCTGTGCGTTCTTGAGTGTCCGGGCGGTACGGCCCCTTCGGGGGACGTACCGCCCGTACCCTTGCAGTAGCCGTACCTCCGGTACGGCATCCGTCGGGCGTCAAATAGTGGGCGTCCACGAATGAAGGAAAAGACATGCTTATCGCTCAGCGTCCTTCGCTGACCGAAGAGGTCGTCGACGAGTACCGCTCGCGGTTCGTGATCGAGCCGCTGGAGCCGGGCTTCGGTTACACCCTCGGCAACTCCCTGCGCCGTACCCTCCTGTCCTCCATCCCGGGTGCCGCTGTCACCAGCATCCGCGTGGACGGCGTCCTGCACGAGTTCACCACCGTGCCGGGCGTCAAGGAAGACGTCACGGACATCATCCTCAACATCAAGCAGCTGGTCGTCTCCTCGGAGCACGACGAGCCGGTCGTGATGTACCTGCGCAAGCAGGGCCCCGGCCTGGTCACCGCTGCCGACATCGCGCCCCCGGCCGGTGTCGAGGTGCACAACCCGGACCTCGTCCTCGCCACGCTCAACGGCAAGGGCAAGCTGGAGATGGAGCTGACCGTCGAGCGCGGTCGCGGCTACGTCTCCGCCGTCCAGAACAAGCAGCTGGGCCAGGAGATCGGCCGCATCCCGGTCGACTCCATCTACAGCCCGGTCCTCAAGGTCACCTACAAGGTCGAGGCGACCCGAGTCGAGCAGCGCACCGACTTCGACAAGCTGATCGTCGACGTCGAGACCAAGCAGGCCATGCGCCCGCGCGACGCCATGGCGTCCGCCGGCAAGACCCTGGTCGAGCTGTTCGGTCTGGCGCGCGAGCTCAACATCGACGCCGAGGGCATCGACATGGGCCCGTCCCCGACGGACGCCGCTCTGGCCGCCGACCTGGCGCTGCCGATCGAGGAGCTCGAGCTCACGGTCCGCTCGTACAACTGCCTCAAGCGCGAGGGCATCCACTCCGTGGGTGAGCTCGTCGCCCGCTCCGAGGCCGACCTGCTCGACATCCGCAACTTCGGTGCGAAGTCGATCGACGAGGTCAAGGCGAAGCTGGCCGGCATGGGCCTGGCCCTCAAGGACAGCCCGCCCGGATTCGACCCGACCGCCGCCGCCGACGCCTTCGGCGCCGACGACGACGCGGACGCCGGCTTCGTCGAGACCGAGCAGTACTAGAAGAAGCTTGTGGGGGGCGCGAGCCCCCCACACCCCCCTCTCGCGACCGCTTGAGGGAACTGACTCCGGTACCTGACACGGCCGGTGCAGATTTGAAGGAGTAACAATGCCGCGTCCCGCAAAGGGTGCCCGCCTGGGCGGCTCCGCCGCGCACGAGAAGCACCTCCTCGCGAACCTCGCGAAGGCGCTCTTCGAGCACGGCCGCATCACCACCACCGAGGCCAAGGCCCGTCGCCTGCGTCCCTACGCCGAGCGTCTGGTCACCAAGGCCAAGAAGGGCGACATCCACAACCGTCGCCTGGTGCTGCAGACGATCACGGACAAGAGCATCGTGCACACGCTGTTCACCGAGATCGCCCCGCGCTACGAGAACCGCCCCGGTGGTTACACGCGCATCACCAAGATCGGCAACCGTCGTGGCGACAACGCCCCGATGGCCGTGATCGAGCTGGTCGAGGCCCTGACCGTGGCCCAGCAGGCCACCGGTGAGGCCGAGGCCGCCACCAAGCGTGCGGTGAAGGAGGCCGAGGCTGCCGAGGCTCCCGCGGCCGAGGAGACCAAGGAGGCCTGATCCCTCCCGGGATCGAGCCCGCTTGATCGGCTCTGAACGGGCCCGCCCCCTTCCGGGGCGGGCCCGTTCTGCATTTCCGCACGTCTGAGAGGATCTGTCACGTGAGTGACGAGGTGGAGCCCGGGCACGTCCGGGTACGGCTGGACCTGTCGTACGACGGCAAGGACTTCTCCGGCTGGGCGAAGCAGCGCACGCTGCGGACCGTGCAGGGGGAGCTGGAGAGCGCCCTGCAGACCGTGATGCGGCTCAAGGAGCCGGTCGAGCTGACCGTGGCCGGGCGTACCGACGCCGGGGTGCACGCACGCGGGCAGGTGGCCCAGTTCGACCTGGCCGAGGAGGTGTGGGCCGAGCACCACGACAAGCTGCTGCGCCGCCTCGCGGGCCGGCTGCCGCACGACGTACGGGTGTGGAAGGCCGCCGAGGCCCCCGAGGGCTTCAACGCCCGCTTCTCGGCCGTCTGGCGCCGCTACGCCTACCGCGTCGGCGACCACCCGGCCGGTGTGGACCCGCTGCGCCGCGGGCACGTGCTGTGGCACCAGTGGCCGCTGGACGTGGACGCCATGAACGCGGCCGCCGCCGCGCTGGTGGGCGAGCACGACTTCGCCGCGTACTGCAAGAAGCGCGAGGGCGCCACGACCATCCGTACCCTCCAGGAGCTCAGCTGGGAGCGGGCCGAGGACGGGATCGTCACGGCCACCGTCCGGGCGGACGCGTTCTGCCACAACATGGTCCGGTCGCTGGTCGGGGCGCTCCTGCACGTGGGCGACGGTCACCGGCCGGTCGAGTGGCCCGGGCAGGTGCTGGCCGCCGCCGTACGGGATTCCTCGGTGCACGTGGTCAAGCCGCACGGCCTGACCTTGGAGGAGGTCGGCTACCCGGCCGACGAGCTGCTGGCCGCCCGCAGCAAGGAGGCGCGGAACCTGCGCACGCTTCCCGGCAAGGGCTGCTGCTGACCAGCCGTTAATCGGTTTGGGCGGATCGCCGCCGGGCCGGGACAATGCCCGGCATGGGACATCTCGAAGCCAGCCACCTGGAGTACTACCTTCCCGACGGGCGGGTCCTGCTCCCCGACGTCTCCTTCCGCGTGGGGGAGGGGTCGGTGGTGGCCCTGGTGGGGGCGAACGGCGCCGGCAAGACCACCCTGCTGAAGCTGATCTCCGGCGAGCTCCAGCCGCACGGCGGCGGGGTGAGCATCAGCGGCGGCCTGGGGGTGATGTCGCAGTTCGTGGGCTCCGTCCGGGACGAGACGACCGTACGGGACCTGCTGGTCTCGGTGGCGCAGCCGCGGATCCGGGACGCCGCGAAGGCCGTGGACCACGCCGAGCACCTGATCCTGACGGTGGACGACGAGGCCGCGCAGATGGCGTACGCGCAGGCGCTCAGCGACTGGGCCGACGTGCGGGGCTACGAGGCGGAGACGCTGTGGGACGTCTGCACCACGGCCGCGCTGGACATCCCGTTCGACCGGGCCCAGTACCGCGAGGTGCGCACGCTGTCGGGCGGTGAGCAGAAGCGGCTGGTCCTGGAGGCGCTGCTGCGCGGGCCGGACGAGGTGCTGCTGCTCGACGAGCCGGACAACTACCTCGACGTCCCCGGGAAGCGGTGGCTGGAGGAGCAGCTGAAGGCCACCCGCAAGACGGTGCTCTTCGTGTCGCACGACCGGGAGCTGCTGTCGCGGGCCGCCGAGAAGATCATCAGCCTGGAGCCGAGCCCGACGGGTACGGACGTCTGGGTGCACGGCGCGGGTTTCGACACCTACCACCAGGCCCGCAAGGAGCGCTTCGCCCGCTTCGAGGAGCTCAAGCGCCGCTGGGACGAGGAGCACGCCCGGCTGAAGGCCCTGGTGCTGCGGCTGCGCAACCAGGCCGCGAGCAGCCCGGACATGGCCTCGCGGTACCGGGCGATGCAGACCCGCTTCCAGAAGTTCGAGGAGGCCGGTCCGCCGCCGGAGCCGCCGCGCGAGCAGGAGATCCGGATGCGGCTCAAGGGCGGCCGGACGGGGGTGCGCGCGCTGACCGTGGAGAACCTGGAGCTGACCGGCCTGATGAAGCCGTTCTCGCTGGAGGTGTTCTACGGGGAGCGGGTGGCGGTGCTCGGCTCGAACGGCTCCGGGAAGTCGCACTTCCTGCGGCTGCTGGCCGGCGAGGACGTCAAGCACACGGGTACCTGGAAGCTGGGCGCACGGGTGCTTCCCGGCCATTTCGCGCAGACGCACGCCCATCCGGAGCTGTTCGGGCGCACGCTCGTCGACATCCTGTGGACGGAGGCCGCCAAGCCGCTCGGGGCCGCCATGGCCGTCCTGCGCCGCTACGAGCTGGAGCGTCAGGGCGAGCAGAAGTTCGAGAAGCTTTCCGGCGGCCAGCAGGCGCGTTTCCAGATCCTGCTGCTGGAGCTGGCCGGGACCACGGCGCTGCTGCTGGACGAGCCGACGGACAACCTCGACCTGGAGTCGGCGGAGGCCCTGCAGGACGGCCTGGAGTCGTACGAGGGGACCGTGCTGTGCGTGACGCACGACCGGTGGTTCGCCCGGACGTTCGACCGCTATCTGGTCTTCGGTTCCGACGGTGTGGTGCGCGAGACTCAGGAGCCGGTGTGGGACGAACGTAGGGTCGAGCGCAAACGCTGAGGGCGAGGCCCTCTCGGCGGGGCGAGGAGGACTGCTGTGGGGCTGCGGCCTGGCATCTGGCTCATGCGAGGGGACCGGCCGTCCGCGGCGGGCCGGGTGACCGCCTGGCTGCTCGGGCCGGCCCCGCTGCCGTGGCGGGTGGTCTCCGCCGGGATCCTGCTGGTGGTCGCGGTGTCTGCGGGGCTGCACCCGAAGTGGGGCTCGGACAACGCCTTCGTGGTCAAGGCGGCCGACGCGCTGCTGGCGGGGGCCTCGCCCTACGAGGACAAGCGGTTCCTGTACCTGCCGAGCGCCGTGATCATGGCGGTGCCGGAGGCGATGGTGCCGCGCGCGGTGCTGCGGTGGCTGTTGCCGGCCGCGATGACGGGGCTGCTGGCCGCCGGGTGGTGGGCCTCGCTGCGGCTGCTCTCGGTGCCGCTGCGCTCGCGGATGGCGGTGGGCGGCCTCGCGCTGCTGGCGCTGGTCTACAAGCCGTACGCGAACCTCGTGATGCTCGGGAACTGGACGGCGATCTCGGCGGCCGCCCTGCCGCTGGCCCTGCTGCTGGCGCACCGGCGGCGGTGGGCCGCGGCGGGGCTGGCGGTCGGGCTGGCGATCGCCTGCAAGCCGATGCTGGTGCCGCTCGGGCTGCTCTTCGTCCTGGCCCGGCAGTGGCGGGGGCTGGCCGTGGCGGTGCTGGTGCCGCTGGGGATGTCGCTGGCGGGGGCCCTGCTGATGCCGAGCCCGACGCTGTTCTTCACCAAGACCCTGCCCTTCCTGTTCCAGGGGCAGGACTCGTACGCCCTGCCGTGGGACGCCTCGCCGGTCGCGGTGCTGCCGCGGCTGGGGGTGCCCGGGCCGGTGGCGGTGACGCTGGCGGGCGCGGCGGCGCTGGCGGGGCTGTGGGCGGCGCGGACGCGGTGGCGGCGGCCGGACGCGGAGGGCGAGGGGGACGGGCCGAGGCTCGCGGAGACGGCGTGCATGGTGATGCTCGCCGCATTCCTGGTGTCCCGGCCGTCCTTCGACCACTACCTCCTGGTGGTGCTCCCGCTGCTGCTGGCGACGGGTGCGCGGGAGGGCTCCATGCCGCGTTCGCCGTGGTTCTGGCTGGCGCTGACCCCGCAGATGGTCCTGGTGCCGTGGCCCCCGGAGCTGGCCCACAAGAGGCGCGCGTTCAAGGACTGCGCCACCCTGTGCGGGCTCGCGATTCTGCTGGCGCGTCGTGCGCGGCGCTCCAGTCGGGTTACTCTGGAACCCGTAACAACTGCGGGGTCCCCACCCAGGACCGAACCGGAGTGCGCCGCGACGCCAGCAGCATCGGCATCGCGGACCGCGTTTTGACCCGTACGGGTCCTCTTGGGTACTCTGCTGGTTTGTTATGCGTATTGGCTTGCTCATTCTCACGTGAGGGCCTTACGCCGGTCCACCGGGCCGATGACCAGCGGTTCACACGGGTTGCGTCCCTGATGTGAACGAGGGCTGTCGTGATCGTCCGTGGTGACCCTGTCAGGACCCTTCCCGCAGGGCTTGCGCCCTATGGGATGACCCACCACTGAAGAAGCGAAGGCATACGCGTGCGTACGTTCAGCCCCAAGCCCGGCGACATCTCGCGCCAGTGGCTCGTCATTGACGCCCAGGACGTCGTCCTCGGCCGTCTGGCGACCCAGGCCGCTGCCCTCCTCAAGGGCAAGCACAAGCCGACTTACGCCCCCCACATGGACATGGGCGACTTCGTCATCATCATCAACGCCGACAAGGTTCACCTGTCCGGCAACAAGGCCTCGCAGAAGATGGCGTACCGCCACTCCGGTTTCCCGGGCGGTCTGCGTGCGGTGCGTTACGACGACCTCCTGGCGAACAACCCGGAGAAGGCCGTCGAGAAGGCCGTCAAGGGCATGCTCCCCAAGAACACCCTGGGCCGTCAGATGCTCTCGAAGCTGAAGGTCTACTCGGGCGACCAGCACCCGCACGCTGCCCAGCAGCCGGTGCCGTTCGAGATCACCCAGGTCGCGCAGTAGTTCCGGCCACCCCCTAAGACGTAGAGAATTCTGAGGAGCATCGTGGCCGAGACCACCGCCGAGACCCCCGTCGACGAGTTCGAGGGCGTCGAGGAGTACACCACCGAGTCGGACGTCGTCGTCGAGGGCGACTACACCTCCGAGTCCCTTGCCGGTCGCTTCGGTGACCCCCAGCCGGCCGCTGGCCTGGGCCGTCGCAAGAACGCCATCGCCCGCGTCCGGATCGTTCCGGGCACCGGCAAGTGGAAGATCAACGGTCGCACCCTTGAGGACTACTTCCCCAACAAGGTGCACCAGCAGGAAGTCAACGAGCCCTTCAAGCTCCTCGAGCTTGACGGCCGCTACGACGTCATCGCCCGCATCGCGGGTGGCGGCGTCTCCGGTCAGGCCGGCGCCCTGCGCCTCGGTGTGGCCCGCGCGCTGAACGAGGCGGACGTGGACAACAACCGCCCGGCGCTGAAGAAGGCCGGCTTCCTCTCCCGCGACGACCGTGCGGTCGAGCGCAAGAAGGCCGGTCTGAAGAAGGCCCGTAAGGCTCCGCAGTACAGCAAGCGTTAATCTTCGCCTGCTGTTCTGCAACGAAACCGCCCCGGCAGCACTCTCCGTGCTGCCGGGGCGGTTCGTTTACCGCCATAAGCGGCAAATACCTGTCACTAGCGGTCACAAGCGAAGCGTGAACTCGGGAGGACAACAGTGGGACGACTCTTCGGGACGGACGGTGTACGAGGCGTCGCCAACGCGGATCTGACGGCTGAGCTCGCGCTCGGCCTCTCCGTGGCGGCCGCGCACGTACTGGCCGAGGCCGGAACCTTCGAGGGGCACCGGCCCACGGCGGTGGTCGGCCGCGACCCCCGCGCGTCGGGCGAGTTCCTGGAGGCCGCGGTCGTCGCGGGCCTCGCCAGCGCCGGCGTGGACGTCCTGCGCGTCGGTGTGCTGCCCACCCCGGCGGTGGCGTATCTCACCGGTGCGCTGGGCGCCGACCTCGGCGTGATGCTCTCCGCGAGCCACAACGCCATGCCCGACAACGGCATCAAGTTCTTCGCGCGCGGCGGCCACAAGCTCGCCGACGAGCTCGAGGACCGCATCGAGTCCGTGTACGAGGAGCACCGCACGGGCGCGCCCTGGCAGCGCCCCACCGGCTCCGGCGTCGGCCGCGTCTCCGACTACGACGAGGGCTTCGACAAGTACGTCGCCCACCTCATCGCGGTCCTCCCCAACCGCCTCGACGGCCTCAAGGTCGTCCTGGACGAGGCCCACGGCGCGGCCGCGTACGTCTCGCCCGAGGCCTTCACCCGGGCCGGCGCGGAGGTCGTCACGATCGGTGCCGAGCCCGACGGCCTGAACATCAACGACGGCTGCGGCTCCACGCACCTGGACCTGCTGAAGCAGGCCGTGGTCGAGCACGGCGCCGACCTCGGCATCGCGCACGACGGCGACGCGGACCGCTGCCTCGCGGTCGACGGTACGGGCGCCGAGGTCGACGGCGACCAGATCCTCGCGGTGCTGGCGCTGGCCCTGCGCGAGGCCGGCCAGCTGCGCGGGAACACCGTGGTCGGCACCGTCATGTCCAACCTGGGCTTCAAGCTCGCCATGGAGGCCGAGGGCATCCAGGTCGTGCAGACCGGCGTCGGTGACCGGTACGTGCTGGAGTCCATGAAGGAGCACGGCTACGCGCTGGGCGGCGAGCAGTCCGGCCACGTGATCATCCTCGACCACGCGACGACCGGCGACGGCACGCTGACCGGCCTGATGCTGGCCGCGCGCGTCGCGGCCACCGGGCGCACGCTGGCCGACCTGGCCGGGGTCATGCGGCGGCTGCCGCAGATCCTGATCAACGTCCCGGACGTGGACAAGTCCCGGGTCGCCACCTCCGGCGAGCTGGCCGCGGCGGTCGCCGACGCCGAGCGCGAGCTGGGCTCCACCGGCCGGGTGCTGCTGCGCCCCTCCGGGACGGAGCCGCTCGTACGGGTGATGGTGGAGGCAGCCGACATCGAGCAGGCCCGCACGGTCGCCGGGCGCCTCGCCGACGCGGTGAAGTCGGCGCTCGGCTAAGCCCTCGCGCCGCCCCGTGGCGCACCCGGCCGGCGGAGCATCCGCGCGTGCTGGGTGCGCCGCTGCAGTTTCCAGCCGATCAGGGTCAGTGAGCCGGCGACGATGATGCCGAGCAGGTTCAGCAGCAGCTGTTCCGCCGAGCCCCACATCTGGGCGAACTCCCCGTAGCCGAGTGCCACGGCCGCGTTCGCGGCGGCCGGAACCGTGGTCACCGAGATGGCCACCCCCACCAGCGCCCCCGATTTCGCCGACGTCAGCGACAGCATCCCGGCCACACCGGCGAGCACCGCCACGACGAAGGAGAACGGGTCGGGCTGCCAGATGAAGCTGGTGTTGGGCCGCGGCCTGTCGAGTATCCCCGGGTGGAACAGTCCGAGCGCGTTCATGGCCAGGCTGAACAGGGTCGTCGCCACGATCGCGAAGGCGAAGCCGACCAGCAGTGCGACCAGCGAGCGGGCCGCGGCCTTGGGGTCGCGCCGTACCAGGCCCGTGCAGATCCCGGCGAGCGGCCCGAACTCGGGGCCGACGGCCATCGCGCCGACGATCAGGATCGCGTTGTCCAGGACCACACCGCAGGCGGCGATCATCGTGGCGAGGATCAGGAAGGCGCTGTAGGTGATCGTGAGGGTCGATTCCTCATGGGTGGACTCGGAGAGCTGCTCCCAGATCACCGCGTCCGCGCCCTCGCCCGGAGCCTCCTCCTCCGCCTCGTCGGCGCGCCGGGACAGGGAGAGGTCGATGTTCTCGACGGCGATGGACCCGGTCCGGTCGACGCCGAGGGAGCGCATTTCCCGGAGCAGCTCGTCGGCCGACTCGCGCGCCACGTCGCACAGCACCAGGTCGCCCTCGGGATCGCGGGCGGCGCCCTTCAGCACGACCAGATGGGTGGTCCCGACCGTCTGCTCGACCAGTTTCACCACCTGCTCGGTCAGGTGGTGCGGGGTGATCATCCTCAGATGCAGCATGGCCGCACCCTAGTGCTACAGCTTGCGCAGGCTCAGTTTCTGCACCTTGTGGTCGGGGCCCTTGCGCACGACGAGGGTGGCGCGGCCGCGGGTGGGGGCAACGTTCTCCAGCAGGTTGGGCTTGTTGATGGTCCGCCACATCGTCTGCGCGTACTCCAGGGCCTCCTCCTCGGAGACCTGGGTGTACTTGCGGAAGTAGGAGAACGGGTTCTGGAACGCCGTCTCGCGCAGCTTGCGGAACCGGTTGAGGTACCAGCGCTCGATGTCCTCGGGGCGCGCGTCCACGTACACGCTGAAGTCGAAGTAGTCGGCGAGGCCGACGCGGGTGCGGCCGTCCTTGCCGGGCAGGGCGGGCTGCAGGACGTTGAGCCCCTCGACGATGAGGATGTCCGGGCGGCGCACGACGAGCTGCTCGCCCGGCACGATGTCGTAGATCAGGTGCGAGTAGACCGGCGCCCTGACCTCGTCCTTGCCCGCCTTGATGTCGGCGACGAAGCGGGTCAGCGCCCGGCGGTCGTAGGACTCGGGGAAGCCCTTGCGGGAGGTCAGGCCGCGGCGCTGGAGTTCCTTCATCGGGTACAGGAAGCCGTCCGTGGTGACCAGCTCCACGCGGGGGTGCTCGGGCCAGCGGGCCAGGAGCGCCTGGAGCAGGCGCGCCACGGTGGACTTGCCGACGGCGACGGAGCCGGCGACGCCTATGACGAAGGGGGTGCCCTGCTGGGCGCCGTGGCCGTTGCCGGCGTCGCCGAGGAAGGTGTTCAGGGTGCCGCGGAGGTTGCTGGTGGCGCCGACGTACAGGTTGAGCAGGCGGGAGAGCGGCAGGTACACGTCCCGCACCTCGTCGAGGTCGATGACGTCGCCCAGGCCCCGCAGCCGTTCCACCTCCTCCGCGGTCAGCGGCAGCGGCGTCCGCTCGCGCAGGGCGCTCCACTCGGCCCGCGTGAGGTCGACGTACGGAGAGGCGTCCTGGGCCCGGCGGGGACCGGGGCGCTCCGTTGCGCGGTCCGGCGTACAACGCGTCGGCGAGGTGATCACACCGCCATTGTCGGGGCTCGGGGGCGCTCGTGGGTGGTGGGGTCGGTCACGTGGCGGATGGCCGGCGGGGGAACCCCGGGTGACCGGGGTGCGGCGGCGGCGGGGCGGGCTCGCGGCGGTGCGAACACGAGTACGTCTCGATAGGGGGCCCGCCCGGTCTCGTGCGGATCACGATTCCGCCCGTGATCCGAAAACCCGTTCGTGTGATCGATGGCGAGCCGTACATTGTTCGTCGCCGCGGCGCCGACCTGCGCCCTGACGGCTTCTGTTCCATGGGGGAGATCGTTCGTGCGTACCACTGTCGTCCGTCGTGCCGTCCTGACCGCTTCGGCACTGTCCCTCGGCCTGCTGGCCACGGCCTGCGGCTCCGGTGACTCCGGTACGAAGGCCGGTGGCGGGGCGGAACCGCAGCGGTCCGCGTCCGCCCCGGCGGCGGACAAGGGGAAGTCGGCCGCCGAGCTGGCCCCGCTGCTCGTCACCCAGGCCGACCTGCCCGCGTACGCGGTCGAGGCGGACGCGGCCGCGAAGGCGGGGGGCGGGCAGAGCGCCGTCCCCGACAAGGCCGAGTGCAAGCCGCTGGTCCAGCTCCAGTCCTTCGTGCCGCTGGGCAAGCCCGCCGGCACGGCGACCGTCGCCGCCCGGGAGAAGGCGAAGAAGCCGGGCGAGGGCGCGTCGGTGGAGGACAAGCTGGACGCGCTGAAGGACGGCCTGAGCGTGACCCGTACCTCGGTCGGCCTCGCCTCCTACGACGGCAAGGGCGCCGAGGAGGCCTTCGGCACGCTGAAGGCCGCGACCACGGCCTGCGCGGGCGGCTACACGGTCCAGGACGGCGCCGAGTCCACCAGGATCGAGAAGGTCGGGTCCTCCCCGGCGGTCACCGCCGGCGACGAGTCCCTCGCCTACAGCACCGTGATGGACCTGAAGGACGGCGACAAGGCCACGATGCAGTTCGTGGTCGTGCGCAAGGGCAACACCCTGGCCACCTTCTACGCACTGAACCTGACCGGTGAGGCCGCCCAGCCGAAGGCGGTCGTGGAGGCGCAGGCCAAGAAGCTCGGATGAGAGCGGCCCGCGCGCGGCGCGCGGCCGCACTGGGCGCCTCGGCCCTCTCCGGGCTGACGCTGGCCTTACTGGCCACGGGATGCGGGACCGCCCGGCCCGCCATGGTGGTGGAGATCGTGCCGGCGGCGGACGAGTCGCCCTCCGGGGCGGCCGACCACGCCGCGAAGGGCAGGGCGCAGCAGCTGCCGGCCCGGCTGATCGTGGCGCAGGGGGACCTGGCGGACCACAGGGTCAGCCCCGAGGGCGCGGACAGCGCCCTGGTGAGCGTGGACCGGCCCGAGTGCCGGGAGCTGGCGTACGCGGCCACCGGTTTCCTGCCGACCGGGCGGACCGGCTGGGCCCGGGCGTCGGTGGTGGCCGTGCCGGCGCCGCTGCCGCGGGAAGCCACGGAGCGGCAGAAGCGGGCGGCCGCCCAGGACGCGGCCAGCTCGACCGTGACGGTGGTGACCCTCGGTTCGTACGCGGGGAACACCGCCGACGGGCACTTCGGCGAGGTGCGCGCCGCGGGCGAGGCGTGCCGTGCGGGCTACTCCGCGACGGCGAACGGGGAGACCGTCAAGGTGACCCGGGTCGTCCCGCACGCCGCGCACGGCGGTGACGAGGCGGTCGCGTACACGGTGGAGGCCGAGCGGGACGGCGAGCACTACGTCACCGAGCTGATGGTGGTGCGCAAGGGCGGCACGCTCGTGAACCTGGCGGCCGGACGGTCCTCGGGGGCGGCCGAACTCGCGGCTCCGGTGGTCGAGGCGCAGCTGCGCAAGCTCGGCTGAGGGCGGCGGCCGTCGGTCCGTCGAACGGGCGCTTCGAAAACGTCGTCAACCCCGCTCCGGTGGATTCGCCGGGGCGGGGTTTTCGTCCTGTTCGGGTACGGGGCGGACGGGTGGCCACGGCGTACGCTGCCGCCTATGTGCGGAATTGTGGGTTACGTAGGGGCGCAGTCTGCGCTCGATGTGGTCATCGCCGGACTGAAGCGGCTCGAGTACCGCGGCTACGACTCGGCCGGGGTCGCCGTGCTCGCCGACGGGGTGCTCGCCAACGTCAAGAAGGCCGGAAAACTGGTCAACCTGGAGAAGGAACTGGTGAGTCGGCCGCTGCCGGCCGGCTCCACCGGCCTGGGGCACACCCGGTGGGCGACCCACGGCGGGCCCACCGACGTCAACGCCCACCCCCACCTGGACAACTCCGGCCGGGTGGCGGTCGTGCACAACGGCATCATCGAGAACTTCGCCGCGCTGCGCGCCGAACTCGCCGGGCGCGGGCACCGGCTGGAGTCCGAGACGGACACCGAGGTGGTGGCGCACCTGCTGGCCGAGTCCTTCGAGGCGGCCGGCGGTGCCGGCGGTGCCGGCGGCGGCCTCGCGGAGGCGATGCGGAGGGTGTGCCGGCGGCTGGAGGGCGCGTTCACCCTCGTCGCGGTGCACGCCGACGAGCCGGACGTGGTGGTCGGCGCGCGCCGGAACTCCCCTCTGGTGGTGGGCGTTGGAGAGGGTGAGAACTTCCTCGCCTCGGACGTGGCCGCGTTCATCGCCCACACGCGCGCCGCGATCGAGCTGGGGCAGGACCAGGTCGTCGAACTCCGCCGCGACGGGGTCACGGTGACCGGCTTCGACGGTGCGCCCGCGACCGTGCGGGCGTACCACGTGGACTGGGACGCCTCGGCGGCCGAGAAGGGGGGCTACGACTACTTCATGCTCAAGGAGATCGCCGAGCAGCCGAAGGCCGTCGCCGACACCCTCCTGGGCAGGATCGACGCGAGCGGCCTGCTGACCCTGGACGAGGTGCGCATCCCCGCCTCGGTGCTCCGGGAGGTCGACAAGGTCGTCATCGTGGCCTGCGGTACGGCGTACCACGCGGGCATGATCGCGAAGCTGGCCATCGAGCACTGGACCCGCATCCCGTGCGAGACGGAGCTCGCCAGCGAGTTCCGCTACCGCGACCCGATCCTGGACCAGCGGACGCTGGTGATCGCGATCTCGCAGTCCGGCGAGACCATGGACACCCTGATGGCGCTGCGCCACGCGCGCGAGCAGGGCGCCAAGGTGCTGGCCGTCTGCAATACGAACGGCTCGACCATCCCCCGGGAGTCGGACGCCGTGCTGTACACGCACGCCGGTCCGGAGGTGGCCGTCGCCTCCACGAAGGCGTTCCTGACGCAGCTGGTCGCCTGCTACCTCGTCGCGCTCTACCTCGGGCAGGTACGGGGCACGAAGTGGGGCGACGAGATCCGGGCGGTGATCCGGGAGCTGTCGGACATCGCCGCGGCGGTGGACACCGTACTGGAGACCATGGAACCGGTACGGGCCCTGGCGCGCTCCCTCGCCGACAAGAACACCGTGCTCTTCCTGGGCCGGCACGTCGGTTACCCCGTGGCGCTGGAGGGCGCGCTCAAGCTGAAGGAGCTGGCGTACATGCACGCCGAGGGCTTCGCGGCGGGCGAGCTCAAGCACGGGCCGATCGCGCTGATCGAGAAGGACCTGCCGGTCGTGGTCGTCGTGCCGTCGCCGCGCGGGCGCTCGGTCCTGCACGACAAGATCGTCTCGAACATCCAGGAGATCCGGGCGCGCGGGGCGCGGACCATCGTGATCGCGGAGGAGGGTGACGAGGCCGTGGTCCCGTACGCCGACCACCTGATCCGCGTCCCCGCGACCCCGACGCTGCTCCAGCCGCTGGTGGCGGCGGTGCCGCTCCAGGTGTTCGCGTGCGAGCTGGCGACGGCGCGCGGGAACGAGGTGGACCAGCCGCGTAACCTCGCAAAGTCCGTGACGGTGGAGTGAGCGAAGAGTGGGCGGGTTGTTCCTGTGATTGTCGGTGTGGGGATTGACGTTGCCGAGATCGAGCGGTTCGGCGCGGCACTGGAGCGGACGCCGCAGATGGCCCAGCGTCTCTTCCTCGACTCCGAATTGACGCTGCCGAGCGGCGAGCGGCGCGGAATCGCCTCGCTCGCCGCCCGGTTCGCGGCCAAGGAAGCCCTGGCCAAGGCCCTGGGGGCGCCCGCCGGGCTGCTGTGGACCGACGCCGAGGTGTACGTGGAGGACACCGGGCAGCCCCGGCTGCGGGTGTCCGGCACGGTCGAGGCGCGGGCGCGGGCGCTCGGCGTCACGTCCTGGCACATCTCGCTGAGCCACGACGCCGGCATCGCGTCGGCCGTGGTGATCGCCGAGGGCTGACGCGGGCGGTGACCGCCGGGGGTCCGCGCCCGCCGTGCGGCAGGCTGGGGGCATGCGTACTGCTTACAGCGTGGAGACCGTACGGGCCGCCGAGCGCGAGCTGATGGCACGGCTGCCGGAGGGCGCCCTGATGTCCCGGGCGGCGGCCGGACTGGCCGCCGTGTGCGCGGAGTTGCTGGCGCGGCGCCGCGGCCGGGTCTACGGGGCCCGCGTGGTGCTGCTGGCCGGCCCCGGGGACAACGGCGGCGACGCGCTGTACGCGGGCGCCCGGCTGGCCCGTCGCGGCGCCGGGGTGACGGCGGTGCCGATGGACCCGGCGCGGATCCACCCGGGCGGGCTGGCCGCGCTGCGGGCCGCCGGGGGGCGCGTCGCGGAGTCGGTGCCCGCGCGGGCGGACCTCGTACTGGACGGGCTCGTCGGCATCGGCGGCCGGGGCGGGCTGCGGCCGGCGGCGGCCGCGCTGGTGGAGCGGATCCCGGCGGGGGCGCTCGTGGTCGCCGTGGACCTGCCGAGCGGCGTGGACGCCGACACCGGGGAGGTCGCGGGCCCGGCGGTGTCGGCCGACGTGACGGTGACCTTCGGCGCGTACAAGCCGGGGCTGCTGATCGACCCCGGGGCCTCGCGGGCGGGCGCGGTGCGGCTCGTCCCCATCGGGCTGGACCTGCCGGCCCCGGCGCAGCTGGAGGCGCTCCAGCACGCCGACGTGGCCCGGCTGCTCCCGGTGCCGACGGCGTCGAGCGACAAGTACCGGCGGGGCGTGGTCGGGGTCGTCGCCGGGTCGCAGGAGTACCCGGGCGCGGCCGTGCTCGCCGTGGCCGGGGCGCTGCGGGGCGGTGCGGGCGCGGTGCGGTACGTCGGGCCGGCCGCGGACGCCGTGCTGGCGCGCTACCCGGAGGTGCTGGTGGGGCGGGGGCGGGTGCAGGCCTGGGTGGTCGGCCCCGGGCTCGGGTCCGGGCGGGCCGCCGAGGTCGAACGGGCGCTGGCGGACCGGGACGTGCCCGTACTGGTCGACGCGGACGGGCTGCGCGGGCTGGATCCGGCGGTGGTGCGCGCCCGCCGGGCGGCGACCCTGCTGACCCCGCACGCGGGGGAGGCGGCGGCGCTGCTGGGGGTGGCGCGGGACGCGGTGGAGGCGGGGCGGCTGGCCGCCGTGCGGGAGCTGGCCGGGCGGTACGGGGCGACGGTCCTGCTGAAGGGGTCGACGACGCTGGTGGCCTCCGGCGGTGCGGTACGGGCCAACCCGACGGGCACGCCCTGGCTGGCGACCGCCGGCAGCGGGGACGTCCTGTCCGGGCTGGCGGGGTCGCTGCTGGCCGGGGGCCTGGACGGGACGGACGCCGGCTCGGTGGCGGTGTACCTGCACGGCCTCGCGGGCCGGACCGCGGCCGCGGGCGCACCGGTCCCGGCCCACGAACTGGCCGAAGCCCTGCCGACGGCGTGGCGGTCGGTCGGGTCCTGACGCCGGGCCGCACGGTCCGGCCGTGGTGGCGGCCGTGGCGGCGCGTGACGGGCAGAGCGGAGGCTCGGGGAGGGTTCTGAGAGACTGTGGGCGATGAACGAGACACCGATGCGCGTGTACGCCGAGATCGATCTTGACGCAGTACGGGAGAACGTACGCGCCCTGCGCGCGCGGGCACCCCGGGCCGAGCTGATGGCCGTCGTCAAGGCGAACGCCTACGGGCACGGTGCCGTCCAGTGCGCCCGTGCGGCCCAGGAGGCCGGTGCCGCGTGGCTCGGCACCGCCACCCCCGAGGAGGCGCTCGCCCTGCGCGCCGCCGGCATCGAGGGCCGCGTCATGTGCTGGCTCTGGACCCCCGGCGGGCCCTGGCGGGAGGCCGTCGAGGCCGGTATCGACGTGTCCGTCAGCGGGATGTGGGCCCTGGACGAGGTCCGGGCCGCCGCCCGCGCGGCCGGCCGTACAGCCCGCGTCCAGCTCAAGGCCGATACCGGCCTCGGCCGCAACGGCTGCCAGCCCGCCGACTGGGCCGAGCTGGTGGGCGCGGCCGTCGCCGCCCAGGCCGAGGGCACCGTCCGGGTCACCGGCGTCTGGTCCCACTTCGCCTGCGCCGACGAGCCCGGCCACCCCTCCATCGGGCTCCAGCTCGACGCGTTCCGCGACATGCTGGCCTACGCGGAGAAGGAGGGCGTCGACCCCGAGGTCCGGCACATCGCCAACTCGCCCGCGACGCTCACCCTCCCCGAGAGCCACTTCGACCTCGTGCGCACCGGGCTCGCCGTCTACGGCGTGTCCCCGTCGCCCGAGCTCGGCACCCCCGCCCAGCTCGGGCTGCGCCCCGCCATGACCCTCAAGGCCTCCCTCGCGCTGGTCAAGGCCGTCCCCGCCGGGCACGGCGTCAGCTACGGCCACCACTACGTCACCGGGACCGAGACGCACCTCGCGCTCGTTCCCGCCGGCTACGCGGACGGCCTGCCGCGGAGCGCCTCCGGCCGCGGGCCGGTGCTCGTGGGCGGCAAGGTCCGGCGGGCCGCCGGACGGATCGCCATGGACCAGTTCGTCGTGGACCTCGGCGAGGACCTCGCCCGGGCCGGCGACGAGGTCGTCCTCCTCGGGGACGCCGGGCGCGGCGAACCGACCGCCGAGGACTGGGCTCAAGCGGCACACACGATCGCGTATGAGATCGTCACCCGTATCGGAAGCCGGGTTCCCCGGGTGTACCTCGGCGGCTGACACGGCCGTCACGGGCCGAGTGCCGGGTGCGAGTGCTGAGTGAGGACGGCGACGTCGTGAGCGAGAACTGGCGCAGGGCCGGCTGGGCCGGCGCCGCCATCGGTGTGCTGGCGGCCGGTGCCGCGGCCGGTGTCGCGGTCGAACGCATCACCGTGGGGCGCGGCATCCGCATGAAGGCGCGCCTCGCCCTCGACGCCGCCGGCGACTTCGGCTCCCTGCGCGGGACCGAGGGCGCGTGCCGCGCCGAGGACGGCACCGAGCTCTACTACGAGACCGACGAGCTGCCCGAGGACGGTACGAAACGCCGGCTGCGGCCCAAGGACCCGGCGGCCGGCACCACCGTCGTCTTCTGCCACGGCTACTGCCTCTCCCAGGACTCCTGGCACTTCCAGCGCGCCGCCCTGCGCGGGGTCGTCCGTTCCGTCTACTGGGACCAGCGCAGCCACGGCCGCAGCGCCCGGGGCCTGGCCCAGGCCGACGGCGAACCGGTGACCATCGACCAGCTCGGCCGCGACCTGAAGGCCGTCATCGACGCCGCCGCGCCCGAGGGCCCGCTCGTCCTCGTCGGCCACTCCATGGGCGGCATGACCGTCATGGCCCTCGCCGACCAGTTCCCCGAGCTGGTGCGCGACCGCGTCCGCGGGGTGGCCCTGATCGGTACCTCCAGCGGCCGGCTCGACGAGGTGACGTACGGGCTGCCCTCGGTCGGACTGGGCGCGGTGCGCCGCATCCTGCCCGGGGTGCTGAAGGCGCTCGGCTCCCAGGTCGAGCTGGTGGAGAAGGGGCGCCGGGCCACCGCCGACCTCTTCGCCGGCATGATCAAGATGTACTCGTTCGGCTCCCGGGACGTGGACCCCGGTGTGGCGCGCTTCGCCGAGCGGCTGATCGAGGCCACCCCGATCGACGTGGTCGCGGAGTTCTACCCGGCATTCCAGACCCACGACAAGAGCGCCGCCCTCCAGCGGTTCGCGGACATCCCGGTCACCGTCGTCGCCGGGGACCGGGACATGATCACCCCGGCCGGGCACAGCGTGGCCGTCAAGGAGGTGCTGCCGGCCGCCGAGCTGGTGGTGCTGGAGGACACCGGGCACCTGATGATGCTGGAGCGCCCCGACCTCGTGACCGGGCTGCTGACCGGCCTGCTGGCGCGCACCGGAGCCGTCCCCGCAACGGCTAACGTTGGGGGACATGGAAGAAGTACCGCGGGAAGCGCCGCGCAGCCCGGCCGCTGAGGCACTGGCCGAGGCCGCCGCAGAAACCCTGATCACCGTCGACTCGCCCGCCTCCATGCAGGAGCTGGGCCGCAGGATCGCCGGCCTGCTGCGCCCCGGCGACCTGGTCCTGCTGACCGGCGAGCTCGGCGCGGGCAAGACCACCCTGACCCGGGGGCTGGGGGAGGGGCTGGGGGTGCGCGGGGCCGTGACCTCGCCGACCTTCGTGATCGCCCGCGTCCACCCGTCCCTGGGCCAGGGGCCGGCGCTGGTGCACGTGGACGCGTACCGCCTCGGCGGCGGGCTCGACGAGATGGAGGACCTGGACCTGGACGTCTCGCTGCCCGAGTCCGTGGTCGTCGTGGAGTGGGGCGACGGCAAGGTCGAGGAGCTCTCCGACGACCGGCTGCACGTGGTGATCGGGCGGGCGGTCGGCCACGAGGAGGTCCTGGACGACGTGCGCGAGGTCGCGCTGCGCGGCGTCGGCGCGCGGTGGGCCGGCACGGAGCTGGCGACCCTCTCGGAGCGGTAGCCGGCGTCCCGCGCGACTCCGCGGAACCCGGCGGAGCCGGGTGGAACCCGGTGGAACGGGGGCCGGACCGCCCGGCCCGGCCGGGATCCGGCGGACCGCCGGTATCCGCCGACGGCCGTACCGCCGTGGTTCCGGCCTGCGCGGCGGACGACGTACCGACAAGTCGTCGGGAAGATATTGCGTTGGCGTGGGCTCGCGTGATGACATGGTACCCAGCGCTGGTTAGGTCTACCTAAGTACGCGTCCCGGGTCTCAGGAGGCAGCCATGTCGGCAGCAGGAGCAGAGCGAGCGCCCGTCGTGTCCATGCGGGCCCTGCTCGCGGCGGGCGCGGCCGCCACGGCGGTGTCCACGCCGCCCGCGCGCGGCGCGGCGGAACCGGAAGAGGGGCCCGCGCCCGAAGCGGAACGGGAACAGGCCGCCCCCGAGTCGGAAGCGGCCTGATACGCACCTTCGGGTGAATCACGCTGCGTGGGCGCCTCACGCGGCGCGAGGGGCCCCGCACCGGGGAACGCCGTGGGAAGCGCCACGAGCCCCGGGAGAGGGCCGCCGGGGCGGCCGTCAGGCGACGACGACGACCTTCGCGCCGATCGTCGCGAAGGCCCAGACCGCGTCACCGTCAGCCCGTGCCATGCGGATGCCGCCGGTCTTCTTCGTGGTGTCCGGCTCCGGCATCGCACCGTCCACCCGGGCGCTGAAGCCGATCGCGATGCCGTCCGCGCTGGCGAACCGTACGACGTGCTCGATCGGCACCCCGTCCGTGCCGGTCACCGCGCCCGCGCGCGAGCCGACGACGTAACTGCCCGGCGCCGGGTGCACCGTGCTCGGCACCACCGCGAACGTCCTCGGCTCCTTGCCGTCCTCCGTGACCAGCCAGACCCGCTTCTGGGAGACCGAGTACACGACCCGCGGCCCCGTCCCGGAGTCCGCCGGCACCGCCGCGGGCTTGGCCGGGTCCTGCTTCGCGGGGGCCTGTCCCTGCGGCGCGGCAGGGGCCTGCGGGCCCGTGCGGGCGGGGTGCGCGGGCGCGGTCGCGGAGGCCTGGTAGCCCAGGAAGCCGATCGCGGCGAGCGCCGCCGCGGTGAGCCCGGCCACGATTCCCGAGCTGCTGCGTGCCACCTTGCTCCACCTCTCCGCGCCATGGGTCGTCGAACTCCCGGCCGACCCGGGTGTGTCCCCGGTCGAAAGGTAGCAGCCGGCCCCCGCCCCGACCGGCCGCAAGGCCCTGGGGCCGGGGAGTCGTAGGCTGTTCGCGTGCTCTTGCTCGCCGTAGATACCGCCACGCCCGCCGTCACCGTCGCCCTGCACGACGGGGAATCCGTCCTCGCCGAGTCGAACCAGGTCGACGCCCGCCGCCACGGGGAGCTCCTGCTGCCCGCCGTGGACGAGGTCCTCGCCGAAGCCGGGGTGAAGCTCGAAGCCGTCACCGGCGTCGTCGTCGGCGTCGGCCCCGGCCCCTACACCGGGCTCCGCGTCGGCCTCGTCACCGCCTCCACCTTCGCCGCCGTCCTCGGCGTCCCGGTGCACGGCCTCTGCACCCTCGACGGGCTCGCGTACGCCGCCGGGGCCGCCGGGATCGAGGGCCCCTTCACCGTCGCCACCGACGCGCGGCGCAAGGAGGTCTACTGGGCGCGCTACGAGGACCCGCGCACCCGCGTCGGCCAGCCCGCCGTCGACCGCCCGGCCGACATCGCCGACCGCGTCGCCGGCCTCCCGGCCGTCGGCCAGGGCGCCCTGCTGTACCCGGAGGTCTTCACGGACGCCCGCGCCCCCGAGCACCAGTCGGCCGCCGCGCTGGCCGCCCTGGCCGCCGAGCGCCTCGCGGCCGGGGCGGAGTTCCTCCCCCCGACCCCCCTCTACCTGCGCCGCCCCGACGCGCAGGTGCCCAAGAACTACAAGGTGGTCACCCCGCAGTGACCGCCCCGACCGCAGTGCTCCGCGAGATGCGCTGGTGGGACATCGAACCGGTGCTGGAGCTGGAACACGAGCTGTTCCCCGACGACGCCTGGTCGGCCGGGATGTTCTGGTCCGAACTCGCCCACGCGCGCGGCCCGCACGCCACCCGCCGCTACGTCGTCGCCGAGGAACCCGGGACCGGCCGCCTCGTCGGCTACGCCGGACTGGCCGCCGCGGGCGACCTGGGCGACGTACAGACCATCGCCGCGGCCAAGGACCAGTGGGGCACGGGCCTCGGCGCCCGGCTGCTCACCGAGCTGCTGCGCGCCGCGACCGCCTTCGAATGCGCCGAGGTGCTGCTGGAGGTACGGGTGGACAACACCCGTGCCCAGCGGCTCTACGAGCGGTTCGGCTTCGAGCCGATCGGCTTCCGGCGCGGCTACTACCAGCCCGGCAACGTCGACGCGCTCGTGATGCGCCTGACCGACCCGGCACAGACCAGAACCGAAAACCCTGAGAGCAGTGAGAGCAATGGCTGACGAACCGCTCGTCCTCGGCATCGAGACCTCCTGCGACGAGACCGGCGTCGGCGTCGTCCGCGGCACCACCCTGCTGGCCGACGCGATCGCGTCGAGCGTCGACGAGCACGCCCGCTTCGGCGGGGTCGTGCCCGAAGTGGCCTCCCGCGCGCACCTGGAGGCGATGGTCCCCACCATCGAGCGCGCCCTGAAGGAGGCCGGGGTCAGCGCCCGGGACCTCGACGGCATCGCCGTCACGGCCGGCCCGGGCCTCGCGGGGGCGCTGCTGGTGGGCGTCTCGGCGGCGAAGGCGTACGCGTACGCGCTCGGCAAGCCGCTGTACGGCGTCAACCACCTCGCCTCCCACATCTGCGTCGACCAGCTGGAGCACGGGCCGCTGCCCGAGCCGACGATGGCGCTGCTGGTGTCCGGCGGGCACTCCTCGCTGCTGCTGGCCCCCGACATCACCAGCGACGTACGGCCGCTGGGCGCGACCATCGACGACGCCGCGGGCGAGGCCTTCGACAAGATCGCTCGCGTGCTCCAGCTCGGCTTCCCGGGCGGCCCGGTCATCGACCGGCTGGCGAAGGAGGGCGACCCGAAGGCGATCAACTTCCCGCGCGGTCTGACGGGGCCCCGCGACGCGGCGTACGACTTCTCCTTCTCGGGCCTGAAGACAGCGGTGGCCCGCTGGATCGAGGCCAAGCGCAACGCGGGCGAGGAGGTGCCGGTGCGCGACGTGGCGGCGTCCTTCCAGGAGGCCGTGGTGGACGTGCTGACGCGCAAGGCGATCCGCGCCTGCAAGGACGAGGGCGTGGACCACCTGATGATCGGCGGCGGCGTGGCGGCCAACTCCCGGCTGCGCTCGCTCGCGCAGGAGCGCTGCGACGCCGCGGGGATCGTGCTGCGCGTGCCGAGGCCGAAGCTGTGCACCGACAACGGCGCCATGGTGGCTGCGCTGGGCGCGGAGATGGTCAGGCGCAACCGGCCGGCCTCCGACTGGGACCTGTCGGCGGACTCCTCGCTTCCGGTGACGGACCCGCACGTGCCGGGCACGTCCTCCCAGGAGCACGAGCACGAGCACGGGGACGGTCACGGCCATGCCCATGGTCACGGCCACGCGCACGATCACGACCACGTGCACGAGCTCAGCAAGGACAACCTCTACTCATGAGCACCGTCGCCCTGATGTGGGAGGCCCGGGCCGTCGACGGCCGGGGCAACGAGCTCCTGGAGTGGGCCCGGGCGCAGGTCCTGGCCCGGGAGCCGGTGCGCCGCGAAGTGCTGCGCGCCCCGCAGGAACGGGTGCTCGTGATCACCTGGTGGGAGGTCCCCGAGGGCCTGGCGGCGGAGCTCCCCGAGCTGCCCGAGCCGGCCGCGGACCTGATCACCCGGGCGGTGCACCGCTGGCGGTTCGAGTCGGTGGAGACGACCGGTACGGGCTGAGGTGCCCGCCGCGGCGCGCTGCGGCCCTGGTCGGAGCGGCGGTCGAGGAGCTCTGCGGCGAAGCTCGAAGGGCCGCCGCTAGGGTCGTGCGCATGCCTAGCCGTGACCTCCCGCCCCCGCCGCCGCCCGCGCACCTGCGCGAGTGGCTGGACGAGGGCGTCGTACGGGCCGACCGCGCGCGTTTCCTCGCGGACCTGAGCCGGCGCAGTCTCGGACTCGGCCGGCTGCTGTCGCTCTGGGGCGTCGCGGCGGCCTTCGCGCTGGGCTGGACCTTCGCAGGGCTGGCCGTGACGGCCTTCGCGGCGGGCGGCCCGGCCGGCTGCCTCGCCGGGGCCGTCTGCTCCGCGGCCGGGACCGCCGTACTGCTGCGCGCCGGGCTGTGCTGCGCGCGCGGCGCCCGGCGGGAGCGGCAGGTGCGGCAACTGCTGTGCGCGTGGGTCCTGGCGGGCAGGGACCCCGGGGCCGATACCCGCCTGCGGGCCCCGGCGCGGAGCGCGGTGTGGCTGGCGGCCTCCCTGGCGCTGGGCGGGTTCGGCCTCTGGCTGGCCTTCGCGTCGGCGGCCGGGGCGCGGCCGGGCACGGACACGTACGGGGAGGTGGCGTACTTCACGGGCCTCGGCATGATCCTGTGGACCACCGCCCTGCTGGGGCTGGCCAAGGCCGCGGCGTACTCCCGCTGGACCCGCACCCCGGCCCCGGCGGCGGGCGACCGGCCCCGGCTCCGCGTGCCGGAATCCCGCCTCGCGGGGGTGTGAGGGGCCGGTCTAGGGAGCCGGGTGGCCGATCAGCATCGACGGCGCCCCCGCCACCCGCGTCAGGAAGACCGTCGCCGAGTTCGGGCCCTGCGGCTTGACCTTCCTGCGCAGCTCCTCCGGCTCGATCGCGGACCCCCGCTTCTTCACGGTCAGGATCCCGACCTCCCGCTCGCGCAGCAGCGCCTTGAGCTTCTTCAGCCCGAACGGCAGTACGTCGGTGATCTCGTACGCGGTCGCGTACGGCGTCCGGCGCAGCTCGTCGGCGGTGATGTAGGCGATGGTCGGGTCGATGAGCCGCCCGCCCAGCTGCCCGGCCACCTCCGCGACGAGGTGGGCGCGGATCACGGCCCCGTCGGGCTCGTACAGCCAGCGCCCGACCGGCCCCGCCTCCGGGTCCGGCAGCGGTTCGGCGGTCTCCAGCGCGCGCGGCCCCGGCAGCAGGGTGGCCCGTACCGTGCCCGGCGCGGTGCCGAACCACAGGACGGCCTCCTTCACGTCCCCGTGGTCGGAGATCCACTCGGCCTCGGCCTCCGCCGGAACCGCCTCGTGCGGGATGCCGGGCGCGATCTTGATGGCCGCGAACCGGGCCGCGCGGGCCGTCTCCACCGCCCACGACAGCGCCGGCGAGTACGACTCCGGGTCGAAGACGCGGCCGCGCCCGCCCCGCCGCGCGGGGTCGAGGAAGACGGCGTCGTACGAGGACACGTCCACGGCCGTCACATCGGCCTCCCGGACCTCGATCAGGTCCGCCAGCCCCAGCGCGTCGGCGTTGGCCCGCGCGACGGCCACCGTCAGCGGGTCGCGGTCCACGGCCAGCACCCGGATCCCGCGCCGGGCCAGCGCCAGGGCGTCCCCGCCGATCCCGCAGCACAGGTCCGCGACGCTGCGTACGCCCAGCCCGGCGAGCCGCTCGGCGCGGTACGCGGCCACCGGCGCGCGGGTGGCCATCTCCCCGCCGCCGGGGGTGAAGTACATCCGGTAGGCGTCCTCGGCCCCGAACTTCGCCACCGCCCGCTGCCTCAGCCGGGCCTGCCCCAGCGCGGCCGAGACCAGCGCGGCGGGGTGCTCGCGGCGCAGCCGGGTGGCCACGGCCAGCTCCCGGGCGGAGTCGTAATCGCGGAGCGAGGTCAGGAGGGCGCGGCCCTCGGGGGTGAGGAGCGCGGCGAAGTCTTCGGGGGTCACCGGTTCATTGTGGGCCAGCCGGTGGAAGGGGCGGGTCCGGCCGTGGTGTCGTCCGGGGCGCGGCGCCGCCTGGTGCAAGGATCCGCTGCTATGCAGCTTGTACGACAAACGTCACATACTTCGCAGTATGGTCACCGGCTCGCGGGACGCCCGCGCGGCCGGTACGGGGTGGCCCTGGCCGCGCTGCTGGTCGCCGCCCTGGGCACGGGGTGCGGCGCCGCGGAGTCCGGGAAGCCCGCCAAGGCCAAGCCCGGCCAGGGGACGGAAGCGGGCGGCGCGGCCGGTGCGCTCGCCAACCCCGCCGAGAAGCTCAAAGCCGCCCAGCAGGCCCGCATCGCCGCGGCCAAGAAGTGGCGGCTGGCCAAGACGCCGCTCCTGGCCCCGGCCGCACCCAAGGAGAAGCCCGAGATCACCACGCGCGAGGGCTTCGAGGTCGAGGACCAGGACGAACTGCCCCCGGTCTTCACCACCATCCCGACCGAGGACAAGGTCGTCTTCCTGACCGTGGACGACGGGGCCGAGAAGGACCCCGAGTTCATCAGGATGATGAGCGAGCTGAAGATCCCGTACACGGCCTTCCTCAGCGACTACCTCGTGCGCGAGAACTACCCCTACTTCAAGGAGATGCAGGCGGCGGGCGTCACCCTCAACAACCACACCGTCAACCACCGCTACATGCCCGGACTCTCGTACGAGCAGCAGCGCGAGGAGATCTGCGGCCAGCAGGACATCATCCAGAAGCAGTTCGGCAAGCGGCCCTCGCTCTTCCGCCCGCCGTACGGCAACTACAACCAGGACACGCTGCGCGCCGCCAAGTCCTGCGGCATCAAGGCGGTCCCGCTGTGGAACGCCGAGGCGTTCGTGAACCGGATGGAATACCGCGAATGGGACCGCGATCTCCACCCCGGTGACATCATCCTCACGCACTTCCGGGGCCGGGAGGACTGGAAGGGCACGATGCCTGACATGATCCGTCATGTCATGAAGACCGTCACGGACAAGGGATATGCCGTGGCACGCCTGGAGGACTACTTGTGAGGTATGCGCGCCGGTTGGTAGCCGGGACGCTGACGGCCGGCGCGCTCGCGCTGTCCCTGACGGGATGCGGGAACAGCGTGGACCCCATCGAACGGCTGGGCCGCAAAACCGCTCAGGACACCGCTTCCCCCTCGGCGCCCCCGTCCGCGCCGGCCCCCGCGGCGAGCTCCGCACAGGCCGGCACGGCGGGGGACGAGGCGTACCGGAAGTGGGGCCTGAAGGCCCCCGTCCAGTACGCCCCCAAGCCCGCCCAGAAGCCTCAGCTCCCCAAGGCCGCCCCGGGCAAGGCGGCCGTGGTGGACCGAATACCCGTCGCGCCGACGGAGAAGGTCGTCTTCCTGACCTTCGACGACGGCGCGGAGAAGGACCCCGAGTTCCTGAAGATGGCGGCCGACCTGAAGCTGCCGATCAGCATGTTCCTGACGGACAACGTCGCTTCCTCGGACTACGGCCACTTCGAGAAGCTCCGCGACAACGGCTCCGGCAGCACGGTGAACAACCACACCCTGACGCACCCGAACCTGCGCACCCTCCCCTTCGCGGCGCAGAAGAAGGAGATATGCGGGCAGCAGGACCGCCTGGAGAAGCGCTTCGGCAAGCGCCCCCCGCTCTTCCGCCCGCCGTTCGGGAACTACAACGACGACACCCTCAAGGCCGCCGCCGAGTGCGGGGCCCCGACGGTGGTCCTGTGGCGGGCGTCGATGCAGGTCAACGACTTCCAGTACGCGGAGGGCTCCACCCTCAAGCCGGGTGACATCATCCTGGCCCACTTCCGCGGCCCGTCGGAGCTCAAGGGCGCGACGGAGACCCAGATGACGGCGCGGATGCTCCAGCGGATACAGGACCAGGGGTACAGGATCGGGCGCCTGGAGGACTACCTGTAGGACTGCTTGTAGGGCCACCTGTACGGGCCGGGCGGGCTAGCCGGCGCTGCGGTCCGCGAGGGGACGGCGACGCTGCGCGGGATCGGTCAGCGACAGCGGCTGCCAGACGCCGTCCGGGTGGTAGAGGTTGGTGCCCGGCGGCACGATCTCGTCGATCCGGTCCAGCACCCCGTCGTCCAGCACCAGATCGGCCCCCTTGAGCGCGGCCTCCAGCTGCTCGGCCGTACGCGGCCCGATGATCACCGAGGTGACGGCCGGATGCGCGAGCGGGAAGGCGAGGGCCAGCTCCGGCACCGTGCGGCCGATCCCGTCCGCCACCTCCGCGAGCCGCTCGACGGCCTCCAGCTTGGCGACGTTCCCCGGGATCGACAGGTCGAAGCGCGCGGGGTGCAACGCGGCCCGGCCGGTGGTCATGTCGATGGCGCGGCCCAGCCGGTGCCTGCCGCTCAGGAAGCCGGACGCCAGCGGGCTCCAGGTCAGCACGCCCATGCCGTAGCGACGGGCGACGGGCAGGACGTCCCGCTCGACGCCCCGCGCGAGGATCGAGTACGGCGGCTGCTCGGTGCGCGGGCGCGGCAGTGCGCGGCGTTCCGCGACGTGGTGCGCCTCGGTGATCTGCTCGGCGGGGAAGGTGGAGCAGCCGAAGGCCCGGATCTTCCCGGCCCGGACCAGGTCACCGAGGACGGACAGGGTCTCCTCGATGTCGGTCGAGGGGTCGGGACGGTGCACCTGGTAGAGGTCGATCCAGTCGGTGTCGAGGCGCCTCAGGCTGTCCTCCACGGCCCGCGTGATCCAACGGCGCGAGTTGCCGCTGCGGTTGCGGCCCTCACCCATCTGGAAGTGCACCTTGCTGGCGAGCACGACGTCGTCCCGGCGCCCCTTGAGGGCCTTGAGCGCCTTGCCGACGATCGTCTCCGACTCGCCGGCGGAGTACATGTCGGCGGTGTCGACGAAGTTGATGCCCTGGTCGAGGGCGGCGTGGATGATCCGGACGCAGTCGTCGTGATCGGGATTGCCGATCGCACCGAACATCATCGTGCCGAGGCAGTACGCACTCACCTCGATGCCGGTCCCACCCAGGTTTCGGTATCGCATGGTCATACGGGCGGACTGTAGGAGCTGGAGCGCGCTCCAAGTCAAGGGGTGGGGGTGGGGCGGGCTTTCGGGCGGTCTCGGAGACGGTTTGGGGGGTTCCCGGCAGTCCCATCGTCCTTCCGGTTCAGGCCGGCCCGTCAAGGGCGCTCCTTCGTCGCGTCGCTTCGCGATGGCCTTCGGCCACCCTTGACCGACCGACCCGCCCCGGAAAGCCGAAAGACTGCCGGGAACCCCCAAAAGAACGGTCACGGGGCAGGAGAAGGGGAGCGGCTCCCTCAGTGACGAGACGAGGGACCGGGCCACGGCCATGTCCCGCATTCGGGCCCGTGTACTGCCCGGCCAGGCCAGGGGCCCGGCTACCCGCACCACATGACGATCAGGACCCCATCCGGGACCGGCAGGCGCATCAGATCGCTACGCGCTCCTCCCGGCATAGCGTCCGACGACCGTCCTGGGCCGATACCCGCACCACATGTCGACCAGGGCAGCATTCCGGGACGGATGGGCGCATCAGATCGTTACGCGCTCCTCATTTCTCGGCGGCTGATGCCCGTCTCGGGCTGATGGCTGCGCTGGAGGGCGATCACAGAGGGGAACCCTCATGGGCCCGGCTCGGCCGTCAGGATGGTGAGGAGCCCGGGGAAGCGGGCCTCGATGTCCGCTCGACGCAGTTCCGCCATCCGGCTATTGCCCCGGTCGACCTGGCGGACCAGCCCGGCCTCCCGCAGGGTGCGGAAGTGGTGGGTGACCGTCGCCTTGGAAACGGGCAGGGCGAAGGAAGCGCAGGTGCGCGCCGTGCCTTCCGGGGCGGCGGCCAGCTCGCGCACCACCCGGCGGCGCAGCGGGTCGGCGAGCGCGGACAGCACTTTGCCGAGCTCGATTTCCTCGATGGCCGGGTGACCCTCGTCGTCGGGCACGGTGGCGACCTCCTCTCCTTAGGTATGGATTGGATCTTACCTTCGGTGGCTGCTAGCGTCCGACAGGTACGAACTCAGTCGTACCTATCTCTGGGGGAGAACTCTGATGGATCAGCTCGTCACCGTCGTGGGCGTCGCCCGCCCCAAGCCCGAACGCGCCGGAGAACTCATGGACCTGCTGCTCTCCTTCGTCGAGCCCACCCGGCAGGAGCCCGGCTGCCTGGAGTACCACTTCCACGAGGACTGCGAGGAGCCCGGCGTCTTCGTGTTCTACGAGGTGTGGCGCAGCCAGGCCGACCTCGACGCCCACTTGGCGCTGCCGCACCTGCGGGACTTCTGGGAACACCGGATGGACTACCTGGCCACTGACCTGGAACTCCGCTTCGTGAACATGCGCAGCCCCCACGGTCACTAGTCGTGTGGCCCTGATCGGCATGTGGTGCGGGCATCAGCCCCGGACGGCCGTCGGACGCTATGCCGGGAGGAGTGCGTAGCGATCTGACGCGCGGGGGCGGACCGCCGAGGGTCTTTGGGCCCGGATGCCCGGCGGACCGACGCCCGGCCGCCCGTCTCATCGCTGAGGGACCCGTCCCCCCCGGCCCCTCACCCCACCCCCGCCACCACCGGCGTGATCGTCGTCTCCGCCGGGCCGTGGGCGTCCGCTTCGCGTTGGCGTTCCGCGCTGTCGCTGATGCGCAGCAGCAGGGCGATCATGATCCAGTTCGCCAGCAGTGACGAGCCGCCCTTCGCCAGGAAGGGCAGGGCCTTGCCGGTCAGGGGGATCAGGCCCGTCACGCCGCCGGCGACCACGAAGACCTGGAGCGCCAGTGCCGCGGCCAGGCCCACCGCCAGCAGCTTGCCGAACGGATCCCGCGCGGCCAGTGCCATGCGCAGGCCCCGCTGCACGAGCAGGGCGTAGACGAACAGGACGGCCATGACCCCGGCCAGGCCGAGTTCCTCGCCCACCGTCGTAAGGATGAAGTCGCTGCGGCCCGCGAACTTGATCAGCTCCGGGTGGCCCATGCCCAGGCCGGTGCCGGACACGCCGCCGGTGCCGAAGCTGAACAGGGCCTGCGCGGACTGCTCCGAGTTGAGGCCCTGCGGAGGGTTCGGCGAGTAGATCGCCAGGGGGTTCAGCCAGGCGGCGACCCGTGCCTTGACGTGGGGTTCCGTCGAGCCGACCACGAAGGCGCCCACGGCCGCCATGAGCAGGCCGCAGACGATCCAGCTGGTGCGCTCGGTGGCCACGTACAGCATCACCACGAAGACGCCGAAGAAGATCAGCGAGGTGCCGAGGTCGCGCTCGAAGACCAGGACGAGCAGCGACAGGATCCACACCGTGATGATCGGCCCGAGCTGGCGCATCGGGGGCAGGCGCAGGCCCAGGAACTTGCGTCCGGTCAGGGCCAGGGAGTCGCGGTGGACGACCAGGTAGCCCGCGAAGAAGATCGCGATCATGATCTTCACGAACTCGCCCGGCTGGAGCGAGAAGCCGAAGAGGATGATCCACCGCTTCGCGCCGTACGTGTCCGCGCCGAAGAACGCCGGTGCGATCAGCAGGACCAGGGCGATGGCCATGGTGATGTAGATGAACCGCTGGAGCAGCCGGTGGTCGCGCAGCAGCGCCACGGCCAGGATGCAGGCGGCGACCCCGACCACCGTCCACATCAGCTGGTCGGGCGCGTTCGCCACGGAGCCGTACCGCTCGATGTAGCCCTGGTCGAGCCGGTGGATCAGGACCAGGCCGAGCCCGGTCAGCAGCATCGCGAGCGGGAAGACCAGCGGGTCCGCGTACGCCGCGAACCGGCGGATGCCCAGGTGTCCCACCAGGGACAGCAGGGTCAGGCTGATGACGAAGCCGGCGAGGTGCTGCGGCAGCTCGCCGTTCATGGCCAGTCCGGCGCTGACGTGGCCGAAGACGGCGATGCCGATGACCAGGACGAGCAGCAGTGCTTCGGTGCGGCGGCGGGCGCCCGCCGCCGTCAGCGGCCTCAGTCCGCGCACGGGACGCCGCCGCCGCCGAGGGCGCCCCGCTCCGGCCGTGGAGGGGGCGGCGGCGGGGCGGATGACCGGGTGGGGGCGGGGGAAGGAGAAGAGGACGGCGCGGCGTCCGGCGCACCCGGGGTCGTCACAGTGGTCGTCCCGGGGCCGATCTGCTCGGCAATGAGGCGCTTTATCTTCATATCTTCTACGACGCCGATGCCCTCCCCGAGGTTCCTTTCGGAATGACTCATTCCGGATCCTTCGCCGGGACGGACCCTCGCCCGGGCGGGCTGCTGCGGAGGGATTCAGCCAGCTTGCGCGCGTCTTCGGCCGCGGGGGCGCGCCCACCCGAAGCGGCGCATACCGGGCGGAGGCCCCCCGGCGTCCCGGTGTGGGGCCCGGGCGGTCCCGGCGGGGTCGGCGTTCAGCCGAACGGGGGGTTCGGCGGCCGGAATACGTGGAACCGATGGAGCGTGTTGGCACTCCGCTTGACCGAGTGCTAATCGCCGGAATAGTCTCGCACCTGGCACTCGCCCCCGGTGAGTGCCAACACAGCGACAGGCAGGTCCGGCACCCGCGACGACGGATCGACCTGGTCGCCACCTCAGACAGTTAACCCCGGATCTCCGAAGGGGGAGGTCGGATCGTGACGACCGCCAGCTCCAAGGTTGCCATCAAGCCGCTTGAGGACCGCATCGTGGTCCAGCCGCTCGACGCCGAGCAGACCACGGCCTCCGGCCTGGTCATCCCGGACACCGCGAAGGAGAAGCCCCAGGAGGGCGTCGTCCTTGCGGTCGGTCCGGGTCGCTTCGAGGACGGCCAGCGTCTCCCGCTGGACGTCAGCGTCGGCGACATCGTGCTGTACAGCAAGTACGGCGGCACCGAAGTGAAGTACAGCGGCGAGGAATACCTCGTCCTCTCGGCCCGCGACGTCCTCGCGATCGTCGAGAAGTAATTCTCTTCTCCAGTTTTGCTTTGAGCTGCGCCCCTGGTCACCCTGCTGATGCCGGGCGGCGAGGGGCGTAGTTCGTTTCAGGCGGTCGCGGTGAGCGGCCGAGGATCGCAACGAGAGGGCGGAACCGCTCCCATGCCCAAGATTCTGAAGTTTGACGAGGACGCCCGTCGCGCCCTTGAGCGCGGCGTCAACAAGCTTGCCGACACGGTCAAGGTGACGATCGGCCCCAAGGGCCGCAACGTCGTCATCGACAAGAAGTTCGGCGCCCCCACCATCACCAACGACGGTGTCACCATCGCCCGCGAGGTCGAGCTGGACGACCCGTACGAGAACCTGGGCGCGCAGCTCGTGAAGGAGGTGGCGACCAAGACCAACGACATCGCGGGTGACGGCACCACCACCGCCACCGTGCTGGCCCAGGCGCTCGTCCGCGAGGGTCTGCGCAACGTCGCCGCCGGCGCCTCCCCGGCCGCCCTGAAGAAGGGCATCGACGCCGCGGTCAAGGCCGTGTCCGAGGAGCTCCTCGCGACCGCCCGCCCGATCGAGGACAAGTCCGACATCGCCGCCGTGGCCGCGCTCTCCGCGCAGGACGCCCAGGTCGGCGAGCTCATCGCCGAGGCGATGGACAAGGTCGGCAAGGACGGTGTCATCACCGTCGAGGAGTCCAACGCCTTCGGCCTGGAGCTCGAGTTCACCGAGGGCATGGCCTTCGACAAGGGCTACCTGTCCCCGTACATGGTCACCGACCAGGAGCGTATGGAGGCCGTCCTCGACGACCCGTACATCCTGATCAACCAGGGCAAGATCTCCTCCATCCAGGACCTCCTGCCGCTGCTGGAGAAGGTCATCCAGGCGGGTGGCTCCAAGCCGCTGCTGATCATCGCCGAGGACGTCGAGGGCGAGGCCCTCTCCACCCTCGTCGTCAACAAGATCCGCGGCACCTTCAACGCGGTCGCCGTCAAGGCCCCCGGCTTCGGTGACCGTCGCAAGGCGATGCTCCAGGACATGGCCACCCTCACCGGTGCCACCGTCATCGCCGAGGAGGTCGGCCTCAAGCTCGACCAGGCCGGTCTGGACGTCCTCGGTTCCGCGCGCCGCGTGACCATCTCCAAGGACGACACGACCATCGTCGACGGTGGCGGCAACGCCGCTGACGTCGCGGGCCGCGTCAACCAGATCAAGGCCGAGATCGAGTCCACGGACTCCGACTGGGACCGCGAGAAGCTGCAGGAGCGCCTGGCGAAGCTCGCCGGCGGCGTCTGCGTCATCAAGGTCGGCGCCGCCACCGAGGTGGAGCTCAAGGAGAAGAAGCACCGCCTCGAGGACGCCATCTCGGCGACCCGCGCCGCGGTCGAGGAGGGCATCGTCTCCGGCGGTGGCTCCGCGCTCGTCCACGCCGTCAAGGTCCTCGAGGGCAACCTCGGCCTGACCGGCGACGAGGGCACGGGCGTGTCGGTCGTCCGCCGCGCCGCGGTCGAGCCGCTGCGCTGGATCGCCGAGAACGCCGGCCTCGAGGGCTACGTCATCACCTCGAAGGTGGCCGAGCTCGACAAGGGCCAGGGCTTCAACGCCGCCACCGGCGAGTACGGCGACCTGGTCAAGGCCGGCGTCATCGACCCGGTCAAGGTCACCCGCTCCGCCCTGGAGAACGCCGCTTCCATCGCCTCCCTGCTGCTCACGACCGAGACCCTGGTCGTCGAGAAGCCGGCGGAGGAGGAGGCCGAGGCCGGTCACGGCCACGGTCACGGCCACAGCCACTGAGGCTGACGCCGCAGGCACACGAGAGGCCCCCGTCCCGCCGTTCCGTACGGCGGGGCGGGGGCCTTCCCGTTGCCCCGGTTCAGGGCCGGGGGCTCACGAACCCGTCGACTTCATCGGGTCCATCCCCAGCTGGCGCATCATGCCCATGACGTCGTAGTGCCACCAGCCTTCGGCGATCATCCCGTCCTTGCAGCGGAAGGTGGTCTGGCCGGTCGCGCTGACCTTCTTGCCGGTGGGCGCGAGACCCATGAAGTCGCCGGTGTGCGTCGCGTTCCAGGTCCAGAGCGTGGTGACGAGGTCTCCTTCGGCGAGCTGCTGGTCCTTGGTGAAGGTGAACTCGAAGGCGGAGCGCCACATGGCGAGGTCCGCCATCAGGCCGTCGATCCCGGCGGCGTCCGGGTCGGCCTGGAAGATGTCGTGGTCGACGTAGTCGGAGGCGAAGATCTCCTCGGCGACCGACCGGTCGCCCGACACGGCCAACTCGTCGAACATGCGGTCCACGAGCATCTTGTTGAGGTTCTCGTCGCGGACCACGTCCAGGTTGGTGAAGGTCGGCATCCCCTCGCACAGGGCCACCATCTCCTGGAACATCGTGTCCGTCTCCGGGAGCTGGGAGTTCTTCATGGCCTCTTCGTACGAGGGGAATTCGACCACGTCCAGGTAGTGGTTCTCGTCGTCGCGGTCCCTGGCCACGATGCTGTGGGTGACGGTCCGCTTGCCCTGGCTCTGCGAGACGTACCGGTCCAGCAGCTGATTGAGGTCGTCCTGCCGGCTGGTCTTGTAATCGATAATCTGTACGAATGTCATGGCGGTCTCCCGGGCTGGAAGGGACATTTCCAGTTTAGGGAGATTCGTCCCGGTCGGCCGCTCCGCCGGTGACCAGGAGGGCTACTGGGGCCCGTACTTGCGCCCGGTGCGCGAGGACACCCCGCCCAGCAGCCCGCGCGGCGTCAGCTTCACCACGCCCATCAGCGCCTTGTAGCGCGGGTCCGGGATCGACACGGTCCTGCCGCGGGCCAGGTCGGTCAGCGCGGCGGCCACCAGCTTGTCCGCGTCGAGCCACAGCCAGCCCGGGATGTTGTCGGTGCCCATGCCGGCCCGCTGGTGGAACTCGGTCCGCACGAAACCGGGGCACAGGGCCATCAGCCGCACCCCCGACCCGCCGAGGTCCCGCGCCGCGCCCTGGGTGAACTGCACGACCCAGGCCTTGCTGGCGCCGTAGGTGCCGCGCGGTACGAAGGCCGCCACCGAGGCCACGTTGATGACCCCGCCCCGGCCGCGGGAGCGCATCGACTCCGTCGCCGCCGAGGTCAGCCGCAGCACCGCCTCGATGTGCACCTTCAGCATGGTCAGCTCGTCGGCCATCGACACCTCGAGGTAGCGGCCCTTGTTGCCGAAGCCCGCGTTGTTCACGAGCAGGTCCACCGGGTGCTTGCGGTCCCCGAGGCGGTTCTCGACGGACTCGATGCCCTTGTCGGTGGAGAGGTCGGCGGCCAGCACCTCGGCCTCGATGCCGTGCCGGTCGTGCAGTTCGGTGGCCTGTTCGGCCAGCCGCTCGGTGTCGCGGGCCACCAGTACGAGGTTGTGGCCCTGGGAGGCGAGCCGCCGGGCGAAGGCGGCGCCGATGCCCGCCGTGGATCCAGTGATCAGCGCAGTCGTCATGTGCGCAAAATAGCCGCCCGCGCCGGCTTCCGTGCTTCCGCGGGCACGTGCGTGCGATCCGGCGCTCCGCCCGGGCCCCGGTGGGGGCCCGTACGGCTGTGACGGCGGTCTCCTCAAAGGGGCAACTGGGGGATTGGCGTCGGGGTCAAAGGCGGTCTTATGCTCGAAGGGTGATCGAGGCACGCCACCTCCGGATCCTGCGCGCTGTCGCCGGGACCGGTTCCTTCTCCGCAGCCGCCCGCGAGCTCGGCTGCACCCAGCCCGCCGTCTCCCAGCAGATGAAGGCCCTGGAGCAGTCGGCCGGGACCCCGCTGCTGGTGCGCACCGGCCGGGAGATGCGGCTGACCCAGGCGGGCGAGGCCCTGGTGCGGCACGCCGCCGGGATCCTGGCCGGGCTGACCGCCGCCGAGGAGGAGGTCGCGGCCATCGCCGGGCTGCGCGCGGGCCGGGTCCGGCTCGTCTCCTTCCCGAGCGGCAGCTCAACGCTGGTGCCCACCGCGCTCGCCGCGATGCGCGCCGCGCACCCGGGGACGCGCATCTCGCTCGTCGAGGCGGAGCCGCCGAGGTCGGTGGAGATGCTGCGCGAGGGCGACTGCGACGTGGCGCTGGCATTCCGCTACGGCGGGGACGGGCCCGCGGCGGGGAGCGCGGCCGAGTGGGAGGACCTGGTGGTCACCCCGTTGCTGACCGACCGGCTCGTGGGGCTGGTTCCCGAGGGCCACCGGCTGGCGGGTGCCGAACGGGTGGGGATGGCCGAGCTGGCCGGCGAGCCGTGGATCGCGGGCTGCCCGCGCTGCCGCCGCCACCTGGTGGAGGTGTGCGAGGGCGCGGGCTTCACCCCGCGGATCGACTTCGCCACCGACGACTACCCGGCGGTGGTCGGGCTGGTCGGGGCGGGGCTGGGGGTGGCGGTGCTGCCGGAGCTGGCGGTGGAGTCCGTACGGGCGAAGGGCGTGAGCACCCTGGCCGTGGAGCCGGCCGTGGAGCGCGAGGTCGTGGCGCTGACCCTGCCGGACCTGGCGCGCGTACCGGCGGTGGCGGCGACCCTGGGCGAGCTGGTGCGGGCCGCCACGCGCTGACCGTACGGGGGCGTACGGCCGGACGGGTGACGGCCCGGACCTGAGTGGCGGCGACACGCCCGGGCGGGCGCGCGGATCTGAGGGAACGTTCCTTCGGATGTTCTTCCGGATTTCCTTCCGGATGGACGCTGCCGGGTCGGGACGGGCCGGGCCGGCCGTCAGTGCGGCGGGACGGTACCGGTCGTACTGGAGGCGGGGATCAGCCGGTGCCGCGCGCGACCCATCAGTTCCTCGCGTTCGTCCTCGGTCAGCCCTCCCCACACCCCGTAGGGCTCGCGGACGGCGAGTGCGTGCGCGGCGCATTCCGAACGCACCGGGCAGCGCATGCAGACCTCTTTAGCCGAGGCCTCGCGCGCACTCCTGGCCGCGCCCCGCTCGCCCTCCGGGTGGAAGAAGAGGGAGCTGTCGACTCCGCGGCAGGCGGCCAGCAGCTGCCAGTCCCAGAGGTCGGCGTTCGGTCCGGGGAGGCGGGAGAAATCTGCCATTGGTAGTCCTCTTGGTGCCGGGTACTACGCGGATACGGTCCATGTCTCCACACCTACTGTCGTAGTAGATGTAAATATGACTCATTGGGAATCTAGCCTCAGACACATGGCAAACGGAAGGAAAGCCGCCAAATAGGGCATAGCTCCAGATGGAGGACGGTTGGCTCGTGGCTCCGGCGCCGTGATCGCTTCCTCACGTAGAGTGCCGAAGGTGTCCGTCCGACCCGTAACTCTTTCGAGTGACCATCGTTGAGAGAGCGAGTGCGGTTGAAACGAGAGGTTCCCGGACAGGTGTCCGAGGGCATCGATCGCACAGGTGACGATACGTACCAGCCTGGAGGCTCAAGGTGACGCGCATCAGCAGCTGCGGAGGGCGGTCATGACTTCCGTCCTCGTCTGCGACGACTCCCCGCTTGCCCGAGAGGCGCTCCGTCGCGCGGTTGCCACCGTGCCCGGCGTCGAGCGTGTGACGACGGCTGCCAACGGCGAGGAAGTCCTCCGCCGCTGGGGTGCCGACCGCTCCGACCTGATTCTGATGGATGTACGGATGCCCGGGCTGGGCGGTGTCGAGACGGTCCGCCGGCTCCTGTCCGCCGACCCGGGCGCCCGCATCATCATGCTCACGGTCGCCGAGGACCTGGACGGCGTGGCCCTCGCGGTCGCCGCCGGCGCCCGCGGTTACCTGCACAAGGACGCCTCGCGCGCCGAGCTGCGGGCCACGGTCACCCAGGCGCTCGCCGACCCCACGTGGCGACTGGCCCCTCGCCGGCTCCGCTCGGCCGAGATGGGGGCCGCCCCCACCCTGACCGCGCGCGAGATCCAGGTGCTGGAGGGCATGAGCCACGGCCGGTCCAACGCGGAGATCGGGCGCGAGCTCTTCCTCTCCGAGGACACGGTCAAGACGCACGCCCGCAGGCTGTTCAAGAAGCTCGGCGCCTCCGACCGGGCGCACGCCGTGGCACTCGGCTTCCGCTGGGGCCTCGTCCGCTGACCGCCGCAGCGGCGGCCGGCGGACGGCGCGGTCCCGTCCGCCACCGGCGGGCGGGGCGGCAGGCGTCCGCCGGCGCCGCCGTGGCGGAAGTCCCGCCGCCACCCGGTGTTCCGCCGGGGATTGGCGGGGCACAATCCGGGGGACGTGTCGCTTCGGGCGCGATGCCGCATCCTTGATGGTGTGCCGCATTCTTGGAGAGGTCGAGTCCTCCGGGACGACGATTCGGGCCGAGCGGAGGGGAGGGCGCAGATGACGAGTTCCGGCGCACCCGCTCATAACGCTTCGATGCACAACACGGACCGCGATGCCGCGAACGCTCCCGCGTCAAGGCACCATGGATTGATGCGCGACGACGAGGCCCTGGGGTCACCCGCGGCCACAGGCCCCACCGGCGCCGCCAAAGGCGGCAACGCCGGGGCCGTCGGCGCGCTCGTACGACGCGCCGTCGACGGGGACGAGCAGGCCACGCACGACCTGCTGGCCTTCGTGCACCCCCTCGCCCTGCGCTACTGCCGCACCCGGCTGTCGCGGCTCCCGGGTGATGCCCGTCACTTCGTGGAGGACCTCGCGCAGGAGGTCTGCGTCGCCGTGCTGATGGCGCTGCCCCGCTACCGGGACACCGGCCGGCCCTTCGAGGCCTTCGTCTTCGCCATCGCCGCGCACAAGGTCGCCGACCTCCAGCGGGCCGCCATGCGGCACCCGGGGAGCACGGCCGTGCCCTCCGACGAGATGCCCGAGCGGCCGGACGACTCGCTGGGCCCCGAGGAGCGGGCGCTGCTCAGCAGTGACGCCGCCTGGGCCAAGAAGCTCCTCGCGAACCTGCCGGAGAACCAGCGCGAGCTGCTCGTCCTGCGGGTGGCCGTCGGGCTGACCGCCGAGGAGACGGGGCAGATGCTCGGCATGTCCCCGGGTGCGGTCCGCGTCGCCCAGCACCGGGCCCTCAGCAGGCTGCGCGCGCTCGCCGAGCAGTGACCGCCGCGGAGCCGTGCGTTCCCTTTCGTTCCCTTTCTGTCGTAGGAAACGACGAAACTTGCGGTTGACCTTGGTCGTGGAATGAGACGCCCCGGGATCCCGTTAGCATGGACATCCGCGCTGAGCAAGACCATTTGGGAAGGTGTCATGACCGCCGACGGAGTGCCCGACAAATTCGCCACGCTCGGACTGACCTACGACGACGTGCTGCTGCTGCCGGGCGCGTCGGACATGGCCCCCGACCAGATCGACACCTCTTCCCTGATCTCGCGCAACGTCCGGGTGAACGTCCCCCTGCTGTCCGCCGCCATGGACAAGGTCACCGAGTCCCGCATGGCCATCGCGATGGCCCGCCAGGGCGGCGTCGGCGTACTGCACCGCAACCTCTCCATCGCCGACCAGGCCAACCAGGTCGACCTGGTCAAGCGCTCCGAGTCCGGCATGGTCACCGACCCGATCACGGTGCACCCGGACGCGACGCTGCGCGAGGCCGACGAGCTCTGCGCCAAGTTCCGCATCTCCGGCGTCCCGGTCACCGACTCCGCCGGCAAGCTGCTCGGCATCGTCACCAACCGCGACATGGCCTTCGAGTCGGACCGCAGCCGCCAGGTGCGCGAGGTCATGACCCCCATGCCGCTGGTCACGGGCAAGGTGGGCATCTCCGGGGTGGACGCCATGGAGCTGCTGCGCCGTCACAAGATCGAGAAGCTGCCGCTCGTCGACGACGCGGGCATCCTCAAGGGCCTCATCACGGTCAAGGACTTCGTCAAGGCCGAGAAGTACCCGAACGCCGCCAAGGACAAGGACGGCCGGCTGCTCGTCGGTGCGGCCGTCGGCGTCGCCGGCGACGCCTACGAGCGTGCCCAGGCGCTGATCGAGGCCGGCGCCGACTTCATCGTCGTCGACACCGCCCACGGCCACTCCCGCCTGGTCGGCGACATGGTCGCCAAGATCAAGTCGAACTCCTCCGTCGACGTCATCGGCGGCAACGTCGCCACCCGCGACGGCGCCCAGGCGCTGATCGACGCCGGCTGCGACGGCATCAAGGTCGGCGTCGGCCCCGGCTCCATCTGCACCACCCGCGTCGTCGCCGGCATCGGCGTCCCGCAGGTCACCGCCATCTACGAGGCCGCCCTCGCAGCCAAGGCCGCGGGCGTTCCCGTCATCGGCGACGGCGGTCTCCAGTACTCCGGCGACATCGCCAAGGCCCTCGTCGCGGGCGCCGACACGGTCATGCTCGGCTCGCTGCTCGCGGGCTGCGAGGAGTCCCCGGGCGAGCTGCTCTTCATCAACGGCAAGCAGTTCAAGTCGTACCGCGGCATGGGCTCGCTCGGCGCGATGCAGACCCGCGGCGACCGCAAGTCCTTCTCCAAGGACCGCTACTTCCAGGAGGGGGTCGGCGGCGACGACAAGCTGATCCCCGAGGGCATCGAGGGCCAGGTCCCCTACCGCGGCCCGCTCTCCGCGGTCGTCCACCAGCTGGTCGGCGGTCTGCGCCAGTCGATGTTCTACGTCGGCGGCCGCACCGTCCCCGAGCTCCAGGACCGGGGCCGCTTCGTCCGGATCACCTCGGCGGGCCTCAAGGAGAGCCACCCGCACGACATCCAGATGACGGTGGAAGCACCGAACTACAGCCGCAAGGGCTGAGCACGAACACCGCCCGAGGGGGCGGGCCCGGCCGGGCCCGCCCCCTCAGGCGTGCCCCGGTCGTCCGTACAGCGGTCACCGGGACGCGGGCCCCCGCCCTTCGGGGATACTGGACGGGCAGACCCAGAGGAAAGGCCACCACACGTGACTGAGATCGAGATCGGGCGCGGCAAGCGCGGCCGCCGGGCGTACGCCTTCGACGACATCGCCATCGTCCCCAGCCGGCGTACGCGGGACCCGAAGGAGGTCTCGATCGCCTGGCAGATCGACGCGTACCGCTTCGAGCTCCCCTTCCTGGCCGCCCCCATGGACTCCGTGGTCTCCCCGCGGACCGCGATCCGCATCGGCGAGCTCGGCGGCCTCGGCGTGCTGAACCTCGAAGGTCTGTGGACCCGCTACGAGGACCCGCAGCCGCTGCTGGACGAGATCGCGGAGCTGGACGAGGCGAGGGCCACCCGCCGCCTCCAGGAGATCTACTCCGCGCCGATCCAGGCCGACCTGATCGGCCGGCGGATCAAGGAGGTGCGCGACTCGGGCGTCGTCACCGCCGCCGCGCTCTCCCCGCAGCGCACCGCCGAGTTCTCCAAGGCGGTCGTGGACGCGGGCGTGGACATCTTCGTGATCCGCGGCACCACCGTGTCGGCGGAGCACGTCTCCGGCGCCGCCGAGCCGCTGAACCTCAAGCAGTTCATCTACGAGCTGGACGTCCCGGTCATCGTCGGCGGCTGCGCCACCTACACCGCGGCCCTGCACCTGATGCGCACCGGCGCGGCGGGCGTCCTGGTCGGCTTCGGCGGCGGCGCCGCGCACACCACGCGCAACGTGCTCGGCATCCAGGTCCCGATGGCCACCGCCGTCGCCGACGTGGCCGCGGCCCGCCGCGACTACATGGACGAGTCCGGCGGCCGCTACGTCCACGTCATCGCCGACGGCGGCGTGGGCTGGTCCGGCGACATCCCGAAGGCCGTGGCCTGCGGTGCGGACGCCGTGATGATGGGCTCCCCGCTGGCCCGCGCCACCGACGCCCCGGGCAAGGGCAACCACTGGGGCATGGAGGCCGTCCACGAGGACGTGCCGCGCGGCAAGAAGGTCGACCTGGGCACCGTCGGCACCACCGAGGAGATCCTCACCGGCCCGGCGCACAACCCGGACGGCTCGATGAACCTCTTCGGCGCGCTGCGCCGCTCGATGGCCACCACCGGCTACAGCGAGCTCAAGGAGTTCCAGCGGGTCGAGGTCACGGTCGCGGACTCGCAGCACAGCCGCTGACCGCTCTTCGCAAGAAGCCGGAGGGCCGGCACCCCGAGCGGGGTGCCGGCCCTCCGGCGTGGGCGGTGCGGCCGGTCAGTCGTTGACCTTCTTGGCCGAGCCGAAGGCGACGAAGGCGCCGATGCCGAGGAAGACGAGGGTCATGAAGCCCATGCCTTCCTTCCAGACGCTGCTCAGGCCGGTGACGCCGACCTTGTCGAGTACGTCGAGCACGCCGGTGTCGCCGACCTTGGCCATGGCGAGCGCGATGAAGAACATCTGGCCGAGGTAGACGGCGCCGAGCGCCGCCACGGCGGAGACCACGGGCAGGACGGGGCTGCGGCCGCCCGCCTTTCCCGCGGCCAGGCCCACGAGCAGGCCGACACCCGCGGCCGCGAAGCCGAACTCGCGGTCGATGGCGTTCATGATGCCGCCGTACGCGGCCGCCGCGATCAGTGCTGCCACGACGGCGGCCGCGATCCCCAGGCCGACGTTGCCGCCGCGGGCCGGTGCCGGGGCGGGGGTCTCGGGGTAGGGCGAGGGCGCGGGAGGCTGGAAGTTCTGGCTCATCGGGAAATCCCCCCCAGGGATTCGGGCGCACCGCGGCCGTCAGGCGTAAGTGCGGGATAAGTGACGCCGCAGGCTAACAGGGGACGGTCACATTCCACCGGGAGATTCCGGTCGGATGATCGAACCGGAACCGGCCCGTGATCCGGGGAAGGGGCCGGTCAGAGGCGGTGGGCCGCGCCGGCGGGGCTGGCGCCGCGGGTGTCGAGGAGGAGCTGGGCCTTCACCGCCAGGCCCTGCATGTCGTACGTGCGGTGGTGCTGGAGCAGGATCGTCAGGTCGGCGTTCGCGGCGGCCTCGTAGAGCGAGTCGGCGCGCGGTACGGGCTGGTCGCGGACCCGCCAGCCCGCGATGTACGGGTCGTGGTAGCTGATCAGCGCCCCGAGGTCGAGGAGCCGGCTGGCGATCTCGCCGGCCGGGGAGCCCTCCTGGTCGGCGAGGTCGGGCTTGTAGGTGACGCCCAGCAGGAGGACGCGGGCCCCGCGCGCGGACTTGCCGTGTTCGTTCAGCAGGGTGGCGCAGCGCTGGATGACGTACTGCGGCATCCGGTTGTTGATCTCCTGCGCCAGGCCGACCATGCGCAGGGGGTGGCCGGGGGTGCGGGTGGTGTGGGGGAGGTAGTTGGGGTCGAGGGGTACGCCGTGGCCGCCGACGCCGGGGCCGGGACGGAAGGCCTGGAACCCGTACGGCTTGGTCTCGGCGCAGCGGATGACGTCCCACAGGTCGACGCCGAGGTCGTGGCAGAGGACGGCCATCTCGTTCATCAGGGCGATGTTGACGTGCCGGTAGTTGGTCTCCAGGAGCTGCACCGTCTCGGCCTCGCGCAGGCCGCGGGCCCGGACGACCTTCTCGGTGAGGCGGGCGTAGAAGGCGTGCGCGGACTCGGTGCAGGCGGGGGTGAGGCCGCCGATCACCCTGGGGGTGTTGGAGATGGTGTGGGTCCGGTTGCCCGGGTCCAGGCGGCTGGGGGAGTAGGCCAGGTGGAAGTCCCGGCCGGCCCGCAGACCGGAGCCCTCCTCGAGGATGGGCCGCAGGTAGTCCTCGGTGACGCCCGGGTGGGCGGCGGACTCCAGGATCACGGTGGTGTGCGGGCGCAGCCGGGCGGCGAGGGTGCGGCCGGCCTCGCCGACGGCCCCGAGGTCGAGCGCGCGGTCGGCGCCGAGCTGGGTGGGGGCGCAGATGACGGCGGTGCGGACCCGGCCGAGCTCGGCGGGGTTGGTGGTGACCCGGAAGCCGGCCGCCGACATGCGGCGGATCTCGGCGGCGGTGAGGGTGCTGTCCGTGGCGGGGCCGCTGTCGTAGCCGACGGTCTCGATTCCGGCGGCCACGGCCGCCTGGGCGAGGGGGAGGCCGAGGTGGCCGAGTCCGATGACGGCGAGATCTGCGGGCATGGGGGGCCGTCCCTTCCCTTCCCTGGCATGCATGAGGGGGCGGTGCGCGCAAGTCCTGTGGACGACTGGAGCTGGCGCAATGTCAGACTAGGCGTATATATGACAGATATGTCGCATTGTGGGGTGGTGGTCGCCGTTGTGTTGTCCCCAGGCGGTGGCTGATGTGGGTGCGGCCGGTCAGAATCGTGGAGCGGGGGGATGTGAGCGGGATCACCCGCACCGAGCGGGTACGGCCCGCACCAACGGGAGGCAGCCGTGAGGACAGCGACACTGGGACCGGAGCAGCGCTCGGAGGCGCTCGCCCGGATGGCCGAGCGGGAAATGGACGTGCTGGTCGTCGGCGCGGGGGTGGTCGGCGCGGGCACCGCACTGGACGCGGTCACCAGAGGCCTGTCGACGGGGCTGGTGGAGGCCCGGGACTGGGCGTCCGGGACGTCGAGCCGGTCGAGCAAGCTGATCCACGGGGGCCTGCGCTACCTGGAGATGCTCGACTTCGCGCTCGTACGGGAGGCGCTCAAGGAACGCGGGCTGCTGCTGGAGCGGCTCGCCCCGCACCTGGTGAAGCCGGTGCCCTTCCTGTACCCGCTCCAGCACAAGGGCTGGGAGCGGTTCTACGCCGGCTCGGGCGTGGCCCTCTACGACGCGATGTCCGTCTCCAGTGGACACGGGCGCGGGCTGCCCACCCACCGCCACCTCTCGCGCAAACGGGCCCTGCGCATCGCGCCGGCCCTGCGCAAGGACGCCCTGGTGGGCGCCCTCCAGTACTACGACGCCCAGATGGACGACGCGCGCTACGTCGCCACGCTGGTCCGGACGGCCGCAGCGTACGGGGCGCACTGCGCCAACCGGGCGAGGGTGGTCGGCTTCCTGCGGGAGGGTGAGCGGGTCGTCGGGGCGAAGGTGCGCGACGTCGAGAGCGGCGACGAGTACGAGATCCGCGCGAAGCAGATCGTGAACGCGACCGGGGTGTGGACGGACGACACCCAGGCGCTCATCGGGGAGCGCGGGCAGTTCCACGTACGGGCCTCGAAGGGGATCCACCTGGTCGTCCCGAAGGACCGGATCCACTCGAACACCGGGCTGATCCTGCGGACCGAGAAGTCGGTGCTGTTCGTGATCCCGTGGGGCCGGCACTGGATCGTGGGCACCACCGACACGGACTGGGACCTGGACAAGGCGCACCCGGCGGCGTCGAGCGCGGACATCGACTACCTGCTGGAGCACGTGAACTCGGTACTGGCCGTGCCGCTCACGCGGGACGACGTCCAGGGCGTGTACGCGGGCCTGCGGCCGCTGCTGGCCGGGGAGTCGGACGCGACCAGCAAGCTGTCCCGCGAGCACACCGTGGCCCACCCGGTGCCCGGCCTGGTGGTGGTGGCGGGCGGCAAGTACACGACGTACCGGGTCATGGCGAAGGACGCGGTCGACGAGGCGGTGCACGGGCTGGACCAGCGGGTCGCGCAGTGCGTGACGGAGGACGTGCCGCTGGTGGGGGCGGAGGGGTACCGGGCCCTGTGGAACGGCCGCGCCCGCATCGCCGCCCGGACGGGACTCCACGTGGTGCGGGTGGAACACCTGCTGAACCGCTACGGATCGCTGACGGACGAACTGCTCGACCTGATCGCCGCCGACCCAGGGCTGGGGGAGCCGGTGACCGGGGCGGACGACTACCTGCGGGCGGAGATCGTCTACGCCGCCTCGCACGAGGGGGCGCGGCACCTGGACGACGTGCTGACGCGGCGGACCCGGATCTCCATCGAGACCTTCGACCGGGGCACGCGATCGGCGCGCGAATGCGCGGAGTTGATGGCTCCGGTGCTGGGCTGGGACGAGCAGCAGATCGAGAAGGAGGTCGAACACTACGGGAAGCGGGTCCAGGCGGAGCGGGAATCGCAGCGCCAGCCCGACGACCAGACGGCGGACGCGGCACGGCTGGGGGCGCCCGACATCGTTCCGTTCTGACGTCCCGCGCACGAAGCGCGCTGCGCCCCGCCCCGCCTGACGGGCCGGAGCTCCGCGTCCGCACGGACGTCTTTCCGGCCCGGAAGCCGGGGCATCCTGTAGTTGGGCGGCAAAGGGAACCGCCGGACCCGGGGCTCCCGTCGGATGCGGAGTGAGCAACAATGAGGTTTCCGCCGGGGTGCATTACCGTGCCCCCCGGCGGCTGCCGATGCAGCCGGGGCAGGCTGCACGATCGCAGAGGGGACGCATGTCGAAGCCGGAGCACACCGAGTCGTCCGCCGGGGCGCCTACGGCGAAGCTGGATGGCGGGGCCGCGGCTGCTCCGGCGGACAAGCACCCCGAGGAACCCGGGCACACCGAGGACACGGGGCCCGCCGACGACGCCGGTCCCGCGACGGCCGAACCGGCCGCCGTGCCCCGGCCGCGGTCCGGCGCGACCGCGAGCGGGCCCGTGTCCACGGCGGAGTTGGATTCTGACGGCGCGACGGGCGGGGGCGCGGAAGCGGAATCCACACCTGCCGACGCGAAGAGGCCCGAGGACGCGACGCCTGAGGACGCGAAGCCCGGGGACGCGGCGAAGCCTCGGGACACGAAGCCCGACGACGCGAAGAAGCCCGAGGCCGCCGCGCCCGAGGGCGCGAAGAAGCCCCAGGACGCGAAGCCCGGGGACGCGAAGCCTGCGGACGCGAAGAGGCCTGAGGGCCCCGCGCCCGCGGACGCCAAGCCGGAGGACGCGAAGCCCGGGGTAGCGGGCAAGGGTGGTTCCGGCGCCGTGAAGCCGGCGTCGAAACCGCAGGCCGGTGCCGCGAAGACGGAGGACGCCGGGTCCGGTGCCGCGCCCGCCAAGGCGGCCGCGGCCAAGGCCGTTCCCGCGAAGGCCGCGGAGGCGGACGCCGACGAGGGCGACGCCGGCGAGACGGCCGAAGACGCCCGGCGCCAAGGGCGGTTGCTGGCCGGCCGGTACCGGCTGGGCGCCGTACTCGGCAAGGGCGGCATGGGCACCGTGTGGCGCGCCGAGGACGAGGTCCTCGGCCGGACCGTCGCCGTCAAGGAACTGCGCTTCGGCAACGGCGTCGACGAGGACGAGAAGCGCCGCCTCATCACCCGGACCCTCCGCGAGGCCAAGGCCATCGCGCGCATCCGCAGCGAAGGCGCCGTCACCGTCTTCGACGTGGTCGACGAGGACGCCCGGCCCTGGATCGTCATGGAGCTCATCGAGGGCTCCTCGCTCGCAGAGTTCGTCCGCGAGAACGGCCCGCTGACCCCGCGCCGCGCGGCCGAGGTCGGCCTCGCCGTGCTCGACGTGCTCCGCGCCGCGCACCGGCAGGGGATCCTGCACCGCGACGTGAAGCCGTCCAACGTGCTCATCGCCGCCTCCGGCCGCGTCGTGCTCACCGACTTCGGCATCGCGCAGGTGGAGGGCGACCCGTCCATCACCTCCACCGGCATGCTCGTCGGCGCCCCTTCGTACATCTCCCCGGAGCGCGCCCGCGGCAGCAAGCCCGGCCCGCCCGCCGACATGTGGTCGCTCGGCGGCCTGCTGTACGCGGCCGTCGAGGGCGTGCCCCCGTACGACAAGGGCAACGCGCTCGCCACCCTGACCGCCGTGATGACCGAGGCCGTGGACCCGCCGCGGAACGCCGGCCCGCTGACCGAGGTCATCTACGGGCTGCTGGTCAAGGACCCGGCCCGGCGCCTCGGTGACGACCAGGCGAGGGCGATGCTCACCGCCGTGGTCAACGCCCCCGAGCCCGTGGCCGCCCCGCCGGCCCCGCAGCCGGTCCCGCCGGTCGAGGAGACCCGCCCGATCTCCCTCACCAAGGCCGACGCGGCCGCCGAGAAGGCGGCGAAGAAGGAACGCGAACGCCGTGAGCGCGAGCAGCGCGAGCGGACCCGCGCCGCGCTGAAGGCGACCCGCAAGGCCGCCGCCGAGGCGGCCGCGGCTGCCGCGGCCCCGCCGGCCCGGCCCGCGCAGGCCGTGGCCCCGCTCACCGACGTGATGTCGCGCCGCACCATCGTGCTGGCCATCGCCGGGGTGGTCGTGGTCCTCGCGGTGGTCGGCTCGCTCATCGCGTACATGGTCAACGGGGACGACAAGGACGGCCGCACGGACGAGGGCAAGGGCGGCCCCGGCCCGGCCGTGACGGGCAGCGCCTCGCCCGGCGGCTCCGCCGGCAACGCCCCGGCCTCGGCCGGTTCCTCGCCGAGCGCGAACCCGAGCGGCACGCCCGGCACGCCCGCCCCCAGCGGCAGCGCCGACCAGGGCCAGGGCCAGGGACAGGGGCAGGGGCAGAACCAGGGCCAGGGCCAGGGCCAGGGCCAGGGGGCCAGCCCCGGCGGCCCCGCCGCCGGACTCCCGGCCGGTTTCGCCACCGTGACGGACTTGCGGTACCACTTCTCGATGGCGATGCCCGAGGGCTTCCGCCAGACCGACACCGCGGGTGCCGACTCCGGTGCGATATACAGCCGCGACGGCGGCTTCCCCCGGATCCAGGTCGACTACACCAACAGCCCGGGCAACGACGCCCGCCTCGCCTGGGCCAAGCTCGCCCCGGCCGTGGCCGGCAGCAGCAAGGGGTACCGCCAGATCCGCCTGGACACGGTGGACTACCGGGGCTACCCGACCGTCGCCGACTGGGAGTTCGAGCGGGAGCAGCAGGGCGTACGGGTCCGCGTGCTCGACCGCGGCTTCAAGACGGACTCCACGCACGGTTACGCCATCATGATCAGCTGCGCGGCCGACCAGTGGGACGGCCCCGAATGCACGCAGCTGCGCAACACCGCGTTCGAGACCTTCCAGCAGTTGGGCTGACGGGCTCTCCAAGCCCGGGACGCGGGCGGCCCCGGCGACGTATCGTGTTCAACGGGGGCCATGGGGACCGCACTCGGGGGAGGCGATGTGGAGGACTACGCCGGCCGGATCCTGTCCGACCGCTACCGTCTGCCGATTCCGCCGTCCGACGAGTACGAGCCGATGGAGACCCGCGCCTTCGACACGCGCAGCGGGCAGGAAGTCCTCGTACGGCAGGTGCCGCTGCCCGAGGTGGTGGACGCGGAGCTGCTCGACGGAACCAGCGCGCGGGCCGTGGCCGCCGGGGAACCGCCCGCCGTCCGGAGGGCGATCGCCGCGGCGCAGGCGGCCGCCTCCGTGCCCGACCATCCCCGCCTCGACCAGGTCTTCGACGTGTTCGCGGAGGACGGTTCGCTGTGGATAGTGAGCGAACTCGTTCCCGCCAGGCCGCTGGCCGCGCTGATCGCCGACGAACCGCTGAGCCCGTACCGGGCGGCGGAGGTGGCCTCCGACGTGCTGACCGCGCTGCGCGTGCTGCACGCGCACGGCTGGACGCACCGCAACATCACCGCGCGGACCGTGTTGATATGCGAGGACGGACGGGTCGTCCTGACGGGTCTGGCGGCCGGCGCCGCCGAGGACGCCCTGTGCGGGTACGACCCGGTCCCGCCGCCGGACACCGGTGAGCCGGGCGCGGACGCCGATGCCGCCTGGGGCACCCCGCCGCCGTTCCCGGGGCAGGCGCCGCCCGCGCGGCCGGCGCCGCCCCCGGAGCCCGCGCCGCCCGGCACCCGCGACGAGGGGCCCCGGTACGCGCCGCTGGTGGCGCCCGGCTACGACACCGGCCCGCGCTACACGGACCACATCACCCCGGAGCCGGCCGGTTCCGCGCCGCCGCAGCGGGCCAGGCGGGCGGCGCCGCCCGCGCCGCCCGCCCCGCCCGCGCAGGACCGGGCCGCCGCCGAGGCCGCCGCCCGCGCCGGGACCGTCGCCGCGTACCGGGCCGGAACCCGGGCCGCGACCGCCGAAGTGGCGCGGCAGCGCGGCCAGCGCGGCCCCGTGGTCGTGCCGGTGCTGCCGCCGACCGGGGCCAACCTGCCCCAGGAGTACGCGTACCCGTACGGGGGACCCGGCACCGCCGCCGCCACGCCCTGGCACGGGGTGGGCCCGCGCCGCCCGGCCGAGCCGCAGCCCGGGCCGGAACCGCAGCCCGAGCCGTCGCCTGCATCCGCGCCGGAGCCCGCGTCCGCGCCGCCCGCCGAGCCGTACACCGAGGCCCCCGCCGAGCCGGCCCGGCCCGCGCTGCCCGCCCAGCTCGCCCTCCCGCAGGGCTTCCGCCAGGCCGAGGCCCCCGCCCCGCCGGAGCCGCCGCGCCCCCCGGCCCCGCGCCCGCCCCGCGCGCCCGCGCCCGCAGCCGAGGCCGCCGCGGCCCCCGCGCCCCGTCCCCGCCAAGCCGGCGGGGCCTGGGGCGGCCCCCGCACCGGCCTCGACGCCGAGCGGGCCCGCCAGACCCGGATGGCCGTCGTCGGCCCCCTCACCGAGCGCTGGGCTCCCGAGCAGGCCGCCGGCCCCGTCCAGGGCAACTGGCAGCTGGCCGCGCCCATCGGCCCCGCCACCGACCTCTGGGCCCTCGGGGCCCTGCTGTACCGCGCCGTCCAGGGGCACGCCCCGTACCCCGAGGACAGCGTCGCGGAGCTCGTCGAGATGGTCTGCGCCGAGCCGCCCGCCTTCGCCGAGGACTGCGGCCCGCTGCGCCCCGTCGTGGAGTCGCTGCTGCGCCAGGACCCCACCGAGCGGCCCGACTTCGAGGAGCTGCGCGGCTGGCTGCGCTCGCTGGTGCGCTCCGCCCCGGAGCCCGACGGGGACTTCGCCGGACTCCCGATGCCCGAGCCGGACCCCGCCCGGCTGCCCGTCGTACGCCGCCGCGGCGATCTGCACGGCCGCCACCGCAACGCCGCCGCCGCCCGCGGACCCCGCTCCCTCGGCCGGTTCCTGCTGGTCGGCGTCCTGGCCCTGCTCGCGGGCGGGGTGGCGTACGCGATGCTCTTCATGCCGCGCGCGACGGACTCCGGGCAGCAGCCCACCGCCGCCCAGAGCCCGGCGGCGGCCTCCCCGGCGCCGCCGAGCCCCCGCCCGGACCCGGCGTCCGGGCCCGCGCGGCCGTCGGGCGGCACCCCGGGCGGCACCCCGGAGTCCAAGCCCGCCCCGCAGGGCGACGCGCCCGCGCCGGAGGGCTACACCGTCCAGCAGGACCCGGCGCACTTCAGCATCGCCGTGCCCAACGGCTGGGAGCGCCAGTCCCTCAACGAGGCCGGGCAGGTGCGCTACACCCAGGGCCAGTTCACCCTGATCGTCGTACCGGGCCGGGACCGCGTCGAGGGCGGTGGTCCGGATCCGCTGGGCTACCAGAAGGACAAGGAGCCCGAGCTGGCCCCGTACCGCAACTCCACCTGGGCCTCCGGCGGGGACGTCAAGTCCACCAAGGTGGGACAGCAGTTGCGGGTCACGGGCCGCTACACCTGGATCGACGCGGCGGGCCGGTCCCTTTTCGCCCGTAATTTCGTCGTGGCGCTCGGCGGCGCCTATCACGTCGTCATGGTCACGGGTCCGGAGGACAACCAGGACAAGGTCACCGACGTCTTCGAGAAGGCAACGGCGAGTTACAAAGCCGGCGGCTGACGGGCGATCAGTACGGCGATTGCGTCACAGTGCTGCCTTACGGGCCCCGCCCGGTTCCGGCAGCGCCCGCAGGCTCCGTAATCTGGCGTGGAGTGCACAGAGCGGCGGGAATTCGTGGAACAGCAGACAGGCGCGGGTGCGGTGCTCGCTGGCCGGTACCGGCTCGTGGAGCCCATCGGCAGCGGCGGCATGGGGAAGGTGTGGCGCGCGCATGACGAGCTGCTGCACAGAACGGTCGCGGTCAAGGAACTGACGGCGGGGCTGTACGTCGCCCAGGCCGACCGGGAGGTCCTGCACGCCCGTACGCAGAAGGAGGCGCGGGCGGCGGCCCGGATCCAGCATCCGGCGGTCGTCACCGTCCACGACGTGCTGGAGCACGACGACCGGCCGTGGATCGTCATGGAGCACATCGACGGTCCCTCCCTGGCGGAGGCCGCCAAGGCCGCCGGCCGGATCGAGCCCCGCGAGGCGGCCCGGATCGGCCTGCACGTGCTGGGCGCGCTGCGCGCGGCGCACGCGGTCGGCGTGCTGCACCGGGACGTGAAGCCGGGCAACGTGCTGCTGGCCAAGGACGGCCGGGTGCTGCTGACCGACTTCGGGATCGCCGCGATCGAGGGCGACTCCTCGATCACACGTACGGGTGAACTCGTCGGCTCCATCGACTACCTGGCCCCGGAGCGGGTCACCGGCGGCGCCCCCGACCCGTCCTCCGACCTGTGGTCGCTGGGCGCCACCCTCTACACGGCCGTCGAGGCCCGCTCGCCCTTCCGCCGCACCTCGCCGATCTCCAGCCTCCAGGCCGTGGTGAACGACGAGCCGCCCGTGCCGCGCCAGTCCGGCCCCCTGGGCCCGGTCATCACCGCGCTGCTGCGCAAGGACCCCGCCGAGCGCCCCTCGGCCGCGGAGGCCGAGCGGATGCTGCTGGAGGCGATGGAGGGCCGCGAGCCCAAGGCCGCCCAGGCGTACGTGCCCACGCGTGCGGTGAGCGACGAGGAGCGGGCCTCCGCCCGGGCGGAGCTGCCCCCGGCGCCCGAGCCCGCCCCCGCCCCCGCGCCCGCCCAGGGCGCCACCACCGCCCTGCCCGAGCGGCCCGAGGCCCCCGGCGGGCGTCCGCCGGGCCGGCTGCGGCGGGTGGCCGTGGTGGCCCTGGTGGCGGCGCTGCTCGGCGGCGGCGCCGTCTTCGGCCTGCTGAAGTACACCGGCGACGACGGGGACGCGGGCCGGGGCGGCGGCTCGGACAAGGGCACGAGCGCCACCGGCGGGCAGGCCGGCCACAAGGACCCGGCCGGGCCGCCGGCCGGGTGGAACGAGGTCGTGGACCCGCTGGGCTTCACGCTGTTCGTGCCGCAGGGCTGGACGCGCCAGACGGACGGCAACCAGATCGACTACACCGCGGACAACGGCAAGCACTTCATCCGGATCGCGGCGGACCCCACCCCGGACTACAAGGACCCGTACGCGCACGTGCTGGACCTGGAGAAGCAGGTGCAGAAGCGGACGGACTACAAGCGGCAGAAGCTCAACCCGAACACCTTCCGGGACAGCACCGACGCCGTGCTGTGGGACTTCACGTGGACGGAGAAGGGCGTGCACGCCGGGCCGCGCCGGGCCATCGAGCAGATGTACGTCGCCCCGAACGGCACCGAGTACGCGATCTACATGTCGGGCCCCACATCCGACTGGGCGACCACCCGCCAGCAGTTCGACATCGTGCTCAGCGGCTGGGAGCCGTCCTCGAAGGGGAGCTGAGCCGACCGCCCCCCGGCCAACCTGCCAGCGATCACTGGCAGATTTGGCAAAATCCGGTTACCCACGGGTACCCAAAGGTCCGCCTGCGCAATACGCTCACCGCCATGACGGACTCGCAGGCCCCCGCCGCCCCCCTCCGCCCCGCACCGCAGCCCACCAACCCGGTCGCCCCGGCCCCGGCAGGCGCCCGCACCGCCGCCGACGTGGTGACCCCCGACCTGGTCACCCGGCTCACCCGCGGAGTGATCGGCTCCGGCCGTACCGCCAACCACACCCCCTTCACCGGGGCCGTGCTGGCGGACCTGCCCGAGGCCACCCCCGAGGACGTGGCCACCGCCTTCGCGAAGGCCCGCGCCGCCCAGCCCGCCTGGGCCGCGGTCCCCGTGCGCCGGCGGGCCGCCGTACTGCTGCGCTTCCACGACCTGGTCCTCGCCCGCCAGGCCGAGGTCCTCGACCTCATCCAGCTGGAGACCGGCAAGGCCCGCCTGCACGCCCACGAGGAGGTCCAGGCCGTCGCCGTCGCCGCCCGCCACTACGGCCGCAAGGCGCCCTCGTACCTGCGCCCCAAGGGCCACACCGGCGCCATGCCCACCCTCACCAAGGTCACCGAGCTCCGCCAGCCGCGCGGCGTCGTCGGCCAGATCGCCCCCTGGAACTACCCCCTCGAACTGTCCGTCGGCGACGCCCTGCCCGCCTTCGTCTCGGGCAACGCCGTCGTCATGAAGCCCGACACCGAGACCGCGCTCACCGCCCTGTGGGCCCGCGACCTGCTCATCGAGGCCGGACTGCCCGCCGAGGTCTTCCAGGTCGTCCTCGGCGAGGGCCCCGTCGTCGGCCCCGAGGTGGTCCGGCACGCCGACTACGTCTCCTTCACCGGCTCCACCCGAACCGGCCGCGAGGTCGCGCAGGGCGCGGCCGCCCGCCTGGTCGGCGTCTCCCTCGAACTCGGCGGCAAGAACGCCATGCTCGTCCTGCACGACGCCGACGTGGAGAAGGCCGCCGCCGGCGCCGTCCGGGCCTGCTTCTCCTCCGCCGGCCAGCTCTGCATCTCCATAGAACGGCTCTACGTCCACGCCTCCATAGCCGACGCCTTCGTCGAGCGCTTCGCCGCCCGCACCAAGGCGATGCGGCTCGGCAACTCCCTCGCCTACGGCGCCGACATGGGCTCGCTCGTCGGCGAACGCCAGCTGGAGACGGTGCGGCGGCACGTGGACGAGGCCGTCGCCAAGGGCGCCACCCTCGTCGCCGGCGGCGTGGCCCGCCCCGACATCGGACCGCTCTTCTACGAGCCCACCATCCTCGACGGGGTCGAGGCACCCATGTCGGTCTGCGCCGAGGAGACCTTCGGCCCGGTCGTCTCGGTCTACCGCTTCACCGACGAGGACGAGGCCATCGCCCAGGCCAACGCCACCCCCTACGGGCTCAACGCCAGCGTCTGGACCAAGGACGCCCGCCGGGGCCACGCGGTCGCCGCCCGGCTGCGCACCGGCACCGTCAACATCAACGACGGCTACGCCCCCGCCTACGGCAGCGCCCAGGCCCCCATGGGCGGCATGAAGGAATCCGGCCTCGGCCGCCGCCACGGCTCCGAGGGCATCCTCAAGTACACCGAGGCGCAGACCGTCGCCCACCAGCGGCTGCTCCCCATGGCGCCCTCGCTCGGCATGGACGACGAGCAGTACGCCCGCTTCATGACCAGCAGCCTCAAGGTCCTCAAGGCTCTCCGACTGCGCTAAGGGGCACCCGTGCCGTACGACTACGACGTCATCGTCATCGGATCGGGCTTCGGCGGCTCCGTCTCGGCGCTGCGCCTCACCGAGAAGGGCTACCGGGTCGGCGTCCTGGAGGCAGGACGCCGCTTCACCCGCGAAGGGCTGCCCCGCAACAGCTGGGACCTGCGCAACTACCTGTGGGCCCCCGCCCTCGGGCTGTACGGGATCCAGCGCATCCACCTCCTCGGGAACGTGATGGTGCTCGCGGGCGCCGGGGTCGGCGGCGGCTCGCTCAACTACGCCAACACCCTGTACGTGCCGCCCGCCGCCTTCTTCGAGGACCGGCAGTGGGCCTCCATCACCGACTGGCGGACCGAACTCGCCCCGTACTACGAGCAGGCCAAGCGGATGCTCGGCGTACGCCTCAACCCGACGCTCACCCCCTCCGACGTCCACCTGAAGGCCGTCGCGGAGAAGATGGGCGTCGGGGACTCCTTCCACATGGCACCGGTCGGCGTCTTCTTCGGCGACGGCGAGGACGCCGGCGGGCAGCCGAAGGTCCGCCCCGGCCAGGAGGTCGCCGACCCGTACTTCGGCGGCGCCGGACCCGCCCGCAAGGCCTGCACCGAGTGCGGCGAGTGCATGACGGGCTGCCGGCACGGCGCGAAGAACACCCTCAACGAGAACTACCTGTACCTCGCCGAGCGGGCCGGCGCCGTCATCCACCCCATGACCACCGTCACCGCGCTCGCCGAGCACCCCGACGGCGGCTACCGGGTCCGCACCGTCCCCACCGACCGGCGCCGCACCGGCCCCGCCCGGGTGCTGCGCGCCCGGTACGTGGTGGTCGCGGCGGGCACCTACGGCACCCAGACCCTGCTGCACACCATGAAGGACCTCGGCGAGCTGCCCCGGATCTCCGACCGGCTCGGCGACCTGACCCGGACCAACTCCGAGGGCCTGGTCGGGGCCCAGACCGACGACCGCCGCTACGGCAGGCGCCACGGCGGTGCCCGGGCGGACTTCACCCGGGGCGTGGCCATCACCTCGTCCGTGCACCCCGACGCCGACACCCACATCGAGCCCGTCCGCTACGGCAAGGGCTCCAACGCCATGGGGTTCCTGACGATCCTCCAGGTGCCCCACGCCCGGCACCGGGTACGGGCCTGGTTCGCCCGCACCGCCGCGCACCCGGTGCAGCTGCTGCGCTCCCTGTCGAACCGTCGCTGGTCGGAGCGGACCATCATCGGCCTGGTCATGCAGTCCCTGGACAACTCGCTGACCACCTACCGCAGGCCCGGTGGCCCGGGGAAGGGCCTGCTGACCGCCCGCCAGGGCCACGGGGCGCCCAACCCGGTGCAGATCGCGGAGGCCACCCGGGCGGCGACCCTGCTGGCCGAGGAGATCAACGGCTTCCCGGGCAGCAACATCGGCGAGCTGATGGGCACCCCGCTGACCGCGCACTTCCTCGGCGGCTGCCCGATCGGCGCCTCGGCGGAGGAGGGCGTCGTGGACCCGTACCACCGGCTGTACGGGTACCCGGGCATCTCGGTGGTCGACGGTTCGGCGGTCTCCGCCAACCTCGGGGTCAACCCGTCCCTGACCATCACGGCGCAGGCGGAGCGGGCGATGTCGTACTGGCCGAACAAGGGCGAGGCGGACCGGCGGCCCGCGCAGGGGGCGGCGTACGAGCGGCTGGAGGCGGTGGAGCCGATCCGTCCGGCCGTGCCCAAGGAGGCCTTCGGCGCGCTGCGGCTGCCCTTCCTCGCGGTCCCCGAAGTCCCGCCGCGGCAACCGGAACCCGGGCACTGACACCGGGGGACTGACGACGGTGAGTACCGCGCTCCCCCTCCGAGCGCGGTACTCACCGCGGTACATGAGTGGACTGGCGGTCTCCGAAAAAGGTTGTACCGGAATCCTTTGCGGTGGTCTGTGGTGTCGGTCACACCCCCGAGTGCGCAACCGCGACGGCGGTCCGGGGGTCAAGGGGGGCATGAGACAGCGCATCTCCCTGCTGGCCGCGTGCGGCCTGGTGGCCGTGGGGCTGACCACCCCCGCCGCGATGGCCGCCGAAACCGCGGACCCCGTCTTCCGCCTGTCCGGTCCGGCCGCCCTCGCCCTGCGGCCGGGCTCCCCGCAGCCGGTGCCCCTGCACTACGAACTGCTCGACGCCGACACCTTCGGCGGCGCGTCCACCCTCACCTTCGACCTGACCAAGCTCGCCGGCGTCGCGTCCGTGAAGGAGGCGGCGGGGGGCAAGAAGTGCGAGGACAAGGGCACCACCCTCGTCTGCAAGGACACGGGCCCCCACGCCGGCGTGGACCTGGAGGCCGTCCCCGTCAAGGACGCCAAGGACGGCGCCTCGGGCGAGCTCACGGTGACCGGCACGGCCGCCGGGGCCACCATCACCCCCGCCTCGACCACCGTTTCGGTGGGCGGCCCCGACCTGGTCATGCGGAAGCTGGACCTCAAGACGGAGCCGAAGCCGGGCGAGAGCCAGGCCCTGCCCCTGGTCTTCCGCAACGAGGGCACGCAGCCGGCGAAGGGGGTGGTCCTGGAACTGGAGGCCAGCCACGGCCTGGAGTTCCCGGAGCGGTACGACAACTGCACCTACCGCACCACCCGCACCTCGACCACCGCCGTCTGCACCGTCGAGGGGGAGTTCGAGGCCAAGGCCGCCTACGAACTGGCCGGCGACAGCCCGCTGCACCTGAAGGCCGGCCCGCACGCCCTCAACGAGCGGTTCGGCTACGGCATCTACCCGGCGGGCACCCCCAAGCAGGCGACGGACACCGACGCCAAGGGCCCCGTCGCCAACGGCACCACCGCCTCGGGCCGCAAGCTCGTCGCCCGCAAGAAGGCCGCGCCCGCCGCCGTGTCCCCGTACGGTCCCGACCTGAACCCGGCCGACAACAAGCGCGTCCTCACCCTCACCGTGCCCAACCAGGCCGACTTCGCGGCCGAGCCCCTCACCGTCAAGGGCGCCGCCGGCAGCAAGGTCAAGGCCGTCGTCGCCGCACGCAACCACGGTCCCGCCTGGGTCACGGGCACCGGCCCCGCGGCCGTGGTCGACGTGCTCCTCCCCGAGGGCGTCAAGGTCCTCACGGCTCCGGCGGCCTGCCGCGCCGTGCAGCCGGCGCAGTACCGCTGCGCCACCGGGACGTCCGTGCTGGAGAACGAGAAGCTGGCGTTCCCGTTCGAGCTGAAGATCGAGAAGGCCGTCAAGGACGCCAAGGGCGCCATCACCGTCGGCCGCCTCGGCGAGAAGGGCGAGCCCGCGAAGCACGCCTTCGACCCGGTGCTGGCCAACAACCAGGCCCCCTTCACGGCCAACCCGACGGTCACCCCGACGAAGTCGCCGAGCCCCTCCACCTCCGGCAGCCCCTCGGCGAGCACCTCCGCGAGCGCCTCGGCCACCCCGGGTTCCACCACCGGCTCCACCACGGGCGCCGGCGCCTCGGCCGCCGCCGGCCGCAGCGGCGGCCCGCTGGCCTCCACCGGCAGCACGGCGGGCCTGGTCGGCGTCGCGGGCGCCGGGCTGGTCGCGGTCGGCGCCGCGCTGTACCTGTCGTTCCGCCGCCGTGACGGAGGCGGCGCGCACGCGTGACCGCGTAGAAGGCGGCAGGTAGAAGACGGAAAGACGAACGGCCGGCCCGGGGCGTCCCCCGGGCCGGCCGTTCTCATGGGTGACCGGACCGCTGTCCCCTGCCGTCCGGTCACACGAGGGAGCGAGGTCCCACGACGCGCGCCGTCGGGCGTCGCGCCTCATCGCTCCCGTGGAGCCACGCGTGGTGCTGCGTCCCGCGCCTGGCTGGCACGGACAACCTCCCCAACGAAGGCCCCCGGGCCCGGTCACGGCCCGGACGGGTGACGAACGGGCGCCCGCGCGTCAGACGCGGCCCCGGCACAGCTCCAGCAGGGTCATCGCGAGAGCCGTCCCCGGCTTGCCGAGGGCGTCGCTCCAATGGGAGAGCACCTCCATCTCGCGCGAGAGGTGCACCCGCCGCCCGCCCGCCCCGATCCGGGCCTCCTGGATCACGGCCGAGACGGCCATCCGCTCCTGGATCAGCCCGATGATCCGGTCGTCGAGGGCGTCGATGCGCTCGCGGGAGCCGGCGATCAGCTGCTCGGGGGTGGTGGTGATCGTGGTCATGGCGTCATCTCTCCTGTGGTGGGTGGTGGGCGGTGGCCCGGCAGGAGCGGAAACGCGGAGCGCCCCGGTCCTGTCGGACCGGGGCGCTCTGGGAAGTCAGCGGCTCAAGCGAGCATCACACGGACCCATGGCGACCGGACCGGCCGGTGCCATAGGTAAAGAGGAAGCTCAGCTGCTTGCGCACGGTACGGATTATGACCGCGGGCCCCGCTCCCGGCCAACCGGGTTCGGATGGTGAGACGAAGGGGAGGTGTCGCCCCCCGTTAGAATCGACAAAACAAACCCTCTTCCGCCGGAAGGCCGTCCCGTGCCAGAAGCACCCTCCGCCGCCCACGACAGCGCCCCGGACACGGTTCTCGTCGTCGACTTCGGCGCCCAGTACGCCCAGCTCATCGCCCGCCGCGTCCGCGAGGCCCGGGTCTACAGCGAGATCGTGCCCAGCACGATGCCCGTGGCCGAGATGCTCGCCAAGGACCCCAAGGCGATCATCCTCTCCGGCGGACCGTCCTCCGTGTACGAGGAGGGTGCCCCGCGCCTGGACGACGCCCGCGGCCTCTTCGAGGCCGGTGTCCCGGTCTTCGGCATGTGCTACGGCTTCCAGCTGATGGCGACGACCCTCGGCGGCACCGTCGACAACACCGGTGCCCGCGAGTACGGCCGCACCCCGCTGGCCGTCTCCAAGAGCGGCTCCACCCTCTTCGAGGGCACACCGGAGAACCAGTCGGTGTGGATGTCCCACGGCGACGCCTGCTCCGCCGCCCCCGAGGGCTTCACGGTCACCGCGTCGACGAACGTCGTCCCGGTCGCGGCCTTCGAGAACGACGAGAAGCGCCTGTTCGGCGTGCAGTACCACCCCGAGGTCATGCACTCGACGCACGGCCAGCAGGTCCTGGAGCACTTCCTGTACCGGGGCGCGCGCCTGAAGCCGACCTGGACCACCGGCAACATCGTCGAGGAGCAGATCGCGGCCATCCGCGAGCAGGTCGGCGACAAGCGCGCCATCTGCGGCCTGTCCGGCGGCGTGGACTCCGCGGTCGCCGCGGCCCTCGTCCAGAAGGCCATCGGCTCCCAGCTGACCTGCGTCTACGTCGACCACGGCCTGATGCGCAAGGGCGAGACCGAGCAGGTCGAGAAGGACTTCGTCGCGGCCACCGGCGTCCAGCTGAAGGTCGTCGACGCGCAGGAGCGCTTCCTGAACGCGCTGGCCGGCGTCTCCGACCCGGAGACCAAGCGCAAGATCATCGGCCGCGAGTTCATCCGCGTCTTCGAGCAGGCCCAGATGGAGATCCTCCAGGAGGAGGGCCCGGCGGTCGCCTTCCTCGTCCAGGGCACCCTGTACCCGGACGTCGTGGAGTCCGGCGGCGGCACCGGCACCGCCAACATCAAGTCCCACCACAACGTGGGCGGCCTCCCCGACGACATCGAGTTCGAGCTCGTCGAGCCGCTGCGCCAGCTGTTCAAGGACGAGGTCCGGATGGTCGGCCAGGAGCTCGGCCTGCCCGAGGAGATCGTCCAGCGCCAGCCCTTCCCGGGCCCCGGCCTCGGCATCCGCATCGTCGGCGAGGTCACCAAGGAGCGCCTGGACCTGCTGCGCGAGGCCGACGCCATCGCCCGCCAGGAACTCACCGCCGCCGGCCTGGACCGGGAGATCTGGCAGTGCCCGGTCGTCCTGCTCGCCGACGTCCGCAGCGTGGGCGTCCAGGGAGACGGCCGTACCTACGGCCACCCGATCGTGCTGCGCCCCGTCTCCTCCGAGGACGCCATGACCGCGGACTGGACGCGCATGCCGTACGAGGTGCTGGCCCGGATCTCGACCCGCATCACCAACGAGGTGCCGGACGTGAACCGCGTGGTCCTGGACTGCACCAGCAAGCCCCCGGGCACCATCGAGTGGGAGTAGTCCCCACCCGCGGTGCCGACGGAGCCGCCGCCCCCTTCACGGGGCGGCGGCTTCCGCCTTTCCCGGGCCTTCCTCTGGCCACTTCGGGGCCGCGCCGGTAGCTTGCGCGGCCACTGCCGCGCAAGCGCGGCCCCGCGCACGCCGCGACCTGGAGGAGGCACGCATGCCGGACCAGCCCGTACCCGTGCCGGTGGACCGGCTGGCCTTCGAGATGCCGCCCGCGTACGAGGACCCGGCCGAGGAGCGCGCCCACCGCAAGGAGCGGCTCGCCGGGGCACTGCGGCTGCTGGGGCGCCTCGGGTACGAGGACGGCGTCGGCGGACACGTCACCGCGCGGGACCCGGAATTCGAGGACTGCTACTGGGTCAACCCCTTCGGCCGGGCCTTCGCCGGCCTCCGCCCGGACGACCTGCTGCTGGCCGACGGGGACGGGCGGGTGCTGGAGGGCGGCCGGCGGCTCAACGAGCTGGCCTTCGCCGTGCACGCCGCCGTGCACCGGGCCCGGCCCGACGCCGTCGCGGTGGTCCGCACGCAGGGCCCGTACGGCAGGGCGCTGGCCTGCCTCGGCGAGCTGCTGGCCCCGGTCACGCAGGAGGCCTGCGCCTTCTACGAGGACCACGCGCTGCTGGACGAGTACCCGGGGGACGGCGTCGCCGACCCGGCACGGACCGCCCGCGCCCTCGGCCCGTACAAGGCGCTGATCCTGCGCAACCAGGGGCTGCTGACGGTCGGCGGCTCGGTGGACGCGGCCGTCTGGTGGTTCATCGCGGCGGAACGGGCCGCGCAGGTGCAGCTGATCGCGCGGGCCGCCGGCAAACCGGTCCCCGTCGGCCACCGGGCCGCCGTGGCCACCCGGGAGCGGTTCGGCGGCGACCTCGCCGCGTGGGTGAGCTACCAGCCGCTGTGGCAGACCGTCGCGGAGGGTGGCGTCAACATCATGAACCGTTAATCACCTGCTCTGACATCGTGCGCAATCCGGAGCACTGTCGCAGTGGTGCACAATTCGCTGGCATTGCACCGAAGTTCAGAGAGGCGGCACGCACGTGGCTGTCCAAGAGATGTCCCGGAGTACCCATACCGCCGTCTGCGCCTGCGACGACTGCGCACGGGAGGGCCACCGCAGAGCGGTCGCCGCCTTCCTCGAGAAACGGGACGAGTTCGCCGCCGGGCAAGGGGTGCCGGCCGCGGTGGCCCACTCGCTCGGCGCCTCCCGCCAGTGGGTCTCCGACGAGCTGGCCCTGTCCGCCCGCACCGTCGCCGAACGGGGCCGGGAGGCCGGGCACTCCTGGCTGTACCTGTTCTCGCGGCGGGCCGTGCTCGCCCTGTGGATCGCCGCCGGACTGCTGCTGCTGGTCCAGGTCGGCACCGCGCTCGGCGCCGGCTGGTCCACCGCCCGCACCGCGGGGCTGCTGGCCGCGCTGACGCTGGCCGGACTGCTCACCGTCGCCGCCCGCGCCCAGTCGCTGCGGGGCGGACTGCTGGCCCCCGTCGTCGGGGAGGACAACCGCCTCTCCACCTCCAAGGCGGTGCCGAGCGCCTGGCTGGTGCTGACCGCCTTCGCGGCGCTGCTGCCCGCGCTGCGGCTGGCCGCCTCCTCGCCCGGCCCCGAGCGCGAGGCCCTGTACCAGGGGTTCGCGCTGGGGCGGGCGCTGCCGCTGCTGTCGGTGGTCGCGCTGACCTCCGGGGTGGCGGTGCTGGTACGCCGCGTGGTCTCCGTACGGATCATGGGGCAGCGGCTGCAGAAACTGCCGGCGGACCGCCCGCGCGGGGTGGACCTGCTCACGGACGACGACGGCCGCGGCAGCTTCCCGGACGCGCAGTACGTGCTGGTCTCCACCGTGGTGCTGGCCTACGCGGCGGTGTCGCTGGCCCGCTTCCCCGACCGGCTGCCGCAGCTGCCGTGGGCGCTGGCCCTGCTGGTGGCGCTGTCCGCGGCCGTGTACCTCGCGGCGAAGTACGCCGAGGGGAGCCGTCCGCTGGTGCTCTCGGTGGTCCGCAGGCGCGAGCCCGGCGACATCGACGCGGCCGTCCGTCCCGGCGACGACATCGAGATCCGCGGCGTCGGCTTCGTGCCGCCCGGGGCGCAGACGCCGGAGATGCTCGCCCGGCTGGTCGTGCGGATCGGCTCGGTCCACGTGCACGTGCCGCTGGTCCCGGTGGCCGGCGGGTTCACCAACCCCTCCGACGCGGTGCTCACCGTCCCCGTGCCGGCGGAGGTGGAGCCCGGCCGGGTGGACGTACAGGTCGTCACGGCGGCGGGGGTGGAATCCAACCGCTGCGTCATCGACGTGGCCGAGTGAACGGGGTAGACATGGGGGCGTGACCCGAACTGACGCCCCATCCGGGCAGCGGACCACCCCGCTCAAGGAGCTGGCCACCCGCTACGCGCTCCTCCCGCTGCGGATCTTCCTCGGCGTGACCTTCGTATACGCGGGCATCGACAAGCTGACGGCCGGGGGCTTCCTCGCCGAGACCGGCAGCGGCTCGGTCGGCGAGATGATGCGCGGCGTACGCGACACCTCCGCGATCCCCGCCCTGGTCGACCTGGCCCTGAAGGCCCCCGTCGGCTTCGGCGTCGCCATCGCCATCGGGGAACTCCTCGTGGGCCTCGGCGTGCTCGCCGGGGTGCTGACCCGGCTCGCCGCCGCCGGCGGACTGCTGATCTCGCTCAGCCTGTGGCTCACCGTCTCCTGGGCGGTGACCCCGTACTACTACGGCAACGACCTGGCGTACCTGATGGCCTGGACCCCGCTGGTCCTCGCGGGGGCGCCCTACTGGTCGTTCGACTCGATGATCCGGTCGCGCTGATCCCGGCGCACGGCGTACGTGACCATCCCGACCAGGGCGGCCAGTGCCAGCCCGCCCAGCGCGAACGGGACCACCAGCAACCACGGCACGTCCGTCTCACCCGACGCGTCGAGCAGGTGGAGCACGCCCGCGGCGGTCAGGACGAGACCCGCCAGCAGCCGTCCCGGCTGGAACTCATGACGCCGCACGGACAACCTCCACCTGTCCCACGCCCGCGTGCAGGCGCAGCTCGATCGTCCCGCCGGCCTCGGTGCCGGCGGCCGGGGGCAGGGTCGCCCGCCGGGTCTCGCCCTCGCTCCTGATCCGGATGCCTGGGCCGGTTTCCCCGGGCAGCTCGATGTCGCCGAGCCGGATCGAGACGTCCGCGTTCGCGGTGACCTCCCGGGGGAGGACCACCTTCAGCCGGCCCGCCTCGATGGCGGCCCGGACGGCCACCGTGGCACCCCTGGGCACGTCCAGGCGGCTCAGGTCCAGGGTCGCCAGCCCCGTCCCCGCCGCGTAGGCGGGCCGTACGTCCGCCACCGCCGCCGGGCGCCAGGCCACGTCCCGCCAGTCGGTGCCGATCTCGCGCGGCAGGGCGGCCGCGGCCGCGAGCAGGCCGGCGGTCATCAGGCCGAGCAGGACCGTGCCGAAGCCGGTGCGGCCCTTGACGGAGCTGACCGCGAGGCCCAGACCGAAGACGGCGAGCGCGCAGGCGATCCCCACCTGGAGGGCGTGTCCGAGCGTGCTGCCCTCCCACACCGCGGCGGTGCCGGCCCCTCCCGCCAGCAGGGCCAGGAGGAACACCCGGCCGCCGATGCCGCCGCGCGGCGGCGCGGGCGTCCCGGCCCGGGGCCCGTGCGGGGCGGGACCGGGCCGGTCCCCGGCGGGGGCGGTGTCGTCCGGGCCCCACAGGTATCCCGCCGAGCCGACCGGGCCCGTGGTGCCGTCCTTGACCAGCGGATCCCGCCACCAGGAAGGGCTGCCGGGCACCGGCGGCGCCTGCGTCTCGGGCGGTGCCGGACGGTGCGCGGCCGGGGCCTGGGCCTCGGGAGCGGCGGTGTCGCGGTGGCGCCGGGACCAGTAGGAGGCCCCGCCGAGCGCCAGGACGACCAGCACCGAGAAGGCCCCCATCACCCCGTTGTCCAGCATCGACAGGAACAGCGCGCAGCCCACCAGCGCGCTGAACACGGCGGCCAGCGTGGCGCCCTCGACCCGGCCGGTCAGCAGCCGCTTGCCCTCGCTGTCCTCGTCGCCCTCCAGGGGCAGCAGCAGCCACGCGAAGCCGTAGAAGATCAGGCCGACGCCGCCGGTGACGGTGAGCACCCCGAGCACGATCCGGAACACCACCGGGTCCAGGTCGAAGTACCGGCCGAGGCCGCCGCACACGCCCGCGAGGACCTTGTCGCGCTTGCTCCGGCGCAGGGGTGGCCGCTCGGCGGGGGCCGGTGCCCCGGGACCCGCCGGCGGGGCGTCGTGTACGTCGGTCATGCGTCCATGGTGACGGGCGGTGCGGGCCCGCGGCACCGGGCCCTACCCTGGCGCAACCCTGATATCCCCCCTGCCGGAGTGGGGGAATGCCCTGATGCCGGGGCGCGTCCGGGCGTGTGACCCTTGGTGGCATGCCCGTAGCCGCCGCTCCCCGCATCCCGCACGCACCCGACCCGGAGGACGTCCCGCAGCGCAGGCTCTACCGCAGCGCCGACGGCCGGATGCTCGGCGGGGTCGCGCGCGGTCTCGCCGGACACCTCGGGCTGCCCGTGATCTGGGTCAGGCTCGCCTTCCTCGGCATGTTCATGTTCGGCGACGGGCTCGGCGTACTGCTCTACGCGGCGTTCTGGGTCTTCGTACCGCTCGGCCAGGGCGGCAAGACCGGGCACCACTCCTTCTACGAGACCCTCGCCGACGGCACCCGCCGGCTGCGCAAACCCGACAAGGGAGCGGTCTCCGGCCTGATCGCGCTGGCCGTCGGAGCGGGCATCTTCGTCTCCCAGCTGCGCGTCGGCGGCGAGAACGGCCGCTACATCTGGCCCACCCTGCTGGTCGGGGCCGGCGTCGTCCTCGTCTGGCGCCAGGCCGACAACGCCCGCCGCGCCCACTGGAGCGCCGCCGCCGGACGGCAGAAGGGCCTCCTGCAGGCCGCGCGCGCCCTCGCCGGGGTCGTGCTGGTCGGTGTGGGCCTGACCGTGTTCATCGTCGTACGGGGCTCCGCGGCCCAGCTCGGCAACCTCCTCACCGCCGTCCTCGCCGTCCTCGTCGGCATCGCGCTGCTCGCCGGGCCCTGGCTGATCCGCATGACCCAGGACCTCTCCGAGGAGCGCCTGATGCGCATCCGCGCCCAGGAGCGCGCCGAGGTCGCCGCCCACGTCCACGACTCGGTGCTGCACACCCTCACCCTGATCCAGCGCAACGCCGACGACGCGGGCGAGGTGCGCCGCCTCGCCCGCGCCCAGGAGCGGGAGCTGCGCAACTGGCTCTACCGGCCCGAGGGCACCGGCAAGGAAGAGGCGGAGGAGCCGGCCACACTCGCCGAGGCCGTGAAGAAGACCGCCGCCGAGGTCGAGGACCACCACGGCGTTCCGATCGAGGTCGTCGTGGTCGGCGACTGCCCCCTCGACGAGAAGCTCGGGGCACAGATCCAGGCCGCGCGCGAGGCGATGGTCAACGCCGCCAAGTACGGTGGCGACGGCGGCCCCGTACAGGTGTACGCGGAGGTCGAGGGCGGGACGGTGTTCGTGTCCGTACGCGACCGGGGCCCGGGCTTCGACATGGACGCGGTACCGGACGACCGCATGGGCGTACGAGAATCGATCATCGGCCGGATGCAGCGCAACGGGGGGACCGCGGTGCTGCGGTCCGCGCCCGACGGCGGCACGGTAGTCGAGCTGGAGATGGAGAGGGCGGCGAAGACAGCATGACCGAGGACAACGCGACCACCGGCGGCGCGAGCAGGAGGGTCCGCGTGGTGCTCGTCGACGACCACCGGATGTTCCGCACCGGAGTCCAGGCCGAGATCGGCGACACCGACCGGACCGGGGTCGAGGTCGTCGGCGAGGCCGCCGACGTGGACCAGGCCGTCACCGTCATCACCGCCACCCGCCCCGAGGTGGTCCTCCTCGACGTGCACCTGCCCGGCGGCGGCGGGGTCGAGGTGCTGCGGCGCTGCGCCCCGCTGATGGCGGCGGCCGAGAATCCGGTGCGGTTCCTGGCACTGTCCGTGTCGGACGCCGCCGAGGACGTCATCGGCGTCATCCGGGGCGGTGCGCGCGGCTACGTCACCAAGACCATCACCGGTGCCGACCTGGTGGACTCCGTCTTCCGGGTCCAGGAAGGGGACGCGGTGTTCTCGCCCCGACTGGCCGGTTTCGTCCTGGACGCCTTCGCCTCGACGGACGCGCCGCCGGTCGACGAGGACCTGGACCGGCTCACCCAGCGCGAGCGGGAGGTGCTGCGGCTGATCGCGCGCGGGTACGCGTACAAGGAGATCGCCAAGCAGCTCTTCATCTCGGTGAAGACGGTGGAGTCGCACGTCTCGGCGGTGCTCAGGAAGCTCCAGCTCTCCAACCGCCACGAGCTGACCCGCTGGGCGACGGCCCGCCGGCTGGTCTGATCAGCGCCGCTGCCCGGGCCCCGGTGTGATCCACGCCGCAGGCCCGGAGGGCAACCGGAGGGCGCCGCACCCCACTCTTGGGTGGCGTGATGAGCCTGACCGGGATCCCCCTCTTCGCGACGGCGGTCGCCCTGACCCTGACCGCCGTCGTCCTGCCGCTGGCCGTGTGGAGCAAGGTGCGCGGGCCCGCCGCCGTACGCGTCGCCACCCGCGCCGCGATGGTGGTCTTCGCGCAGGTCACCGCGGTCGCCCTGGTCTTCCTCGCACTCAACCGGGAGATGAACTTCTACGTCTCCTGGACCGACCTGATGGGCACCGGCAAATACGTCCAGGCCGCCCCCGACCTGGGCCCGGACGGGCTCGGCGGGAAGAAGGCCGAGCAGGTCAGGCAGGAACCGAAGGTCCGCCAGGAGTTCGTGCCCGTCGAAGGCCTGGGCGGGCGGGTGAAGAAGACCGAGCTCGACGGCAAGGTCTCCGGCGTCAAGGGCGACGTCATGGTGTGGCTGCCGCCGCAGTACGACGACCCCGCCCACAAGGACCGCAAGTTCCCGGTCGTCGAGCTGATCCCGGGCATACCCGGCACGGGCAAGTCCTGGTTCCAGGGGCTCAAGGTGCACGAGGTGCTGGAGCCGCTGATGAAGGAGGGCAAGGTCCAGCCCTTCATCCTCGTCTCCCCGCGTGCCATGCTCCTGGGCAACGGCGACACCGGCTGCGCCAACATCCCGGGCAAGGTCAACGCCGACAGCTGGTTCAGCGTCGACGTCCGCAAGATGGTCACCGACAACTTCCGCGCCTCCGACGACCCCCGCACCTGGGGCGTCGCCGGCTACTCGGCCGGCGCGTACTGCGCCGCCAAGCTCGCCATCCTGCACCCCGACCGCTACGGCGCGGCCGTCTCCCTGTCCGGCTACAACGACCCCGGCCAGGAGCCCAGCTCGCTGGTGGCCAAGGACCCCGAGCTGCGCCGCACCCACAACCTGAAGGAGCTGCTCAAGACCCGGCCCGCGCCGCCGCCGGTCGCGCTGTGGATGTCGGGCGCCGAACACGACGGCTACCTGTCCGGCACCGACCTCAAGGCCCTCGCCCAGAGCCCGACCACCGTGCACGCCGAGAAGATCACCGGCGGGCACAACCTGGAGGCGTGGTCCAAGCAGCTGCCGCAGACCTTCGGGTGGCTCAGCCAGCAGGTCAAGGCGCCGTAGGGCCCGCCGCGGCGCTCCTCCTAGGCGGGGCGGGAGGCGCCGGCCCAGGGCATCGAGGAGACCGGCGCGAGCCTGACCGTGGAGCCCGGGCGCGGGGCGTGGATCATCTGGCCGTTGCCGACGTACATGCCGACGTGCGTCACCCCGGAGTAGAAGAAGACCAGGTCACCGGGGGCCAGCTGATCCCGGGAGACCCGGCGGCCGGCGTTGATCTGGGTGTAGGTCGTGCGGGGCAGGGACACCCCGGCCGCGCGCCACGCCGCCTGGGTCAGGCCCGAGCAGTCGAACGAGCCCGGTCCCGTCGCGCCCCAGACGTACGGCTTGCCGATCGCCCCGTAGGCGAAGGCCACCGCGCGGGCGGCCCGCGTGCTTCCCGCGGCCACCGCCGGCAGCTGTCCCGGGGGCGGCGGGGTGTGGGCGCCGGGGCCGGCGGAGGCGCCCGCGGGCGCGGCGGTGCCCGACTGGGCCTCGTACGCCGCGCGCTCCTCGGCGGTGAGCCGGGCCAGGAGCTGCCGGGCGGAGGCGAGCTTGCCCTCGATGACGGCCTTCTGCTCGGCGAGCTCCCGCTGCCGGGCGCGCAGCTCCGCTAGCCGGCCGGCGGCCTTGCCGCGCAGCTCCCCGACCTCGTCGAGGCCGCGCTTGACGGCGGCCACCTCGGCGGCGGTCCGGTCGCCGGCCCGGGTCAGCAGGCCGGCCCGGTCCAGGTAGTCCTGCGGGTCGGAGGCCATGGCCAGCTGGAGGGCCGGGCCCAGGCCGCCGCTGCGGTACTGGGAGGCGGCGAGCGAGCCGAGCGCGCTGCGGGCGCTGTTCAGCCGGTCCGTCTTGCGGGCGGCCTCCTCGCGCAGGACGGTCAGCGCCCGCTCGGCCTCGTCGGACTTGGCCTTCGCCCCGTTGTAGCGCTCCGTCGCCGCCTCGGCCTCCCCGTAGAGCCGGTCGACCTCCGCCTTGACCTGGGCGGGGGCGGGCTGCGGGTCGGCGTGCGAGGTGCCTTCGAAGGCGGTGGCGGTGGCAGCGCCCGCGAGGGCGAGGGTGACGGCGGTCCGTGCGGTGCCGCCGGAGAACGGGCGCTGCCTGGGCTTTCGATGACTGGCCACGGGGGCCTCACGTCCTTCCACTGATCCCGTAGGTCTTGGGGGAGGACGCTAAGCCGGAGGTAACGGTCGGATGACGGAATGATCGGAACTGGCGCTGTCCGACCGGAACTGGCTCTGTCCGACCGGGACTGGCCTCGGCTGACCGGGACTGGCCTCGGTCGACCGGGACGGGCCTCGGCCGACCGGTCAGTGCCAGAGGACGGCGATGAAGACGTTGGCGACGGTCAGGCCGCCGACCGCCGCGAAGACGCCCTTCGCCACGTGCTCCTCGTCACGCTTGACGTAGACGAGGGCCAGCACCACGAACAGCACCGCCAGCTTCACGCCGATCTTGACGTGGTTGAGCGGGGCGCCGTCGCCCATCTCACGGAAGCCCACCAGCAGCACACCGGTGACGAGCATGGTCAGCGCGCCGTGCAGCATCGCGGGCACGAAGCGCGCCGTGCCGGAGCCCATCGCCTTCATCTGGGTCAGGAAGCCGCCCAGGAGCGAGGCGATGCCGATGATGTGCAGGCCGACGAAGATGTTGGTCAGAACGGTCATGCCGCGAGCGTACGGGGCGCCCGTTCGACCCGATTTCCCGGGGGCGGGACCGGCTGTCGGTCCCGCCCCCTAGACTCGGAAGGCGATGAGCAGCCTCTTTGACGACAGCTTCCTGGCCGACCTCACCCCCTCCGACGAGGTCCCGCCGCCGCCCGAGGAGCACGCCGAGCCGGAGCACGGCGCGGACGACCTCTTCGGGGGCGCCTTCGACGTGCCCATGAGCGGGGACGCGTACTACCGGGACGGCGCCCCGCGCCCCGTCATCGACCCGGCGACGCTCCTGGACGGGCTGAACGAGCAGCAGGCCGCCGCCGTGGTCCACGCGGGATCCCCGCTGCTCATCGTGGCCGGCGCCGGCTCCGGCAAGACCCGGGTGCTCACCCACCGCATCGGCCACCTGCTGTCCGCGCGGAACGTCCACCCCGGACAGATCCTGGCGATCACCTTCACCAACAAGGCCGCCGGCGAGATGAAGGAACGCGTCGAGAGCCTGGTCGGCCCCCGCGCGAACGCCATGTGGGTCTCCACCTTCCACAGCGCGTGCGTCCGCATCCTGCGCCGCGAGTCGAAGCGGCTCGGCTTCACCTCGTCGTTCTCGATCTACGACGCGGCCGACTCGAAGCGCCTGATGGCGCTCGTCTGCCGCGACCTGGACCTGGACCCGAAGAAGTTCCCGCCCAAGTCCTTCAACGCCAAGATCTCGAACCTGAAGAACGAGCTGATCGACGAGGACGCCTTCGCCGCCCAGGCGGCCGACGGGTTCGAGAAGACCCTCGCCCAGGCGTACGCGATGTACCAGGGGCGGCTGCGCGAGGCCAACGCGCTCGACTTCGACGACATCATCATGACGACCGTCCACCTCCTCCAGGCCTTCCCCGACGTCGCCGAGCACTACCGCCGCCGCTTCCGCCACGTCCTGGTCGACGAGTACCAGGACACCAACCACGCCCAGTACACGCTGGTGCGCGAGCTCGTAGGCCCCGGCTACCCGGACCTGGCGCCCGCCGAGCTGTGCGTGGTGGGTGACGCCGACCAGTCGATCTACGCCTTCCGCGGCGCGACCATCCGCAACATCCTCCAGTTCGAGGAGGACTACAAGGACGCGACGACGATCCTGCTGGAGCAGAACTACCGCTCCACCCAGACGATCCTGTCGGCCGCCAACGCGGTCATCGAGCGCAACGAGAACCGCCGCGCCAAGAACCTGTGGACCCAGGCCGGCACCGGCGCCGTGATCACCGGATACGTCGCGGACACCGAGCACGACGAGGCCCAGTTCGTCGCCGACGAGATCGACCGGCTGACGGACGCAGGCGACGCCAAGGCCGGCGACGTCGCGATCTTCTACCGGACGAACGCCCAGTCGCGCGTCTTCGAGGAGATCTTCATCCGCGTCGGGCTCCCGTACAAGGTTGTCGGCGGCGTCCGCTTCTACGAGCGCAAGGAGGTCCGGGACGTCCTGGCCTACCTGCGCGTCCTCGCGAACCCCGAGGACAACGTCCCGCTCCGCCGGATCCTGAACGTGCCCAAGCGCGGGATCGGCGAGCGCGCCGAGGCGATGATCGACGCCCTCGCGCAGCGCGAGAAGATCACCTTCCCGCAGGCGCTGCGGCGCGTCGACGAGGCCTTCGGGATGGCCGCCCGCTCCACCAACGCCGTCAAGCGGTTCAACGTGCTGATGGAGGAGCTGCGTACGATCGTCGACTCCGGCGCCGGGCCCGCCGTGGTGCTGGAGGCGGTGCTGGAGCGCACCGGGTACCTCGCCGAGCTCCAGGCGTCGACCGACCCGCAGGACGAGACCCGGATCGAGAACCTCCAGGAGCTCGCGGCCGTGGCCCTGGAATTCGAGCAGGCCCGCGACGAGTCGACCCCCGGGACCCTGGCCGAGTTCCTGGAGCAGGTCGCGCTCGTCGCCGACTCCGACCAGATCCCGGACGAGGACGTCGACGGCACGGGCGTCATCACGCTGATGACCCTGCACACCGCCAAGGGCCTGGAGTTCCCCGTGGTCTTCCTGACCGGCATGGAGGACGGGGTCTTCCCGCACATGCGCGCGCTCGGCCAGACCAAGGAACTGGAGGAGGAGCGCCGCCTCGCCTACGTCGGCATCACCCGGGCCCGTGAGCGGCTGTACCTGACCCGGTCCAGCATGCGCAGCGCGTGGGGGACCCCCTCGTACAACCCGCCGTCGCGGTTCCTCGAGGAGATCCCCGCCGAGTACCTCCAGTGGAAGCGCACGGGCGCCGCGCAGAAGCCGGCCGGTCCGATGCGCGCTTCCGGGTACGGCTCGTCGTCCGGGAAGGCCACGTTCGGCACCTCGCCCGAGGCGTTCCTGTCCTCGTCGCGCACGAAGTCCGGCCCCTCCGGCTTCGCCACGCGCCGGGCCGCCGACAAGCCGGTCGTCGCGCTGTCCGTCGGGGACCGGGTCACGCACGACCAGTTCGGACTGGGCACGGTCATGGAGGTCCGGGGCGCCGGCGCGGACGCGCAGGCCACCATCGACTTCGGGGACGCCAAGCCCAAGCGGCTGCTGCTGCGCTACGCGCCGGTGCAGAAGCTGTAGGGCCGGGGCCCGGCCGAAGGGCCCGGGGCCCGGCCGACGGGCCGGGCCTTCGGCTCAGCTGGGCTCAGCGGCTCAGCTCGGGTCGAGGCCGTGGCTGCGCAGCCACGCCAGGGGGTCCACCGCGGAGCCGCCACCGGGCCGAACCTCGAAGTGGAGGTGCGGGCCGGTGGAGTTGCCGGAGTTGCCGGAGTAGGCGATGACGTCGCCCGCCTTGACCTTGCCGGACCGGATCTTGGTGCTGCCGAGGTGGCAGTACCAGGTCTCGGTGCCGTCGGGGGAGGTGACTATGGCCATGTTGCCGTAGGCGCTGTTCCACTGGGTGCGCACCGTGCCGTCGGTGGCGGCCATGACCGGGGTGCCGTAGGAGACGGGGAAGTCGATGCCGGTGTGGACCGACATCCACATGCCGCCCGCCTGACCGAAGCTGGCGCTCAGACCGCGCTGGGCGACGGGCACCGAGAACTTGGGGCGGGCCGCTTCCTTGGCCGCGGCCTCCTCGGCCCGCTTCTTCTTCTCTTCTTCCTGGCGCTGCTTGAGGTCGATCCGCTCCTGGGTGCGGCTCGCGCGGTCCGCGAAGTCACCCGCGTCGGCGCTGAGCGCCGCCAGCTGCGTGTCGAGCTTGTTGTTCGCCTCGACCGGCTGCACCGAGTCGGGGGCGGCCATCGTGGTCGTCTCCTCGGCCGGCTTGTCGGTGCCGGTGAGCCCGCCGACGGAGGCGGCGGCCACACCCGCGACGCCCATCACGCAGGCGGAGGGAACGGCGACCGTCAGCAGGGCGGACCGTTTGGCCGGGCTGCGCCGGCGGCTGCCCGCGGCGGCGGCGCTTCCGCTGCCCTTGGCCGCGCTGTTCCGGCCAGCGCCGCCCTTGCCGGTGGCCCTGCGGCCGGCCCGGGACCCGGCGGCGGGCGGGGTGACGGGCATCGCCTGGGTGGGCATGTCGTGCACGACGAGGCCCTCGGGGGCGTCGGCGCCGTCCTCGACGGCGTCTGCGTCTGCGTCGGCAGCGGCCACGGGCTCGAAGACGGAGGTCTCGTCATCGGCGTACGGGTCCGCGTACGGATCGGCGGCGGCGTCCGCGGAGCCGGCCGTTCCGTGGGCCTCCGTGAAGACGGGGACGACGGTGGTGGCCTCGTAACCGGAGACCGCGGCCCCGTCGGCGGCGCCGCCGTTCCATGCGGTGGCGTCGTAGGTGCCGGTGTCCTGCCCGTACCCGGGGTGGGTCCAGTGCCCGGTCTGCCCGGCGCCCGTGGGGTCGTAGCCGAAGGCGGTGGGCTGGTACTCGGCGGTCGCGGTGTTCCAGGCACTCGCGTCGTACTGGCCCGTGGTGTCCTCGTGGCCGGCCTGGGCCGGAACGCTGGAAAGGTAACTCTCCGGAGCGGTCCAGGCGGTGGCGTCGTACGCGCCGGTGTCGGCCGCGGAGTGGTACGCCGCGTAGCTGTCGTGCGTTCCGTAACTGCCCTGAGCGGGGTAGTCGGTGACGTACTGATAGCCCTGGCCCTGCGTTTCATAGGGCGCGTAGGCCTGGTCACCAGCGAAAGTGGTGGTGGAAAGGCCGTCGTACCCCAAATCGGGGTACTGGCCCGACGTCGGGCGGTCGTTCACCAACTTCTCTTTCGCCTCGGCAGTGGGGCCTGGGTGGCCGGGGAACTCAAGGTTCACCGGAGGAGAGCAGTGGCGTGACTGTACCCGGCGGTTACTCGCCTCGACAATCTTCCGAGGGTTTCGTCCTCAGCGGAACCGGGCATTCGGCCGTCTTTCGGTCGTCGAAAGACGGAGCCTTGGCCTTGAGTTCGAAATTCGTTCGACTGGGAGTCGAGTGATGTTGTACGGGCACCAGGGTGTGGCGTGGCGTCAGCCGGCCTGGCTGCGGCCCTCGGGTTCCGTGGCGGGAGGGGCTTCCGGTGGGCGGGGTGTGGTGCCGGCGGCGCGGAGGGGGCCGTCGAGGTCGCGCCGGACCGCGGTGATGACGGCGGGGTGGACCGGGAGGGCGAGGTGTCCGATGCCGGTGACCTGCACGTTCGTCGCGTCCAGGTCCGGGTGCTCGATCCGGGCCGTCCCGGTCGGCACCATCAGGGCGTCGAACTCGCTCCAGTACGCCGTGAACCGGGTCCGGCAGCCGGGCGCGGGCGCCCGCAGCTCGGCCATCACCTCGGAGTCCGGGCGCATCTGGCGGACCAGGGGGTGCGCGTCCATGAAGGGGGCGATCCGGGTGCCGCCGTGCGGGGTGCCCAGGGTGACCAGCGTCCGCACGCGCGCGTCGCCGCCGAGCCGCTGGACGTAGTACCGCGCGACCAGCCCGCCGAGGCTGTGCCCGATGAGGTCCACCCGCTCCTGGCCGCTGCGCTCGCACAGTTCCTCTACGCGCCGGGCGAGGTGGCGGGCGGTCACGCGCAGGTCGCGGCTGAAGGGGGAGTGGTTGTACGTCTCCACGCGCCGCCGGCCGCCCGCGCCGAGGGCGCGGCGCAGCATGACGAAGACCGAGCGGTTGTCGGTGAAGCCGTGCAGGAGCAGCACGGGCGGCGGCTGCCCGGCGGCCCCGGCCGCGGGCGCGGCGGCCGGTCGTTCCTCCCGTATCCCGGTGGGGTAGAGGAGGAGGTGCCCGGCGAGGACCGCCGCCTCGAGGACCGCCGCCCGCAGGGCGGCGCCCGTGCGCGGCACGGGCAGCGGTGCGATCGTCAGCCCCATGGACGGCCTCCCCCTGGACCCTGTGGGTGCGGGGCCGTACTGCCGGCGCGGCCCCGCCACCGTGCCGTGCGGCTGTCGGCGCGGTGGCGGAGCGGCGGGGCGGTGGTGAATCAACGGCGTCCCACGTGTGATTTCCCCCTCCCCGTTGACCGCGAAACGGTGCCGTGCGCAATGCTGTACTTAACGTTCGTTCACTCGGGAGGCAGTGCGATGGGTGTGACCGGTCCGATCCGTGTGGTGGTGGCCAAGCCGGGTCTCGACGGCCACGACCGCGGCGCCAAGGTGATCGCGCGGGCGCTGCGCGACGCCGGTATGGAAGTCATCTACACCGGCCTCCACCAGACCCCCGAGCAGATCGTGGACACCGCGATCCAGGAGGACGCGGACGCCATCGGCCTCTCCATCCTCTCCGGGGCGCACAACACGCTCTTCGCGCGCGTCATCGAACTCCTCAAGGAGCGCGACGCCGAGGACATCAAGGTCTTCGGCGGCGGCATCATCCCGGAGGACGACATCGCCCCGCTCAAGGCCAAGGGCGTCGCCGAGATCTTCACCCCCGGCGCCACCACCACCTCCATCGTGGACTGGGTCAACGCCCACGTCCGCCAGGCCTGACGCCCCTTCCGGCCGGCCCCGCCGCCCGAGGTCAGGCGGCCGGGGCCAGTTCGGCGAGCATGCAGGCCCGCATGCGGAGGGTGGCCACCAGGCGCTGGAAGGCCTCGGCCCAGTAGGCGGCCGCTCCCGGTGAGCCCTCCGGCGGGTGCTGCGCGGTGGCCGTCATGGCCTCCAGGCGGTCCGCCTCCGCGGGATCCAGGCAGCGCTCCGCCAGGCCCATCACCCCGCTGAAGCTCCACGGGTAACTGCCCGCCTCGCGCGCCGCGTCCAGGGCGTCCACCACCGCCCGGCCCAGCGTCCCCGCCCAGGGGACCAGGCAGACGCCGAGCAGCTGGAAGGCCTCCGGCAGCCCGTGGGCGCGTATGAACTCCGCGACCCACTCGGCCCGCTCCGCCTCGGTCAGCGTCTCCAGCAGCTTCGCCCGCTCCGCCAGCGACGCCGTGCCCGGGCCCGCCGCGGGCGGCGCGGACGGCGACCCGAGCAGCGCCTTCGACCACTGCGGGTCGCGCTGGCGCACCGCCGCCCGGCACCAGGCCGCGTGGATCTCCTCCGCCCAGCCCTCCGCCACCGGCAGAGCGACGATCTCCGCCGGACCGAGCCCGCCGAAGCGGTCCCGCCAGCAGGACAGCGGGGCCGACTCCACCAGCTGGCCCAGCCACCACGCCCGCTCCCCGCGCCCGGCCGGGGGCTGTTTCACCACCCCGTCGCGCAGCATCCCCGCGTCGCACTCCGCCGGCGGTACCACCCCCTCCGGGCCGACGCAGGCCAGCGCCCGCTCCGCCATCCGCCCGGCCAGGGCCGAGCCGGGCAGCGCGGACAGCAGTTCGGCGGCGGTCGCCCGGACATTGCGGCTGCGGTCACCCAGCGCCGCCTCCAGGAAGGGCTCGTCCTCCCCGGACAGCCCGGACCGCAGGGAGTCGAGGAACATCAGCCGGTCCTCGGCGCGCTCCGTGGCCCAGGTCGTGGCCAGCAGCCGGGGCGCGGCCGCCGGATCGTGGGCCCGGACGGCGCCGAGCAGGGCGACCCGCTCGGCGAACAGCCCCTCCTCCCAGAGCCGGGTCACCGCCTCTGCGTCCGCCGGGTCGGGCAGTTCCCCGGCACCCCCGGGCGCCCCGCGCAGGGCGAACCGCCACTCGGGATTCAGCCGGGCCAGCCACAGCCCCCGCGCCCCGGCCAGGGCCAGCGCCTGCGGGCGCAGGTCGGTCCGGGCGCGGGCCGCGTCCAGCAGGGCCGGCAGCTGGGCCGACGGCGCCCGGTATCCGTGCCGGGCGGCGGCGGACAGCCACTGCGGGAGCAGTTCCGTCAGATCCGGGGCGGCCCCGCGCCGCCCGCCGCCACTGCCCGCCGCGGTCCGGCCCGCCAGCAGCTGCGCGAGCCGCCGCCGGGCGGCCTCCGGGGGTGCCGGGCGCGGATCGTCCGCCGCGGCCGGGGGCCGCCGGGCCGCCTCGGCGGGCCGCAGCCCGGCGCGGCGGCGCAGCGTCTGCACGGCCGCCGCGTCGAGCAGCGCCCGCGGTGAGCCGCCGCGCCGCTCGGTACCCAGCAGCGCGGCGGTGACCAGTTCCTCCCAGTCCCGGTACCCCTCGTCACCCTTGCCCATCGGACCCCTCCCTCGTCACTCGTGCCCCCGTCCCGCTCACCGGCCGCGGCCGCCGCTCGTGTGCCGCCCGTCCGCCAGTCGCCGGCGTCCGCCGCCGGTCTCTCGTCGCCGGTGTCTCGTCGTCGGTCGTCGGTCGTCGGTCGTCGGTCGTGCCGGCCGGTGGCCCGGTCCCGCCCCTCCTCGGGACCGGGCCACCGGTACCCGGCACGACCCTGTTCAGCTGGCGTGGTTGTCGTTCATCGCAAGCCCCCCGGCTTCTCGTCCGTTTCACGCGCCGACGCCCCCGCGACGGCCCGTCCCTCCCCGTGGCACCCCCTCAGACGGCATACGGGCCCCCAGGCCCCCTGCGATTTCGTTTGGTTCCGGCTCCGGCTCCGGCTCAGGTCAGCGGCACCGGCTCGGACGAGCCGGGCTGCCAGGCCGTCAGCGGGCTGAAGCCGCGGTGGCCGCACTCCCCGAAGACCGTGACGGGTCCGCCGCCCGAGAGGGCGGCCAGCTGCCACAGCCCGGACCGCGAGCGGCCTCGCGCGAGTGCCACCGGCAGTGCGGACGTCCCCTGCGCGTCCGCCACCTGCCAGGCGGCCTCGCCCCCTTCTCCCGGTATCGGGATCACGGGGCCGAGGACCACCGGCCACGACTCCAGCCACGGGTCCTCCCGCAGCGCGGCTCCGTAGGCCTCGAGGGCCTCGCCGGTGCTCACCCCGGGCGGAGTACGGGCGGCCGGCACCGCGGCCGCGGTACCGTCCCCCAGCTCCGCCCGCAGCCCCGCCGACCCGGGCCGGAAGCGGGCTTCCGCCTCCAGCACCAGTCCGACGGGCAGTGCCAGCCCCGGCGGCCGGCCGGGCGGACCGAAGTCCAGGACCAGCGCCGGGCGCCCGCTGTCCAGCCCGCGCAGCCATATCCGGCGGGTGGTGAGCCGGCCGTCCGGGGACACCGAGTCGTACTGGGCCAGTACGAGCCAGCGGTCCCGGACGGTCTCACCCTCCGCCGGAGACGGCAGCCCCACCCGGCTCCGGACGGTCGCGGCCAGCGGCTCCGGCAGCCCGGACACCCCCAGCCAGGCCCTGTCCAGCAGGTGCAGCAGCGCGAACTCCTCAAGCATCCGGGCGGGCCAGCCGGGGCCGCAACCGGGTATTGCCCCCAACTCCCTGACCCGCGCCGCCAGTCCGGGTGCCTGGGCGTCGACCATCCGGGCCGCGGTCTCTTCCCAGGGGGCGTAGCCGGCCTGCTGCTGTCCGGCGATCCCGCCGCGCAGCAGGTCCCCCAGCCGCTGTTCCAGCTCGGCGACGCCCGCGCCGATCCGCTCGGCCCGGCGCTCCGCCCGCTTGCGGGCCGCCTCCGGGTCCACCGGACCGGCGGCCGGACGCGCCGCCTTCGCCGCCCGCCCGGCGAGCCATTCCCCCGCCCAGTCCGGGGCCTCGGCCGGATCGCCGAACCCCTCCGCCGACCAGAGCAAGAGCAGCCCCAGCGCGTGCTTGCAGGGGAACTTCCGGCTCGGACAGGAGCACGTGTACGCCGGCCCCGTCAGGTCGACGACCGTCCGGTACGGCGTGCTGCCGCTGCCCTTGCACAACCCCCACACCGCACCGGAAGCGGAACCTCCGGTCTGTGACCACGGACCCGCCCCTCCCAGCCTGCCCCCCGCCTTGCGCGACGCCTCGTCAGGAGCCAGAGCCAGTACCTGTTCCGCCGTCCAGCGGACCCCCTGCTCAGTCATGGGAACAACCGTAGAGACCCCCACTGACAATCGCTCTGACCTGCAACGACGCCCGGAACAAAGGGCGTTGTCAGTGGCATGGTGCACGGTGGATCCAGCAGTCGGGAGCGGCTGCCGAGCATTGGAGGGGGACCATGACCACGCCCGGGAACGGCACCGGTACCGAAGCGCTGCGACCGCACGCCGAAGACGCCTTCGCGCACGAACTGAAAGCCCTCGCGGCCCACGACGACCGGCCCCGCCCGGCCCGCTGGAAGCTCTCCCCGTGGGCCGTGGCCACCTACCTCCAGGGCGGCACGCTCGCCGACGGCACGGTCATCACGCCCAAGTACGTGGGCCCGCGCCGGATCGTCGAGGTCGCCGTCACCACGCTCGCCACCGACCGCGCCCTGCTGCTGCTCGGCGTCCCCGGAACCGCCAAGACCTGGGTGTCCGAGCACCTCGCCGCCGCCGTCAGCGGGGACTCCACCCTCCTCGTCCAGGGCACCGCCGGCACCCCCGAGGAAGCCATCCGCTACGGCTGGAACTACGCCCGCCTCCTCGCCCACGGCCCCAGCCGCGAAGCCCTCGTCCCCAGCCCCGTCATGCGGGCCATGGCCGAGGGCATGACCGCCCGCGTCGAGGAGCTCACCCGCATCCCGGCCGACGTGCAGGACACCCTCATCACCGTCCTGTCCGAGAAGACGCTCCCGATACCGGAGCTCGGCGAGGAGGTCCAGGCCGTACGCGGCTTCAACCTCATCGCCACCGCCAACGACCGCGACCGCGGGGTCAACGAGCTCTCCAGCGCGCTGCGCCGCCGCTTCAACACCGTGGTCCTGCCGCTGCCCGCCACCGCCGACGCCGAGGTCGACATCGTCGCCCGCCGCGTCGACCAGATGGGCCGCGCCCTGGACCTGCCCGCCGCCCCCGAGGGGCTGGAGGAGATCCGCCGGGTCGTCACCGTCTTCCGGGAGCTGCGCGAGGGCGTCACCGACGACGGCCGCACCAAGGTGAAGTCGCCCAGCGGCACCCTGTCCACCGCCGAGGCCATCTCCGTGGTCACCGGCGGACTGGCCCTGGCCGCGCACTTCGGGGACGGCGTCCTGCGTCCCTCCGACGTCGCCGCCGGGATCCTCGGCGCCGTCGTCCGCGATCCGGCCGCCGACCGCGTCGTATGGCAGGAGTACCTCGAGGCGGTCGTCCGCGAGCGGGACGGCTGGAAGGACTTCTACCGGGCCTGCCGGGAGGTGACGGCATGAGCCCCGGGGCCGGGGGACCGCTGCTGCTGGGGGTCCGCCACCACGGGCCCGGATCGGCCCGGGCGGTGCGGGCCGCGCTGGACCGCGCGCGGCCGCGGGCCGTGCTGATCGAGGGGCCGCCCGAGGGGGACGCGCTGCTCGCGCTGGCGGCCGAGCCCGGAATGCGCCCGCCCGTCGCCCTCCTCGCGCACGCGGCGGACGACCCCGCCAGGGCCGCGTTCTGGCCGCTTGCGGCCTTCTCCCCGGAGTGGGTCGCCATCCGCTGGGCACAGGCCCAGGACGTGCCGGTGCGCTTCATCGACCTGCCGGCCGCCCACGCGCTGGCCGCACCCGCCGAAGAGGAGGAGCCGGACGCCGGCGGCCCCGGCGCCCTGCGGGTGGATCCGCTCGCCGTGCTCGCGGAGACCGCCGGCTACGAGGACCCCGAGGACTGGTGGGAGGACGTGGTCGAGCACCGGGGCACGGGCGGCGTGCGGGATGCGCTGGCCGCCTTCGAGGCCCTGGGGGAGGCGATGGCCGCCCTGCGCGAGACCTACGGGGACGGCGGCCGCCCCGGCGACCTGGTCCGCGAGGCGTACATGCGGCAGCGGATGCGGGCGGCCCGCAGGGAGTTCGGCGACGACCACGCCGTGGTGTGCGGCGCCTGGCACGTCCCGGCGCTGCGGGCGAGGACCACGGTGGCGGCGGACAGGGCGCTGCTCGCTGGGCTGCCCAAGGTGAAGGTTGAGACCACCTGGGTGCCCTGGACCCACCGCAGGCTCGCCCGGGCCGGCGGGTACGGGGCGGGCATCACCTCGCCCGGCTGGTACGCGCACCTGTTCGCGGCCCCGGACCGGCCCGTCGAGCGCTGGCTGACCAAGGTCGCCGGGCTGCTGCGGGAGGAGGACCGGCAGGTCTCCCCGGCCCACGTGATCGAGGCGGTCCGGCTGGCCGGGACGCTGGCCGCCCTGCGGGGCCGCCCGCTGCCCGGGCTCGCGGAGACCCTGGAAGCGGTCCGGGCCGTGATGTGCGACGGCTCCGGGATACCGCTCGCGCTGGTCGAGGACCGGCTGGTGATCGGGGACGTGCTCGGCGAGGTCCCGGACGAGGCGCCCGTCGTACCGCTCCAGCGGGACCTCACCCGCCGGCAGCGCTCGCTGCGGCTCAAGGCCGAGGCGCGGCGGCGGGACCTGGAGCTGGACCTGCGCAAGGACTCCGACGCGGCCAAGTCCCTGCTGCTGCACCGGCTGCGGCTGCTCGGGATCGACTGGGGCGTACCGACCGCCTCCCGGAGCGGGACCGGCACCTTCCGGGAGACCTGGCGGCTGTGCTGGGAGCCCGAGCTGTCGGTGCGGGTCGCCGAGGCCGGCATCTGGGGCACCACCGTCCTGGGGGCGGCCACCGCGAAGGCGGAGGCCGACGCGGCGGCCGCCGGGGAGCTGGGAGAGGTCACGGCGCTGGCCGAGCGCTGCCTGCTGGCCGGGCTGTCGAAGGCGCTGCCCGCCGTGCTGCGGGCGCTCGCCGACCGGGCCGCGCTGGACACGGACGTGGCCGGGCTCGCCAGGGCGCTGCCCGCACTGGCCCGTTCGCTGCGGTACGGGGACGTGCGGGGCACGGACGCGGCGGCGCTCGGCACGGTCGCGGCCGGGCTGGCGGAGCGGATCTGCGTGGCCCTGCCGCCGGCCTGCGCGGCCGGGCTCGACGCCGACGGTGCGGCGGAGCTGCGGGGCCACGTCGACGGGGTGCACGGGGCGGTCGCCCTGCTGGCCGACACGGACCCGGGGCTGCGGGAGCGCTGGTCGGCGGTCCTGCGGACGCTGGCCGGGCGGGAGAACGTGCCCGGGGGGATACGCGGGCGGGCTGCGCGGCTGCTGCTGGACGACGGTCGGCTCCCGGCGGGGGAGACGGCGCGGCTGATGGGGCTCGCCCTGTCCCCGGCGGCCTCCCCGGCCGACGCGGCGGGCTGGATCGAGGGCTTCGCCGGGGGCCCCGGCGGCGGGACGCTGCTGGTCCACGACGAGCGGCTGCTGGGCCTGATCGACGCCTGGCTGGTGTCGGTGCCGGAGGGCGCCTTCATCGACGTACTGCCACTGCTGCGGCGCACGTTCGGGGCGTACGAGGCCGGGGTGAAGCGGACCCTCGGCGAGCTGGCCCGGCGCGCCCCGGGCGCCCGGGCGGCGTCCGCCGCCGGAGCCGCCCCGGCGGGCTTCGCCCCGGAGCTGGACCCGGCCCGCGCGGACGCGGTCGTGGATCTGGCCCGGCTGCTCCTGGGGGTGGCCTAGGCACTCTTGCCCCGGCCGGGCGGTCGGGGTGGCTGCCGCTGCCGCTGCCGGGCGGGGTGCGGGGGCGGTGTGGGGTGGGTCGGGGCCGGTGCCGGGGTGGGGTGTCGTCCGGGGCGGGCTTCGATGTTCGGCGCCCGTTCGGGATCCGGTTGGCGGGCGGTGGCGGGCACCGAACTCATTTCGTTTCAGCCCCGGACGACACCCCACCCCGTCCCCGCCCCCTCACGTCGCTGTCCGACTGACCCACGTTCGGCCGCAGGCGAACGATCCGGGTGGAGCCCGGGGAACGGTGGAAGGGCGGGTGGGGGACGGCACCGCGCAGCGGCAGATCCGGGCGCGGGGCGAGGGGGCGTGGGCCCATGGAGGAACGAGTCGAGGGGATGGACGGATGACGGAGACGGGTGGTCTGGAAACCGCCGGAGGCGAGCGGCTGCGGCGGTGGCGGCTGGTGCTGGGAGGCGAGGGCGACGGGACGGGCCGTGCGCTGAGCGGGCGGGACGCGGCGATGGACGGGGCGCTCGCGGCGCTCTACGGCGGCGGCGGGGGCGCCGGGGGCCGGGCGCAGGGGGAGCGGTCCGCCGGTCTCGGGGCGTCCGCCCCGCGCGTGGCGCGCTGGCTCGGGGACATCCGTACGTACTTCCCCAGCCCGGTGGTCCAGGTCATGCAGCGGGACGCCATCGAGCGGCTCGGCCTGTCCGCGCTCCTGCTGGAGCCGGAGATGCTGGAGGCGGTCGAACCGGACGTCCACCTGGTCGGCACCCTGCTGTCGCTGCACAAGGCCATGCCCGACACCACCAGGGAGACGGCGCGGGCCGTGGTCCGCAAGGTGGTCGAGCAACTGGAGAAGCGGCTCGCGGCCCGCACGCGGGCCACGCTGACGGGCGCGCTGGACCGTTCGGCGCGGATCAGCCGCCCCCGCCACCACGACATCGACTGGGACCGGACCATCCGGGCCAACCTGAAGAACTACCTCCCGGAGCACCGGACCGTCGTCCCCGAGCGGCTCGTCGGCTACGGCCGGGCCTCCCGGTCGGTGAAGAAGGAGGTGGTCCTGTGCATCGACCAGTCGGGCTCGATGGCCGCCTCGGTCGTCCACGCCTCCGTCTTCGGGGCGGTCCTCGCCTCCATGCGCTCCATCGCCACCCGGCTCGTCGTCTTCGACACGGCGGTGGTCGACCTGACCGACCGGCTCGACGACCCGGTCGACGTCCTGTTCGGCACCCAGCTGGGCGGCGGCACCGACATCAACCGTGCCCTCGCCTATTGCCAGTCCAAGATCACTCGACCGGCGGACACGGTCGTCGTCCTGATCAGCGACCTCTACGAGGGCGGCATCCGGAACGAGATGCTCAAGCGGGTGGCCGCGATGAAGGGGGCCGGCGTGGAGTTCGTGGCCCTGCTGGCCCTGTCCGACGAGGGTGCTCCCGCCTACGACCGCGAGCACGCGGCGGCCCTGGCCGCGCTGGGTGCGCCCGCCTTCGCCTGCACCCCCGACCTGTTCCCGGAGGTGATGGCCGCCGCCCTGGAGAAGCGTCCCCTGCCTGTGCCCTGACGGGTCCGCCGGAGCACGCCGGACCGCTGCTGCACATCGGCAGATCACACGAAGGCGCAGCTCAACTGTGAGGCGATCTGTGACAGGTATCACCGCTCAGGTGTGATCTGCGATTTAGGGACCCACGTCCCACGGGGATAACCTGCGAGACGGACATGCCGCGTCCACGGTCACCGTGTGCGCCTTCCTAGTGACAGCGCCGTCACGTTGCCCTCCGCGGCACGCCCACGCAGATAGCAGACAAACCGCGAATCACTGCGAATCTTTAAGACAAGGGACGGACGCGCGTGGACCTGTTCGAGTACCAGGCGAGGGACCTCTTCGCCAAGCACGGTGTACCGGTGCTGGCCGGTGAAGTCATCGACACGCCTGAGGCGGCTCGCGAGGCCACCGAGAAGCTGGGCGGCAAGTCGGTCGTCAAGGCCCAGGTTAAGGTCGGCGGCCGCGGCAAGGCCGGTGGCGTGAAGCTCGCCGCCACCCCGGACGAGGCCGTCGCCCGCGCGACGGACATCCTCGGCATGGACATCAAGGGCCACACGGTCCACAAGGTGATGATCGCCGAGACCGCGCCGGAGATCCTCGAGGAGTACTACGTCTCGTACCTCCTCGACCGCACCAACCGCACCTTCCTGGCCATGGCCTCGGTCGCGGGCGGCATGGACATCGAGCAGGTCGCCGAGGAGACCCCGGAGAAGCTCGCCAAGGTCCCGGTGAACGCCAACGAGGGCGTGACCATCGAGAAGGCCCGCGAGATCGTCGCCCTGGCGAAGTTCCCGGCCGAGGTCGCCGAGCAGGTCGCCGAGGTCCTCGTGACCCTGTGGCAGACCTTCATCGCCGAGGACGCGCTCCTCGTCGAGGTCAACCCGCTCGCGAAGGTCGCCTCCGGTGACGTCATCGCGCTCGACGGCAAGGTCTCGCTCGACGAGAACGCCGAGTTCCGCCAGCCGGGCCACGAGGAGTTCGTGGACCACGCCGCCGCGAACCCGCTCGAGGCCGCCGCCAAGGAGAAGGGCCTCAACTACGTCAAGCTCGACGGCGAGGTCGGCATCATCGGCAACGGCGCGGGTCTCGTCATGAGCACCCTGGACGTCGTCGCGTACGCCGGTGAGAACCACGGTGGCGTCAAGCCCGCCAACTTCCTCGACATCGGCGGTGGCGCCTCCGCCGCCGTCATGGCCAACGGCCTCGAGATCATCCTCGGCGACCCGGACGTCAAGTCCGTGTTCGTCAACGTCTTCGGTGGCATCACCGCGTGTGACGAGGTCGCCAACGGCATCGTCCAGGCGCTGCAGCTGCTCGAGGACCGGGGCGAGGCGGTCACCAAGCCGCTGGTCGTCCGCCTCGACGGCAACAACGCCGAGCTGGGTCGCAAGATCCTTTCGGACGCCAACCACCCGCTGGTGCAGCGCGTGGACACCATGGACGGCGCGGCCGACAAGGCCGCCGAGCTCGCGGCTGCGAAGTAAGGGCAGAGGTCACAGACTCACATGGCTATCTTCCTCAACAAGGACAGCAAGGTCATCGTCCAGGGCATGACCGGTGCCACGGGCATGAAGCACACCAAGCTGATGCTGGCTGACGGCACCAACATCGTCGGCGGCGTGAACCCGCGCAAGGCCGGCACGACCGTCGACTTCGACGGCACCGAGGTCCCGGTCTTCGGCTCCGTCGCCGAGGCGATGGAGAAGACGGGCGCCAACGTCTCCGTCCTCTTCGTCCCGCCGGCCTTCGCCAAGGCCGCGGTCGTCGAGGCCATCGACGCCGAGATCCCGCTGGCCGTCGTGATCACCGAGGGCATCGCGGTGCACGACTCCGCCGCCTTCTGGGCGTACGCGACCGCCAAGGGCAACAAGACCCGCATCATCGGTCCGAACTGCCCGGGTCTCATCACCCCCGGCCAGTCCAACGCCGGCATCATCCCGGGCGACATCACCAAGCCCGGCAAGATCGGTCTCGTGTCCAAGTCCGGCACGCTGACCTACCAGATGATGTACGAGCTGCGCGACATCGGCTTCACCTCCGCCGTCGGCATCGGTGGCGACCCGGTCATCGGCACCACGCACATCGACGCCCTGGAGGCCTTCGAGGCCGACCCGGAGACCGAGCTCATCGTCATGATCGGCGAGATCGGCGGCGACGCCGAGGAGCGTGCGGCGGACTTCATCGCGAAGAACGTCACCAAGCCGGTCGTCGGCTACGTCGCGGGCTTCACCGCCCCCGAGGGCAAGACCATGGGCCACGCCGGCGCCATCGTCTCCGGCTCCTCCGGCACCGCGCAGGCCAAGAAGGAGGCCCTCGAGGCCGCCGGCGTCAAGGTCGGCAAGACGCCGACCGAGACCGCCAAGCTGGCGCGCGAGATCCTGAACGCCGCCCAGTAGGCAGCAGCTGTACGGACGTACGGGCGTGGCCCGCACCCCCTGGGGTGCGGGCCACGCCCGTTCCTCATTCGGGCTGCGGGGCGAGCCGTTGGGGTCCGGCGGCCGGGTCGGCCCGCAGCTTGTCCTGGAGGAACCGGCCGGTCTCCGTGAGCCGCGGGGGGCCGCTGAGCGGCGGCACCCCCGAGACGCTCGCGCCGGGGGCGATCGGCGGCTCGTAGTGGTCCGGGGCGGTGACGGTGGTGTATCCCGTCGACGCGGCGATCACGGCGGTCAGGACGAGCGCGGCCCGCGCCAGCCGCCGGGCCCGGTGCTCGCTGACGGTCCGGACGGTGGCCGCCGGGCGCGGCTCCAGGGACACGGCGGGCCGCACCGCGCCGAGCCGCTCGCGCAGCAGGGCCGACCGCTGCTCGGGCGTCAGACCGGCCAGCCCGGGGATCCGGCGGACGAGTTCGGCGTGCGCGCGCAGCAGGCGGTGCCCGGCGGCCGGGGTGCTGGCCTCGGTCTCCGCGGCGGTGTCGGGCAGGTCGAGGCCGACGCCGTCGTAGAGCAGCACGGTCCGGCGGTGTACGGGCGGCAGGGCGAGGAGGGCGTCCAGCAGGATCCGGTCGGCGGGGTCGGCCGGGAGCCGGTCGGGGTGGCGGTGGGCCCGGCGGAACCGGTGCCAGGGGGAGAGGGCGTATTCGTACGCGGCCGAGCGGACCCACCCCACCGGGTCGGGGTCGGTGGCCACCTCGGGCCAGCGCCCCCAGGCCTGCCGGAACGCCACCTCGACGGAGTGCAGGGCGAGGGCGCGGCGGCCGGTGAGCAGGTAGGCCTGGCGGACGAGCGCGGCGGCGGCGTGGTCGTAGAGGGCGTCGAAGGCCTCGACGGGATCTTCCGGGGGTTTCGGCCGGGGGCCGTAGGGCCGGGTCGCGGGAGTGGCAGCCGCCGGGGCGGCGGGGGCCGGCTCTTCGCGCGCGGCGGCCGGCGGGGCGGCCGGGAGCCCCTGCGGGGTGCCGGGTTCCGCTCCGGTGTGGGCGGGGCCGCCCTGGTGAAACGGTTCCTCGGGGGCGGGTGTCACCGCGGCCGGGGCGGTGGGGCCCGCGGAGGCGGGGGCGATCTCGGTAGCGGTGGGTGCCGGGGCGGGGGCAGCCGGGAGGGCCGGTTCCGCCGGGACCGGACGGGCCGGGTGCGCCTCCTGGGCCGGGTATGGCTCCTGCGGCGTGTGGGTCGCCTGGGCTGTTTGGGCCGTGTGGGTTGCCCAGGCCTCCCCGGGCGCCTGAGCTGCCTGGGTTGCCTGAGTCGGCTGGGCTCCCTGGCCCGCCTGAGCCTCCCGGGCCTCCCGGGCTGCCTGAGTCGTCTGAGCCGACTGGGCCTCCCGGGCCTCCCGGGCCTCCCGGGCCGACTGGGGCGTCCTGGCCGGCGGCTGTGCGGCGCGTTTCGCGACGTTCCGGGGCCGCCGGGTGGGCGGGCCCGCCGCCACCGGCCGTACCGGGGCGGCCCCGGTGGCGGCGAGCCGGTCCAGGAGCGCCGCGTACGCCTCGCGCGTGCGCCCGCGAGGCTCGGTGCGGCCGCACTCCCAGGAGCGGACGGTGGCCGCGGTGACACCGGCCCGGGCCGCGACCTCCTCGTACGTCAGCCCGCCCGACTCTCGCAGCCACCGGCGCTCCTTGGGGGACGGGAGGCCCAGCTCCGAGCCGGAGGACGTTTCGACGTCTTGTGTCATGCCACTCTCCCCGCGACACGGCTGCTCTGGGCGAAAAAGTACATAAACGTATATTGAGCGACACAACGGTCAATCGGTTGTTACCCGGACATAGCGCGTGTCGAGGGCACCATGGCGGGGTGACCCAAGTGACCGAACGCGGGACCCCGTTGCCGACGGCCCCGCGGGCCGCCACCGCGCGGCGACGCTCACCGGCGGCCGCCGCCTGCGTGCTGGGCGGTGCCGTGGCCGCCGGACTGGGGCTCGGCTTCCTCGCCGTGCTCGTGATCGTGCTGTGGATCAGCTCCCCCTACCCCGACAGCGGCCCCGGCGGCGCACTGCACCTCGCCGCCGGCCTGTGGCTGATGGCCCACGGCACGGAACTCGTCCGCTACGAAACCCTCTCCGGCGTCCCGGCGCCCGTCGGGCTAGTCCCGCTGCTGCTCGTGGCGCTGCCCGTGCTGCTCATGCGGCGCGCGGCCCGGCTCGGCAGCGCCTCGGGGGACGCCGCCGGGGCGGAGGGGGACGAGGTGCTGCCGGCCAGTGCCGTGTTCTCCGCCGTCACCTGCGGCTACCTGACCGTCGGTGCGCTCGCCACGGTGTACGCGGCCGGCGGGCCGATGCCGGCGGACCCGCTCAGCGCCGCCTGGCACGTGCCGCTGGTGGCCGTGCTCGCCGCCGCCGGCGGGGTGTGGGCGGCCAAGGGCAAACCGCTGGGGCCCTTGCCGCAGTGGGTTCCGGGGAGCGTACGCCGGGCCGTCGCGCGCCCCCGGTACGCGCTGGCGCTGCGCTCCGGCGGGGCGGGGGTACTCGTCCTGCTGGGCGGCGGGGCCCTGCTCGTCGGGGCCTCCCTGATGTGGCACGGGACGGAGGCGCGGAGTTCCTTCCTGGCGCTGACCGGGGTGTGGTCGGGGCGGTTCGCGGTGCTGCTGCTCGCGCTGGCGCTGCTGCCGAACGCGATGGTGTGGGGCGCGGCGTACGGGCTCGGGCCCGGGTTCGCGCTCGGCGCGGGGTCGGTGGCGACCCCGTTCGGGCTGGAGGGAGCGCCCTCGCTGCCGAGGTTCCCGCTGCTGGCCGCGCTGCCGTCGCCGGGGCCCGGGACGCCCGTCACCTGGGCGGCGCTGGCGGTGCCGGTGGCGGCGGGGCTGGCGGTGGGGTGGTTCGCGGTGCGGCGGGCGCGGGAGGTCTCGTACGGGGAGACCGCGCTGACGGCGGCACTGGGCTCGGTGGTGTGCGGCCTGGCGACGGCCGGCCTGGCGGCGGCTTCGGCGGGGCCGCTGGGGTCGCGGGCGCTTGCGGGCGTGGGGCCGGTGTGGTGGGCGGCGGGGAGCGCGGCGGCGGGGTGGACGCTGGTGCTGTCCGTGCCGTTGGCGGTGGGGGTGCAGGCGTGGCGGACGCGGCCGGTGCGTTGTGCGGAGGGTGGGGGGACGGGCGGGGACGCGTGGCACGACTCGGGGGTGCGGGAGCTTCGGTGGGAGGCGTTGCGGAGGGCGGCGGAGCCGTTGGTGGCGCCGGTGGCTCCGCCGGCGGCGCCGGTGGCGCCGGCGGCTCCGGTGGATCCGGTGGCTCCGGCGGTGGCCGCACCCGTGCCGGCTCCTGCGGAACCGTTGCTGCCGACGGCGGTGGTGGGGGCGCGGGTGCTGGCGCGGCGGCGTCCCGGGGGCTGAGCCCGGGCGGGGCCGGGGGTGCCGCTTCGCGGAGCGGTCCCCTACCCGCCCTTCGCCCGTTCCCCGGGGCGCCGCCCCGGACCCCGCGCCTCAAACGCCGACGGGGCTGGGTTGGGGCGGGGCGGGTCGTTTGGCTGGGGGCCGTGTGCCAGGGGCTCTGCCCCCGGACCCCCGCGCCTCAAACGCCGGCGGGGCTGGAGGGTGCCCGACCGTCGGGGGCTGGGCCTGCCGACGGGGCTGGGTTGGGGTGGGGCGGGTCGCTTGGCTGGGGGCCGTGTGCCAAGGGCTCTGCCCCCGGACCCCCGCGCCTCAAACGCCGGCGGGGCTGGAGTTGCCCCAGCGTCGGCGGGGGCCGCTGAGCTGCCGGCTGGGGCTGGGGCTGGGGCTGGGGGTGCTGAGCTGCCGGCTGGGGCTGGGCGCCAGGCGCCCGGGTGGGGCTGGAGATGCCTCACGCGCCTTCGAGGTGCCTCGCGGCGCCCGGCGGGCTGGAGGTGCCCCAACGCCGGCGGGGCCGGAGTTGCCCAAGCACCGGCGGGCGGGCGCCGCTCAGCCGGGCTGGGGCTGGAGGTGTCCCGAGCGGCGGCGAGGGCGCTTCGGGGTCAGCGTTGGACCTTGAGGATCTTGCCGATGGCGTTGTCCGGGAGGAGGGTGTTGCATTCCAGTTCCGCCGTGCGGGTCAAGGCGTCGTCGCGGCAGACGTAGAAGTCCTTGTACGCCAGCTGCAGCCCGTACGAGCTGGCCGCCAGCAGCAGCGCCAGCGACGCCGTGACCAGGCCGCTCACCGCCGCCGCGCGCTGCGGGCGGGCGGCCGGGCCCAGTGCGGCCAGGCCGCCGGGGTCCGCTTCGGTCGCGGGGCGGCCGCGGAGGGCGCTGATGCCCCAGTACATGGCCAGCGCGCCCAGCAGCAGGCCGACCGACGGGATCCCGAAGATCCCGAAGAAGAACCCCCACATGCCCGACAGCAGCGCGTACCGCGCGCGCCGCTGGACCGGGTCGGTCGGGTCCCACCGGGCCGGGCCCTCGGGGGCGGGGTCCGTGGGGCCGCCGCCCGGACCGCCGCCGCCGTCCTGCGGCCGCTGCGGCTGCCGGGGCTGCCACGGCTGGTCGGGCCGGCCCTCCGGGGGCGCCGCGAAGGGGTTGTCTTCGGTCGAGGGGTCGGGCTGACGGCGGTCCGGCATCGAGTGCGTAACTTCCCCTGTGTCGTGGACGGCGCGCGCCCCGCGTGCGGTGGGCGCGTACCGCGTCGTTCGCGGCTTGTACGCCAGACGCTACCGCCCGCCCGTCCCCCCGTCCCTCGGGGGCGGTCCGGTGTGCCGGTATCGTTGCAGGCGGTCGGTGGCTTCGTATGGTCCCCCGTATATCGGTACCCCGAAGTTTCGTATGACCACACAAGACGAACGACGCAAATCCTGTGAGAAAGGGCCTCCCATGGCCGCCTCCCGCCTGGTCGTGCTGGTTTCCGGCTCCGGCACCAACCTCCAGGCCCTGCTCGACGCCATCGACGCCCACCCCGGCGGAGCCGAGGGGTTCGGGGCCGAGGTCGTCGCCGTAGGGGCCGACCGCGAGGACATCGCGGGCCTCGAACGGGCGGAGAAGGCGGGGATCCCCACCTTCGTGTGTCCGGTGAAGGCCTACGGGAGCCGTGAGGAGTGGGACGCCGCCCTCACCGCGGCGACCGACGCCCACGCGCCGGACCTCGTCGTCTCCGCCGGGTTCATGAAGATCGTCGGGAAGAGCTTCATCGACCGCTTCGGCGGACGGTTCATCAACACCCACCCCGCCCTCCTCCCGGCCTTCCCCGGCGCGCACGGGGTGCGCGACGCCCTCGCGTACGGCGCGAAGGTCACCGGCTGCACGGTCCACTTCGTGGACAGCGGCGTGGACACCGGTCCGATCATCGCCCAGGGTGTCGTCGAGATCCGGGACGGGGAGGACGAAGCCGCGCTCCATGAGCGCATCAAGGAAGTCGAGCGCCAGCTGCTCGTCGACGTCGTGGGGCGCCTGGCCCGGCACGGCTACCGCATTGAGGGACGAAAGGTAACAATCCAGTGACCGCCAACGAAACGACGACGACTCAGCGGCCGATCCGCCGCGCGCTCGTGAGTGTCTACGACAAGACGGGACTGGAAGAGCTGGCCCGCGGCCTCCACGAGGCGGGCGTCGCGCTCGTCTCCACGGGCTCCACGGCGTCGCGGATCGCCGCGGCCGGGGTGCCCGTCACCAAGGTCGAGGAGCTCACCGGCTTCCCCGAGTGCCTCGACGGCCGCGTCAAGACCCTCCACCCCCGCGTGCACGCCGGGATCCTCGCCGACCTGCGCCTGGAGGACCACCGGAACCAGCTCGCCGAGCTGGGCGTGGAGCCCTTCGACCTGGTGATCGTCAACCTGTACCCGTTCCGGGAGACCGTCGCCTCCGGCGCCACCCCCGACGAGTGCGTCGAGCAGATCGACATTGGCGGCCCCTCGATGGTCCGCGCCGCCGCCAAGAACCACCCCTCGGTCGCGGTCGTCACCAGCCCCGCCCGCTACGCCGACGTCCTCGCGGCCGCCCAGGGCGGCGGCTTCGACCTGACCGCCCGCAAGCGGCTCGCGGCCGAGGCCTTCCAGCACACCGCGGCCTACGACGTGGCCGTCGCCTCCTGGTTCACCAACGCCTACGCCCCGGAGGGCGGGGAGGGCGACCTGCCCGAGTTCCTGGCCGGCGCCTGGGAGCGCAAGGCGACCCTGCGCTACGGCGAGAACCCGCACCAGGCCGCCGCGCTCTACACGGACGGCCGGCCGGGCGGGCTCGCCAACGCCGAGCAGCTGCACGGCAAGGAGATGTCCTTCAACAACTACGTGGACACCGAGGCCGCCCGCCGGGCCGCCTACGACCACGAAGAGCCCTGCGTCGCGATCATCAAGCACGCCAACCCGTGCGGCATCGCCGTGGGCCAGGACGTGGCCGCCGCGCACCGCAAGGCGCACGCCTGCGACCCGCTGTCGGCCTTCGGCGGCGTCATCGCCGTCAACCGCCCGGTGACCGTCGAGCTCGCCGAGCAGGTCGCGGAGATCTTCACCGAGGTCATCGCCGCCCCCGGCTACGAGGACGGCGCGCTGGAGGTCCTGGCCAAGAAGAAGAACATCCGCGTCCTGAAGGTGGACGGCACCCCGCACCAGCCGGGCGACCTCAAGCCGATCTCGGGCGGCACGCTGCTCCAGCAGTCGGACGTCTTCCAGGCCGAGGGCGACGACCCGGCCAACTGGACCCTCGCCACCGGCGACGCGCTGTCCGCGGACGAGCTGGCCGAGCTCGCCTTCGCGTGGAAGGCCTGCCGCGCCGTCAAGTCCAACGCGATCCTGCTCGCCAAGGACGGCGCCTCGGTCGGCGTCGGCATGGGCCAGGTCAACCGCGTCGACTCGGCGAAGCTCGCCGTCGAGCGGGCGGGCGCGGAGCGCGCGCAGGGTTCGTACGCGGCCTCGGACGCGTTCTTCCCCTTCCCGGACGGGCTGGAGATCCTGACCGCGGCCGGCATCAAGGCCGTGGTGCAGCCGGGCGGTTCGGTCCGCGACGAGCAGGTCGTCGAGGCGGCGAAGAAGGCGGGCGTGACGATGTACTTCACCGGCACCCGCCACTTCTTCCACTGAGGCGCGGACAGGCGCGGACAGGCACGGACACGGCGAAGGCCGCCACCCGCACCAGCGGGTGGCGGCCTTCGCCGTGTGAGCACGTGTGAGCGGTGACAGCGGTGCTGCGGTTACTTCGTCTTGACGACGATGGTGCCGGCCGCGCGGTCGTGCCAGCCCTGGAGCTTGCCCGAGTTGTCGAAGAACGGGGACAGGTAGACCAGGACCTGGCCGATGCCGCAGAGGAAGCTGCCGACCATCGGGATGATCCAGCGGATGAAGCCGCCGCCGAGGCCGGGGGCCTGGCCGGTGTTCTCCTTGACGACCTTCAGGCTCAGGGCCATCTTGCCGAGCGTCGCGCCGACGAAGGAGATCATCAGCCACTCGTAGAGCAGGGTGGCGATACCGATGAGGGCGAGGGTGCCGAACAGAGCGGCGATCATGCCGCCGGCCGCCTCCGCCTGGTCGTTGACGCACTGCTGGTACGCGGCCGACGCGTAGTCCGTACCGCAGTCCTCGACCGACTCCGCGAGGCCCAGCGCCCCGGCGAGACCGATGGCCATGAGGATCCAGACGAGGACCGAGATGGCCAGGCCGTCGATCAGGCGGGCGCCGAAGCGGCGGCCCATCGTCGCGACCTGGACGGTGCCGAGGCCCGCCACGTTGATGTAGCCGTTGTTGGCCTGGAGGGTGCCCGGCGCCTGCGGCGGGACACCGTACGGCTGCTGGCCCTGCTGCGGGTAGCCGTAACCGGGCTGGCCCTGCGGCGGGACGCCCTGCGGGGCCTGCTGCGGGTAGCCGTAGCCGGGCTGGCCCTGCGGCGGCTGCTGCTGCCCGTAAGGGTTGTTCGGGTCGCCGAAGCTCATCTGGGTCTTTCCTCCGTGAAGTGCGGGGACGCACGGCACACCTGGAGGACACTTGCTTCTGCGGTACGCCCCCCCGGCACTGCCCGCGGCACTCTTTCCGATCGTCTTGCTGCCCGTCATCGTGGTGGGCCCGCACCGGGCTTGTCCAGTTGGTTGCCGGAGCGGGTCAGACTTGTTGTGCAAGTGCAATCAAGAGCGCGATCCGGCCGCCTCCCGATTGGAAGCCGGGCCGCCCCATCCGGGAGGATGCCCCCATGACCGCCCAGATTCTCGATGGCAAGGCCACCGCGGCCGCGATCAAATCCGAACTGAAGGCCCGCGTGGAGCAGCTGAAGGCCCGGGGCGTCACCCCCGGCCTGGGCACCCTCCTGGTCGGCGACGACCCGGGCAGCCGCTGGTACGTCAACGGCAAGCACAAGGACTGCGCCGAGGTCGGCATCGCCTCCATCCAGCGCGAACTGCCCGCGACGGCCTCCCAGGAGGACATCGAGGCGGTCGTGCGGGAGCTGAACGCCGACCCGGCCTGCACGGGCTACATCGTCCAACTGCCGCTCCCCAAGGGAATCGACACCAACCGCGTCCTGGAACTGATGGATCCGGCGAAGGACGCCGACGGCCTGCACCCGACGTCGCTGGGCCGGCTGGTGCTGGGCGTACAGGGCCCGCTGCCCTGTACTCCGTACGGGATCGTCGAGCTGCTGCGTCACCACGGCGTCGAGATCAACGGCGCGCACGTCGTCGTGCTCGGCCGGGGCATCACCGTCGGCCGCTCCATCGGGCTGCTGCTCACCCGCAAGTCCGAGAACGCCACCGTGACGCTGTGCCACACCGGTACGCGCGACCTCGCGGGGCTGCTGCGCCAGGCGGACATCATCGTCGCGGCGGCGGGCGTCCCGCACCTGGTGAAGCCCGAGGACGTGAAGCCGGGCGCGGCCGTGCTCGACGTCGGCGTGAGCCGCGACGAGAGCGGGAAGATCGTCGGGGACGTCCACCCGGGCGTCGCCGAGGTGGCGGGCTGGATCTCCCCGAACCCGGGCGGTGTCGGCCCGATGACCCGGGCGCAGCTGCTGGTGAACGTCGTCGAGGCGGCGGAGCGGACCACCAGTGCGGGCTGAGCACGAGGTGAGCGGTACGGGAGGGGCCTCCGCCCCGGAGCCCCGCCCGGAGGACGGCGGCGCGGAGGGCGGCCCGGAGCCCCGCCCGGAGGACGGTGCGAAGGGCGGCGCGGAGCGCGGTCCCGCCGCGGCCCCCGCGCGGTCCCGGCGCTTCCCCACCGTCACCCAGGACACGGCCCGCCCCGAGGGCGGCGGCCGCGCCATCCCCGGAGCGGTGTCCGCGCCCGCCCGCCAGTGGCCGATGCTCAGCGTCCTCGCCGCCACCGCGGTGGGGCTGCTGACCACGGCGGTGGGACAGCCGCGGATCGGCTGCCTGGTGATCGGCGTCGCGCTGATCGCCGCGGCGGTGATGCGGCGCGTCCTGCCCTCGGTGGGCATGCTCGCGGTGCGCTCCCGGTTCACCGACATGATCACGTACGGGGTGCTGGGCGTGGCCATCACCCTGCTCGCGCTGGTCATGGAGCCGAAACCCTGGCTGGAGTTCCCGTTCCTGGAGAGCGCGGTCCGCTTCACGGTCCGCTAGGTCCTGTCGTCAAAGTAGCGCCGGTCAGGTCCGCGGCGTCCGGTGCCGTGCATCGCAAGGCGGAGGGGCGCCCGCGTACTGGACGTACTCGGGCGCCCCGACAACGCGGCGAGGTGCGGTGCCGGGGGCCGCGGGCCAGGCGGGACTTTGACGACAGGGGCTAGGTGCTGCCGGGGTCCGGCGGGCGTCCCGTCGGACCCCGTCGGCTCCGCCACCGCTGTCGGCCGCCCGGGTCGGGTACGTCGGGTACGTCGAAGGGCGCCGGACGGGCGAGATCTTCCCCGTGGAGCAACGGCGGGGAGCAAGGGCATACGCCCGTCCGGACCTTCGAAACCTCCCGATCCGGGGCCCGTGTGCCGCGGACCACAGGGACCGGGGGGTTGGGGGCCCCGCGGGTCGGATAGCCTGACCGCGGATGTCTCTTCACGTCAAGATTCACAGGACAGGGAAGCGGCGTCCTTCCCCCTACAGGGGGTCCAGCACATGGGGCGGGGACGCCCCACCGCCAGCTGTCTAACGGAGAAGGCCATGACCCGCACTCCCGTGAATGTCACTGTCACCGGCGCCGCCGGCCAGATCGGCTACGCGCTGCTCTTCCGCATCGCGTCCGGCCACCTGCTCGGCGCGGACGTGCCGGTCAAGCTCCGCCTCCTGGAGATCCCCCAGGGCATGAAGGCCGCCGAGGGCACCGCCATGGAGCTCGACGACTGCGCCTTCCCGCTGCTCAAGGGCATCGACATCTTCGACGACCCGAACCAGGGCTTCGACGGCGCCAACGTCGCGCTGCTCGTCGGCGCCCGCCCGCGCACCAAGGGCATGGAGCGCGGTGACCTGCTCGCCGCCAACGGCGGCATCTTCAAGCCGCAGGGCGCCGCGATCAACGCGCACGCCGCGGACGACATCAAGGTCCTGGTCGTGGGCAACCCGGCCAACACCAACGCGCTCATCGCGCAGGCCGCCGCTCCGGACGTACCGGCCGAGCGCTTCACCGCGATGACCCGCCTGGACCACAACCGCGCGATCACGCAGCTGGCCCAGAAGACCGGCGCCGACGTCACCGACATCAAGCGCCTGACGATCTGGGGCAACCACTCGGCCACCCAGTACCCGGACATCTTCCACGCGGAGATCGCCGGCAAGAACGCCGCCGAGGTCGTGGCCGACGAGGCGTGGCTCGCCGACACCTTCATCCCGACCGTCGCCAAGCGCGGCGCCGCGATCATCGATGCCCGTGGCGCCTCCTCGGCCGCCTCGGCCGCCAACGCCGCCATCGACCACGTGCACACCTGGGTCAACGGCACCGCCGCGGGCGACTGGACGTCGATGGGCATCCCGTCGGACGGCTCCTACGGCGTCCCGCAGGGCCTCATCTCCTCCTTCCCGGTCACCTGCGCCGACGGCAAGTACGAGATCGTCCAGGGCCTGGACATCAACGAGTTCTCCCGTGCGCGCATCGACGCGTCGGTGGCGGAGCTCGTCGAGGAGCGCGACGCGGTGCGCGAGCTCGGCCTGATCTGATCGCCCTGACGGCGCTCGCCCCTCGGGTTCACCCGATCGTGTGATCGTCGCGAACGCCCTGCGCCCCGGCCAAACCAGGCCGGGGCGCTTTGGCGTGAAAGCGCCTGTCTATCCATGTAGGTGGTAAATAAGGTCGCCCGGTGACCGACCACCTGATTCCTCCTCAGTCCGGCGGCGATCTCCCGGCGGAGGCTCACGGCGGCCGCCCACCCGTTCACCCCTCCCTCAGCGAAGCCGGCCGCCTCCTGTGCGCGGGGACCTACCTCGACGCCGCCTACCGGGACCGGGTGATCGATGAACTGTTCGTCCACGAGGAACGCATCGCCGCCCCCTCCTACGGCTTCGACGCCACCCGCGTACTCGCCCACGCGCTCCGCGCCCGCCGCGTCGAACTGGCCTGGGCCGGCGGGGTCATCGGCGCCTGGTTCGTGGGCTCCCTGCTGACCAGCGGGGCGCTGAGCCTGCTGCTCTTCCCCTTCCTCCTGCTGAGCTTCGCCAACTGGCTGCGCGACCGCCGCCACGGCCTCGTGCGCTTCCTGTCCGTGCTGGTCAGGGTGTACGGCTGGGTGATGCTGCTGCTGGCCCTCGTCGCGTACTGGCCGGCCGTGGCCGGCGACCGGGAGAGCGGGGACCCCTCCCGGTTCTTCTTCTTCATCGGCGACAGCGGCGACATCGGCGACAGCGGCGACAGCGGCTACGACGGCTCCGGCGGGTTCGGCGGTTCGAGCGGCCTCGGGGACTCCGGCGACTCGTCCTTCCTCATCCTGTGGCTGACCCCCCTCGCGTTCGCGGCCGTCGTCACCCTGGTCGGCCTCCAGCGCGGGCACGGCGCCCGCATCGTCACCCGGGACCTGGAGCCGCGCCGCTACGCCGACCCGTCCGCCGATCCCGTCACGGAGAGCCCCCGCTTCGCCCGCGTCCGCGACCGGATCCGGGCCGAACAGCACTCCCCGTTGGTCATGTACAACATCAACGCCCCCTTCACCGGGGCCGGGGACGCCTTCCGCCCCTGGCAGCTGTCCGTCGAGCTGCGCCCCCGCGAGGACCTCGGCCCCGACCGGAAGCCGCAGCCCGTCACCAACGCCCACATCGTGGAGCGCATCGTCCCGCTGCTGCACGCCCTGCGCATGCCCTCCCCGCACGGTTCGCGGGAGGCCCAGGCGGCGGTACTGGACCGGCTCCGCGAGCTGGTCGTCGACGAGTGCGTCTTCCTCCCGGCGGTCGGCCTCCCGCACCGGGACGCGGCGCCGCTGTCCCCGCAGCGGTTCGCCGAACACCGGCTCGGCGCCATGGAGGAGGGCGGGGAGCGGCGCAGGCACTTCCTGCGCATCCGGGTCGGCGGCTGGGACGAGAACCTCGTCGTCACCGTCTTCGTACGGGTCCACACCCAGGGCCGCATGCTGATGCTGGAAGTGGCCCCGCACGTCCTGCTGCCGGTCCGCACCCGTTTCCAGAACGCCGACGCGGCCGCCCAGCGCCTGCTGAACAACAGCTGGTTCGGCAAGGCGGTCGGGGCGCTCGCCGCGACCCCCGGCTCGTTCGTCGCCTCCGTCACCACCCTGGCAGGCGGCGCCGCCAGCTGGTGGCGGATCGTCACCGGCGGCCACGGGGGCGCCCGCCCCGAAGGGCCGGAGGTTTCCGTACGGGAACTCGCAGCCATGGACGACGGCTCGCTCTTCCACCTCATGGACCTCGCCCGCTACCTGAAAACCATTCAGGACCGCGTCGTGGGCGGGGTTACCGTCGCCCTGCACGAAGCGGGCTGGCACACCGAGGAGTTCGCGCAGCGCGCGGTCCACATCGCCGAGGGCGGCATCTACATCCAGTCGATGAACAACAGCGCCGCCAGCTTCGGCGGCAGCCATAACACCAACACCATCGGTACGAGCGGCAAGGGGAGCAGCGGTGGCAAGTAACGGGGAGGGGCGCGCGGTCCGGATCGGCGACGTCCACGGCAGCGCCTTCAGCATCGGCGGCAGCGACAACACCAACACCGTCCACCACCACAGCGGTACGCAGGACCGCGCGCCCGGCGCCGCGGAGCTGCTGGAGGCCGTACGCGAACTGCGCGCCGCCCTCGTACGGCTGCCCCGCAGCCCCGAACGCGCGCGGCTCGACGCCGAACTCGACGAGGCGGCCGGAGAGCTGGAGGAGGCCGAGGAGATCCGGCCCGGGCTGCCCGCGCGGCTGCGCGGGGCACTGGAGCGGTGGGCCCCGCTGGTGGAGACGCTGGGCGCGGCCACCGCGCTGGGCGGGCTGCTGGCCTCGCTGGGAGGCTGACCGGTGTCCTCGTCCGACGGCGCCCGGTGGGATCCGCAGTCGCAGCGGTGGGAGTGGGGCCCCGCCCCGGACTCCGGCCGGGCCGCCGGCGCGGCTCCGGATTCCGGCCCGGCTTCCGCTCCCGGCCCGGCTCCGGATCCCGCTCCCGGTCCCGCCCCCGCTCCGCCACGCCCCGTACCGCCGGACACGCCGACCCCGCTGCCCGCGTTGCCGCCGATGCCTCCGCCCACCGCGCCGGGGTACCACGAGCCGTGGCCCCCGGTGCCGGCCGCGCCCGTGCCCCCGCCGCCCCCGCCCCCGCCGGGCGGCGCGCAGCAGTGGCGTACCCCGGTGCTGGTCGGGCTGGCGGCGGCGGTCGTGGGCGGCGCCGCGGTGGCGGCGTGGATGGCGCTCGGCGACCAGGACGGCCCCGAGGCCTCGGCGCGGCCGCCGGCCTCCCTGTCGTCGCCGCCGACGGCCACCGGGTCCGGGCCCGGGAGTGAGCCCGCGAGCCCGTCTCCGGCCACGAGCGGACCCCCGGCCACCGCCCCCTCCCCGGGCGGCAGCGCCGGCTACACCGTGGTGCGCGACGAGAACGGCTTCTCGGTGGCCGTCCCCACCGGCTGGGAACCCAGCACGGACGAGACGGGCAGCGGGTCCTTCTACCGCCGGCCCGGCGACCGCAGCGCCCTGCTCCAGATCTTCCGGGTCACGGAGAGCGGTGCCATCGGCTCCTGCGAACTGCTGCGCACCTCCTCCGACCAGCTGCGCGACGCGACGTCCGGCTACCGGCAGGTGTCCGTCGAACCGACGGCCGGGGCAGGCTGCGAACTGGTCTACGAGTACGACAGCGTGGAGTCGAACGGCCGCCGCCGGGGCGTGGAGCGGATCGTCACCGCCCCCGACGGCCGGCGGTGGGCCCTGCTGGCGGCCGGCCCGGCCGCCGACAGCGCGACGACGCGCGCACACCTGACGGCGGCCCTGGAGTCCTTCCGGACCGACTGACCGGACCTTCCCGGCGGGAGGGCCGGTCAGGCCTTCTTCGCCGCCGGGGTGTAGTGCCCCGGGGTCATGCGGGTGGTGACGCCGATCCGGTTCCAGACGTTGATCGTCGCGATGACGGCGATCAACTGGGCCAGCTCGGCCTCCGCGAAGTGCTTCTCCGCCCGCGCGTACACCTCGTCCGGTACGAAGCCGTCCGTCAGGACGGTGACGGCCTCGGTCAGTTCGATCGCGGCCAGCTCCTTCTCGGTGTAGAAGTGCCGCGACTCCTCCCAGGCGCCGAGCAGCAGGACGCGCTCGATGCTCTCTCCGGCGGCGAGCGCGTCCTTGGCGTGCATGTCCAGGCAGAAGGCACAGTGGTTGATCTGCGAGGCGCGGATCTTGACGAGTTCGACGAGGCTCGGGTCGAGGCCCTTCTTCGCCGCGATCTCCAGGCCGATGACGGCCTTGTAGACCTCGGGGGCGGCCTTGGCGAACTGCATCCGGGGGGCGTGCTCGGCGGCGAGCTCGGGGCTGCGGTCGTGGTTGCTTTCCTGGTTGCTCATGGCTCCACCGTACGAAGGAGGCGGCCCGCCTATATGGTCCATGTTCATGACGGGATCATGGGCCACTTTCGGTGCCGACCTGCACCTGGACCTCGCCGCGGCGGCGGGCGGCCGGGGCCTGCGGGCCGCGCTCACGGAGGCGCTGCGGGAGGCCGCGCGCAGCGGGCGGCTCGCGCCCGGGACACGGCTGCCGTCGTCCCGTTCCTTCGCCGCCGACCTGGGGATCGCCCGCAACACCGTCGCCGAGGCGTACGCGGAACTCGTCGCCGAGGGCTGGCTGACCGCCCGCCAGGGCTCGGGCACCCGCGTCGCCGAGCGGGCCAGGGTCCGCAGGGCCGCCGGCTCCCCGCAGGTACGCCGCCCCGCGCGCCGGGGGCCCGCGTACAGCCTGGTCGCCGGCTCCCCGGACCTGAGCGGCTTCCCCCGCGCCGCGTGGCTGGCGGCGGCCCGGCGGGCCCTGACCGGCGCCCCGAACGACGCCTTGGGGTACGCCTCCGACGCGCGCGGCCGGGTGGAGCTGCGGGAGGCGCTCGCCGGGTACCTGGCGCGGGCGCGCGGGGTGTACGCGGACCCGGACCGGATCGTGCTGTGCGCCGGCTTCGCGCACGCCCTGACGCTGCTCGGCCGGGTACTGAGGGGGCGTCGGGTGCGGGAGGCGGCCGTGGAGGGATACGGCCTCGACGTGCACCGGGAGCTGCTGGCCGGGGCCGGGCTGGTGACCCGGCCGCTGTGGGTGGACGAGGCCGGCGCCCGCACCCCGGACCTGACCGGACTCGGACCCCGCACGGGCGCGGTGCTGCTGACCCCGGCGCACCAGTTCCCGACGGGCGCGGCCCTCACCCCCGGGCGCCGGGCGGCGGCCGTGGACTGGGCGCGGACCACGGGCGGGGTGATCCTGGAGGACGACTACGACGGGGAGTTCCGTTACGACCGCCAGCCCGTCGGTGCGCTCCAGGGCCTGGACCCGGACCGGGTGGTGTACCTGGGCACCGCGAGCAAGTCCCTGGCCCCCGCGCTGCGGATGGGGTGGATGGTGGTCCCGCCGGACCTGCTGGAGGAGGTGCTGGCGGCGAAGGGCCCGGTCGACTGGACGTCCAGCGCCCTGGACCAGCTGACCCTGGCGGAGTTCCTCACCTCCGGGGCGTACGACCGCCACGTGCGCGGCATGCGCCTGCGCTACCGGCGCCGCCGGGACGAGCTGGTGGCCGCGGTGGCGGGCAGGGTGCCCGTCTCGGGCATCGCGGCCGGGCTGCACGCGGTGCTGGACCTCCCGCCGGGCACGGAGCGGTCCGTCGTCCAGGCCGCCGCCTGGCAGGACCTGGCCCTGGAGGGCCTGGCGCGGTTCCGCCACCCGGACTCGGCGATGCCGCCGCGCGAGGCCCTGATCGTCGGCTACGGCACCCCCTCCACCAGCGCCTGGCCCCCCGCCCTGAGGGCCCTGTCGGCCGCCCTGCCCCCGCCCGCCTGAGCCCGCGCCCCGCCGCGCGCCTACGGTTCCGGCTCCGGTCCGGGTTCGCCGAAGCGGGACAGGGCCAGGGATCCGGCCACCGCCACCGCGAAGCCGGCCACCGCGAGCCAGGTCAGCCCCTCGCGGGTGCGGTCCCCGAGCCACGCCACGCCCACGGCCGCCGGGCCGACCGTCTCGCCCAGCACCAGGCCCGCCGTCGCCGCCGTCACGGAGCCGCGCTGCAGGGCGGAGGTGAGCAGCAGGAACGCGGCCGCCCCGCCCAGCAGCAGCGCGTACAGCGCGGGGTCGCGCAGCGCCCGGGGTGAGACGGAGTCGATGAGCCGGACCGCCACCTCCACCACCCCGAAGCCCGTCCCCGCGGCCAGCCCCAGCACCAGCGCGCGCGGCCCGTCCGGCAGCCGCCCCGCCACCGTGCCGACCGCGGGCACCAGCACCGCCACGCCCAGCAGGCCCAGCTCCAGCGCGGGGGTGCCGCTGCCGGAGCCCTCCTCGCCCGAGGCCAGCCCGAGCATCAGCAGCCCCGCGCACACCACCCCCACCGCGCCCCGTTCCAGCCGCGACAGCCGCACCCGCAGCAGCCGGGCCGCGACCACGGCGGTCACCGCCAGGCTGGCGGCCAGCGCGGCCCCCACCGCGTAGATCGGAACGTGCCGCAGGGCGATGATCTGGAGCACGAAGCCGACCGCGTCCAGTGCGAGCCCCACCACGTACCGCCACTGCCGCACCGCCCGCAGGAACAGTGCCGCGTCCACGCCGGCGGCCGCACCCGGCCGGGCCGCCGCCCGGGCCGCCACGGCCTGGAGTACGGACGCCGTGCCGAAACAGACCGCCGCACCCAGTGCGCAAACCACCCCAAGCAGCACGAACCGACTCTAGGTCACCATCGTGACAAGGGTGTGACGGCGGCCGGATTCCATACCCCCGCGCCACCGCTCTAGGGTGCAGGCCATGGATACCGGCAACACCACCAGACGACGCATGCGCTCCGGCGCGGTCGCCCTCGGCGGCATGGGCCTGCTCGCCGCCACCCTCGTGGCCTGCGGGAGCAACGACGAGCCCGACAAGCGCTGCGCCTCCCGCTCCACGCTGAACCACCTGAACTCGAAGGAGTGCAGGAGCGGCGGCACCGGCTCGTACTACTACGGCGGCACCGTCCGCAACGGCAAGGTGACCGGCGGCAGCTTCGACAAGTCCGCCGTCACCCGCGGCGGCATCGGCGGCCACAGCAGCTCCGGCTCCTCCGGCGGCTGAGCGCAGATGCAGCGGCACACCATCGAACCGCGCCCCGGCTGGCAGAAGACCGTCGAGGAGCAGGGTCTGATCTACCCCCTCACCCGCTACCCCGACGACTCCCTGCGGCCCTACTGGGACGAGAGCGCGTACTACTCCTTCTCGCTCCCGGAGGTCGAGGCCCTGGAGGAGGTCGTCGAGGAGCTGCACGCCATGTGCCTGGCCGCGGCCGCGCACATCGTCGAGCACGACCGCTTCGCGGACCTCGGCATCACCGATCCGAAACTGGCCGCGCGGATCACCGAGTCCTGGCGGCGGCGCGCCGAACAGCCGTCCCTCTACGGCCGGTTCGACCTGCGCTACGACGGCGCCGGCGAGCCCGCCAAGCTGCTGGAGTACAACGCCGACACGCCCACCTCCCTGGTGGAGGCGGCGAGCCCGCAGTGGTTCTGGATGGAGGAGCGCTTTCCCGGCGCCGACCAGTGGAACTCCCTCCACGAGCGCCTCGTCGAGGCGTGGCGGCACCAGGCCGAGCTGCTGCCGCCGGGCCCGGTGCACTTCGCGCACTCCGAGACCGACGAGCTCGGCGAGGACCTGATGACGGTCGCCTACCTCCAGGAGACCGCCGAGCAGGCCGGACTGGAGACGCACGCGCTCTCGGTGGAGACGATCGGCTGGGACAGCCTCTCGGGCCGGTTCGTGGACGAGCGGCTCCGCTTCATCCGCAGCTGCTTCAAGCTCTACCCGTGGGAGTGGCTGGTCACCGACGAGTTCGGGCCGCAGGTGCTGGGCACCTACGACCACGGCGGCGGCTCGGGCACCACCGCCTGGATCGAGCCGCTGTGGAAGATGCTGCTCGCCAACAAGGCGCTGCTGGCGATCCTCTGGGAGCTCTTCCCCGACCACCCGAACCTGCTGCCCGCCTACCTCGACGGCCCGCGCGAGCTGGCCGCCACCTGCGGGTACGCGGCCAAGCCGCTGCTGGGACGCGAGGGTGCCGGGGTCACGCTGCACGAGGCGGGCGGGGGCGGCGAGCCCTTCGTGCCGGCCGAGGGGGAGACGTACGTCTTCCAGGCGCTGGCCCCGCTGCCCGACTTCGACGGCAACCGCGTCGTGCTCGGCGCGTGGGTCGTCGAGGAGGAGGCGGCGGGGCTCGGCATCCGGGAATCGGCGGGGCTCGTCACGGACGAGTACGCCCGCTTCCTGCCCCACGTCATTCTGTAGCGCCGTCAGGGGCGTTCGGGGCCGTCAGTTGTCGTCGCCGCAGTAGCTGTCGAAGGACGTTTCGGCCCCCGACTTCCAGCCGCGCCAGTAGGACTCGGAGTGGTCCTGGCTCGTGTCGGGCTGGGCCGGGACGTCGCAGTTCGACCGGGACGCCGCCGCCATTCCGGCCGTGTGCCCGTCCGAGTAGCCCTTCTGGTACTCCCTCGAGTCGCCGGCGGAGGGCGTGGACCCCGTGACCTTGCAGTTCACGAAGACGAAGTCCTGGTCCTCGTTGACCGCGAGGACGGTGTAGTCGACGTTCTTCTGGAACCGCTGGACCCGGAAGTTGCCGTCGGCGTCGATGTTCAGCGGTTCGGTGGACTCGCCGTCGTTGAGGTTGCGCGGGGGAGTGAACCCCTCGCCGGTGATGACGACGAACCGCCCTTGCGGGTCGGGCGTGACCGTGCAGCTGGCGGCGGGTACCGCCGCCGGGGCGGCGGCGGCCGGTGCGGCGAGGGCAGCGGCGCCGCCCAGGGCGACGCAGGACGCCAGGACGCCGCAGAGCAGGGTGTGTCGGTTGCGTCGGTGCATGGGGTTGCTCCCATCGGAGGGTCGGGCCCGGGATCGGCAGGGCGCGCACCCGTACGCGTCCTCCCATCGTCCGGCGGACCGCTCCCGGTGTCCACCGCGGGGCCGGGAGCGGCGACGGGCGCCGCCGGGACCGGAGGGTCCGGCCGCGCCCGCCGCGCCCGCCTCCCGGCGCCGTCGGCCGTCAGGCGGAGAGCACCGACCGCAGCTGGTCCAGCCCCCAGTCCAGGTCCTCCTTGGTGATCACCAGCGGCGGCGCGATCCGGATCGTCGACCCGTGGGTGTCCTTCACCAGGACCCCGAGCTCCATCAGCTTCTCGGAGACCTCGCGGCCCGTCCCGCGCGACGGGGCGACGTCCACGCCCGCCCAGAGCCCGCGGCCGCGTACGGCGGTCACCGCGCCGCCGCCGGTCAGCAGGTTCAGCTCCCGGTGCAGGTGGTCGCCGAGTTCGGCGGCGCGCTCCTGGTACTCGCCGGTGCGCAGCATCGCGATCACCTCCAGCGCGACGGCACAGGCCAGCGGGTTCCCGCCGAAGGTGGACCCGTGCTCGCCGGGGCGGAACACCCCGAGCACGTCCCGGTCGGCGACCACGGCGGACACGGGCACGACCCCGCCGCCGAGCGCCTTGCCCAGGACGTACACGTCGGGCACGACGCCCTCGTGCTCGCACGCGAAGGTCCGGCCGGTGCGGCCCAGGCCCGACTGGATCTCGTCCGCCATGAACAGGACGTTCCGCCGGCGCGTCAGTTCCCGTACGCCCGCCAGGTATCCGGCGGGAGGGACGAGGACCCCCGCCTCGCCTTGGATCGGCTCCAGCAGCACGGCCACGGTGTTGGCGGTGACGGCGGCGTCGAGGGCGGTCAGGTCCCCGTAGGGGACGATCTCGAAGCCGGGCGTGTAGGGGCCGTAGTGGTCGCGGGCCTCGTGGTCGGTGGAGAAGGACACGATGGTCGTCGTACGGCCGTGGAAGTTGTCCGCGGCGACGACGATCTTGGCCTGGCCGTCGGGGACGCCCTTGACCTCGTACCCCCACTTGCGGGCCGTCTTCACCGCGGTCTCCACCGCCTCCGCGCCCGTGTTCATGGGCAGCACCATCTCCTTGCCGCAGAGCGCGGCCAGTTCGGCGCAGAAGTCGGCGAAGCGGTCGTGGTGGAAGGCGCGGGAGGTGAGGGTGACCCGCTCCAGCTGGGCGCGGGCGGCGTCGATCAGCCTGCGGTTGCCGTGGCCGAAGTTGAGCGCCGAGTACCCGGCGAGCATGTCGAGGTACCGGCGGCCCTCCACGTCGGTCATCCACGCCCCCTCCGCCGTCGCGACGACGATCGGCAGGGGGTGGTAGTTGTGCGCGCTGTGTTCGTCGGCGGAGCGGATGGCATCAGCAGTTCTCGACACGGGGTCTCCGATCGTCCGTCTGGCTGGTGGCGCGGGTGACGTGGGTGACGTCCTTTGTATCGTCGCTCGGATCGTGGGAGCGGAAACCTCCCCGGTGCCGCGCCAGCTAAGGTGTCCGGTACGCACGGCGACTGGCGTACGGAGAACGAACTCCGGGGGAGTCGAGCGCGCACGACCGCACACAGGGCCGCTCGCCTGGGCCTCGCGGGGACGAACCGACATCGACCCCGGAGGAGCCGCGATGACCGCGCACCGCCAGCCCGCCCTGTACGCCACCGACCCCGAGCTCGCCTCGCTCGTCACCGCCGAGGAGACGCTCCAGGCGGAGACCCTGCGGCTGATCCCCAGCGAGAACTACGTCTCCGCGGCCGTGCTGGAGGCATCCGGCACCGTCCTGCAGAACAAGTACAGCGAGGGCTACCCCGGCCGCCGGTACTACGAGGGCCAGCAGAACATCGACCGGGTCGAGGCCCTCGCCGTGGAGCGGGCCAAGGGCCTGTTCGGGGTGGACCACGCGAACGTCCAGCCCTACTCCGGCTCCCCGGCCAACCTGGCCGTCTACCTGGCCTTCGCGAAGCCCGGCGACACGGTGATGGGCATGGCCCTGCCGATGGGCGGCCACCTGACGCACGGCTGGGGCGTCTCGGCGACGGGCTCCTGGTTCCGCGGCGTCCAGTACGGCGTGCGGGCCGACACCGGGCTCATCGACTACGACGCGGTCCGGGAGCTGGCCCTGGCGGAGCGCCCGAAGATCATCTTCTGTGGTGGCACGGCCCTTCCGCGGACCATCGACTTCGCGGCCTTCGCCTCGATCGCCGAGGAGGCGGGCTCGGTACTGGTCGCGGACGTGGCCCACATCGCCGGCCTGATCGCGGGCGGCGCCCACCCCTCCCCGGCGGGGCACGTGGACGTGATCTCCACGACCACCCACAAGACCCTGCGCGGGCCGCGCGGCGCGATGCTGATGTGCCGGGAGGAGCACGCGAAGGCCATCGACAAGGCGGTCTTCCCGGGCCTCCAGGGCGGCCCGCACAACCAGACGACGGCGGGCATCGCGGTGGCCCTGCACGAGGCCGCGCAGCCGTCCTTCGTCTCGTACGCGCACGCGGTCGTCGCCAACGCGAAGGCGCTGGCCTCCGCCCTGCTGGAGCGCGGCTTCGACCTCGTCTCGGGCGGCACGGACAACCACCTGATCCTGATGGACCTGACCTCGCGGGACGTGCCGGGCAAGGTCGCGGCGAAGGCGCTGGACCGGGCGGGGATCGTCGTGAACTACAACACGGTGCCGTTCGACCCGCGCAAGCCGTTCGACCCGTCGGGCATCCGCATCGGCACCCCGTCGCTGACGTCGCGGGGCCTGGGGGCGGAGCACATGCCGCTGGTGGCGGGCTGGATCTCCCGCGCGGTCGACGCCGCCGCGAAGTCCGACGAGCCGGCCCTGGCCGGGATCCGCTCCGAGGTCGCGGACCTGATGGCCGCCTTCCCGGCCCCCGGCCTGCCGCTCGCCTGACCGGGAGAGCGGGGCGGGGGACCCACGCCCCCCGCCCCGCCCACGGGGCCTGACGGGCCGCCCGGCCGGGGGCGGGATCCGGCCACCGGGCACCCCTCCGCGCGGGCCGTCCGGGGCCGCCCCCCGGCCCCGGGCCCGAACCGCACCGGTGGGTTCCGGCCGGTGTGCGGCCGGAGAGCGGCCCCGCACCTGAGAGAATGGGGGCATGGCTTCTGATCGTCCCCGCGCGCTCTCCGGCATCCAGCCCACCTCCGGCTCGTTCCACCTCGGGAACTACCTCGGAGCGATCCGCCAGTACGTCGCCCTCCAGGAGACGCACGACGCCTTCTACATGGTCGTCGACCTGCACGCGATCACCATGCCGCAGGACCCGAAGGACCTCCGCGCGAACACCCGCCTGTCCGCCGCGCAGCTCCTCGCCGCCGGCCTGGACCCCGAGCGGTGCACGCTCTTCATCCAGAGCCACGTCCCGGAGCACGCGCAGCTGGGCTGGGTCATGAACTGCATCACCGGCTTCGGCGAGGCCAGCCGGATGACCCAGTTCAAGGACAAGTCCGCCAAGGGCGGGGTCAACAGCGCCAGCGTCGGCCTGTTCACCTACCCGATCCTCCAGGTCGCCGACATCCTCCTCTACCAGGCGAACGCCGTCCCGGTCGGCGAGGACCAGCGCCAGCACATCGAGCTGACCCGCGACCTGGCGGAGCGCTTCAACCAGCGCTTCGGCCGGACCTTCACCCTTCCCGCCGCGCACATCGTCAAGGAGGTCGCGAAGATCTACGACCTCCAGGACCCGGCGATCAAGATGTCGAAGTCCGCTTCCTCTCCCAAGGGCCTGATCAACCTCCTCGACGAGCCCAAGGTCACCGAGAAGAAGATCAAGAGCGCGGTCACCGACACCGGTTCCGAGATCCGCTTCGACACCGAGAACAAGCCGGGCGTCAGCAACCTGCTCACGATCTACTCCACCCTCACGGGCGAGTCGGTCCCCGCCCTGGAGGCCCAGTACGAGGGCAAGGGCTACGGCGCGCTCAAGACCGACCTCGCCGGTGTGATGGTCGATTTCGTCACACCCTTCAAGCAGCGCACCCAGGAGTACCTGGACGACCCGGAGACCCTGGACTCCCTGCTGGCCAAGGGTGCGGAGAAGGCCCGGGCGGTCGCCGCGGAGACCCTGGCGCAGGCCTACGACCGCCTCGGTTTCCTGCCCGCCAAGCACTGACGGACCGGCGCCCCTGGCGGCCGAGGGCGTGCTGGCGCCACACTGAGCGGCAGCACCTCGTACACACACCAAGGAGACACACGTGGGGACCGTAACGCTCGGCGTTTCGATCGCGGTCCCGGAGCCGTACGGCCGCCAGCTCCAGCAGCTGCGCGCCGGCTTCGGGGACGCCGCCGCGCACGGCATCCCCACGCACGTCACCCTCGTACCGCCCACCGAGGTGGAGGCGGACCGGCTGCCCGCCATCCGCGCCCACCTGACGGAGGTCGCGCGGGCCTTCAGGGCCTTCCCGATGCGCCTGGAGGGGACGGGAACCTTCCGCCCCCTCTCGCCGGTCGTCTTCGTCCGGCTCGCCGAGGGCACCCCGGACTGCACCCGCCTCCAGGGGCAGGTACGCGACCCCCGCGGGCCGCTCGCCCGCGAGCTGGCCTTCCCGTACCACCCGCACGTCACGGTCGCCCACGGGATCTCCGAGGAGGCGATGGACCGGGCCTACGCCGAGCTGGCCGACTACGCCGCCGGCTGGCTGTGCGAGGGCTTCGCGCTCTACGAGCAGGGCTCGGACGGGGTCTGGCGCAAGCTGCGCGAGTACCCCTTCGGCGCGGGCGCCCCCGGAGTCCCGGCACAGCCCGCTCCGGTGGGCGACACGGCCGTGCCGCGCTCCTGACGCAGGGGGCGCAGGGCCTGGTGGGCGCGGAACCGCAGGCTCCGAAGCAGCAGGGTGTGGAACGGCCGGGCCGGGGGACGATCCGTAGGGCGAAAAGTCACAATCGACGACCGTAGTGCCCGAAAGCGACAATCCCGGCTATTTCCAGCAGCTCATTTACGGTGGCCCCATGGACTGGCTGAAGAAACTCCCGGTGATCGGCCCGGCGGCGTCCGCCGCCATGCGGACCCACGCCTGGCGTTCGTACGAGCGTCTCGACCGGGTGCACTGGACCCGGCTCGCCGCCGCGATCACCTTCATCAGCTTCCTCGCGCTGTTCCCCCTGATCACGGTCGCCGCCGCCGTCGGCGCCGGGCTGCTCAGCCGGGAACAGCTGGAGCGTCTCCAGCGCAGCCTCGCCGAACAGGTCCCCGGCATCTCCGACCAGCTCGACCTGGAGGCGCTCGTCGCCAACGCCGGCACCGTCGGCCTCGTCGCCGGCGCCCTTCTCCTCTTCACCGGCATCGGCTGGATCGGCTCCATGCGCGACTGCCTGCGCGCCGTCTGGGAGAAGGACGACGAGGACGAGGGCAACCCCTTCCTGCGCAAGGGCAAGGACGCCCTCGTGCTCCTCGGCCTCGGCGGCGCGGCCCTGGCCTCGGCGGCCGCGTCGATCGTCGGAGCCAGCGCGGTCGGCAAGTCCGCCGAGCTCCTCGGCATCCCGCGCGAGGGCGCCGGCGGGGCGCTGCTGCGCGCCGCGGCCTTCCTCGTCGGCGTACTGGCGGCCTTCCTGCTGCTGCTCTACCTGCTCACCCTGCTGCCCGGCGTGGAGCCGCCGCGCGGCCGGCTGATCCAGGCGGCACTGATCGGCGCGGCGGGCTTCGAGCTGCTGAAGCTGCTGCTCAGCGGCTACATCAGGGAGGTCGCGGCCAAGAGCATGTACGGGGCCTTCGGCGTGCCGATCGCCCTGCTGCTGTGGATCAGCTTCACGGCGCGGCTGCTCCTGTTCTGCGCGGCCTGGACGGCGACGCCCGACGGGGACGCGGACGCGGAAGACACCGAAGACACCGAAGACACCGAAGCCGCCGAAGCCGGCGCCGCCCCGGGGACGGCCTCGGACTAGCCGCCGCTGCCCGCACCGCCCCCCGGGCCGCGGCGGCCGCGCGGCCAGCGGCGGTTGACCGCGAACGCCCCGCCCGCCAGGGCGGCCAGCGCCCCGCCCGTGATGCCGAACGCCGTGCCGAGGCCGCTGCTGCCGGAGGCGTCGCCGCCCGCCGACGTCCCGCCCTTCTCGTGGGACTGGGCGGGGGAGCCGTGCGGGGAGGTGTCCGCGCTCTTCGGCGGCACCAGCTCGCCCACCGGTTTGACCTTCCCGGCGGCCTCGAAGCCCCAGTCGAAGAGCTGGGCGGTCTCCTCGTACACCCCGTTCAGCCCGCCGTTGTCCGGGTTCATCACCGTCACCAGCAGCTTCCTGTTCCCGCGCTGGGCGGCGCCGGTGAAGGTCGAGCCGGCCATGGTGGTGGTGCCGTTCTTCACCCCGGCGATGCCCTTGTACGGGCTGATGCCGCCCGCCCCGGTCATCAGCCGGTTGGTGTTCTGGATCTCGAAGTACTCGCGCGGCCTGCCCTCCTCCTGCCTGCCGGGGAACTTCGCCTCGACCGTGCCGCAGTACTCCCGGAAGTCCTGCTTCTGGAGCCCGGAACGGGCGATGAGGGTGAGGTCGTACGCACTCGACACCTGCTCGGGGGCGTCGTAGCCGTCGGGGGACACCACGTGGGTGTCCAGGGCCTGGAGCTCCTCGGCGTGCGCCTGCATGTCCTTGACGGTCTTCTCGACGCCGCCGTTCATGGCCGAGAGGACGTGCACCGCGTCGTTCCCGGAGCGCAGGAACACGCCGAGCCACAGGTCGTGGACGCTGTACTCGTGGTCCTCCTTGACCCCCACCAGGCTGCTGCCGGGGCCGACCCCCTCCATGTCCTCGTCGGTGACCCTGTGCACCCGGTCCTTGGGGAGGCCGGGCAGCACCGTGTCGGCGAAGAGCATCTTCAGGGTGGACGCCGGGGGCAGCCGCCAGTGGGCGTTGTGCGCCGCGAGGACCTCCCCGGTCTCGGCGTCCGCCACGATCCAGGACCGGCCGCTGAGGTTGGCCGGCAGGGAGGGCGCCCCGGGCAGCGGATTGACCTGGGTCCCGGGCAGCCCGAGGCGGGCGCCGCCGACGGTGGACATCGCGGGGGGCGGCGCCGGGGCGTGCGGTGCCTTCCGGGGCCTGCCCTTCCCGTCGGCCGGCGGGGGCGGGGCCGGCGCGGCGAGCGCGGGCGCGCTCGCGGGTGCCACGAGGACCGCTGGAAGCAGCAGTGCGGCGGAAAGGACCGTCAGCGCGGTCTTCTTGGCAGACACGCAGGTGAACGTACATCCCGATGGACTGCCAGGCGTCCGGGACCGGCCAACCGGGCCCAACCACACCCGGTACGGCCCACCCCGGCGCGTCCGTCCTGGGGACGAAACCGATACTGGGGACATGAAACTCAGCCGTACCGCGTCCTGGTTCCTCGCAGCGTTCGGAGCCTGGTCCTGGGTGATCTGGTCCACGTTCGTCAAGAACCTCTTCCACGACGCCAGCGGTCTGGCTTTCGACGACGGAAAGCCCACGGCCTACTTCTGGGTCCACCTTCTCCTGGCGGTCACGTCGTTTCTGCTGGGGACGGCCGTTGGTGTGATCGGGCTGCGCGGCGTCCTGGCCCTGCGACGGGAATCACGATGACCGTGGTCGTGGTGATCGTGGCGGTGGTCGCGGTACTGGCGCTGCTCGCGTCGGTCCACCGCTGGCTCTGGATCCGGCTGGTCCGCGACACGACCCGCGCGGGCGGCCCGGCACGGAAGGCGGGCACCGTCCTGGCCTTCGCGCTGCCGCTGCTGGCACTGGCGGCGCTGACCGCCGGGCGGGCGGGTGCGCCGTTCTGGCTGGAGCGGCTGGTGGCGTGGCCGGGGTACATGTGGCTGGCGGTGCTGCTGTACCTGACGATGGCGATGGCGGTGGCGGAACCGGTCCGCCGCCTGTGGCTCCGCCGGATTCCCGCACCCCCGGCCCCCCGGGCGCCGGAGGGGCTCGAACTGGCCTCCCCCGCGGGCGGACCGGCCGGGGCGGGCGGGGGAACGGCCCAGCCGGCCCCCGGCGCCGCCCCCGACCCGGCTCCGGGCGCGGCTCCCGAGCCGGCCGCCGGCGCGGCCTCCGACCCGGCCCGCGACCCGGCTCCCGGCCAGGCCCTCGATCCGGCCTCCGACCCGGCCCTCGATCCGGCCCCCGGCGCCGTCGGCCGGCGGGTGTTCGTCGCGCGGGTGCTCGGCGGGGCCGCCGTCGCCGCGGCCGCGGTGACCGTCGGGAACGGCACCCACGGCGTGCTGCGCGGGCCCCGCGTGAAGCGCGTGCAGGTGCCGCTGGCCCGGCTGCCCCGCGCCGCGCACGGGTTCCGCATCGCCGTCGTCAGCGACGTCCACCTCGGCCCGGTCCTCGGCCGCGCCCACACCCGCCGCATCGTCGACACCGTCAACCGCACCCAGCCCGACCTCATCGCCATCGTCGGCGACCTCGTGGACGGCGACGTCCGTGACCTCGGCCCCGCCGCCGAGCCGCTGCGCGAGCTGAGCGCCCGCCTCGGGAGCTACTTCGTCACCGGCAACCACGAGTACTTCTCCGGCGCCCAGCAGTGGATCGACCACGTCCGCGAACTCGGCCTCGTCCCCCTGGAGAACGCCCGCCGCGAGCTGCCCCACTTCGACCTCGCCGGGGTCAACGACGTCCAGGGCGAGAAGGAGGGCAAGGGACCGGACTTCCGCGCGGCCCTCGGGGACCGCGACCGCGCGCGTGCCTCCGTACTCCTCGCCCACCAGCCGATCGTGATCGACGAGGCCGTCCGCCACGGCGTGGACCTCCAGCTCTCCGGGCACACCCACGGCGGCCAGCTGTGGCCCGGCAAGTACCTGGCCGAGCTGGCGAACCCGACCGTCGCGGGCCTGGAACGCTACGGCGACACCCAGCTGTACGTGTCGCGGGGCGCGGGTGCCTGGGGGCCGCCGGTCCGGGTCGGCGCGCCGTCCGACATCACCGTCGTCGAACTGGCCTCGTACCAGGCCTGACCCCGCGACTCCCCGGCCGGTGACCCGGGACCCTCACTCCTCCCCGGAGCGGACGGAGCCGGGGTCCGGGGTCCGCGTCGCGGCGCGCGAGGCCGCCGTCTGCGCCATGCCCGGCAGGAAGTCCGCGAAGAGCTCGTGCACCTCGCGCACCAGCGGCCGCAGCACCCGGAACCGGGCCAGCACGATGCCGCGCGTGGTCAGCTGCGCCCCGCGCTCGGCGAGCCGGCGGGTCTTCTCGCTGCCGGGCGAGCGGTCGAAGACCCAGTACAGGACCAGGCCCATCTGGGAGAGCCACATCAGTTCCGGCAGGGCGTCGGCCAGTTCGGCGGGCACCTTGGTCTTCGCCCCGGCCAGCACCTCGCGGTGGATGTCGATGGCCGCCTTGCGCGCCGGTTCCGATTCCGCGGAGAACGGGCTGAGCGGACTCTCGGGGTCCGCCGCGTTCTTGAAGAACTGCGAGGCGAACTCGTGGTACGGCTCCGCGATTTCGAGCCAGCTCGTCAGTACGCCGGCGAGCCGCTTCTGGAGATCGGTCTCCTGGTCCAGGATGGGCCGGACCGCCGCCTGGTGGGCCGCGCCGATCCGGTCGTAGAAGCCCTGGACGAGGTGTTCCTTCGACTCGAAGTAGTAGTACGCGTTGCCGACCGAGACCCCCGCCTCCTTGGCGATGCCCCGCATGGTCGTCTTGTCGAACCCGCGCTCCTGGAAGAGCCGGAGCGCGGTTTCGAGAATGAGCGTGCGGGTCTGCTCGCTTTTGGGAGCCTTCTGATCTGTCACGGTGTCCGACTTTATCGGGGCGCGGAGCACTGCTCGTCACAGGCCGGTTCCCCGGGCTCCGCTTCGGACTTGGAACGTACGGCGTGCCGTACGGCGGCGGCCGTGTGCATGGCGGCCCTGGCGAAGGGACGGCCCGCCGGGGTGGCGAGCCAGTCGGCCTTCGCACGGTGCTCGGCCAGGGCCCACAGGCAGACGACGAAGGCGTCCGTCCCGCGCCACAGCTGCCCCGCGTCGCCGACGACGGTGATCTCGCGGAGCGTCTCGGCGTGCGCCAGCCCCGGGAACCGCCGCCGCGCCTCGGCGGAGGCGGCCGGCACCAGCCGCAGCGGGACCAGCTGCCGTTGCCGGCCCAGCCAGTTCCGGACGTGGACGCACACGGGGCAGTCGGCGTCGTACAGGACGGTCAGGGACCGGACGGCACCGGCCCGCACGGCCCGCGCCACGGGTCAGGCCCCGGCCGGCACGGTCCACCCCTGCGGGGGGAGCGGCGGCATCGGCGGCCGCTGAGCGGCCTGCCGCTCCATGATCCCCCGGCGGCGCATCCGGCTCAGCACCCACACGTTGCCGAGGTGCATGACGCCGAGGACCAGCAGGACGACGCCGAGCTTGACCGACAGGGCCTCGAAGAGGCCCCGGGCTTCGAGGACCGTCTCGCCCGAGCGCAGGTACAGGGTCACGAAGCCGATGTTGACGAGGTAGAAGCCGACCACCAGGAGGTGGTTGACGGCGTCCGCGAGCTTCTCGTTCCCCTGGAGGACGTCGGCGATGAAGACGCGGCCGTTGCGGCTGAGCGTGCGGGCGACCCAGACGGTCAGTCCGATGCTGGTGAACAGGTAGATGACGTACGCGGCCACGGTGAGGTCCATTGCCCCAGCCCCCTTGAACGTGTTCAACTCTCTGGCAGGCCCGACTGTAGACCCCTTTTTGAACAGGTTCAAGCGGCCGGTGCCGAGCCCCGGGTACGCGAAAGGGCCCCGCCCCCGGAGGATGTCCGGGGGCGGGGCCCGATGCCCGCCGGTCTCGGCCGAGGCCGGGACCGGCGGGCGGGGTCCTGCTCGGCGCCGCGGGCGGCGCCTCGAAGGGATCAGAAGCGGCGGGTGATCAGCGCCCGCTTGACTTCCTGGATCGCCTTCGTGACCTCGATGCCGCGCGGGCACGCGTCGGTGCAGTTGAAGGTCGTGCGGCAGCGCCACACACCGTCCTTGTCGTTCAGGATCTCCAGCCGCTGCTCGCCGGCCTCGTCACGCGAGTCGAAGATGAAGCGGTGCGCGTTGACGATCGCCGCCGGGCCGAAGTACTGGCCGTCGTTCCAGAACACCGGGCACGAGGACGTGCACGCGGCGCACAGGATGCACTTGGTGGTGTCGTCGAAGCGCTCGCGGTCCTCGGCGGACTGCAGGCGCTCGCGCGTCGGCTCGTTGCCCTTGGTGACCAGGAACGGCATGACGTCGCGGTACGCCTGGAAGAAGGGCTCCATGTCGACCACGAGGTCCTTCATCACCGTGAGGCCCTTGATGGCCTCGACGGTGATCGGCTTCTCCGGGTTGATGTCCTTGATCAGCGTCTTGCAGGCGAGCCTGTTCTTGCCGTTGATCCGCATCGCGTCGGAGCCGCAGATGCCGTGCGCGCACGAGCGGCGGAAGGTCAGCGTGCCGTCGAGGTCCCACTTGATCTTGTGGAGACCGTCGAGCACGCGCTCCTTCGGGTCGATCTCGATCTGGAAGTCCTGCCACTCCGCCTGGTCGGAGACCTCGGGGTTGAAGCGGCGGATCCGGAAGGTGACCGTGATGTACGGCGAGGCGGCGGCCGCCGCCTCCATCTTGTCCAGGGTCGGGGTGGCCATCAGTACTTACGCTCCATCGGCTGGTAGCGGGTGACGACGACGGGCTTGTAGTCCAGGCGCACGGAGTCCTGGCCGTCGGCGCCGACCTCGCGGTACGCCATGGTGTGGCGCATGAAGTTGACGTCGTCGCGGTTCGGGTAGTCCTCGCGGTAGTGACCGCCGCGCGACTCCTTGCGCGCCAGGGCGGACACGGCCATGACCTCGGCCAGGTCGAGCAGGTTGCCCAGCTCGATGGCCTCCAGCAGGTCCGTGTTGAAACGCTTGCCCTTGTCCTGGACGGACACGTTCTTGTAGCGCTCGCGCAGCTCCGCGATCTTCTCGACCGCGGTCTTGATGGTCTGCTCCGTACGGAAGACCATCACGTTCGCGTCCATCGTCTCCTGGAGCTCCAGGCGCAGGTCGGCGACCCGCTCCTTGCCCGTGGAGTTGCGCAGGTGCTCGACGAGGTCGGCCACCTGCTGCGCCGGGTTCTCCGGCAGCTCGACGTAGTCGTTCTCGGCCGCGTACTTGGCCGCCGCGATGCCGGAGCGCTTGCCGAAGACGTTGATGTCCAGCAGCGAGTTGGTGCCCAGGCGGTTGGCGCCGTGCACCGAAACGCACGCGACCTCGCCGGCCGCGTACAGGCCGGGGACGACGGTGGTGTTGTCCGCCAGGACCTCGCCCTCGACGTTGGTCGGGATGCCGCCCATGGCGTAGTGCGCGGTGGGCTGGATCGGGATCGGGTCCGTGTACGGCTCGATGCCCAGGTAGGTGCGCGCGAACTCGGTGATGTCCGGGAGCTTCGCGTCGAGCTGCTCCGGCGGCAGGTGCGTCAGGTCCAGGTACACGTGGTCGCCGGCGGGACCGCAGCCGCGGCCCTCGCGGATCTCCGTGTAGATGGAGCGCGAGACGACGTCACGGGACGCGAGGTCCTTCATGACCGGCGCGTACTTCTCCATGAAGCGCTCGCCGTCCTTGTTGCGGAGGATGCCGCCCTCACCGCGGGCGCCCTCCGTCAGCAGGATGCCCATGCGCCAGATGCCCGTCGGGTGGAACTGGAAGAACTCCATGTCCTCCAGCGGCAGGCCGCGGCGGTAGCAGGCCGCCTGGCCGTCACCCGTGAGGGTGTGCGCGTTGGAGGTCACCTTGAAGAACTTGCCGGTGCCGCCGGAGGCGTAGATGACGGCCTTCGCCTGGAACACGTGGATCTCGCCGGTGGCGAGCTCGTACGCGACCACACCGGCCGACTTCTTGACGCCGTCCTCCTCGACCAGGAGCTGGTCCAGGACGTAGAACTCGTTGAAGAACTCCACGCCCTCCTTGACGCAGTTCTGGTACAGCGTCTGGAGGATCATGTGGCCGGTGCGGTCCGCGGCGTAGCAGGACCGGCGGACCGGGGCCTCGCCGTGGTTGCGCGAGTGGCCGCCGAAACGGCGCTGGTCGATCGTGCCGTCCGGGGTGCGGTTGAACGGCAGGCCCATCTTCTCGAGGTCGAGGACCGCGTCGATGGCCTCCTTCGCCAGGATCTCGGCGGCGTCCTGGTCGACCAGGTAGTCACCGCCCTTGACCGTGTCGAAGGTGTGCCACTCCCAGTTGTCGTCCTCCACGTTGGCCAGCGCGGCGGCCATGCCGCCCTGCGCGGCGCCCGTGTGGGAGCGGGTGGGGTAGAGCTTCGTCAGCACGGCGGTGCGGCTGCGCTTCGTCGCCTCGATGGCGGCGCGCATGCCCGCGCCGCCGGCGCCGACGATGACGGTGTCGTACTTGTGGATCTTCATGAGTCGATTCGCCTCAGCCCGTGCCTAGCGGATGTTCGGGTCGAAGGTGAAGATCACCAGCGTGCCCAGAAGGATGGTGAACACCGTGGCGGTGTAGAGCAGGCCCTTCAGCCACAGCCGCGTGTTGGCGCGCTCCGCGTAGTCGTTGATGACGGTACGCAGACCGTTGGCGCCGTGCAGCATGGCCAGCCACAGCATCAGCAGGTCCCAGACCTGCCAGAACGGGGACGCCCAGCGGCCGGCCACGAAGGCGAAGCCGATCTTGGAGACGCCGCCGTCCAGCACCAGCTGGATCAGCAGGTGGCCGATGACCAGGACGACGAGGACGATGCCCGAGAGGCGCATGAAGAGCCAGGCGGCCATCTCGAAGTTGCCGCGGGTCGAGCGCGGGGTCTTGCCCGTGCGCTTGCGCGGCGCCTCGATGTAGGGCGCCGGGTTGTCGGTGTCGTAGAGGGAAACGCCCTCCACGTCGCCGATCGCCTTGGCGGAAGAAGTGTCAGAGGACATGCGTGTCACTTCCCGAACAGTTCGAGGTAGGCGTGGCCGAGTACGGGGTACAGGGCCCCGCCCATCAGGACGACCCAGACCACGACGACCGACCAGAGCATCGTCTTCTGGTGGCGGGGGCCCTTGGACCAGAAGTCCACGGCGATGACACGGAGACCGTTGAGCGCGTGGAAGAGGATGGCGGCCACGAGGCCGTACTCCAGCAGCGCGACGATCGGGGTCTTGTAGGTAGCCACGACATCGTCGTACGCCTCGGGGGAGACGCGGACGAGAGCGGTGTCGAGGACGTGTACGAACAGGAAGAAGAAGATGAGGACGCCGGTGACTCGATGAGCCACCCAGGACCACATTCCTTCCCGGCCGCGGTACAACGTTCCAGCCGGCACGGAAAACCCTCCGGAAGCGGGGCGGGGGCCAGCCGGCTTCTTTGTCGGTCGGGCCCGGCCGGGTACGGTCCACCGGCCCCGGACATCGTAGCGACGCTTTGTCGGTTCCCTCGCCCGGGGTCCGCCGGTGTGATCAAACAGGCACGGACGGGCTACCCCGCAGGGGCAAATAGTCCGAAATCGGCAGCAGACAGGCCGTCGTCGGGGTCCGGTCGGTGCGCTCCGGCGAGTCGGTCCAGCAGACGGACCATCCGGGAGCGGGCGAGCAGGCGCAGTTCGTCGGCGGCGATCGAGCGCTCCTCGTCGATCTCGTGAGCCATCCTCCGGCGGATCGCGGCCAGCAGCTGGTCCACCTGTTCCTCCGGCGGGTGCCCGTCCAGGCAGATCACGAAGGCGTGCCCGAAGGTCCGCTCGTACTCCGCCCGCGCCGCGTCGAGGGCGAGGAGCGCGGCGTACGGGGCTCCCTGGCCCAGCTCCGCCGAGGACTCCAGGGCCAGCGCCTCGGAGAGGTCGCCCTGGGAGAGGTCGTACGCGGCCTCGTCCGCGCCCGCCAGCAGGGAGGCGGTGTCGGGGTAGGGGCGGTGGGCGGCCACCCGGTGGGCCCAGCGCCCGCTGCCGCAGCAGCGCAGCAGGACCGCGCGGGCGGTCTCGGGGGGCAGGGCGTTGAAGCGCGCCAGTCCGGCGCCGGGGGCGGAGGCCGGACCGCGGACCTGTGCCGGAAGCTGGCTGGACAGCGGTTCTCCTCGGGGCGTGGCGCGGGTGTGCCGCCACGCTAGCGATCTCGGAGGGGCGGTGCCCTGCCCATACGGGGATTTCACCCGGAAGTGAGCCGAAAGGATGAGGCGGGGAGGTTTGCCCCGGCTGGAGAGGGGAGGACGACCGGGGCCGCCACCCCCCACAGGAGAGGCCCCGGTCGCCATCCGTCACGGACTCGTGCGACAAGCCCGTATCCATGTCAGCGTATGGAGTGCGTTTTCTGTCACACCCCGCTCCGCGCAGGCTTGGTCGCTGGTTGTAGAACTCGTGGACGAGAGTGCTTGAAAGCCGTAACGTGCGGATTTGCGCCACACGTACAGGACGTCGAACGGGTTGGGGACTTTGCTGGGGGACGACGCGGAGCTGACCGCCGCGGTGCTCGCGGCACAGGACGGCGACGAGAGCGCGTTCCGGACTGTGTACCGCGCCGTGCACCCGCGCCTGCTCGGATACGTACGCACGCTCGTCGGTGACGGCGATGCCGAGGACGTGACCTCCGAAGCCTGGCTGCAGATCGCCCGCGACCTCGGATCCTTCACCGGCGACGCCGACCGCTTCCGCGGCTGGGCCGCCCGGATCGCCCGCAACCGGGCCCTGGACCACATCCGCATGCGCGGCCGCCGCCCCGCCATCGGCGGCGACGAGACCGAGCTGACCGGCCGGGCCGCGGACTCCGACACGTACGGCGAGGCCATGGAAGCCCTGTCCACCGGGCGGACCATGAAGCTGATAGCCCAGCTCCCGCAGGACCAGGCGGAGGCCGTCGTCCTGCGGGTGGTCGTCGGCCTGGACGCGAAGAGCGCGGCGGAGACCCTCGGCAAGCGGCCCGGAGCCGTCCGTACGGCCGCCCACCGGGGGCTGAAGAAGCTCGCGGAACTGCTGGGCGCGGAGTCCGGCCCCGCCGGCGGGGCGGGCGGGACGGAAAACGAAGCGGAATCCCGCGCCCGGGTCGGCCATAATGCCGGGGACCAGGCACGGGAGCGCGATCTCGACGCGGTACCCGCACAGCGCGCGCGGGCGGCGGACCTGGTGGAGCAAACCGGTGTGACGCATTCACGTTGGCGGACGCAGAAGGACATGTGATGGCCGACGAGCACAACGCGTGGCTGGACCGGGCCGCGGCGGACGAACTGCTGCGCGGAGGAACCCCCGACCCGGTCGGCGCCGACCCCCGCGCCCGGGCGGAGGCCGCCCGGATGCGCGCCGCCCTCGACGCCCTGACGCCCCGGACCGCCGGCGGCGAGCTGCCCGGCGAGGAAGCCGCCCTGGCCGCCTTCCGCGCGGCCCGCGCCACGGGGCCCGCGACGGAGCCCGCCGGGACCCCCGCCCCGGCCCCCGGCGGCGCCGGCGAACCCCTGGTCGACCTGGCTCCGATACCCCCCGTACGCATCCCCGCGCAGCGGCGCCCCGCCACGGCCGCGCGGTTCGGGCTGGCGGCCGCACTGGCCGGCGTCGCCGTCGGCGGGATCGCGGCCGTCGCCGGAACCGGCCTGCTGGACCGTGCCGCGCACCTGACGGCGGGCCCCGCCCCGGCGGTCTCCGTCACCGCCGACTCGGACCCGGCGCCGGCCGGGGAGACCGCGGGCCCCAGCCCCCTCGCCCCGCAGCTGCGGCCGACCCCGTCCCCGGGCGGCGGCGGCTTCTCGTACGGCCCGGACGCCTCGCGGATGCCGGGCACGGACACGCGTACGCCCCCCGGCACCACCCCCGGCCCGTCGGCGCCGCCCGGCACGGCCGCCACGGGCGGCGGGGGCGCGGCGGGCACCGACGGCACCCCTGACAGGTTCATCGACAGCAGCGCCGGCGGCGCCGGCAGCGGCGGTGCCGGCGGCGGCCACAGCGGCACCGAAAAGCCCCGGCCCGAGGACCTGTGCCGGGAGAACAAGGCGAAGAACCTCAGCGACGACCGGCGCGAGTACCTCGCCAAGCTCGCGGGCGGGGCCGCGAAGGTCCAGCGCTTCTGCGCGACCCTGCTGGACGGAGCCCCACGGGGCGGCGGCGTCCCGCAGAGCGGTGCGGCCCAGGGCGGCGTTCCGCTGCCCTCGCCGTCCTCCCTGACGAGCGGCGGACTGGGCTTCCGCAGCCGCTGAAACGGTGGCCGCGACCGTCGGCTGAATCGTTTCCGCAGACCCTCCGGCCGGGGCAGTAACACTTTTCGAACCGCCGGCGCAGTACGTATCGAGCCGACTGGTCATCGGCCGCGCACGAGCCGGGGTTCCCCCCGTACCCCTGGGCTCGGCGCACCCGGCGCGGGCGGGGCACGTTCCCCCGGCCCTGCCCGCGCCCCCTCTCCTCACGACCGCCACCGGCCCCCGGACCACCGGCCCCGGTCACCAGTAGACGACGACCTTGTCGCCCACCTTCACCTGGTCGAACAGCTCCGACAGCTTCTTCTTGTCCCGGACGTTCACACAGCCGTGCGAGGCGCCGTCATAGCCGCGGGCCGCGAAGTCGGACGAGTAGTGCACCGCCTGGCCCTGGCTGAAGAACATCGAGTACGGCATCGACGTGTGGTAGATCGTCGACGTCCACTGCTTCGCCTTCCACTCCACCTGGAACAGGCCCTCGCGGGTCGGCGTGTTCTCCGAGCCGAAGCGCACGTCCATCGTGGAGACGACCTTGCCGTCGATCATCCAGGCCAGGGTGCGGCTCTCCTTGCTGATGCACATCACCCGCCCCTGCATGCAGCGCGGATCCGGGGCGTCCACCTCGTTGGTGGTCGGCGGGCGCAGCTCCTGCTCCGTCGGCTTCTTGCTGAGGCCCTGCACCTTCTGCCAGGTGGCCTCGTCCACCGACCCGGTCGCGGGCAGCCCGTGCTGCGACTGGAAGGCCTTGACCGCGGCGGTCGTCTTCGAACCGTAGAAGCCGGTGGGCGCCGTCGACACCAGCTTCAGCTGGCGAAGCCGCGCCTGGAGTTCCCGGACCTGCTCGCTCTCGTCGCCGTTGGCCATGAGCGCCTTGGGGCCGGGGGCGGCCGAGGACGACGGCGACGGTGAGGACGAGGACGACGGGGACTGGGAGGGCGACGCGGAGGGCGAGGACTCGCCCGGCTTGTCGTCCTGCTTGGACGGGGAGGCCGTGGGGGACGCCGCCGGTGAGGAGGGGGCGGCCGGACCGGCACCGGCGCCCTGGGGAGCGCACGCGGTCGCGGCGAGCGCGACGGCGGCGGCCAGGCCGAGCGTACGGACGATGGCTCTCTGTCGCTGCATGGTGGGGTCCCCCGGATTCAACGTCGTGTATCAGGGTGACGCCTCGACGGCACGGAAAGTTGCACCCCGCCGCGCGGTGTCGCCAAGACGGCTCCGGTCCCACCCGGACAGCGGCGCCGACGAGGCCCCGGACGGCGGCCGGCAGGTGCCCCGGACCTGCCGCCCGGCGGCTCCCCGGCTCTCCCGTGCCGGCATGGCGCCCAGGCGGGGGCCCGGACCCGCTCCCTCTCCGCCGGACCCCCGCACCACACTCGAACGAGTGGCGGCGCGCGCCGTCCGGGCGGCCGGGAGGACGGCCGTCAGGCGCGTCAGCCGCCTCCCGCCCGCCCCCGCGAGGTAGGCAGGGACCCCACCGGTCCCATCCGGGACAGGACCCCCACGGAGGCACGTCGATGGCACGAACCGAGAGCGGAATCCCCCTCGAACCCGTCTACGGCCCGGCCGACCTCACGGGCTGGGACCCCCGGGTCCGGCTCGGCAGCCCCGGGGAGTACCCCTACACCCGCGGCATCCACCCCACGATGTACACCGCACGGCCCTGGACCATGCGCCAGTACGCCGGGTTCGGCACGGCCGCCGAATCCAACGCCCGCTACCGGGCGCTCATCGAGGGCGGCGGGACCGGCCTCTCCGTGGCCTTCGACCTGCCCACCCAGATGGGGCACGACTCCGACGCCCCCCTCGCGCACGGGGAGGTCGGCAAGGTCGGCGTCGCCGTCGACTCGGTCGAGGACATGCGGATGCTCCTCGACGGCATCCCCCTCGACCGGGTGTCGACCTCGATGACCATCAACGCCCCCGCCGCCCTGCTGCTCCTGATGTACCAGCTGGTCGCGGAGGAACAGGGCATCCCGGGCGGGCGGCTGACGGGCACCGTCCAGAACGACGTCCTGAAGGAGTACATCGCCCGCGGGACGTACATCTTTCCGCCCGGCCCCTCCCTGCGGCTGACGGCCGACGTCTTCGGCTACTGCCGCGAGGAGATGCCCAGGTGGAACACCATCTCCGTCTCCGGCTACCACATGGCCGAAGCCGGGGCATCGCCCGTGCAGGAGATCGCCTTCACCCTCGCCGACGCGATCGCGTACGTCCGTACCGCGCTCGGCGCCGGGATGGCGGTCGACGAGTTCGCGCCCAGGTTGTCCTTCTTCTTCGTCGCCCGCACCACCCTCCTGGAGGAGGTGGCGAAATTCCGGGCCGCGCGGCGGATCTGGGCCCGGGTGATGCGCGAGGAGTTCGGGGCCCGCGACCCGAAGTCCCTGATGCTGCGCTTCCACACCCAGACGGCAGGGGTGCAGCTGACGGCGCAGCAGCCCGAGCTGAACCTCGTACGCGTGGGCGTGCAGGCGCTGGCCGCCGTGCTGGGCGGCACCCAGTCCCTGCACACCAACTCCTTCGACGAGGCCATCGCGCTGCCGACGGAGAAGGCGGCCCGCCTCGCGCTGCGCACCCAGCAGGTGCTGGCGTACGAGACGGACGTGCCGCTGACGGTCGATCCCTTCGCCGGGTCGTACGCGGTGGAGCGGATGACGGACGAGGTGGAGGCGGCCGCGCTCGCCCTGATGCGGCGGATCGAGGACCTGGGCGGGGCGGTCGCGGCGATCGAGGCGGGCTTCCAGAAGGAGGAGATCGAGGCCAACGCCTACCGCATCGCGCGCGAGCAGGAGAGCGGCGAGCGGATCGTGGTCGGCGTCAACCGCTTCGCGCTGGAGCGGGAGGAGCGGTACGAGCCGCTGCGGGTGGACCCGGCGATCGAGGCCCGGCAGTGCGCCGCTCTGGAGCGGCTCAGGGCGACGCGGGACGGACGGGCGGTGGGGCGGACGCTGGCCGCACTGCGGGAGGCGGCGGCCGGCACGCGGGAGAACGTACTGCCCCCGATGAGGGAGGCCCTGCGGGCGCGGGCCACGGTGGGGGAGGTGTGCGGGGTGCTGCGGGAAGTCTGGGGGAGCTACGAACCGTCCGGTCCCACCCACTGAAATCGACTGGCGAGACAGGTGCGTCCTCATGGGACACTCCTGCCCATGCTGGGTGTGACTGATCTTCCTACGTATCTCGCCGCCGTCGTGCTGATCGTGCTGCTGCCGGGGCCGAACTCGCTCTACGTGCTCTCCGTCGCCTCCCGGCGCGGGGTCAAGGAGGGGTACAAGGCCGCCTGCGGGGTGTTCAGCGGGGACACCGTGCTCATGGTGCTCGCGGCGGTCGGGGCGGGCGCGCTGCTCCAGGCCAGCCCGGTGCTGTTCACCGTGGTCAAGGTCCTCGGCGCCGGCTACCTCGGCTGGCTGGCCGTCGGCATGCTGCGCGCCGCCCGGGGCATGTGGCGCAGCCGCGGGGTCCGGGACGAGGAGCCGGCCGGGCAGGAGACGGCCGCCGGCACGGCCGAGCGGCCCTACCGGCGGGCGCTGCTGGTGAGCCTGCTCAACCCGAAGGCGATCCTCTTCCTGCTCTCCTTCTTCGTGCAGTTCGTCGACCCCGGGTACGCCTACCCGGCGCTGTCGTTCCTGCTGCTCGGGGCGGTCTCGCAGCTGATCAGCTTCCTCTACCTGTCCACCCTGATATTCGCCGGCACCCGGCTGTCCACCGCGTTCCGCCGCCGCAAGCGGCTGTCGGCCGGCGCGACCTCGGCGGCGGGCGTGGTCTTCCTCGGTTTCGCCGCGAAGCTCGCCGTCAGCTGATCACCCCGCCGGGGGCCGGGGCCGTGCGAGCGGCCGCTTCCGCCCCCGGCACGGGGCGCCGCGGCGGCCGGATGAGCGCATGAGTTTACCCCCGGCCGCGACCGGTCATGCCTCCAGAGGTCCTTTTCTTTCCCCTAAGGGCATGAACTTTTGGTGATCTCCGGACAGTTGACCCATCCGTGCGCCTACCCTTCAACGGGTGAACCAGTTGATGTCCCGCGAGCCCCAGACCGCCCTGCCCGGCAAGCCTGCCCGGCCCGAGCTGCCCGGCAAGCTGCCGGACCGGCTCCGTGCCGAACTGATCGCTTTCCGCCGGGACCTGCACATGCACCCCGAGCTAGGACACCAGGAGTTCCGTACCACCGCGGCGATCAAGGCCCGGCTGGAGGAGGCCGGCCTGCGACCACGCGTCCTGCAGTCCGGTACCGGGCTCATCTGTGACGTCGGCACCTGGGACGGGGAACGGCCGATGCTGGCCCTGCGCGCGGACATCGACGCCCTGCCCATCCCGGACGCCAAGACGCACGTCCCGTACCGCTCCACCTACCCGGACCGCGCCCACGCCTGCGGCCACGACGTCCACACCGCCGTCGTCCTCGGCGCCGGCCTGGTCCTCGCCGAGCTCGACCGCCAGGGCCTGCTGCCCCGCCCGGTGCGGCTGCTGTTCCAGCCGGCCGAGGAGGTGCTGCCGGGCGGCGCGACCGAGGCCATCGAGTCCGGGGTGCTGGACGGCGTCGGCAGGATCATCGCGGTGCACTGCGACCCCCGGGTCGACGCCGGCATGATCGGCCTGCGGCCCGGCCCCATCACCTCGGCCTGCGACCGCCTGGAGGTGACCCTGGCCGGCCCGGGCGGCCACACCGCCCGCCCGCACCTGACCACCGACATGGTGACGGCCGCCGCGCGGGTCGCCGTCGACGTCCCGGCCCTGCTGGCCCGCCGGATGGACGCCCGCTCGGGCATGTCCGTGACCTGGGGCCGGATCGAGTCCGGGCACGCCTGCAACGTCATCCCGATGCACGCCGAGCTGTCCGGCACGGTCCGCTGCCTGGACCTCAACGCCTGGTACGAGGCCCCGGACATGATCCACGCGGCGATCGACGAGGTCGCCACCATGCACGGGGCCAAGTTCGAGATCAACCACGTGCGCGGGGTGCCCCCGGTGGTCAACGACCCGGTGGTCACCGAGCTGCTCCGGGAGGCCATGGGCGCCCGGTGCGGCCCGGAGTCGGTCGAGGACACCGAGCAGAGCCTCGGCGGCGAGGACTTCTCCTGGTACCTGGAGCACGTCCCCGGCGCCATGGCCCGCCTCGGCGTCCGCCGACCCGGCGACACCGCCAAGCGGGACCTGCACCGGGGCGACTTCGACGTCGACGAGTCCGCGATCGGCTACGGCGTGGAGTTCTTCACGGCCGCCGCGCTCCTCGACGGACGCCGCGGCAGGCCCGTCGGCTGAAAATCGCGAAAAGCTCTGTACAGCACCGGCGGGCCGGCCGTCGGAGGCGTCCAGCCCTTGGTACACAAGGGCCGGACGCCCGTCCCGTTACCGATCGGTCACTGTCCGGTTCGCGTCGATCCGATAACGACTCATGAACGGGCCTTTAACTGACATCTACGCGCGTTACGATCGCCGCGAAACCAGCGCCGGTCGTGGCGCTTCGGTCAGGTTTTGAAGGAGCCTCCCCTTGCGCCGGATCACCAGGATCGCCACCGTGGGCCTCGCGTCCGCGGCGCTGGCCCTCTCGGCCACCGCCTGTGGCGGAAAGAAGTCCTCGGACAGCCCGTCTGCCGACGGCAGCGCCTCCTCCTCCGCGGGCGCGGCCATCGCGTACGACATCGGCGGCCGTGGCGACCAGTCGTTCAACGACGCCGCCTACGCGGGCCTCGAGAAGGCCGAGAAGGACCTGAAGGTCAAGGGCGCCGAGGCGGAGCCCACCGAGGGCGAGAGCGAGGCCGACAAGGTCCAGCGCCTCACCGAGCTGGCCCGCAAGGGCAACAACCCGGTCATCGGCGTCGGCTTCGCCTACGCGCCGGCCATCAAGAAGGTCGCGGCGAAGTTCCCGAACACCACGTTCGGCATCATCGACGACACCTCGGTGACCGAGAAGAACATCGCCAACCTGGTCTTCAACGAGGAGCAGGGCTCCTACCTGGCCGGCGTGGCCGCCGCCAAGGCGTCGAAGAGCGGCACGGTCGGCTTCATCGGCGGTGTCGAGGTTCCGCTGATCAAGAAGTTCGAGGCGGGCTTCGCCCAGGGCGTCAAGGACACCAACCCCAACGCGAAGGTACTGACCAAGTACCTCTCCCAGCCGCCGGACTTCGGTGGCTTCGCCAAGCCCGACCTGGGCAAGGCCGCGGCCAAGGGTCAGATCGACGGCGGCGCCGACGTGATCTACGCCGCCGCCGGCCTCGCCGGCTCGGGCGCCATCGAGGCCGCCGCGACCTCCGGCAAGTGGGCCATCGGTGTCGACTCCGACCAGTACAACCAGGCCGGTCTGTCGAAGTACAAGGACAAGATCCTGACCTCGGTCACCAAGGACGTCTCCGACGCGGTCTACAACCTGATCAAGTCGGTCAAGGACGGCAGCCCGCAGTCCGGTGAGGTCCGCTACGGCCTGGACAAGGACGGCGTCGGCCTGGCCGACTCCAACCCCGAGTACAAGAACATGGCCGACCTGATCGCCGCGGTGGACAAGGCGAAGGCCGACATCATCGCGAAGAAGATCACCGTCAAGACCACGCCGTAACGGCCCGTCTGACGTCCCGTCGCGGTCACCGGGGTCCGGGAAGCGGTCTCAACCGCTCCCGGACCCCGCACCGCGTCTCCCCCCTGAGTCGGTGACCACTTGTGGCCAGTTGGCCGCAAGTTTTCACTTCCGACAGTGCTACGCGCGTAGAGGCATGGTGGACGCGATACCGTCCGACTCCCGCCCACCCGCCCGGCCGATCTCCGCCCTGTCCCCCTGCCCACTCGGCTTTTCCAGCTCCTTCCGCGCCAAGGAGAGTGCGTCATCAACGCGTCCAGCCCCCCTCTCGCCGTAGAACTGCACGGCATCACCAAGCGTTTCCCCGGCGTCGTCGCCAACAAGGACATCGCCATCTCCGTCCGCAAGGGCACGGTCCACGCCCTCATCGGTGAGAACGGTGCCGGCAAGTCGACCCTGATGAAGATCCTCTACGGCATGCAGAAGCCGGACGAGGGCACCATCGCCATCGACGGGGAGCAGGTCTCCTTCAACAACCCCGGCGAGGCCATCGCCCGCGGCATCGGCATGGTGCACCAGCACTTCATGCTGGCCGACAACCTCACCGTCCTGGAGAACGTCGTCCTCGGCGGCGAGAAGCTCTACGGCATCGGCGCCAAGGCCCGCAAGAAGATCAAGGAGATCTCGGACGCGTACGGCCTCGGCGTGCGCCCCGACGCCCTGGTCGAGGACCTCGGCGTGGCCGACCGCCAGCGCGTGGAGATCCTCAAGGTCCTCTACCGCGGTGCCAAGACCCTCATCCTCGACGAGCCGACCGCCGTGCTCGTGCCGCAGGAAGTGGACGCGCTCTTCGACAACCTGCGCGAGCTCAAGGCGGAGGGCCTGACGGTCATCTTCATCTCGCACAAGCTGGGCGAGGTCCTGAAGGTCGCCGACGACATCACCGTCATCCGCCGCGGCACCACGGTCGGCACCGCCGACCCGAAGACCGCCACGACCAAGCAGCTCGCCGAGCTGATGGTCGGCAGCGAGCTGCCCTCGCCGGAGACCCGCGAGTCCACGGTGACCACGACGCCCATGCTGAAGGTCGACGGCCTGACCGTCGCCGACGCGGGTGTGGTCATCGCCCCCGAGACCTCCACGAGCGCCCTCGGCGACTCCGACACCGGTATCCGCGAGACCCCGGTGGCCGGCCGCCTGCTGCTCGACGGGATCAGCTTCACGATCCACAAGGGCGAGGTCCTCGGCATCGCCGGTGTCGAGGGCAACGGCCAGACGGAGCTGATCGAGGCCCTCATGGGCATGATCACCCCCGACGCGGGCGTCATCACCCTCGACGGCGACGACATCACCAAGACCCCGGTGCGCAAGCGCCGCGAGGGCGGCATCGGCTACATCCCCGAGGACCGCCACCGCCACGGCCTGCTGCTGGAGTCCCCGCTCTGGGAGAACCGCATCCTCGGCCACGTCACCGAGGCGCCCAACTCCCGGCGCGGCATCCTCGACCCGAAGGCCGCCCGCAAGGACACCGAGCGGATCGTGCGCGAGTACGACGTCCGCACCCCGGGCATCGACGTCACCGCGGCCTCGCTCTCCGGCGGCAACCAGCAGAAGCTGATCGTCGGCCGCGAGATGAGCCACAACCCCAAGTTCCTCATCGCCGCCCACCCCACGCGCGGTGTGGACGTCGGCGCGCAGGCGCAGATCTGGGACGCGATCCGCGAGGCCCGCCGCGAGGGCCTCGCCGTGCTGCTGATCTCCGCCGACCTGGACGAGCTGATCGGCCTGTCCGACACGCTCCGCGTCATCTACCGCGGCCGCCTGGTCGCGGACGCCGACCCGGCGACGATCACCCCCGAGGAGCTCGGCACCGCCATGACGGGCGCCGCCACCGGGCACCTGGAAGCCACTGACGACCACTCCGCCGAGGTCGACGGCGACACGACGGAGGACGAGGCCCGATGAAGAAATTCGACAAGGACCGGCTGCTTCTCGGCTTCGCCGGACCCGCGCTGGCACTGGTCAGCGCCTTCGTACTCAGCATGATCGTGCTGGCCGCTTCGGGCGTGGACCCGATCGAGCCGCTGCGCATCATGATCGAACAGTCCGGCTACGAGGACGTCCAGGTCCTCATCCTTAACCAGGCCGGCACGTACTACCTGGCAGCCCTGGCCGTCGCCATCGGCTTCCGGATGAACCTCTTCAACATCGGTGTGGACGGCCAGTACCGCCTCGCCGCGATGGTCAGCGCCCTGGTCGGCGCGGCGGTCACGCTGCCCGGCCCGCTGCACATCCTGGTGATCGTGCTCGTCGCGATGCTCGTCGGCGCCTTCTGGTCCGGCATCGCGGGCGTCCTCAAGGCCAAGCGCGGCGTGAGCGAGGTCGTCTCGACGATCATGCTCAACGCCATCGCGACCTCGCTGATCGCCTGGCTGATCCTCCCCAAGAACCTCGGCGTGCAGCCGGTCGGCTCCAACGACCTGACCACCGGTGACATCCCGGAGTCCGGCTGGTTCCCGGGCGTGGAGCTCAGCGACGGCCTGGAGATCTACGGCTTCACCTTCATCGCCTTCGCGCTGGGCGTCGTCTACTGGTTCGTGCTCAACCGCACCCGCTTCGGCTTCGACCTGCGCGCCACCGGCGCCAGTGAGTCCGCCGCCCAGGCCTCCGGTGTGGACGCCAAGAAGATGATCATGACCTCGATGCTCATCTCGGGCGCCGTCGCCGGTCTGGTCAGCATGCCGCTGCTGCTGGGCGAGTCCCACACGTACAACCTGTCCTTCCCGGCGGGCATCGGCTTCACCGGCATCACCATCGCGCTGCTCGGCCGCAACAACCCGGTCGGCATCTTCTTCGCCGCGCTGCTGATCGCCTTCATCGACAAGGCCTCGGCCGGCCTCGACACGGCCGGCTTCGCCAAGGAAATCGGCACGATCATGAAGGGCCTGATCGTGGTCGCCGTGGTCGTCAGCTACGAGCTCGTCCGCCGCTACGGCATCCGCCGTCAGCAGCAGAAGGTCGGCGAGGAGCTGGCCGCAGGCCACGCCATCAAGACCGAGAAGGAGGTCGCGGCGTGAGCGCCAGCACCGTTTCCACGACGAAAGCCGCGCCCAAGCCGGGCGGCCGCCGCAAACTCACCCTGCCCTGGATCCTGCTGATCATCGCGGGTGGCCTCGCGCTGGTCTCGCTGGTCCGGGTCATCTCCGGCGCGAACGACCTGACCTCCGTCGGCCAGGTCTCCGGGGCCCTCCAGCTCGCCGTGCCGATCGGCCTCGCGGGCCTCGGCGGCCTGTGGGCCGAGCGGGCCGGCGTGGTCAACATCGGCCTCGAGGGCATGATGATCCTCGGCACCTGGTTCGGTGCCTGGGCCGGCTACCAGTGGGGTCCCTGGTCGGGCGTCCTGATGGGCATCGTCGGCGGCGCCATCGGCGGCCTGCTGCACGCGATCATCACCGTCACCTTCAACGTCAACCACATCGTCTCCGGTGTGGCGGTTACCATCCTGGCGACGGGCTTCACCCAGTACCTGTCGAACTTCACTTTCGACAAGGCCGCGGGCGGCTCCTCCAAGCAGTCCCCGCGCATCGAGTCCATCACCGAGATCACCGTCCCGGGACTCTCCAGCGGGCTGGACGGCCTCCAGGCCAAGCACTGGTTCCTGGTCTCGGACGTCGCGGGCGTCCTCGGCGGCCTGGTCACCCACCTGTCGCTGCTGACCATCGTCGCCGTGCTGCTGATCCCCGCCACCTGGTGGGTGCTGTGGCGCACCGCCTTCGGCCTGCGCCTGCGCTCCTGCGGTGAGAACCCGGTCGCGGCGGAGTCCCTCGGCGTCAACGTCTACAAGTACAAGTACATCGCCGTGATCGTCTCCGGCGGCCTGGCGGGCCTCGGCGGCGCGTTCCTCGCGATCGTCTCCACCGGCATCTACCAGGAGGGCCAGACCGGCGGCCGCGGTTACATCGGTCTCGCCGCGATGATCTTCGGTAACTGGATGCCGGGCGGCATGGCGCTGGGTGCGGGCCTCTTCGGCTTCACCGACAGCCTCAAGCTGCGCGGCGGCGCCGAGAACGTCCACGCGATGCTGCTGCTGATCGCCATCCTGCTGGTGCTCGCCCTCGGCTGGCAGCTGTACAAGAAGAAGTACCTCCAGGCCGGTATCGCCGCCGTCTGCGCCGCCGGGCTCTTCGCCTGGTACGCGGCCACCGACCAGGTGCCCAGCCAGTTCGTGGATGCCGCCCCGTACGTGACGACGCTGCTGGTGCTCGCGCTGTCGGCGCAGCGCCTGCGGATGCCGAAGGCGGACGGCATGCCGTACCGCAAGGGCCAGGGCAAGTGACCCCGGACCAGGCGGTGGACTGGGAGGCCCTGCGGACGGCCGCCCGGGCCGCGATGACCCGGGCGTACGCCCCCTACTCGGGCTTCCCGGTCGGGGTCGCCGCCCTGGTGGACGACGGCCGGGTGGTCACCGGCTGCAACGTGGAAAACGCCAGCTACGGCCTCGGCCTGTGCGCCGAATGCGGTCTGGTCTCCTCCCTCCAGGCCACCGGCGGCGGCCGGCTCACCCACTTCACGTGCGTGGACGGCAAGGGCGAGATCCTCGTGCCCTGCGGCCGCTGCCGCCAGCTGCTCTACGAGTTCGGCGGCCCGGAGCTGCTGGTGGAGACACCGGACGGCATCCTGCCGCTGAGCGCGATGCTGCCGCAGGCCTTCGGGCCCGACCACCTGAGATAGCCGCACCGACGGCCCTCCGCCCTGCCGGGCGGAGGGCCGTCGCCGCTCTCGCCCCCTCCTCGAGAACTCCTTGAACCTCCCTCCCTCATCTCTATGCGCGTAGAAGGAAGTCACCTCATGGACGTCATCTCCGTCATCCGGACCAAGCGGGACCGCGGTGAGCTGAGCCCCGAGCAGATCGACTGGGTCATCGACGCGTACACCCGCGGGGTCGTCGCGGACGAGCAGATGTCGGCGCTCGCGATGGCCATCCTGCTCAACGGCATGAACCGGGCCGAGATCGCCCGCTGGACCGCCGCGATGATCGCCTCGGGCGAGCGGATGAACTTCGACTCCCTCTCCCGCCCGACCGCCGACAAGCACTCCACCGGCGGCGTCGGCGACAAGATCACCCTCCCGCTGGCCCCGCTCGTCGCCGCCTGCGGCGCGGCCGTGCCGCAGCTCTCGGGCCGGGGCCTCGGCCACACCGGCGGCACCCTGGACAAGCTGGAGTCGATCCCCGGCTGGCGGGCCCTGCTCTCCAACGAGGAGATGCTGCACGTCCTCGACACCACCGGCGCCGTCATCTGCGCCGCGGGCGACGGCCTGGCCCCGGCGGACAAGAAGCTCTACGCCCTGCGCGACGTCACGGGCACGGTCGAGGCCATCCCGCTGATCGCCTCCTCGATCATGTCGAAGAAGATCGCCGAGGGCACGGGCTCGCTCGTCCTCGACGTGAAGGTCGGCTCCGGCGCCTTCATGAAGAACATCGAGGACGCCCGCGAACTGGCCTCCACCATGGTGGCCCTGGGCACCGACAGCGGCGTCAGGACGATCGCCCTGCTCACCGACATGTCCACCCCGCTCGGCCTCACCGCGGGCAACGCCCTGGAGGTCCGCGAGTCCGTCGAGGTCCTCGCCGGCGGCGGCCCGGCCGACGTGGTCGAGCTGACCATCGCCCTGGCCAAGGAGATGCTGGACGCGGCGGGCATCAAGGACGCCGACCCCGCGAAGGCCCTCGCCGACGGCTCCGCCATGGACGTGTGGCGCCGGATGATCTCCGCCCAGGGCGGCGACCCGGACGCGGCCCTCCCGGTGGCCCGCGAGCAGCACGTGGTCACCGCTTCCGCCTCGGGCGTGCTGACCCGCCTCGACGCGTACGCGGTCGGCGTCGGCGCCTGGCGCCTGGGCGCGGGCCGCGCCCGCAAGGAGGACCCGGTCCAGGCGGGCGCGGGCATCGAGCTGCACGCGAAGCCGGGCGACACCGTCACCGCCGGCCAGCCGCTGATGACCCTGCACACGGACACCCCGGAGAAGTTCGAGTACGCCCTGGCCTCCCTGGAGGGCTGCCACGACATCGCCCCGGCCGGCACGGCGTACTCCGCCACGCCCATCGTCCTGGACCGCATCGCCTAGCCCGGCCGGGGGTGGGCCCAGGGCGCCGCCGCGCGGGCGGCTCCCCGGCCCACCCCCGCCCGTTTCCCGGGCCGCGTGCGCGGCCGCCGATGAGTCCGGGGGCCGGTGACGGTCATCCACCCGTGGAGATCAGAACCCTGGCCCTGGACGAAGGGCCCCATCCGGACGTCCCCGCGCTCTGCGCACGCCTCGGCGAGCTGTGCCGGGACGGCCCGGGCCGGCCGGTGACCTGCGACGTGCGCGCCGTCACGGCCCCCACCCTCGCCACCGTCGACGCGCTCGCGCGCCTGGCGCTCGCCGCCCGCCGCCACGGGACCCCCCTCCGGCTCACCGGGGCGGGGCCGGCCCTGCTGGCCCTACTGCGCCTCGTGGGTCTCGTCGAGCTGCTCGGGCAGGCCGAACAGGGGGAACCAGCGGGCGGTGTCCAGGAAGGCGTTGAGGCCGACGATCCGGCCGTCTGATATCTCCAGCACCTGGAGCGCCCACGGCACGTGCCCGGGCAGGCCGTCCTCGCGGGGGCGGTACTGGCCGAAGGCCGGCAGGCCGTTCGCCGTCGTCGGGACCAGGCGCGAGCCCTTGCAGCCGATGCCCTGGTTGAGGTGCCACGCGGCGATGTCCTCGTGGCCCCGCAGCCACAGGTCGTAGGGCGGCATCGACAGCACCGCGTCCTCGTGCAGCAGCGCGGTGAGCCGCGTGATGTCGTACGCCTCGAAGGCGGACAGGTACTGCTCCAGCAGCTTCGCCTGCTCCGCGTCCAGCGGGTCCGCCGGATCACCCGGGCGCAGCGCCTGCCCCGCGAGGGTCGCCCGCGCCCGCTGGAGCGCGCTGTTCACCGCCGCCACCGAGGTCTCCAGCAGCTCGGCGACCTCGTCCGCCTTCCAGGCCAGAACCTCCCGCAGGATCAGCACGGCCCGCTGCTTCGCCGGGAGGTGCTGGAGGGCCGCGACGAAGGCCAGCCGGACGGACTCCTTGGCCAGGGCCATCTCCGCCGGGTCGGCGGTCTGCGGCAGTACCCGCCCGTCGGGCACCGGCTCCAGCCAGGTCACCTCGGGCCGCTCGCTGAGCACGGCGGAGGCCTGGTGCTGCGGGGCGGACAGGTCCATCGGCCGCGCCCGCCTGTTCCCCGCCTTCAGCAGGTCGAGGCAGACGTTCGTGGCGATCCGGTACAGCCACGACCGCAGCGAGGAACGCCCCTCGAACTTCTCGTACGCCCGCCAGGCGCGGACGTACGTGTCCTGCACCGCGTCCTCGGCGTCGAAGGACGACCCGAGCATCCGGTAGCAGTAGCCGGTCAGCTCGACGCGGTAGCGGTCCATCGCCGCGTCGAGTTCCGTTGACGAGGTCGCGAGGTCACTCATGGCTGCCGTCCCCCAGGTGGTTTCCGTCCCTTCGGAAACTACCCGAGGGGTCCGACAACGGCAGCCCGAGCGGTGGGGAAGGTCAGGTCCCGGGCTTGCGGCCGTACACGTAGACGTCCTCGCCGTTGCCCAGCATGTTCCAGTACGCCTTGGCGTCGGTCGTCGTCATGTTCACGCAGCCCCCGGAGCCCGGCGGGTTCCACATGCTCTTGGTGACCGAGTGGAAGGCGATCCCCCCGTCGAAGAACTGCGAGTACGGCATCGCGACGTTGTAGATCGTCGACCAGTGGTTGATGCTCCGGTAGTAGATCTTCTTCAGGCCGGTCCGCGTCGGCGTCTCCGCCTTGCCGGTGCGCACCGGCACCGGGCCGTACTTCAGCGTGGCCCCGTCCTGGATCCAGCTGAGCTGGCGGGTCAGGTCGACGCACGCGATCCGCCCCAGGTTGGTGGGGCACTTGCGGTCGGCGTTCGGGTTGGTGCCGGCCGCCCGCTGCGCCAGCATCGTGCTCATCGTCTGCCAGGTCAGCGGCCCGGCGTACCCCATGGTCGGGGTGATCCCGTGGGTGGCCTGGAAGGACTGTATGGCCGTGCAGTCGGCCGCCGACTGCACCCCGTCCACCGGCCGCCCCAGGAACTGTTCGACCTGCCGCTGGTAGGGCCCGGTGGTCACGTTGCAGGCGGCGGCCTGCGCCGTACCGCCCCCCAGGACCACCAGGGGCGCCGCCAGTGCCAGAGCCCCGCCGAACACCACCGCAGCCCGCCGCCGCGCGCGCACGCGTATCGCCGCCATCCGGTCCTCCCCTGCCGCGCCCGCACCGTGGGGGCGCCAATGCCCTCCACGCTAGAGCGAGTTGCGCACGCCGCACAGACTTTGAACGGACTTGGCCGGTGCGGGCCGCAGACGGAGCGCCGGGCGACCGTTTCCGAGGCCCCGCAGCGCACCCCGAGCCGCCCGCCAGGGCCCCGGAGAGGACCCCCCGCGAGCCTCAGCGGGCCGCCGCGGCCCGCCCGCCCGGGGCGAGCGGCCGCCGCCGCTCGGCGCGGGCCGCGTGGGACCCGTACAGGGTGATCGCGACGACGCCCAGCACCGCGAGCAGCGCGATGCCCACGGTGGCCGCCCACCCCGAGGCGTGGTACGCCAGCGCGCCCAGGGTGCCGCCCGCGCTGGAGCCGAGGTAGTACGCGGACTGGTAGAGCGCCGAGGCCTGCGCCCGGCCCGTCCTCGCCGTGCGGCTCACCGCCGCGGAGGCCACCGCGTGCCCCGCGAAGAAGCCGGCCGTGATCAGCACCAGCCCCGGCAGGACCAGCAGGAGCGAGTCCCCGAGCGACAGCAGCAGCCCCAGGGCCGTCGTGGTCACCGCCAGGTACAGCGCCCCGCGCCGGCCCGCCCGGGCCACCAGCTGCCCGGCCGCCGCCGAGGAGGCCGTACCCACCAGGTAGACCAGGAAGACCGACCCGACCACGCCCTGCCCCAGCGAGAACGGCGCCTCCACCAGGCGGTACCCGATGACGGTGTACACGGCGCCGAAGACGGTCATGAACAGCGCGCCGATCCCGTACAGCCGCAGCAGCAGCGGATCGCGCAGGTGACCGGCGACGGTACGCCCCACCGCGCGCGGGTTCAGCGACGCCGGCCGGAAGAACCGCGCCCGGGGCAGCAGCACCAGGAAGGCCACCGCGCAGGCCAGCGCCATCACGCCGACGGCCAGCAGCCCGCCGCGCCAGCCCCACAGCTGCGCGCCCCAGCCGGTGACGATCCGGCCGCTCATGCCGCCGATGGAGTTGCCCGCCACGAACAGGCCGATCGCACCGACCAGTGCCTTCGGCCGGACCTCCTCCGCCAGGTACGCCATCGCGGAGGCGGGGATGCCGGCGATGGCCGCGCCCTGCACCGCGCGGAGCGCCACCAGCCACTCCAGGCTCGGCGCGAACGGCACCAGCAGGCCGATGCCGACGGCCACCACCATCGAGCAGGTCATCATCCGGGTCCGGCCGAACCGCTCGGACAGCGCGCTGAGCGGCAGGACGAACAGGGCGAGCGCGCCGGTGGCCGCGGAGACCGTCCAGCTGGCCCGGCCGGCCGTCACGCCGAAACCGGCGGAGAGCGCGGGCAACAGGGCCTGGGTGGAGTAGAGGAGGGCGAAGGTCGCGAGGCCCGCGGCGAAGAGCGCGAGGCTCATCCGGCGGTAGCCGGGACGGCCGGGGGAGCGGGGCTCGACCAGGGGTGCCGGCGGCGAAGGGAACGACGGGGTGGAGGCACCCGGGATGACGGGTGCCCCGGTATGAGCGGGAGGCATACGTCGAAGGTAGGTGTCCCTTTTTCATGCGTCCAATGCACGAATCCGGGATAATCGATCCACTCACGCATCAGCACAGCTCACGGCTTCGGATATCAATGAACCGTTACGAAGAAGACATGTCCGTGACACAACAGCTGGCCCCCCGGCTCGCTCAGTTCGTCGCGGTCGCCCGGCACGAGCACGTCACGCGCGCCGCCCACGAGCTGGGCGTACCGCAGTCCACCCTGTCCCGGGCCATGGTCCGCCTCGAACAGGACCTGGGGGTCTCGCTGTTCGCCCGAAAGGGCCGTACCGTCGCCCTCACCACGGCCGGCCGCACCTTCCTCGCCTCCGCCGAACAGGCCCTCGACGGGATTGCCCGCGCCGCCGGATCCGTCCAGCACGACGCCGACCCGTCCTCCGGCAAGGTCGCGTTCGGCTTCCTGCACACCCTGGGCCCCGAGACCGTACCCGGTCTGATCCGCGCCTTCCGGGCCGACCACCCGCGCGTACGGTTCTCCCTCGTCCAGAACTACGGCGAGGCCATGCTGGAGAAGCTCCGCGCAGGGGAACTCGACCTCTGCCTGACCTCGCCGGTGCCCGACGCCCCCGACCTGGTGGCCCGCCGCCTCGACGAGCAGCGGCTGCGCCTGGTGGTCCCGGACGACCACCGCCTCGCGGTGCGCAAGCGGATCCGGCTGGCCGAGGCCGCGGAGGAAACCTTCGTCACCCTGGAGGCCGGCTACGGCCTGCGCCGGATCACCGACGACCTGTGCGCGGAGGCCGGGTTCACGCCCCGGGTCGCCTTCGAGGGCGAGGAGGCCGAGACCCTGCGCGGCCTGGTCGCGGCGGGCCTCGGAGTCGCCCTGCTGCCCCCGCCGGCGGTGCCCCGGCCGGGGGTGGTGGAGCTGACGGTGACGGCGCCGCGCGCGGTGCGCGAGATCGGCGTGGCCTGGCTGGACGGCCACCCGGACACCCCACCGGTGGCCGCGTTCAAGCGCTTCCTGCTTTCCCGCAGGGGCCGCCTGATCCCGGAACTGGAGGCCCAGGGTTAGCCGGTGGCCGCCGGGCGCGGAGCAAGTAGTCCGCCTGGAAGCGGGACTTGGCGCCGATCGCGCGCATGATCTCCGCGATGTGGCGCTGGCAGGTGCGTTCCGACATGCCCAGGCGGCGCGCGATCACCTTGTCCTCCAGCCCCTCCGACAGCAGCAGGACGATCGTCTGCCGCAGTTCCTCCGAGACCGCCCGGGACGCCTCCGGGCACGCCCTCTTCACGCGCCGCTCGCGCGGCTCGGCGCCGGGGCGCCTCCCCGGCTTCGCGGCGCTGCGCCGGACTCCGTCCGCCGACCCGCCGGGCCGGGCCTGGCGGGGCCGCGGTCCGGTTGCCGCTGTCGGGCCGCGCGGCATCCTGTTCTCCCTGGGCTGACCGTCGAGCCCGGCCCCGCCGGGTTCTTCCAGGCAGGCCGCATCGCCGTCACCGGACCGGTCCGTCGGGCCCCCGGGCCTCGGCCCGGCCGGCCGGTGGCCGCCGGGCGCGGAGCAAGTAGCCCGCCTGGAAGCGGGACTTGGCGCCGATCGCGCGCATGATCTCCGCGATGTGGCGCTGGCAGGTGCGTTCCGACATGCCCAGGCGGCGCGCGATCACCTTGTCCTCCAGCCCCTCCGACAGCAGCAGGACGATCGTCTGCCGCAGTTCCTCCGAGAGCGCCCGGGACGCCTCAGGGCTCACCGTCGTGGGGAACGGCCGCGCGCCCGGCCAGGACCGTTCGAACGCCGCCGTCATGAAGTGCACGACGCCGGGTTCCCGCACCACCAGCGCCGCGCCCTGACGGTCCGGCACCGCCATCACCCCGGTGTGCGCGTCGAAGACCAGCATCCGCATCAGCCCGTCGCCGAGCGTGCGCACCTGCGCCCCGAGCGCCGTGACCCGCTCGACGTACGCGGCCGTGGGGCGTGAGTAGCGTGCCGTGTGGTGGTACAGCGTCCGCATCCGGACCCCGCGCGCCAGCAGCGACTCGTCCCGGCCCACCGCCTCCTCCAGGGTCTCCTGCGGCCGGCCCCCGCCCGGCTGGGAGGTCAGCAGTTCCCGCTCGCACCCCGCCGCCAGCTCGGTGATCAGCCCGCGCACCGCGCCCAGGTCGGTCACCAGCTCCAGCCGGCCCGACCCGCTCAGGTCCCGGTGCGCGGCCCCCGCCTCGTACGCGGGCACCAGCGCCTCCAGCCGCCCGCGCAGCCGGTCCATCTCGTCGTGGGTCTCGCGTACGAGCAGCGCCAGCGGAGCCAGTGCCCGGGCCGCCGCCGCGCGGGGCGCCACCGCGCTCCACCGTTCCGGCCCGTCGCCCGGGGCCCGCTGGAGCAGGTGCGCCGCGGCGAGTTCCGTGACCGCCGCCCCGGCGCGGGCTCCCAGGGCGGCGGTGGCCTCGGCGGCGGTGAAGGCCTGCCGCTCGACGGCGTACGCGTACAGGCGCCGTGCCGCGGGGCTCAGGTCCTGGGGGTCTTCGGCATCGGCTGGCATATGCACATTCGTCCCGGCCTGTGCCCGTTCGTAAACCCCTCGGGTTCCCGCAAGGCGGCAAGCCGACGCCCGGACGCGGGCTTCCGGCATATGCCGAACCGGCACAGTGGTCCCACGACGCGAGGCCGCGCCGCGGGGCCATCCGACCGAGAGGGGACGGAACGGCCGGCCCCGACCGCCGGCGCGGCCCGTGGCCCGGCCCGGTCCGGTCAGGCCGGCTTCGCGTAGTTCCCGAAGCCCGTCCAGTCCAGGACCATGCACGGTTCGTCGCCGACCACCCATGCGTCGTGGCCGGGTGCGAGCTGCATGAAGTCCCCGGGGCCGTACTCGGTGCCCTCGCCGTCGTCCATCACGACCTGCATGCGGCCGCTGACGACGTACCCCGTGTGCGCCGACTGGCAGCTGTCCGTGCCCGCCAGCGGCTTGATGTGTTCCGACCACTTCCAGCCCGGCTCGAAGACCGCGCGCCCGACGGCGCCGCCGTCCGTCATGAGCACGTCCAGCCTGCCCTTGCCATCGGTGAACGGGCGCGTCTCGTCCGCGCTGTCGAAGCTCTTGCGTACCATCCCGGTCATGGCGGATCGCCTCCAGGAGAGAGCCACCCCGAGTCCACTCCCCACTCTACGCTCAGCCCCGCAGGGACCGCCCGAAGCCGGAGGCCAGCGGCATCCGCAGGCCCAGCGGCGGGGGCGCCGACAGCGCGTCCACGACCGGGCGGGAGTACCGGCCGGAGAACACGGCGCCCAGTACGAAGTCCACCGCCAGCGCCACCACTTCCGACCGGTGCTCGCGCAGGCCGTGCCCGTCCGAGTGCACCTCGAACCGGCAGGTAGAACGATTCGCCTTCTTCGCCCGCGCCGCCAGCCGGAACGAGGATTCCGGGTCGCTTCGCGCGTCGTTCGTGCCGTGCACGATCAGCACCTGCCGGCCCGCGAGCTGTTTCACCGGTTCAGGGGTGTCCGCGTCCTCGCCCTCCGGTAAGCAAGGGGCCAGGGCCACCACCGCGTTGACGGCCGAGTGCCCGGCCGCCCGCAGTGCCGCCCGGCCGCCCGCGCCGAAGCCGGCCAGGCACACCGGTACGTCCCCGTACAGCCGGACCACCTCGTCCGCCGCCCACCCGGCGGCTTCCTCCCGGGGCGCGTCCCCGTGCACCACGGTGTGCGCCACCAGCCCCTGCGCCCCGCCCGCCCGGACCAGCGCCCGCGCGAGCGGACGTACCGGACCGGAGGGGAATCTGGACGCTCCCGGAAGCAGGAGCACCACACCACTGACCGTCGAGACCGAGCCGTTCGCGCCGGCCGCCCGCCCCAGGCGGGCCCCGCGCGCCGGCGGCGCATGCTGTGCCATGGCGGAACAGTCTCAGACCGGCGGGTGTACGCGACCCGTCCGTACGGTCTCTGTTACATATCGACCCCGCTGCCGACGCGCTGCTCTACGCGCGTAGGAGTAGAGTGCCGGGATGACGAGCGAGACCCCCAACCTGCCCACCCCGGACCAGATCCGCCGCTCCCCGAAGGTGCTCCTGCACGACCACCTCGACGGTGGACTGCGCCCCGGCACCATCATCGAGCTGGCCGCCGAGGCCGGTTACGACAAGCTGCCCGAGACGGACGCCGACAAGCTGGGCGTCTGGTTCCGTGACGCCGCGGACTCCGGCTCCCTCCCGCGCTACCTGGAGACGTTCGCGCACACCTGCGCCGTCATGCAGACGAAGGAGGCCCTCTTCCGGGTCGCCGCCGAGTGCGCCGAGGACCTCGCCGAGGACGGCGTCGTGTACGCGGAGATCCGCTACGCCCCCGAGCAGCACCTCGAAGCCGGCCTGACCCTCGAAGAGGTCGTCGAGGCCGTGAACGACGGCTTCCGCGAGGGCGAGCGCCGCGCCAAGGCCAACGGCCACCGCATCCGCGTCGGCGCCCTGCTGACCGCCATGCGCCACGCGGCCCGCGCGCTGGAGATCGCCGAGCTGGCCAACCGCTACCGTGACAACGGCGTGGCCGGCTTCGACATCGCCGGCGCCGAGGCCGGGTTCCCCCCCACCCGCCACCTCGACGCCTTCGAGTACCTCAAGCGCGAGAACAACCACTTCACCATCCACGCGGGCGAGGCCTTCGGCCTCCCGTCGATCTGGCAGGCCCTGCAGTGGTGCGGCGCCGACCGCCTCGGCCACGGCGTGAAGATCATCGACGACATCGAGGTCGCCGAGGACGGCTCGGTCACGCTGGGCCGCCTGGCCTCGTACGTCCGGGACAAGCGCATCCCCCTGGAGATGTGCCCCACCTCGAACCTGCAGACCGGGGCGGCCGTCTCGTACGCGGAGCACCCGATCGGCCTGCTGCGCAAGCTCCACTTCCGGCTGACGGTCAACACCGACAACCGCCTGATGAGCGGCACCAGCATGAGCCGCGAGTTCGAGCACCTGGTCGACACCTTCGGCTACTCGCTCGACGACATGCAGTGGTTCACCGTCAATGCGATGAAGTCCGCGTTCATTCCTTTCGATGAACGACTGGCCATGATCAACGACGTGATCAAGCCGGGCTACGCGGAGCTGAAGTCCGAATGGCTGTTCCGGCAGACCGCTTCCACCAGCGGAACCGTCTCGGCCTAGGCCACGGCCTGACCCACGGAAAGCGTCCGGGAATCGCAATTCCCGGACGCTTTCTCGTATTTAAGGATGTTTGCGGGAGCGGGTTTGAAGTGGCTAGGTTGCGGAGCCGCTCAGTTTCCCCGTCGCAAGGACGATTTTTCATGAAGCAGTCTGCTGCCAAGTCCCTCGGTGTCGCTGTGATTGGTGCCGCCCTCGCCGCGGGCGCCGCCGGTACCGCCTCCGCCTCGGCGCTCCCCGCCGCCAGCCTGACGGACACCCTCGGCTCCCTGACCAGCGCCACCAGCTCCCTCACCGACCAGACGCAGCAGGCGGCCCAGGAGGGCGAGGCCACCGACGCCGCCGCCCCGGTCACCAGCCTGCTCGGCGGCCTGCCCCCGCTGCCCGGCGGCATCGGCGGCTGACCGGAGCGCCGGTAAATCGCACACACGCGCACGCGGCGCACGCCCCTTCGAAGAGGCGTGCGCCGCGTCGCGCGGTGTGCCACGATCACCACCAACTGCCCGCCGACACCCTGGGTATGAGGTTCGGTCATGCGCATCACGGCACGTTTCACGGCACCCGCGACGAGGCTCGCGCTGCTCCCCGCCCTGCTCCTCGGAGCGGCCGCGTGCGGCAGCGGTACGCAGGCCCCCGCGCCCGGGAAGACCCCCGACCCCAAGGGCTCCGCGGCCGTCCGCCCCTCGGGCGCGCCCGGCGCTCCGCCGGCCCCCGCCGCGCCCAAGGCCCGGGACGCGAGCCTGGAGCGGGCCGCCCTCGTCCAGGGCGACCTGGCCGGCTACCAGATCTCCGCGCAGGGCAAGAACCCGAACGCCCCCGACGGTCAGCCGCAGGCCGACAAGAAGGCCTGCCAGCCGCTCGCCGACATCATGGGCGACAAGCCCGATCCGGCGGCCCGCGAGACCGTCAACCGCGGCATCGGCTCCCAGAAGCAGGTCGGACTCGCGGTCTCCGCCTCCGTCAGCTCCTACGGGGAGAGCGAGGCCAAGCGGGTGGTGTCCCGGCTGCGCGAGGCCGTCGCGGCCTGCGGTACGGGCTTCACCGCCACCGTCGAGAAGCAGACCGGCCGCTACCGGGACGTGAAGGCCGTCCCGTACAGGACGGCGGGCGACGAGACGGTCAGCTGGACCACCACCGCCGCCGCCGAGGGCGTCTCGGCGCCGGTCCACCTGGTCGTCGTGCGCGAGGGGGGCCGGGTCGTACGGCTGATGGCCCTGAACGTGGCCGCCGCGGACCAGAAGGCGCTGGTCCCGCAGGAAGTGGCCGACAAGCAGCTCGAGAAGGTCCGGAAGGCGGGCTGAGTCCCGCCGGAGCACCGGTCGCGCCCCGGTATCCCGGGGCCGGCTCCCGCGAGCGGGGACTACCAGGCGGTCCGCGCCGTGCCCGCGCCGGCCTTCTCGTTCGGCAGCAGCAGCCACAGCGCGAGGTAGATGAGGACCTGCGGTCCGGGCAGCAGGCACGAGGCCACGAAGATGATCCGCATCGTGCGGGCCTTGATACCGAAACGCCGTGCGAGCCCGGCGCAGACGCCGCCGATCATCCGTCCGTCACGGGGGCGGGTAATCGCGCTCATTTTCTTCTCCTTCGTAGGGATCGCGCTCCGGGATCTTCCCTTCCGCGATGCCTCAATACTCGCGCGGAACCGCCGAAAGGACCTCGGTCCAGGGTCCGATGCCGACCCTGGAAATTCTCGGGGTGGGCCCCTGAGACGCGTGGGCGCGGCGCAGCCGGGCGCGCAGTACCGGTACGACGGACAGGTGGACGATCACCACTCCGGCGGTGTTCAGCAACAGCGCGTCCACGTCCAGCACCCGGCCCGGTACCGCGGTCTGGAACATCTCGATGCCCAGTGAGATCAGTACGGCCGCGGCCGCCGTCCGTGCCAGCGAGGACCAGGCGGCCAGCGGCCCGGGCGTCAGCCGCCCCCCGGCCAGCGGCAGCAGCACCCCCAGCGGGGCCAGCAGCGCCAGCCCCTCGCCGATCCGCCGGGCGGCCTCCAGCGGCCCGTGGGCGAGGTCCGCCCTGATCCCGTCCAGCGGGGTCAGGTTCGCGGCGGCCGCCCAGGGGACGTCCAGGGGGCTCAGGGTCAGCCACCCGACGACCAGCAGGTGCGCGGCCAGCAGGGCCCCGCTCAGGAGCCGGGACCGGACCGGGAGCTGTGTGGCGGTGGCGGCGCTGCCGCTGCCCTCATGACGGTGCACACCTGCGAGGACGCACCCCCCGGCGGCACCGGTTCCGGTAGCCGGGGCCGTTACACGGCGGTTACGCCGGCCCGCGTACGGCCCGCTCAGCCCGTGGCCAGGAGCACGGCCAGCAGCACCGCGCCGGCCACGGCGGGCGCGATGATCTCGTACGCCCAGCGCACGGTGACGCCGCCCTGCGCGCCGGGCCGGCCCGCCCCGCGCTCGGCGAGCTCGCGCAGCTCGTCCACGGCCCGGTCGGCGGAGGCCCGCTGCGGCGCGGCCGGCTCGGCCCCCTTGTCCTGGGCCGTCATCCCCTTGCCGGTCAGCGCGTCCCGGCGGCTGAACTGCCGTCCGGCCTTCTTGCGCTCGCGCAGCGACACCGGCACCGACCACAGCTGGTACTTCGACCCCTGCGCCAGCACCTCCGCCGAGTACCCGGCGCGGACCGCGTCGACGGCGGCCCAGGGCAACTCGATGATGCGGAAGGGGTTGCGGATCCGCATCCGGTCGTCGTTGGCGAAGACGGCCGGCCGCAGGGTGAAGGCGACGATCAGCGGGACGGTGAGCAGGGCGACGGCGATGCCGGTCCACCGCGTACTCCCCCCGCCCCGTACGGCGGCGTCCCCGCACAGCCACGCGACGAGCGCGAGCAGCAGCACCCCGGTGACGACGGCCATGGGGGAGCGGTAGACGCGGTCGGCGTAGACCGGCTCGTGGGGGGAGGGCGTAGTCATGCCGCCGATTGTGCCGCATGGGTCCGCCGGGGGTGCGGGCGCGCGGCCCCGAAGCTCCGATGGCGGATGTCACGCCCATATGTGCACTGAGGGGGGTGACAGGCGCTACGCGCGTAGATATGCTCATCTGGTGACCATGCCCACCACCCTCTCCGCATTCGCTGACGTGACGGCGTCCGACAGCGCGCTGCGCCGCTTCCTGCACGGGCTGCCCGGCGTAGACGCAGTCGGCCTGGAGGCCCGCGCGGCCTCGCTCGGCACCCGCTCGATCAAGACGACGGCCAAGGCGTACGCCATCGACCTGGCCATCTCGATGATCGACCTGACGACGCTCGAGGGTGCGGACACCCCGGGCAAGGTCCGGGCGCTCTCCGCCAAGGCCGTCCACCCCGACCCGACCGACCGCGGCACGCCCATGACCGCCGCGGTCTGCGTCTACCCCGACATGGTGGCCACCGCCAAGGCGGCGCTGAACGGCGCCGACGTCAAGGTCGCCTCCGTCGCCACCGCCTTCCCGGCCGGGCGCGCCGCCCTGCCGGTCAAGCTGGCCGACACCCGTGACGCCGTCGCCGCCGGCGCCGACGAGATCGACATGGTCATCGACCGTGGCGCCTTCCTCGCCGGCCGCTACCTGGAGACGTACGAGCTGATCCGGGCCGTCAAGGAGGCCTGCGTCCGCCCCGACGGGACCGCCGCCCGCCTCAAGGTCATCTTCGAGACCGGCGAGCTGTCGACGTACGACAACATCCGCCGCGCCTCCTGGATCGGCATGCTCGCGGGCGCCGACTTCATCAAGACCTCCACCGGGAAGGTCGGCGTCAACGCGACCCCGGCCAACACCCTGCTCATGCTCGAAGCCGTACGCGACTTCCGGGCGCAGACTGGAATCCAGATCGGTGTGAAGCCGGCCGGCGGCATCCGCACCACCAAGGACGCCATCAAGTTCCTGGTCCTCGTCAACGAGACCGCGGGCGAGGACTGGCTGACCAACGAGTGGTTCCGGTTCGGCGCCTCCAGCCTGCTGAACGACCTGCTCATGCAGCGCCAGAAGCTGAGCACCGGGCGTTACTCCGGTCCCGACTACGTGACGGTGGACTGATCACCATGGCATCCCTCTTCGAGTACGCACCGGCCCCCGAGTCCCGCTCGGTCGTCGACATCGCCCCCTCCTACGGGCTCTTCATCGACGGCGAGTTCACCGACGCCGCCGACGGCAAGGTCTTCAAGACCGTCAGCCCCTCCAGCGAGGAGGTGCTGGCCGAGGTCGCCCAGGCCGGTGCCGCCGACGTCGACCGCGCCGTCAGGGCCGCCCGCAAGGCCTTCGAGAAGTGGTCCGCGCTGCCCGGCTCCGAGCGCGCCAAGTACCTCTTCCGCATCGCCCGGATCATCCAGGAACGCAGCCGCGAACTGGCCGTCCTGGAGACCCTGGACAACGGCAAGCCGATCAAGGAGACCCGCGACGCGGACCTCCCCCTGGTCGCCGCGCACTTCTTCTACTACGCGGGCTGGGCCGACAAGCTCGACCACGCCGGCTACGGCGCGAACCCGCGCCCGCTCGGGGTGGCCGGCCAGGTCATCCCGTGGAACTTCCCGCTGCTGATGCTCGCGTGGAAGATCGCCCCGGCGCTCGCCACCGGCAACACCGTCGTCCTGAAGCCCGCCGAGACCACGCCGCTGTCCGCCCTGTTCTTCGCGGACATCTGCCGCCAGGCCGGCCTGCCCAAGGGCGTCGTCAACATCATCCCCGGCTACGGGGACGCGGGCGCCGAGCTCGTCGCGCACCCGGACGTCAACAAGGTCGCCTTCACCGGCTCCACCGCGGTCGGCAAGGCCATCGCCCGCCAGGTCGCCGGCACCGACAAGAAGGTCACCCTGGAACTGGGCGGCAAGGGCGCCAACATCGTCTTCGACGACGCCCCCATCGACCAGGCCGTCGAGGGCATCGTCACCGGCATCTTCTTCAACCAGGGCCAGGTCTGCTGCGCGGGCTCCCGCCTGCTGGTGCAGGAGTCGATCCACGACGAGCTGCTCGACTCCCTCAAGCGCCGCCTGTCCACGCTGCGGCTGGGCGACCCGCTCGACAAGAACACCGACATCGGCGCGATCAACTCCGCCGAGCAGCTCGCCCGGATCACCGCGCTCGCGGAGACCGGCGAGGCCGAGGGCGCCGAGCGCTGGTCCCCGGCCTGCGAGCTGCCGTCCGCCGGCTACTGGTTCGCCCCGACGCTCTTCACGAACGTCACCCAGGCGCACACCGTCGCCCGCGACGAGATCTTCGGGCCGGTCCTGTCCGTGCTGACCTTCCGCACCCCGGACGAGGCCGTCGCCAAGGCCAACAACAGCCAGTACGGCCTGTCCGCCGGCATCTGGACGGAGAAGGGCTCCCGCATCCTCGCGGTCGCCAACAAGCTCCGCGCGGGTGTGGTGTGGGCCAACACCTTCAACAAGTTCGACCCGACCTCGCCCTTCGGCGGATACAAGGAATCGGGCTTCGGCCGCGAGGGCGGCCGCCACGGCCTGGAGGGCTACCTCGCCCCGTCGACCCCGAAGGGGGAGCGCTGATGAGTGCCGTTGAGACATCGACGCGTCTGAACGTCTTCAAGACCTACAAGCTGTACGTCGGGGGCAAGTTCCCCCGCTCCGAGAGCGGCCGGGTGTACGAAGTGACGGACTCGAAGGGCAAGTGGCTGGCCAACGCCCCCCTGTCCTCCCGCAAGGACGCCCGTGACGCGGTCGTCGCGGCCCGCAAGGCCTTCGGCGGCTGGGCCGGCGCCACCGCCTACAACCGCGGGCAGATCCTCTACCGCATCGCCGAGATGCTGGAGGGCCGCCGCGAGCAGTTCGTCCGGGAGGTCGGCGACGCCGAGGGACTGTCCAAGTCCAAGGCCGCCGCCGTCGTGGACGCGGCGATCGACCGCTGGGTCTGGTACGCGGGCTGGACCGACAAGATCGGCCAGATCGCGGGCGGGGCCAACCCGGTCGCGGGCCCGTTCTTCAACCTGTCCACCCCGGAGCCGACCGGTGTCGTCACCGTCGTCGCCCCCCAGGAGTCGTCCTTCCTCGGCCTCGTCTCGGTGATCGCCCCGGTCATCGCGACCGGCAACACGGCGGTCGTCATCGCGAGCGAGGCGTCCCCGCTCCCCGCGCTCTCCCTGGGCGAGGTGCTGGCCACCTCCGACCTGCCCGGCGGCGTGGTGAACATCCTCTCCGGCAAGGCCGCCGAGATGGGCCCCCACCTGGCGGCCCACCAGGACGTCAACGCCATCGACCTGGCGGGCGCCGACGAGGCCCTCGCCAAGGAGCTGGAGATCGCGGCGGCGGACAACCTCAAGCGCGTCCTGCGTCCACAGCCTGTGGACGACTGGACCGCCGACCCGGGCACCCACCGCATGACGGCCTTCCTGGAGACCAAGACGGTCTGGCACCCGACGGGTTCGCTGGGCTCCGGCGGTTCCTCGTACTAGAACGGCCGGCGTGAGACCGGCCCTGGCGGCGACCCCCGTGCCGCCAGGGCCTTCGCGCGTCCGCTACTTGGGCAGGACCGGCCCGAGCAGCGAGGTCACCGCCGCCGTCGGGAGCTCCTTGACCGACGGGCCCTGCGTCAGGATCCCCGTGACCATCGTGGTCCCCACGGCCGGGAAGTCCGCGACCTTCGTCGCCACCCCGTTGTCGAGGGGGTCCACCCCGGTCCTGGCGAGCGGATTCACCTTGAGGTTCCCGATCGGGTCGGCGACCCCGGCCACCGCCGCCTGGAGGTCGGTCTCCGCGGACTGGAGGCGGCTCTCGGCCGCCTGGGCCCCGCCGGCCGCCATCGCCAGGGCCGCCCCGGCCATGGACAGGCTCAGGCCGGCTGCGCGGAGCCGCTGGGAAGACGGTTCGGATGCTGCGTGACGTGCCATGGGTTCCTGCCTGTGGTCGTAGTCGCGTGCGCACACACAGTAGTGGAGGCGGGATCCCGGATTCCAACCGCGCGTGTGAGGCCCGTCGCAGGAGACGTCACCGGTGCGCCGACACCCCGGGTCATGCCTCACACTGGTATCCCGTGAGCCGTTCATCTTCCCTTCCCACGCGCGTCGTCCTGCTGACGGGCCCCTCGGGCTCCGGCAAGTCCAGGCTCGCGGCCCGCTCGGGCCTCCCCGTCCTGCGTCTGGACGACTTCTACAAGGAAGCGGCGGACCCGACCCTCCCGCTGGTCGAGGGCAGCTCCGACATCGACTGGGACTCCCCGCTGTCCTGGGACGCGGACACCGCCGTCGCCGCCATCGCGGAACTCTGCGCCACGGGCCGTACGGACGTCCCCGTCTACTCCATCGCCACGTCCTCCCGGACCGGCACGGAGACCCTCGACATCGACCGCACCCCGCTGTTCATCGCGGAGGGCATCTTCGCCGCCGACATCGCGGCCCGCTGCCGGGAACTGGGCCTGCTCGCCGACGCCATCTGCCTGCGCGGCCGGCCCTCGACCACATTCCGCCGCCGCCTCGCGCGCGACCTGCGCGAAGGCCGCAAGTCCCTGCCGTTCCTGCTGCGCCGCGGCTACCGCCTGATGCGCGCCGAACGCGGCATCGTCGCCCGGCACGTGGCCCTCGGCGCCCACGCCTGCGGCCGCGACGAGGCCCTCGGCCGGCTCACCGCCGCCGCCGCGGGCCGCCACCGCACCCCCACCGCCCTCTGAAGGCGCGGCAAAAACACGTCGAAAAGCGAAAAGGCGGGATCACGCGGACCCCCGGCCGCTTGATCCCGCCTCTTCTCCCCCTGCGGCCCCCGCCCCACCCCCGTAGGACGGGCCCCCCGGCCCCATGGTCTCTGGTTACGCGACGAGCTCCCCGAAGGACTCCGCCTCGTCACGTCCGAAGCTCAGCACCTCGTCCTCCCGCAGCCGGCGCAGCGAGCGCCAGATGCTCGACTTCACGGTGCCGACGCTGATGCCCAGGATCTCCGCGATCTCCGGGTCCGTACGGCCCTCGTAGTAGCGCAGCACCAGCATCGTGCGCTGCGGCTCCGGAATGCGGGCCAGCGCCTGCCACAGCACCGCGCGCAGCTCCGTACCCCGCATGGCGTCCGTGTCGGAGGCCGTCTCCGGCAGCTCCTCGGTCGGGTACTCGTTCAGCTTCCGCCGGCGCCAGGCACTGATGTGCAGGTTCGTCATCGTGCGGCGCAGGTACCCGCCGACCGCCGCCTTGTCGCTGATCCGGTCCCAGGCGCGGTACGTGGAGAACAGCGCGCTCTGCAACAGGTCCTCCGCCTCGTGGCGGTCGCCGGTGAGGTGGAAGGCCGTCGCGTACAGCGCCGCCCGCCGCTCCTGGACGTACGCGGTGAACTCCGCCTCCGACGCGGAGGACGGCGTGCTGCGCTGCGCGGGAACCGCCTGGTACTGCTTCGCGTCAATGGCTGTGACGTGCGCCGGCCGCTGACGGGCGACCGTCACCGTACGGACACCCGCCCGGCGGTTCACATCGTGCAGCCGCGTGACGACCGCGCTGGTCGTGGTGCTGTGCAGCGTGTTCATCTCGCGCCCCCCGTCGTGGAGTCTGCTTCGGTCCGTCGTGTCGATGAGAAAAGACTGCCCGCCGGGTATAACCAGGGTGTCCGCCGACTGTCACAGGCCTGTCACAGCCACCGCTGCGCCGGCGAGTGGCGCGATTGCACCCCTCCGGACGGTCGAACTGCGCACGGCCGATGGGACAGAATGAGCCCGTGCCTTTCCTGTTGCTGATCGAGGACGACGACGCCATCCGCACGGCCCTCGAACTCTCCCTGTCACGCCAGGGCCACCGAGTGGCCACCGCGGCGACGGGCGAGGACGGCCTGAAACTGCTGCGAGAGCAGCGGCCGGACCTGATCGTGCTGGACGTGATGCTGCCCGGGATCGACGGCTTCGAGGTGTGCCGGCGGATCCGCCGCACCGACCAGCTGCCGATCATCCTGCTCACCGCCCGCAGTGACGACATCGATGTCGTCGTGGGCCTGGAGTCCGGAGCCGACGACTACGTGGTCAAGCCCGTCCAGGGCCGCGTGCTCGACGCCCGCATCCGCGCCGTGCTGCGCCGGGGCGAGCGCGAGGCCAGTGACTCCGCCGTCTTCGGGTCCCTGGTCATCGACCGGGCCGCGATGACGGTCACGAAGAACGGCGAGGACCTCCAGCTGACCCCGACCGAACTGCGGCTGCTGCTGGAACTCAGCCGCCGGCCCGGCCAGGCGCTCTCCCGTCAGCAGCTGCTGCGGCTGGTCTGGGAGCACGACTACCTCGGCGACTCGCGGCTCGTCGACGCCTGCGTGCAGCGGCTGCGCGCCAAGGTCGAGGAAGTGCCCTCCTCGCCCACGCTGATCCGTACCGTCCGGGGTGTCGGCTACCGGCTGGACTCCCCGCAGTGACCAAGGCCCTGTTCGCGGGCCGGCGCTGGACGAGCCTGCGGCTGCGCCTGCTGGTGGTGTTCGCGCTGGTCGCGCTGACGGCCGCGGTGTCCGCGTCCGGCATCGCGTACTGGCTCAACCGCGAGGCGGTGCTCACCCGTACCCAGGACGCGGCCCTCGGCGACTTCCGCCAGGAGATGCAGAACCGGGCCGCGGCACTGCCCGCCGAGCCGACGCCCGAGGAGATGCAGCACACCGCCGAGCTGATGGCGGGGAGCAGCCCCGGGTACAGCGTGCTGCTCGTCCACGAACGCAAGGACGGGCGCAAGGTGATCGGCGCCGCGGGCGCGGTCCCCTTCGGGCTGAACGACGTACCGGCCTCCCTCCAGCACGCCGTCAACGACCGGCAGAAGACCACCGCCGCCAACGACTCCGAGTACCACATGTACTGGCAGCGGACGAAGCCGCAGGGCAACCCGTACCTGGTCGGCGGCACGCGGATCGTGGGCGGCGGGCCCACCGGCTACATGTACAAGTCGCTCGCCACGGAGCGGGACGACCTCAACGCGCTGGGCTGGTCGCTGACCATCGCGACCGGACTGGCGCTGCTCGGCTCCGCGCTGCTCGCGCAGGGCGCGGCACGGACCGTCCTGAAGCCCGTACAGCGGCTCGGGGACGCGGCCCGGCGGCTCGGCGAGGGCGAGCTGGACCACCGGCTCGACGTCTCGGGGACCGACGAACTCGCGGACCTGTCACGGACGTTCAACCGGACGGCGGAGGCGCTGGAGAAGAAGGTCGCCGACATGAGCGCCCGCGAGGAGGCGAGCCGGCGGTTCGTGGCGGACATGTCGCACGAACTGCGCACGCCGCTCACCGCGCTGACGGCGGTCGCCGAGGTGCTGGAGGAGGAGGTCGAGTACCTCGACCCGATGATCGCCCCGGCGGTCGGGCTCGTCGTCAGCGAGACGCGGCGGCTGAACGACCTCGTGGAGAACCTGATGGAGGTCACCCGCTTCGACGCGGGCACGGCCCGGCTGGTGCTGGACGACGTGAACGTCGCCGACCAGGTCACGGCGTGCATCGACGCGCGGGCCTGGCTGGACGCCGTCGAACTCGACGCCGGACGCGGGATCGTGGCCCGGCTGGACCCGCGCCGGCTGGACGTCATCCTGGCCAACCTCATCGGCAACGCGCTCAAGCACGGCGGCTCGCCGGTACGGGTGTCGGTGCGGGTGGAGGGGGAGTGGCTGGTCATCGCGGTCAAGGACAACGGGCCGGGCATCCCCGAGGAAGTGCTGCCGCACGTCTTCGACCGCTTCTACAAGGCGAGCGCGTCCCGGCCCAAGTCGGACGGCAGCGGGCTCGGCCTGTCGATCGCGATGGAGAACGCGCACATCCACGGCGGTGACATCACGGCCGAGAACGGACCGGAGGGCGGAGCGGTGTTCACGCTGCGGCTGCCGGTGGACGTGGGGAAGGTGATCGCCGGTGGCGGCACGGAGGGGTAGGGCCGCGGCGCTGGCCGTGGGGGTGCTCGCCCTGTCCGGGTGCGGCATCCGGGCCACGACGGTCCCCGTCGACGTGGGACCGGCGCCGTCGCGGGTGTCCTGCGAGACGGCCGGACAGCCGGCGGGGGCCGGCGGGGTACAGGGCTTCCGCGCGACGGTGGAGCTGGTGTGCGGATCGCAGCTGGTCGGCGTGGAGCGGGTGGTGCCCGTACCCGAGAAGCGGGCCTCGCGGGATCCCCTGGTGCTGGTCGCGCAGGCACTGCTGGAGGAACTGGAACGCAGGCCGTCCGGGGAGGAACGGGACGCGGGCTTCACCACCAGCGTCCCCGACGGCCTGTCGGCGGCCCCCGCGCGGGCCGGCGACCCGGCGGGCACGCTGCGGCTGAGCCGCAAGCCGGAGGACCTCCCGCCGGTGGCGCTGGCACAGATCGTCTGCACCCTGTCGGCGAGCGACGCCCTCTCGGCGGGCCCGGGCCCGGTGGTCCTGGGCGGCCCGGACGCGGACCCGCCGCGCGCGTGGGAGTGCACGGACGCGGTCCGCTCCCGCCCGGAGTCCGTCCCGACCCTGGGGGACCTGGCGTCGCCGTCACCGTCGCCTTCGGCGCCGTAGGGGCGGGGGCGTACGAGGCTCGCGCCTCGGGCCGGCCGTCTCCCCGCGAGGGGTCGGGGGCCGGTCGGCGGCTGCCCACGCCTGTACGACCGCTTCGCCGGCCATGCCAAGAACTGTGGGATCCCGGTGTCCCGTACCTCTTCGGTCAACCCGAGAAGGGCCACGGCCACACAGTCGCATGATCGTTAGGGTTCGGGCATGACCTCACGGGACGACTTGCTCATCGATCTGATCAACCGGACGGAGATGGAGGGCGAAGGCCCGCGCATCACTGTCGTGGCGCAGGGCGTGGTGATATCCGGCCGTATCGCGGCCCGTCGGCACTGGGCGACGCGCATTGCCGGACAACTCGGCGATGCGGGCACGCCCGACGAGCGATTCGCCGAGGACTTCGCGCGTGAAGCCGGGGAGACCCCTGAATATCCCCCGGCCTTCCTCCATCTCCAAGGCTGCCACCTCATCTCCGGCGCCAGCAGCCTTCCCACCGCACTGGGTGAGTCCTTTCGCGTTCCGGTCGCGATGATCAGTTCGTGGAGTGTGCGCTGAGGGCGGTTCGGCCCCAGATGGCCGTCGGACGCCGAGTGGGAGAAGCGCATAGCGAGCTGGCGCGTACGCCTCCGCCCCGCACGCCGACGGCCCCCGCAGCCGGAGCTGCGGGGGCCGTCCAGGCGAGGGCGGGGGCCGTCAGAGGCCCATGGCCGCCGCGAGGTCCTTCTTGATGGCGTCCAGGACCTCCTGGCCGCGGGTGCGGGCGCTCGCGAGGTCGGCGGCTTCGGTCACCGGGACGACCACCTCCAGGTAGCACTTCAGCTTGGGCTCCGTGCCGGACGGGCGGCAGATGACGCGGGCCTTGTAGTCGCCGTCCAGGTAGTAGCGCAGGCCGTCCGTGGGCGGGAGGGCGGCCGAGCCGACCGACAGGTCCTCCGCCGAGGCCACCCGCAGGCCCGCGAGGGCCGTCGGGGGCTCCGCGCGCAGCCGCGCCATGGCGTTGGCGATGACCGACAGGTCGGAGACGCGGACCGAGAGCTGGTCGGTGTGGTGCAGGCCGTGGGCCATGGCCAGGTCGTCCAGCAGGTCGGTCAGGGTGCGGCCCTGCTCCTTGAGCTCCGAGGCGAGCTCGGCGACCAGGAGGGCGGCGGTGATGCCGTCCTTGTCGCGGACGCCCTCGGGGTCCACGCAGTAGCCGAGCGCCTCCTCGTAGCCGTAGCGCAGGCCCTCGACCCGGGCGATCCACTTGAAGCCGGTGAGGGTCTCCTCGTAGCCGACGCCGGCCGCCTCCGCGATCCGGCCCAGGAGGCTGGAGGAGACGATCGACTCGGCGAAGACGCCCTGGGCGCCCTTGTGGACCAGGTGGGCCGCCAGCAGCGCGCCGACCTCGTCGCCGCGCAGCATGCGCCAGCCGCCGTTGTCCGGGACCGCGACCGCGCAGCGGTCGGCGTCCGGGTCGTTGGCGATCACGATGTCCGGCTGGACCTCGGCGGCCTTCGCGAAGGCCAGGTCCATCGCGCCCGGCTCCTCCGGGTTCGGGAACGCGACCGTCGGGAAGGCCGGGTCCGGCTCCGCCTGCTCGGCGACGAGCACCGGGGTGGGGAAGCCGTGCCGGGCGAAGGCCGCCATGACGACGTCCTTGCCGACGCCGTGCATGGCCGTGTAGACGGTCCGTACGCCCCGGGGCGACCCGGGGGTGAGGACGGCGTCCGTCCGGGCCAGGTAGGCCTCGAGGACCTCCTCGTCGAGCTGGAGCCAGCCGTCGGAGGGGCGCGGTACGTCGGCCAGCGCGCCGACGGCCGCGATCCGCGCCGCGATCTCGGTGTCCGCCGGGGAGACGATCTGCGAGCCGTCGCCGAGGTAGACCTTGTAGCCGTTGTCCCGGGGCGGGTTGTGGCTCGCGGTCACCTCGACGCCGGCGACGGCGCCCAGGTGCCTTATGGCGTACGCGAGGACGGGCGTCGGCAGGGGCCGGGGGAGGACGGCCGCGCGCAGTCCGGCGCCGGTCATCACGGCGGCGGTGTCGCGGGCGAAGTCGGCCGACTTGTAGCGGGCGTCGTAGCCGACGACGACCAGGCCGCCGTCGTGGCCCTGGTCCTTCAGGTAGGCCGCGAGGCCGGCCGCGGCGCGGATGACCACGGAACGGTTCATCCGCATCGGACCGGCGCCGATCTCGCCGCGCAGCCCGGCGGTGCCGAACTGGAGCGTGCCGGAGAAGCGGTCCGCGAGCTCGGCCGTGTCGTTCGCGTCGATCAGGGCCGCGAGCTCCGCCGCCGTCTGCGGGTCCGGGTCCTCGGCCAGCCAGGCCCGGGCCCGGGTGAGGAGGTCGTCCTGTTCCTGCACTGCTTCCGCCTTTCCTCTCGTACGTCGTCGGTCGTCGGGGGTGCCGATCAGATGCGGGCCAGGACCTGCGTCAGCAGCGTGCCCATGCGGGCGGCGGAGTCGCGGCCGGCCTGGAGGACCTCTTCGTGGTTCAGCGGCTCGCCGGACAGGCCGGCGGCCAGGTTGGTGACCAGGGAGATGCCGAGCACCTCGGCGCCGGCCTCACGGGCGGCGATGGCCTCCAGCACGGTCGACATGCCGACCAGGTCGGCGCCCATGACGCGGATCATGTTGATCTCGGCCGGGGTCTCGTAGTGCGGGCCGGGGAACTGGACGTAGACGCCCTCTTCGAGGGTCTCGTCGATCTCCTTGCACATCGCGCGCAGGCGCGGCGAGTACAGGTCGGTGAGGTCGACGAAGTTCGCGCCGACGATCGGCGAGGTGGCCGTCAGGTTGAGGTGGTCGCTGATCAGGACGGGCTGGCCGGGCGCCATGCCCTCGCGCAGACCACCGCAGCCGTTGGTGAGGACGATGGTCTTGCAGCCGGCGGCGACGGCGGTGCGCACGCCGTGGGCGACGGCGGCGACGCCGCGGCCCTCGTAGAAGTGGGTCCGGCCGAGGAAGACCAGGGCGCGCTTGTCGCCGATCTTGTACGAGCGGATCTTGCCGCCGTGGCCCTCGACGGCGGCGGGCGGGAAGCCGGGCAGCTCGGTGACGAGGAACTCGGACTCGGGGGCGCCGAGCGCCTCTGCGGCGGGGGCCCAGCCGGAGCCCATGACGAGGGCGACATCGTGGGACTCGACGCCGGTGAGCTCGCGGAGGCGGGCGGCGGCGGCGTCGGCGGCGGCGAAGGGGTCGGTAACAGATGCGTTCACGCGGACGAGCGTAGCCGCTTCTCGCCTACGCGCGTAGATGGCGCAGCTCACGGTGTTCGGATCGTTGCCTTGTCGTTTCCGCCGAATCGTCCCCCCGGCCCGTGTCCGGCAGGGGCCGGCGGGCGCCGGTCGGGGCGGCAGCGGCTAGCAGGGGCGCTTGCGGAGTTCCATGACGTAGTCGTGCGGCGCCCCCGCCGATTCGGCGGCGTCGGCGATCTCACCCAGGTAGCGCGCCGAGGGCAGGCCGCCCTCGTACCCGTTCAGGACGTAGCACCACGCCGCCTCCTCGCCGTCCAGGGTGTGGACGCGGATCCGCATGCGGCGGTAGATGTCCAGCCCGACGCCCTCCCAGCGGTCCATGGAGTCCTCGTCCAGCGGGGCGATGTCGTACAGCGCGACGAAGACCTGCTGGCGCGGGGCTTCCACGATGGTGGCGAGGGCACCCTCCCAGCCCATCTGTTCGCCGCCGAAGGTCAGCCGCCAATCGTTGATCCAGCCCGTGCCGCGCAGCGGTGAATGGGGAGCGCGGCGCGTCATCAGCCGCGGGTCGAGGTTGCCGGCGTACGCGGCGTAGAGCGACATGAGGTCGAGGGTACGGGAGGGTCGCCCCGACCGGCGTGTCCGGATGGTGCGAGCACCTTGATGCGTGCGGGACAATGGGGCACGGAATGGATCCCCCGGGGAGACCCCCCGGAACACCGGCCGGGGCGGCAGCCGGCCGGGTAGACGTGAGGCGGACTTTTCGTGACCCGGATCGTGATCATCGGCGGTGGACCCGGCGGGTATGAGGCAGCCCTGGTGGGGGCGCAGCTCGGCGCGGAGGTGACCGTCGTCGACTGCGACGGTCTGGGCGGGGCGTCGGTGCTGACCGACTGCGTGCCCTCCAAGACCCTCATCGCGACCGCAGAGGTCATGACGACCTTCGACTCGTCGTACGAGGAGCTGGGGATCGTCGTCGCGGACGACACCCCGCACATCGAGCAGGCCGCGCGTGTCGTCGGCGTGGACCTCGGCAAGGTGAACCGGCGCGTCAAGCGCCTCGCGCTGGCGCAGTCCCACGACATCACCGCCTCCGTGACCCGGGCCGGAGCCCGCGTCATGCGCGGCCGCGGCAAGCTGGGCGGCCCGCAGGGCATCGACGGCACCCGGGACGTGATTGTCACGGCCGCCGACGGCACGGAGACGATCCTCACCGCCGACGCCGTGCTGATCGCCACCGGCGGCACCCCCCGCGAGATCCCGGACGCCATGCCCGACGGGGAGCGGATCCTGAACTGGACCCAGGTATACGACCTGGAGGAGCTCCCCGAGGAGCTCATCGTGGTCGGCTCCGGTGTGACCGGTGCCGAGTTCGCCGGCGCGTACCAGGCCCTGGGCTCCCGGGTGACCCTGGTGTCCTCCCGCGACCGCGTGCTGCCGGGTGAGGACCCGGACGCGGCGGCCGTCCTGGAGGACGTCTTCCGGCGCCGCGGCATGAACGTCATCGGCCGTTCGCGCGCCGAGTCCGCCAAGCGGGTGGGCGACCGGGTCGAGGTCACCCTCTCCGACGGCCGCGTGATCACGGGTACCCACTGTCTGATGGCGGTCGGCGCGATCCCGAACACCAAGGACATGAACCTGGAGGAGTCCGGGGTCCGGCTCAAGGAGTCCGGCCACATCTGGACCGACAAGGTGTCGCGCACGTCCTCGCCGGGCGTGTACGCCGCCGGTGACGTGACGGGGATCTTCGCGCTGGCGTCCGTCGCCGCCATGCAGGGGCGCATCGCGATGTACCACTTCCTCGGTGACGCGGTGGCCCCGCTGAACCTGAAGACGGTCTCCTCGAACGTCTTCACCGACCCGGAGATCGCCACCGTCGGCTACACGCAGGCCGACGTGGACGCCGGCAAGATCGACGCCCGCGTGGTGAAGCTGCCGCTGCTGCGCAACCCGCGTGCGAAGATGCAGGGCATCCGGGACGGCTTCGTGAAGCTGTTCTGCCGCCCGGGTACCGGGATCGTGGTGGGCGGCGTGGTCGTGTCGCCGCGCGCGAGCGAGCTGATCCACCCCATTTCGATCGCCGTCGACAACAACCTGACCGTCGAGCAGATCGCAAACGCGTTCACCGTGTACCCCTCGCTGTCCGGTTCGATCGCCGAAGTGGCCCGCCAGTTGCACACCCGCAAGACGGGCAGCGAGGCGTAGGGGCGCTCCGCCGCAGGCTCAACCGCCCCATTCCCCGCGGGGGTTGGGGCGGAAGCCGAGGTGGGGCGGGGGTGCGCGGCCACGGCCGCGGAAAGTGGGCCGACCCCGTATACCACTAGTCGGGCCGATGTATGGACAACTTCGGTATTCCGGTGCAAGGAGCTGAAAGCAGACGGTCGTTGGGGTTACTGTCAGTTTCGTGTTCGCTGCTGAACGTCGCCAATTGATCCTCGAAATGGTGCGGGCCAACGGTGCGGTATCGCTCCGTGAGCTCGCCCGTGTCGTCCAGACCTCCGAAGTGACCGTACGGCGGGACGTGCGGGCACTGGAGGCAGAAGGACTCCTCGACCGCCGGCACGGCGGTGCGGTCTTGCCGGGCGGTTTCACGCGGGAGTCCGGCTTTCCGCAAAAGTCCCATCTCGCGACGGCGGAGAAGACCGCCATCGCCGATGTCGCCGCCGGCCTCGTCGAAGAAGGCGAGGCCGTCGTCGTCGGCGCGGGTACCACGACCCAGGAGCTGGCCCGCCGGCTCGCACGGGTGCCCGGTCTGACCGTCGTCACCAACTCGCTGCTCGTCGCCCAGGCGCTCGCGCACGCCAACCGGGTGGAGGTGGTGATGACCGGCGGTACGCTGCGCGGCTCGAACTACGCCCTCGTGGGCAGCGGCGCCGAGCAGTCCCTCCAGGGGCTGCGGGTGTCCCGGGCCTTCCTGTCCGGGAGCGGTCTGACCGCCGAGCGCGGCCTGTCCACGTCCAACATGCTCTCCGCGAGCGTGGACCGGGCGCTGGTGCAGGCCGCGGCGGAGGTCGTCGTACTGGCCGACCACACGAAGCTCGGCACGGACACCATGTTCCAGACCGTGCCGACGGACGTGATGACCCGGCTGGTGACGGACGAGCCCCCGCAGCACGACGAACGGGCCGCCACCGAACTCCAGGCGCTGGCCGACCAGGGCGTGCAGATCACCGTGGCCGGACCGGCCCCGGCGGCCGGCGGCCACGGCGGCGCCGGAGAGGGCATGCAGGGGCGCAGGCCCCGCCGTGACGCCCCCCTGCCGGTCCAGCGGCGCGGCGGCCCCACCGCCCAGCTGCGCAGTGCGCCCGCGTCGCTGCTGGAGCAGCAGGCCGGGGAACGGGCCCGGGTGGCGGACATGCGCCGCCGCTGAGCGCCGGGACCGCCGGACCCGCTACGGGCGGTGTCCGCCGGGCCGCTCCCGCCAGGGCGGCCCGGCGCAGACCGCCGGGGGCGCGCGAACGGCCGAAGGCCCCGCCCGGGGAACCGGGCGGGGCCTTCGTACGGCCGCGGGCGGGGACGTCAGTCCTTGATCTCGCAGATCGTGGCGCCGGAGGTCAGGGAGGCGCCGACCTCGGCGGTCAGGCCGACGACGGTGCCGGAGCGGTGCGCGTTCAGCGGCTGCTCCATCTTCATCGCCTCGAGTACGACGACCAGGTCGCCCTCGTTGACCTGCTGGCCCTCCTCGACGGCGACCTTGACGATCGTGCCCTGCATCGGGGAGGCGAGGGTGTCGCCGGACGCGGCCGGGCCGGACTTCTTGGCGGCACGGCGCTTGGGCTTGGCACCGCCGGCGGCGGCCGTGCGGGCCAGGGTCATGCCCAGCGAGGACGGGAGGGAGACCTCCAGGCGCTTGCCGCCGACCTCGACGACGACCGTCTCGCGGCCGGGCTCGTCCTCGGTCTCCTCGGCCGCCGGGGCGGAGAAGGGCTTGATCTCGTTGACGAACTCCGTCTCGATCCAGCGGGTGTGGACCTTGAACGGGGTGCCGTCGGTGGGGGCGAAGGCCGGGTCGGCGACGACCGCGCGGTGGAAGGGGATGGCGGTGGCCATGCCCTCCACGTTGAACTCCGCCAGGGCGCGGGCGGCGCGCTGGAGGGCCTGCTCGCGGGTGGCGCCGGTGACGATCAGCTTGGCGAGCAGCGAGTCCCAGGCGGGGCCGATGACCGAGCCGGTCTCCACGCCCGCGTCCAGGCGCACGCCGGGGCCGGTCGGCGGGGCGAAGAGGGTGACGGTGCCCGGGGCGGGCAGGAAGCCGCGGCCCGGGTCCTCGCCGTTGATACGGAACTCGAAGGAGTGGCCGCGCAGCTCCGGGTCGCCGTAGCCGAGCTCCTCGCCGTCGGCGATGCGGAACATCTCGCGGACCAGGTCGATGCCGGCGACCTCCTCGGTCACCGGGTGCTCGACCTGGAGGCGCGTGTTGACCTCGAGGAAGGAGATGGTGCCGTCGGTGCCGACGAGGAACTCGACGGTGCCCGCGCCGACGTAGCCGGCCTCCTTGAGGATGGCCTTCGACGCGGCGTAGAGCTCGGCGTTCTGGGCGTCCGTCAGGAAGGGGGCGGGGGCCTCCTCGACGAGCTTCTGGTGGCGGCGCTGGAGGGAGCAGTCGCGGGTGGAGACGACGACCACGTTGCCGTGGGAGTCCGCGAGGCACTGGGTCTCGACGTGGCGGGGCCGGTCGAGGTAGCGCTCGACGAAGCACTCGCCGCGGCCGAAGGCGGCCACGGCCTCGCGCACGGCGGAGTCGTACAGCTCCGGCACCTCTTCGAGGGTGCGGGCGACCTTGAGGCCGCGGCCGCCACCGCCGAAGGCCGCCTTGATGGCGATGGGCAGGCCGTGCTCCCGGGCGAAGGCGACGACCTCGTCGGCCCCGGAGACCGGGTCGGGGGTGCCGGCGACGAGGGGGGCCCCGGCGCGCTGGGCGATGTGGCGGGCGGCCACCTTGTCACCGAGGTCCCGGATGGCCTGCGGCGGCGGGCCGATCCAGGTCAGGCCGGCGTCGAGGACGGCCTGGGCGAAGTCGGCGTTCTCGGAGAGGAAGCCGTATCCGGGGTGGATGGCGTCCGCTCCGGAGTCCGCGGCGGCCTGCAGGACCTTCGCGATGTCGAGGTAGCTGGCTGCCGGGGTGTCACCGCCCAACGCGAAAGCTTCGTCTGCCGCGCGGACGTGCAGGGCGTCCCGGTCCGGATCGGCGTAGACGGCTACGCTCGCGATTCCGGCATCCCGGCAGGCCCGAGCAACGCGGACAGCGATTTCGCCACGGTTGGCGATGAGCACCTTGCGCACGATGGCTCCCTCCTTGAAACAAGCTGAGTTTAGGGACTGCCGACACGGCCTTACGACCCTTCCCCGGTGGTGAGCTTGCCCACACGGAGCGTGATTCGAGTGCTCCTTGAGTGTGATTGCCCTTGTGTCGCCCCAGGTCAGGGAGATCCCCGACTGCACAGTAACCCTGTTGCGAGGGCGAGGTCTCTGTTCGGCGGGTCAGCGGACCCTGCTGATTCTTTGTTCAGTCCCTACGAACGGCCTATGCATTCTTTGAGTGAGAGCCGTCACGGTCGTCCGCGTGGCGGGTTTCCCGTAACGAAGCGGTCCCCGGCTCTTGTCCCGAGGTTTACTCGTTAGTAGCCTCCTGGCGTCGAACACGCTTGTGGCGTGGGACGGATGGGGGCGTCGTGCTGCGCAGACTCGTGGCGGGGCTGGCCGCGATCATGCTCGTCGCGGAGGCCGCCGTGCTGGCGCTGGTCCACGTCGTGCTGGGGCGGGCCACCGGGGCGCAGTCGATGTCCATCGCCGGCATGGATCCGGATGTCATGGTCACGGCAACCTATGGGATGGGTGCCGCCATGGCCGCCTTCCTGCTGCTGTGCGCGGTACCGGCCGCCCTCGCCGCCCTGCGCGACCGCCCGCCGGGCCGTCCCGCCCGGATCCTGCTCGTGGTCGCGGCCGTCACCCACGGGGTGCTCGGCGCCCTCGCCGTGGGACTCGTCGGCTGGGGCGCCTTCGCGGCGACCTCGCTGATCCTGTGCCTGCTCGTCCTGACGCTGATGCTCTACGCGGCGCCGGCCGAGGACCCCGGCAAGGATCCCGCGGGGAGTCTCAGGCCCACAAGTCCGTGATGGACACGTCCAGCTCGCCCAGCAGGGAACGCAGCAGCGGCATGGACAGGCCGATCACGTTGCCGGGACACCCGTCGATGCCGTCGATGAACGGCGCCGACAGCCCGTCCAGGGTGAACGCCCCCGCCACGTGCAGCGGCTCGCCGCTGGCCACGTACGCCGCCACCTCCGCGTCCGTCGGCTCGCCGAAGCGGACCGTCGTGGAGGCCGTCGCCGAGACCTGACGGCCGGTGGCCGTGTCGATCACGCAATGGCCCGTGCGCAGCACCCCGGCCCGCCCGCGCATCGACTTCCAGCGGGCCGTGGCGTCGGCCGCGTCCACCGGCTTGCCGAGCGCCTCGCCGTCCAGCTCCAGCACCGAGTCGCAGCCGATCACGAGGGCGCCCGCGGCCTCCTCCAGACCCGCCACCACGCCCGCCTTGGCCTCGGCCAGGGCCAGCGCCAGGGCGGCCGGGTCGTCATGGTCCAGCGTGTCCTCGTCGAAGCCGCTGACGATCACGTGGGGGGCGAGCCCGGACTGCCGCAGCAGGTTCAGCCGGGCGGGCGAGGCGGAGGCGAGGACGAGCGTGCGTACGGTCATGGGGGCCATCGTAGGGCGGCCGGGCGGCGGCACGGACGGCCGCCTAGAAGGGGGGCACGCCAAGGACGTACACGGCGATCACCATCGCGAGCACGAGGACCACGAGCATCCGCCGGAGCATCGCCTGGGCGTCGCGCATGTCCTTCGGGGGCTCGTCCTTCGGGTCTGACCAGAGCATGCCCCGATCCTGGCCCGCGGAACGCCGGCGGCGCCTGAGTACGGGTACTCAGGCGCCACCGCCCGTTCGCGCCATCTTCCGGAACGCGGGGCTCAGCCCCGTCCGGGCCAGTACGTACGGCCCCACGCGCGCGGCCCCGGCAGCATCCGCTGCCGGCTGGCCACCCGGCTCGGCGAGGCCCACTCGTCCGGGACCCGGGGCGCGCCCGACGGGGCCGAGGCCAGCGCCGCCGCGCGCGCTCGGACCACCGCCAGTGCGGCGGCCAGCTCCTCGGGGGTCGGGTTGCCCTTGACGACCTTGATCACCACAGAGTCCTCCTGGAGGGCCTAGAGGGGGATGTTGCCGTGCTTCTTCGGGGGCAGCGACTCCCGCTTCGTACGCAGCTGGCGCAGCCCCTTGACCACGTGGGCGCGGGTCTCGGACGGCATGGTCACCGCGTCGATGTAACCGCGCTCGGCGGCCGTGTACGGGTTGAGCAGGGTGTCCTCGTACTCGGTGATGAGCCGTGCCCGGGTCTCCTCCACCTCCTCGGGGGCGGCCTCCGCGATGGTGCGCCGGTGCAGGATGTTCACCGCGCCCTGCGCGCCCATGACGGCGATCTGGGCCGTCGGCCAGGCCAGGTTCAGGTCCGCGCCGAGGTGCTTGGAGCCCATGACGTCGTAGGCGCCGCCGAAGGCCTTGCGCGTGATGACGGTGATGAGGGGGACGGTGGCCTCGGCGTACGCGTAGATCAGCTTCGCGCCGCGCCGGATGATTCCGTTGTACTCCTGGTCGGTGCCGGGCAGGAAGCCCGGGACGTCGACGAACGTCAGCACCGGGATGTTGAAGGCGTCGCACGTCCGGACGAACCGCGCGGCCTTCTCGGAGGCGTCGATGTCCAGGCAGCCGGCGAACTGCATCGGCTGGTTGGCGACCACGCCCACCGGGTGCCCCTCGACCCGGCCGAAACCGGTGAGGATGTTCGGGGCGAACAGGGACTGCGTCTCCAGGAACTCCGCGTCGTCCAGCACGTGCTCGATGACAGTGTGCATGTCGTACGGCTGGTTCGCACTGTCCGGGATCAGGACGTCGAGCTCCAGGTCGGCGTCGGTGACCTCCGTGTCCGCCTCCTCCGGGAAGGCGGGCGGCTCGGACAGGTTGTTAGACGGCAGGTACGACAGGAGCGACTTGACGTACTCGATCGCGTCCTTCTCGTCCCCGGCCATGTGGTGGGCGACGCCCGAGGTGGCGTTGTGGGTGCGCGCCCCGCCCAGCTCCTCGAAGCCGACGTCCTCGCCGGTGACCGTCTTGATGACGTCCGGGCCGGTGATGAACATGTGCGAGGTCTGGTCGACCATGACCGTGAAGTCGGTGATGGCCGGCGAGTACACGGCGCCGCCCGCGCAGGGCCCCACGACCAGGCTGATCTGCGGGATCACGCCCGAGGCGTGCACGTTGCGGCGGAAGATCTCGCCGTACATGCCGAGCGCGCTGACGCCCTCCTGGATGCGGGCACCGCCGGAGTCGTTGATGCCGACGACCGGGCAGCCGGTCTTCAGGGCGAAGTCCATCACCTTGATGATCTTCTGCCCGTACACCTCGCCGAGGGCGCCGCCGAAGACGGTGAAGTCCTGCGAGAACACGGCCACCGGGCGGCCGTCCACCGTGCCGTAGCCGGTCACGACGCCGTCGCCGTACGGGCGGGTCTTCTCCAGTCCGAAGTTGGTCGACCGGTGCCGGGCGAACTCGTCCAGCTCTACGAAGGACCCCTCGTCCAGCAGCAACGCCACGCGCTCACGTGCCGTCAGCTTGCCCTTGGCGTGCTGCTTCTCGACGGCGCGCTCGGAACCGGCGTGCGTGGCTTCCTCGACGCGGCGCCGCAGGTCCGCGAGCTTGCCCGCGGTCGTGTGCATGTCGATCGGCTCTGAGGGTTGGGACATCGGGGTCGCGGCTCCCTGTGTGGTGTCAACTGCCTGGTCAATTGATTGACTGCTGCTGGCTACTGGTGCGTAGCGTATCGGCGGGCATGGCGCTCGGCAGTGCGGCGTTTGACACACCTACATTTGCTTGCATGACTCCACAAGATGCTTCAGCCGGAGCGGGCCCGGGACGCTGGTCGAGCCTGGAGCGCCCGCCACTGAACGCCACCGCCCTCTCGCGGGCGCTCGTCAGCCCCGACGGCCTGTGGACCTCCCTGGAGGTCGTCGCCGCCACCGGGTCCACCAACACCGATCTCGCGGCGCGGGCCGCGGAGCTGCCCGAGGGCGCCGTGCTGGTCGCCGAGGAGCAGACCGCCGGACGGGGCCGGCTCGACCGCAGCTGGGTGGCTCCGCCGCGGTCGGGGCTGTTCTTCTCCGTGCTGCTCAAGCCGGGCGCGGACGTACCGCAGGAGCGGTGGGGCTGGCTGCCGCTGCTGGCCGGGGTGGCCACGGCGGCCGGGCTGGGGCGGGGCGCCGGCGTGGACACCGCGCTCAAGTGGCCGAACGACCTGCTGGTGAGCGTGGAGGGGGAGGAACGCAAGGCCGGCGGCATCCTCGCCGAGCGGGTCGAGGGCGGGGTCGTCCTCGGGATCGGCCTCAACGTCACCCTCACGGAGGACGAGCTCCCCGTACCGGGCGCCGGGTCGCTGACCCTGGCCAAGGCGGCGGTGACCGACCGGGAGCCGCTCCTGAAGGCCGTGCTGCGGTCGCTGGAGGAGTGGTACGGGCGCTGGCGCGACGCCGCCGGCGACCCGGCGGACAGCGGGCTCCAGGAGGCGTACGCGGCCGGCTGCGCGACGCTGGGCCGTCATGTCCGGGCTGACCTGCCGGGCGGGCGCGAGCTCACCGGAACGGCCGAAGCGGTGGACGCGGACGGGCGGCTGGTGATCCGCACGGCCGACGACGCGCGGGAGGCGGTGGGGGCGGGGGACGTGGTCCACCTGAGGTCCGTGCGCTAGGTCCGAGGGTCACGCGGGGTCCGGGTGCCGCCGCGGGCCCGGCTCCGGGCCCCGGACCTCCCGCGGGCCGCCGCCGGGGCCCGCCGCGGACGCCGGCGGGGCCGGGGTGGCTCGATCGGGGCCGGGGCCGGAACTGGGGGAGTGAGCTACGGCACACCTGCCGTATGGTTTAGGCGATCCCGGTCCTCCCGGTGATCACCCGGTTCGGCAGCGCGCACGGAATGGACAGGAGGCGGCCCTTGACCGTCGACGACTCTGCGTCCAGCCCGTCCGGGTCCGGTCCGGCGGGCGGTCCCGGCACCCCGATCGGGCGGGACCGGCACGCCCCGTTCCACGAGGTCGACCACGCGGCCCAGCCGACGGCCGACCCGCTCGCCATCCGCCTGGAGCAGCTGATCCTGGGCGCCGAGCGGCGGTACACGCCGTTCCAGGCGGCCCGCAGCGCCGGGGTGTCGATGGAGCTGGCCTCCCGCTTCTGGCGGGCCATGGGCTTCGCGGACATCGGGCAGGCGAAGGCCCTGACGGAGGCGGACGTGCTGGCGCTGCGGCGGCTGGCCGGTCTGGTGGAGGCGGGGCTGCTGAGCGAGCCGATGGCGGTGCAGGTGGCGCGGTCCACCGGGCAGACCACCGCCCGGCTGGCCGAATGGCAGATCGATTCCTTCCTGGAGGGGCTGACGGAGCCGCCGGAGCCGGGCATGACCCGTACGGAGGTCACGTACCCGCTGGTCGAGCTGCTGCTGCCGGAGCTGGAGGAGTTCCTCGTCTACGTGTGGCGGCGCCAGCTGGCGGCCGCGACCGGCCGCGTGGTGCAGGTCGCCGACGACGAGGAGATGGTCGACCGGCGCCTCGCGGTGGGCTTCGCGGACCTGGTCGGCTTCACCCGGCTCACGCGCCGGCTGGAGGAGGAGGAGCTCGGCGAGCTCGTCGAGGCCTTCGAGACGACGGCGGCGGACCTGGTGGCCGCGCACGGCGGCCGGCTGATCAAGACGCTGGGCGACGAGGTGCTGTACTGCGCCGACGACGCGGCGACGGCGGCGGAGATCGCGCTGCGGCTGATCGAGACGATGGAGGCGGACCCGCAGATGCCCGAGCTGCGGGTGGGCATCGCCTTCGGGACGGTGACGACCCGCATGGGTGACGTCTTCGGGACCACGGTGAACCTGGCGAGCCGGCTGACCTCCATAGCCCCCAAGGACGCCGTACTGGTGGACGGGGCGATGGCCGAGGAGCTGAGCCGGACGGGGGCCGCGCCGAAGTCCGAGAAGGACGCCGAGACCGAGGAGGGCGGCGGCGCCTACCGCTTCGCGCTCCAGCCGATGTGGCAGCGGCCGGTGCGCGGACTGGGCGTCGTGGAGCCCTGGTCGCTGACGCGGCGGACACCTAGGATCCCCGGGTAACGTTCGTTAACCATTTGCGGGGAGAGTGCGCCGTGGGCGTGAGCGAGAGCCGTTTCGGGGAGTTCGTGGCGGTACGGCGGCACGGTGACGGCGGGGTGGTCGCGGAGCTGGTGCTGGACCGCCCCAAGGCGATGAACGCCGTCTCGACGGAGATGGCCCGCTCGGTCTCCGCCGCGTGCGACGCGCTCGCCGCGGACCCCGGCGTACGGGTCGTCGTACTGAGCTCCACCCACGAGCGGGCCTTCTGCGTGGGCGCGGACCTCAAGGAGCGCAACTCGCTGTCCGACGCCGAGCTGGTGCGGCAGCGGCCCACCACCCGGGGGGCGTACGGGGGCGTGCTGGAGCTGCCGATGCCGACGGTCGCGGCGGTGCACGGCTTCGCCCTGGGCGGCGGCTTCGAACTGGCGCTGGCCTGCGACGTGATCGTGGCCGACGAGACGGCCGTGGTCGGACTGCCCGAGGTGTCGGTGGGCGTGATCCCGGGCGGCGGCGGTACGCAGCTGCTGCCGCGGCGGGTCGGCGCGGCGCGGGCGGCGGAGCTCATCTTCACGGCCCGCCGGGTGGAGGCCGCCGAGGCGCTGTCGCTGGGCCTGGTCGACGAGGTGGCCCCGGCGGGAGAGGACCGTACGCGGGCCCTGGAGCTGGCGCTGACCATGGCCGCGAACTCCCCCGTGGGACTGCGCGCGGCCAAGCGGGCGCTGCGGCTCGGGCACGGGATGGACCTGGCGGCCGGGCTGGAGATCGAGGACGCGGCCTGGCGGACGGTGGCCTTCTCCGGGGACCGGGCGGAGGGCGTGGCGGCGTTCAACGAGAAGCGGAAGCCGAACTGGCCGGGGCAGTAGGGCGGGGGCCGGGGGACCGGCGGGCCGCCCGGCCGGCGGATGCGGTCCAGGATCACCCGGAGGGGCGTCCATCATCACTTAATCGGATAAAAGTCCCTAGTGTGGGGTGATGGGAGTTGACGGGCGGCTGCGGGCCGTCGTAGGCCTCGCTCAGGCCATGGCGGCGGCCTGCGCGCCACGGGACAGCGTCCGGGCCGCCGCCCGGAGCGCCCGGCTGGCGATGGACGGCTCGTTCGCCGCGATCTCCGCCTGGGAACGCGAACGGGGCCGGCTGCGGGTCCTCGTCAACGAGGGCGAGCTGCGGCCCGGGGAGGAGGAGTTCCCCGAGGACGAGTCCTACCCGGTGCACGACTTCCCCGAGATCGCCGAGTTCCTGCACGCGCGCTGGGCGGGCGGCGGCGGCCCGCACCCCTGGGTGGAGAGCGCCGTCGGCGACCGGCCCGGGCGGCGCGGCGAGGCCCTGCGCCGGCGGGGGCGCGGTACGTGCGTGGTCGCCCCGATCGTGCTCAGCGGCCGGGCCTGGGGCGAGCTGTACGTGGCCCGGGACGAGGGCCTGCCGGACTTCGACGAGGACGACGCCGACTTCGCGGCGGTGCTGGCGGCGGTGGTGGCGGCCGGGCTCGCGCAGAACGAGCGCCTGGAGGAGGCCCGGCGGCTGGCCTTCACCGATCCGCTGACCGGCCTGGCCAACCGGCGGGCCGTGGACATGCGGCTCGACGAGGCCCTGGAGGAGCACCGGCGCAGCGGGGCGGTGGTGAGCCTGGTGGTGTGCGACCTGAACGGCCTCAAGCGGGTCAACGACACCCTCGGGCACGCGACGGGCGACCAGCTGCTGGAGCGGTTCGGGTCGGTGCTGAGCCTGTGCGGGGCGATGCTGGCGGGGGCGCTGGTCGCGCGGCTGGGCGGGGACGAGTTCTGCCTGGTCAGCGTGGGGCCGTCGGCGGACGAGGTGGTCCGGGTCACCGGGGAGGTGTGCCGGCGGGCCGCCGAGCTGGAGCTGGGGGAGGGCGTGGCGTGCGGGGTCGCCTCCACGGGGGACCCGATCGGGCCGGTGAAGTCCTCGCGGCGGCTGTTCCGGCTGGCGGACGCCGCGCAGTACAAGGCGAAGGCGGCGAGGTCGGCGGGGCCGGTGGTCGCGGGGCGCGATACGGCGGTGGTCCGGATGGCCGATGCGGCTGCCGCGCGGGAGCTGCCGGGGGAGCGGAGGCGGTTCCGCGGGCGGCGGTGAGCCGGGCGGGTGGCCGGTACGGGTGCCGGTCGCCGGGCCGGCGGCGGGTCGGCGTACTCGGCCCCGGGCCGGCGGCGCGGGTGCGCCGGGGCTGCGGGTGCCGCTGCGCGGGCCGGCCCCCTACCCGCCCTTCGCCCGTTCCCCGGGGCTCCGCCCCGGACCCCTCCTGGGGGCTCCGCCCCCGGACCCCCGCGCCTCAAGCGGCGGCCGGGCTGGGTGGTGCGGCTCAAGCGGCGGCGGGGCCGGACCCCCGCGCCTCAAGCGGTGGTGGGGCCGGGTGGGTGCGGCTCAAGCGGCGGCGGGGCCGGGCGGGTGCGGCTCAGGCGCCGGCGGGGTGGGGGCGGGGTGGGGGCGGCTCAGGCGCTGGAAATCAGAGGGGTGACATGAAGGGATTCAGTCCGTAGGGTGCTGAATATGGATATGCACACTGTCGTGTTGGGGACGTCCGGGACCACCGCCGAGGACGTCATCGCCGTCGCCCGCGGCAACGCGCGCGTCGAGCTGTCCGCCGAGGCGCTGGAAGCGCTCGGCCGCGCCCGTGAGATCGTCGACGCGCTCGCCGCCAAGCCCGAGCCCGTCTACGGGGTCTCCACCGGCTTCGGGGCGCTCGCCTCCCGGCACATCAGCCCCGAGCTGCGCGCGCAGCTCCAGCGCAACATCGTCCGTTCGCACGCCGCCGGCATGGGCCCGCGCGTCGAGCGGGAGGTCGTCCGCGCCCTGATGTTCCTGCGCCTGAAGACCGTGGCCTCCGGGCACACCGGCGTGCGGCCCTCGATCGCCCAGACCATGGCCGACCTGCTCAACGCCGGGATCACCCCCGTCGTCCACGAGTACGGCTCCCTCGGCTGCTCCGGCGACCTCGCGCCGCTCTCCCACTGCGCCCTCGCGCTCATGGGCGAGGGTGACGCCGAAGGCCCCGACGGCACCGTCCGCCCCGCCGGAGAGCTGCTCGCCGAGCACGGCATCGAGCCCGTCGAGCTCCGCGAGAAGGAGGGCCTCGCCCTCCTCAACGGCACCGACGGCATGCTCGGCATGCTGGTGATGGCCCTCGCCGACCTGCGGACGCTCTACACCTCCGCCGACATCACCGCCGCGCTCACCCTGGAGGCGCTGCTCGGCACCGAGAAGGTGCTCGCCCCCGAGCTGCACGCCATCCGCCCGCACCCCGGCCAGGGTGCCTCCGCCGCCAACATGGCCGCCGTGCTGAAGGGCTCCGGGCTGACCGGGCACTTCCAGGAGGAGTCCGCCCCGCGCGTGCAGGACGCCTACTCCGTGCGCTGCGCCCCGCAGGTCGCCGGCGCCGGCCGCGACACGATGGCGCACGCCGCTCTCGTCGCCTCCCGCGAGCTGGCCGCCGCCGTCGACAACCCGGTGGTCCTGCCCGACGGCCGCGTGGAGTCCAACGGCAACTTCCACGGAGCGCCCGTGGCCTACGTACTGGACTTCCTGGCCATCGCCGCCGCGGACCTCGGCTCCATCGCCGAGCGGCGCACCGACCGCCTGCTCGACAAGAACCGCTCGCACGGCCTGCCGCCGTTCCTCGCGGACGACGCCGGCGTCGACTCCGGCCTGATGATCGCCCAGTACACGCAGGCCGCCCTGGTCAGCGAGATGAAGCGGCTCGCCGTGCCGGCCTCCGCCGACTCCATCCCGTCCTCCGCCATGCAGGAGGACCACGTCTCCATGGGCTGGTCGGCGGCGCGCAAGCTCCGTACCGCGGTCGACAACCTGACCCGGATCATCGCCATCGAGCTGTACGCGGCCACCCGCGCCATCGAGCTGCGCCACGGGCTCACTCCGGCGCCGGCCAGCCAGGCCGCCATCGCGGCCGTGCGGGCGGCGGGCGTGGAGGGCCCCGGCCCGGACCGCTTCCTCGCGCCCGACCTGGCCGCCGCCGACGCCTTCGTCCGCGCGGGCGGCCTCGTTGCGGCCGTGGAGCCGGTGACGGGTCCGCTGGCCTGACGGACCGGCGCCCGAGCGCAAGGGCCGCACCCCGCCGGGGGTGCGGCCCTTCGCCGTGCCTACAGGCTGCGGGAGCGGCGTACGGAGTAGGTGACGAAGCCCGCCCCGAGGCCCAGGCAGAGGGTGCCGCCTAGCACGTACGGGGTGGTGTCCACGCTGCCGGTGTCGGCCAGGGAGAGGACGGTGACACCGGCGGGCCGCCCGTCGGCGACGCCGGAGACACCGGTGACGCCGGGGACGCCGGCGATGGTTCCCGTACCCGTACCCGTACCGGGGTCGTTCCTGGTGCCCGAGACGGTTCCGGTGTTGGCGGCGGCGGGTGCGCCGCCCGAAGTGCCCTCCGGCAGGCCGGGGGCGGTGGCGTTCGCCGACGGGACGAACCAGAGGGCGGCGAGGAGGGTGGTCGCTCCGAGAGCGGTGAGCAGAGGCCGACGTGCGGACACGGTGCGATCCCCCTTGCGGAAGCAGCGAATTGGCCGTGTGCGCAGATGCTAGTGAAAGGGGCGGGTCGCGGGAAAGTCGAGGCTGTCGCGGGCTTACTCTCCGTCGTATGAACCCTTCTGATGAATCACGATACGTACGGCTTCGAGTGGATTTGGTGCTGGAGGTGTCGGACTCCGACGCCCTCACCGGCGCGGCCCTCGCCCACATCAAGGCCGACGAGTTCATGCCGGACGAGGAGCGCGCGCACGCGGAATCGGCCGTCATGGAGGACGAAGCGGAGGCGCTGGCCTACCTCGTCGACCCCACCGACCTCGTCGCCGAGCTCACCGGCGTCGAGCTGGCCCAGGCCTCCTGGAGCAGCGAACCGGTCGAATACGACCCCGACTCCCTGGAGTGGGACCTCGACGAGGAAGATGGAGACTTCGAGGAAGGGGCCGACAACGCCTGACCGTGGGGTTGCGCACATTCGAACGGAATGTGGAACCGAACCGCGTCGTTAACGCGTTGTCAGGACGAGCAGGGGGCGACGCCCCCTGCCCGGCCCGACCCCGGGATAGCAGCCCGGGGTTTCCGGCAACGATGGAGTGACGTGTGAGGACGTACAGCATGCGACGGAGAAGGTCCCTGGTGGCCGTGTCCGCCGTGCTCGGTGGCGTACTGATGCTTTCGGCCTGCAACGACGGGGGTGCCGACAAGCCGCAGGGCAGCGCCGAGGCAGGCAAGTCACAGGCGGAGGTCGACGCGGCAGCGGCCAAGGACGCCTCCAAGGCCCGAATAGCCATCACGCCCAAGGACGGTTCCGCCAACGTCCCGCTGAACGACGGGACGAACGTCGCCGTCAGCGACGGCACGCTCACCAAGGTCGAGCTGAAGAGCTCGGACGGCACCCCCGTCGCCGGCAAGATCGCCGGCGACGGCAAGAGCTGGAAGCCGGACGCCGCGCTGAAGCGTTCCACGAAGTACGCCCTGACGGCGACCGCCAAGGACGCGGCCGGGCGCGAGGCGCACGAGAACGCCACCTTCACCACCCTCTCCCCGGAGAACAGCTTCATCGGCTCCTTCGTCCCGGACGACGGCGAGACGGTCGGCGTGGGCATGCCGGTCTCGATCACCTTCAACAAGCCGATCAAGGACCAGAAGGCCGTCCAGGCGGCCATCAGCGTCACGTCCAGCAGCGGCCAGGAGGTCGTCGGCCACTGGTTCGGCAACCAGCGGCTCGACTTCCGCCCCGAGCAGTACTGGCAGGCGAACTCCACCGTCACCCTGAAGCTCGCCCTCCAGGGCGTGCAGGGCGCGCCCGGCATCGTCGGCGCGCAGAACAAGACCGTCACCTTCAAGGTCGGCCGGAGCCAGGTCTCCACCGTCGACGTGAAGGCCAAGACGATGACGGTCACCCGTGACGGACAGGTCCTCAAGACCATCCCCATCTCGGCCGGTTCCCCCGAGAACCCGACCTACAACGGCCAGATGGTGATCTCCGAGAAGTTCAAGGAGACCCGCATGGACGGGTCCACCGTCGGCTTCACGAACAAGGAGGGCAAGGGCGAGTACGACATCAAGGACGTCCCGCACGCGATGCGGCTGTCCACGTCCGGCACCTTCATCCACGGCAACTACTGGGGCGCCGACTCGATCTTCGGCAAGGTCAACACCAGCCACGGCTGTGTCGGCCTGAACGACGCCAAGGGCGCCAACGACCCCAACCAGCCCGGCGCCTGGTTCTTCGACAACTCGCTCATCGGCGACGTCGTCACCGTGGTGAACTCCCCGGACAAGACCATCAAGCCCGACAACGGCCTCAACGGCTGGAACATGTCCTGGGCCGAGTGGAAGGCCGGCCCGTCGGCCTGATCCGACGCGGCACGGCACGCGAGACGTAACGGACGGCGGGGAGCCCGGAAGGGATCCCCGCCGTCCGGCGTCCAAGGGGCGCGAACCGCCAACCCGCCGCCGGAAAAGCCCAGTCGGGTTCACGGGGGAAGCGCTTAGGGTCCTGGCATGACGAAGATCAGCCCGCTGTCCGTCCCCCCGACCGACGCCGAGGTGGACACCTGGTGGGCGGTCCAGACCGCCGCCCACGCCACCGACGCCGCCGCCCTGCCCGCGCTGCCCGCCCCCTCACGCCTCGAAGCCGCCGGACGGCTCAGGGTCCCGCCGCAGCGCGGCCGCCTGGCGCACTGGGCGGCCGGCGACGGCGAAGGGCAGGCCGCCCTGCTCCTCTTCACCGAACGCGGCAACACCCACACCGCCTTCCTCGACGAGCTGACCGTACGGCCCGACGCCCGCCGGCGCGGCGTCGGCACCGCCCTGTGGCAGCGGGTCCACCGCGAGCTCCTCGACCAGGGCCGCACCTCCGTCACCACCGTCACCGACCTCGGCGGCCCCGGCCAGGCCTTCGCGGAGTCCCTCGGCTTCGAGAACGTCCTCACCATGGGCTGGTACGTACGCGAACTCGGCCAGGACGGCCCCCCGCAGCTCCCCGCCATCCCCGGCTACGAGCTCCACGTCTGGCCCGGCCTGGTGCCCGACGCCTGGGCCCCGGCCACCGCCGTCGCCCACGGGGCCATGGAGGACGCCCCGAGCGGGGACAGCGAGGAGACCTTCCAGCCCTGGACCGCCGAACGGGTGCACGGCGCCCAGCGGCTGGTCCTCGACCGGGGCGGCGAGATCACCGTGGTCGCGGCCGTCACCCCCGCCGGAGAGGTGGCCGCGTACACCGCCCTGGTGCTCCCGGACCCCCGGGGCCCGCGCGCCCTCCAGTACGACACCGTCGTCGTCCCCGCCCACCGCGGCCACGGCCTGGGCCGCGCGGTCAAGGTGCGCATGGAGGCGTACGCCGCCGAGCACCTGCCCGGGCTGCGCCGGATCGGCACCACCGTGGCGGACGAGAACACCCCGATGCGGGCCGTGAACGAATCCCTCGGCTACCACCGCGAACGCGGCGCGGGCCTCTTCCAGCTCAAGCTCTGACCCCGGCCCAGGCCCAGGCCCCAGCTCAGGCCCCGGCCCTGACCTCGGTCCCCGCCGGGGCCTACGCCCGCTCCTCGGCGGGCCGCGGGGACGACAGCGGCGACGGCGCCGTCCAGGACGACAGCAGCCGCAGCGCGTCCGCCGACGGCGAGCCCGGCTCGGCGTGGTACGTCACCAGGAACTGCGCCGGGTCGTCTGGCAGCGTCAGCGTCTCGAAGGACAGCTCCAGCTCGCCCACGATCGGGTGCCGCAGCCGCTTCACCCCGTGCGTCTTGTCCGCCACCGTGTGCGCCGCCCACAGCCGGCGGAACTCCTCGTTCTTCACCGACAGTTCCCCGACCAGCGCCGACAGCCGCTCGTCGTCCGGGTGCTGGCCCGCGTACAGGCGCAGGTTGCTGACCACCTCGCACGCCCGGCACTCCCAGTCCGCGTACAGCTCGGCCGTCGCCTCGTCCAGGAACACCAGCCGCACCAGGTTCCGCTCCGCCACCGGCAGCGCCCCGAAGTCCCCGAAGACCGCCGCCGCGAGCGGGTTCCAGCCGATCACGTCCTGCCGCCGCCCCACGAGGTACGCCGGTACGCCCTCCATCGCGGCCAGCAGCGTGCGCAGCTCCGGCCGGACCTGCTGCGGCCGGGCGGAGCGGCCGCGCCGGCGGGTACGGGGGCTCGCCAGGTGGTTCAGGTGCGCCGACTCGGTACCGCTCAGGCGCAGCGCCCGAGCGATGGCGTCGAGCACCTCCGCCGACACGTTCTGCCCGTGCCCCTGCTCCAGCCGCGTGTAGTACGCCACCGACACCCCGGCCAGCTGCGCCAGCTCCTCGCGCCGCAGACCGGGCACCCGGCGGCGCCGGCCGTGGTCGGGCAGGCCCACGTCGGCGGGGCGCAGCCGCGCGCGGCAGCTGCGCAGGAAGTCCCCGAGTTCGGCTCGCTGATCAAGCTGGTCCATACCGCAAGTATCCCCGTCGGGAGCACCGGGAACGGAGCTCATCCTGACCCCGCCAGGGGTAGGTCCGGCAGTCCTAGGCTCAGCAGGGGGCTGGGTGCGCCGCACGGACCGGGGCATCGTGGGGGACATCGCAGAACGGACGCCACGGCACGCGCCACCCGCACCACGCGGCGCGGCCCCCGCGGCGTCCTCGTCCGAGGAGAGCACCCCATGTCCGTCACCCAGGCAGCCGCCTACGCCGCCCCCGCCCCCAAGGCCCCGCTGGAGCGCACCACGATCCCGCGCCGCCCGGTCGGCGAGCACGACGTCCTCATCGAGGTCAAGTACGCCGGCATCTGCCACTCCGACATCCACCAGGCCCGCGACGGCTGGGGCGAGGGCATCTTCCCGATGGTCCCGGGCCACGAGGTCGCCGGTGTGGTCACCGAAGTCGGCCCGGGCGTCTCCCGGTTCGCGGTCGGCGACCGGGTGGGCGTCGGCTGCATGGTCGACTCCTGCCGGGAGTGCGAGTACTGCCTGGCCGGGCAGGAGCAGCACTGCGTGAAGGGCGCGACGGGCACCTACAACGCCCTCGACCGCAACGGCGAGCCCACCTACGGCGGTTACTCCACGCACCTCGTCGTCGACGAGAACTACGCCGTCCGCATCCCCGAGGGCCTCTCCCTCGACGTCGCCGCGCCGCTGCTGTGCGCCGGCATCACCCTGTACTCGCCGCTGCGGCACTGGCAGGCGGGCCCGGGCAAGAAGGTCGCGGTCGTCGGCCTCGGCGGGCTCGGCCACATGGGCGTGAAGATCGCCGCCGCGCTCGGCGCGGAGGTGACCGTCCTGTCCCAGTCGCTGCGCAAGAAGGAGGACGGCCTGAAGCTGGGCGCCTCCCACTACTACGCCACGAGCGACGCGGCCACCTTCGAGGAGCTCAAGGGCAGCTTCGACCTGATCCTGTCCACGGTGTCGGCGCCGCTCGGCCTGGACCGCTACCTGTCCCTGCTGCGGGTGGGCGGCGCACTCGTGAACGTGGGCGCCCCCGAGGAGCCGGTGGCGCTGAACCTGTTCTCCGTCATCGGCGGCAACAAGACCCTCGCCGGGTCGATGATCGGCGGCATCGCCGAGACCCAGGAGATGCTGGACTTCTGCGCGCGGCACGGCCTGGGCTCGGAGGTCGAGGTGATCCGCGCCGAGGAGATCAACGAGGCGTACGAACGCGTCCTGGCCAGCGACGTCCGCTACCGCTTCGTCATCGACGCCTCGACCATCTGACCCCCGGCCCGGCCGGCGCCCGGGGGATCATCCCGCCGGGGCCACGCCGATCGGGCAGGAGACGCCCGTGCCGCCGATGCCGCAGTAGCCGCCGGGGTTCTTGTCGAGGTACTGCTGGTGGTACGGCTCCGCCGGCCAGAAGGGGCGGTCCGCCGCGGGGAGGACGGCCGTGGTGATCTCGCCGTAGCCGGAGGACGTGAGGACCTTCTGGTACGCCGCGCGGGAGGCCTCGGCGGCCGCCTGGTGGGCGGGGGAGTGGGTGTAGACGGCCGAGCGGTACTGGGTGCCGACGTCGTTGCCCTGGCGGAAGCCCTGGGTGGGGTCGTGGGACTCCCAGAACAGCTTCAGGAGGGCTTCGTAGGAGACCTGGGCCGGGTCGAAGACCACGCGGACGACCTCGGTGTGGCCGGTCCCGCCGGAGCACACCTCCTCGTACAGCGGGTTCTCGGTGTAGCCGCCCTGGTAGCCGGCCAGGGTGGTCCACACGCCGGGGGTCTGCCAGAACTTGCGCTCGGCGCCCCAGAAGCAGCCCAGGCCGAAGTCGGCGACCTCCAGGCCTTCCGGGTAGGGGCCGGACAGCGGGTTGCCGAGGACGGTGTGGCGCTCGGGCAGCGAGAACGGTGCTTCTGCGCGGCCCTCGATGGCTTCCTCGCGGGTGGGGAGCTCGGGGGTGCGGCGGTACGAGAACATGGATTCCCTCCTTGTGGGAGGGACAACGGCCGGGGGCGGGCGGGGATTCCCCGGCCCGCCCCCTTCCGTTCCGCCGACGCGGCGCCGTCACCGCTCCGGCGCGTTACCCCGCCGGCGTGGTCACGTCCACCGCCCAGTCGCGGGCGTACAGGTAGCGCCGCTTCGGCGACCCGGCGTAGGTCCACGGCGCGGCGCCGATGTACCCGTCGACGTGGCGGAACTGCTCGACCGCCTCCGCGTCCCGGTCCTGCCAGAACAGCAGGTAGGCCAGCATGTGCCGCATCCGCGGGGTGCCGGGGTGCTCGTTGCCGGCGGCGGCCAGGTCGGCGAGCGCCGCGTCGGCCGCGGCGACGATCTCCGGCTCCTTGTAGTACGTCTCCGGCAGGAGGTCGTCCTCGTAGGTCTCCTGCTCGAAGTGGGCCATGAGGGGGAGCAGGGTGAGCAGGTCGCCCGGCTCGCCGGCGGCCGCCGACGCGCGGGCGAAGTCCATGGCCAGCTCGTGCGAGCCCTGCCACTTCGCGCACCAGTACTGAAGGCCCGCGACGTGCGACCACAGGAGCCTCGGGGCGCGCTCGGTGATCCGCTCCCACAGCTCCCGGTAGCGCTCGTGCGAGTAGCCCAGACCCATGCCGATGGCCTGCTCGACGACGTACGGGGTGGGGTCCGCGGGGTCGGCCAGCTCCTGCGCCTCGTGCGCGTCGGCCTGGGCCTTGGTCAGCAGCTCGTGGAAGAGCCGGAACTGTTCCTGCGTGGTGCGGCTGCCGGACTGGCTGCCGCGTACGTTCCAGGCCACCATCACGCTGGTGTCGGCGTTGACGAGCGCCGCCGTGGGGTCGCCGGGGCGGGCGGCGCGCCAGGCCAGCAGCCACGCGTCGTCCTCGGCGGCCGCCTCGGCCAGCGGGCGCACCCGCTCCAGCCGCTCCTGCCAGTCCTTCCCGGCGGCCTCGACGTACGCGGCCGCCGCCTCCCAGTCGCCCGAGCGGACGGCCTCCAGGACGGCGAGGCGCTCGGCCGGGACCGGCGCCGGGTGGTCGGTGTCGAGGTCGGCTTCCGCGACGAAGCCCAGCGCGACGACGGCGGCCGCCTTGCGGGCCTCCTCGTCGGCTTCGCCGGCCTCGGCCCGCGCGTCCAGGGCCCCGATCTCGGCCTCCAGGCGCTTGGCCTTGCGGATGAGGTACACCCCGCGCAGGACCCAGCAGGCGACGGCCAGCAGCAGGGCGGCGAGGGCGATGAGTACGACGGTCACGGGGCGAGCACCAGCTTCCGCAGGAGTTCGGTGTCGGGCTGGTCGGCGACGGCCGCGTCCAGGGCGGGGCCGAGCTCGTCCTCGAAACCGGGAACGGGGTAGGAGAGGACGGCCGGGGCCGACCAGGACAGCTGCCAGCGGGCGGCGCCGCGGGCGAGCAGTTCGACGGTGACCAGCCGGACGAGGGCGCGCCGGACGACTGGCCGGGCGAACTCGCGGGCCGTGCGGCCGGTCGCGGCCTGTGCCTCCTCGGACTTCGGGAAGCGGTCGGCGATCCGCCAGCGCACCGCCGGGTCGGCGTCGACCGCGTCGAGGAATGCGGCGAGGCCGGGGCCCGCGCCCTCGGCGGCGAGGGCCTCGCCGACCTCCCGCGCGGTCCGGCCGGCGTACGTGGTCATCGCCTGGTGGACGAGGTCCTCCCAGTCCAGGCGGGTGAGCGCGAGGGCCTCGGGGGTGAGGACCGCCTGCTCCAGCGCGGCCAGCGCCTCCTGCGGGGAGGACAGCAGTTCCAGGGCCGGGCGGGCCGCCTGGCCGGCGCGGCCGTCGTCGGGCAGGGCCTCGATGCGGGCCACGCGCTCGGCGAGCGCGGGGTGGGAGTCGTACGGGGAGGCGGGCTCCGTGGACAGCTCGCGGCGCAGGTCCTCCAGCTCGGCGGAGCGCGCGTCGAGGAGCTGCCGGAGCCCGCCGAAGACCTGGCCGGGGCGCGGCAGCAGGCCGGCGCCGACGCCGAGGGTGGCGTACGAGCTCATGTAGAAGTCGTGCGCGGAGCCGATGGCGTTCAGTTCGCGCAGTGCGGAGGCGGCGGAGTCGCGGCCCGCGACGCGGACGGAGGCGAGGTCGGCGGCCAGCTCCTGGCGGCGGGCGGAGGAGAGGGTGGCGCGCATGTAGAACTCGGCGTAGGCGGTGTAGATCTTCGCCATGGTGCGGTAGGTGATGCCCGCGCCGCCGGTGTCGATCTCCTTGGCCTTCTTGCCCTTGGCGAGGCGCTTCCCGGCGCGCTTCTCCTGCCTGGCGCGCTCCTTGGCCTCCGTGCCGGCGGCGCGGTCGTGGAAGTGGCCGATGGTGCGGATCAGCTGGGCGCGGCCGCGGGCGATCAGCGGGGTGAGGCGGGTGTCGAGGTTGGCGTAGTGGCCCATCTCGTGGGCGAGCACGGCGCGCAGCTGCATCTCGTCCAGGCCCGTCATCAGGGGCAGGCCGATGTAGAGGCGGCGGGTGCCGGACCGCAGGCCGAGCAGCCGGGCGTCCTCGGCGACGGCCGCGTTGACCTCGTCGATCAGGACGATCTCGTCGGGGGCGCGGGTGCCGACCTGGTCGGCGACGTCGCGGACCGTCCGCCACAGGGCGGGCTCCCGCGCCTCGGTGACGGGGACGCCGGGGAGCGGGTCCTCCTTGGGGGTGCGGAGCATGAACATGCCGCGCACGATCGGGACGGCGAGGACCACCGACACGATGACGATCTTCCCCGCGACGGGGCCGTGCAGCCAGGTGAAAGTGGCCCAGTCGGCGAGTGCGAGCAGGGCGAGCAGGATGACGCCGAGCAGATAGAAGCCGGCGAGCAGGACAAGGGCGCGCAGAGCGCGCAGCGAAGCGCCCATGTGGATGGGGTCCCCCAGGAATGGTGCGCTTTATTGACGCGCACATGATGCAATGTTCACGCGCACCTTATGGCCCGCCGCCGCCGGCCTGCGAGCGGGGGTGCCGGTGGGGGAGCGGCCGGGGGCGGACGCGGCCGTCCGCCCCGTACCGCGGGTCAGTGCGGCAGCGTTGCCGGGGAGCCGCCGTTGGCCTCGTAGCCGGCCACCGCCATCGCCCGGGCCACCGCGTACGCGGCCGCCGGGTCCGCCGAGGCCGACCAGGGCAGGGCGCCGACGTAGCCGTCGACGTGCCGGACCTGCTCCATGGCCTCCGCCCAGCGGCCCGTGCCCACCAGGAACCACAGCAGCAGGTGCCGTACGTGCGCCAGCATCGGGTCGTCCGCCCGCGCCTGGTGCACCGCGTACAGGGCCCCTTCCAGCGCCCGCGAGACGACGGCGGTGCGCCCGAAGTCGCTGACCAGGACCGTGTCGGGCATGTTCTCGTACACCGAGAACAGCGGCAGCGCCGCCAGCAGCGAGCCCTGCGGCGCGCGGGCGGCGGCCGCCTGCGCGAAGGCGTCGGCCTTCTCCCGCGAGCCGTGCCACTTCTCGCACCAGTAGTGCAGGGCGGCCAGGTGGGCGCCCATGTGCGCCGGGGCCACGTCGATCACCCGGGCCCACAGCGCGTCGAACTCCGCCTCCGAGTAGCCCAGGCCCCGGGCTACGGCGAGCTCCGTGATGACGGGGACCGGGTCGCCGGGCGACAGCAGCGACGCCTTGCGGCAGGCTTCGCGCGCCTCCTCCAGGATGATCCGGTGGTCGTGCGAACCCACCCCGCCGGAGGACCGCCACGCCTGCTGCACCAGCAGCTCCGCGTGGACCTGTGCGCCGCCCGCGTCCTTCTCCGCCTCCAGCCGCCAGGCCTTCAGCCACGGCGCGCCGGCCCCGGGCCGCTGCGCCAGGTCCAGCGCCGCCGCGCCGCCGAAGGCCTGCACGCGCTGCCAGCGCCGCTCGCCGTCCTTCGGGGTGCCGGCGAGCAGGGCGGACGCGGCCTGCCAGTGGCCGGTGCGCTGGACGTTCTCCAGAGCGTCCATCAGGTCCTGGTCGGGGCCGGGCACCCGGACGTCCAGCTCCTCCTGGCGTACGAACCCGTAGTCCGCGGGGTCGGCGGCATCGGGGCTGCCCGGGGCGACCAGGCGCAGCCCCCCGTCGCGCCGGGCCCGTGTGAACGACCAGACCAAGAGGGCGACCAGGGCGAGCCCCATCAGGACCGAGATAATCTCCATACCGCCAAGCGAACCAGACCGGGCGGCCGAATGGCCAACGGCGGGTGCCGCGCACCGGGCCCGTGCGGGGCCGGTCCAGGAGAGGACCCCGGCGCTGACGGGGCATAGCATCTGCCTCATGAGCGACGACAGCCACGAGCACCAGAGCTTCGAGACCCGCGCGATCCACGCGGGCAACACGGCGGACCCGCAGACCGGCGCGGTCGTACCGCCCATCTACCAGGTGTCCACCTACAAGCAGGACGGCGTGGGCGGACTGCGCGGCGGTTACGAGTACAGCCGCAGCGCCAATCCGACCCGGACCGCGCTGGAGGAGAACCTCGCGGCGCTGGAGGGCGGCCGGCGCGGCCTCGCCTTCGCGTCCGGGCTCGCCGCCGAGGACTGCCTGCTGCGTACGCTGCTCTCCCCGGGCGACCACGTGGTCATCCCGAACGACGCCTACGGCGGCACGTTCCGCCTCTTCGCGAAGGTCGTCTCCCGCTGGGGCGTGGAGTGGTCGGTGGCCGACACCTCCGACGCGGACTCGGTGCGCGCCGCCCTCACCCCGAAGACCAAGGTCATCTGGGTCGAGACCCCCTCGAACCCGCTGCTGGGCATCACCGACATCGCGATGGTCGCCCAGATCGCGCGGGACGCCGGCGCCCGCCTGGTCGTGGACAACACCTTCGCCTCCCCCTACCTCCAGCAGCCGCTGGCGCTCGGCGCCGACGTGGTCGTGCACTCGCTGACCAAGTACATGGGCGGCCACTCCGACGTCGTCGGCGGTGCCCTCGTCACGGCCGACGAGGCCCTGGGCGAGGAGCTGGCCTACCACCAGAACGCGATGGGCGCCGTCGCCGGCCCCTTCGACTCGTGGGTCGTGCTGCGCGGCATCAAGACGCTGGCCGTGCGGATGGACCGGCACGCGGAGAACGCGGCGAAGGTCGTGGAGGCGCTCAAGCGCCACCCGAAGGTCACCAAGGTCCTCTACCCGGGCCTGCCCGAGCACCCGGGCCACGAGATCGCCGCCAAGCAGATGCGCAACTTCGGCGGCATGGTCTCCTTCCAGGTCGCCGGCGGCGAGGAGGAGGCCGTCGCGGTCTGCGGCCGCACCAGGATCTTCACGCTGGCCGAGTCCCTCGGCGGCGTCGAGTCCCTCATCGAGCACCCGGGCCGGATGACGCACGCCTCGGTGGCCGGCTCGGCACTGGAGGTCCCCGCGGACCTGATCCGTGTCTCCGTCGGCATCGAGAACGCCGACGACCTCGTCGCGGACCTCACCCAGGCCCTCGGCTAGGTCCTGCCGTCACGGCACCCCGGCACCGCCGGGACCGCCCCTGGAGGTCACCAGCCCTCCAGGGGCGGCGAGACCTCGCTCGGCGGGACGGCCCAGGGCCGGGTCAGCGCCGCCCACACCGTGAAGGCCACCGCCGCCGCCCACAGCAGCGCCCAGCCGAACCGGCGCAGCGCCCGCCGGCGGCGCAGCAGCCGCCTGCCGTGCGCCCGGGCCGCCGTCGCCAGACCGGCCGGCACCGCCGGATGCGGGCCGTCGAGCAGCCGTCTGACCTGGGCCTCCTTGCGGTCGAGGGGGCTCATGCCGCCTCCGCCGAGGCCGCGGCCGCCGAGCGCAGCACGGCCACCGCCCGGTTGCACACGGCCTCGACCCGCTCCGGCGGCAGCCCCAGCTGCGCGGCCGTGACCTCCTCCGCGACACCCTCGTAGATCCGCATCACCAGCACCAGCCGCTCCTGCGGGCCCAGCGGTGCGAGGACCCCGCCGCCGCGGGGCAGCCGGCGGGCGGTGCGGGCGTACGCGGCGCACAGCTCGGCGCGGGTGTGGTCGTACGGGTCGTCGTCGCGCAGCCGCGCCCAGTGCGCGTACGTACGGGCCAGCGCGCCCGCGAGGATCCGCCGGGCGGCGGGCGCCGCGTCCGGGGGTTCGGCCGTCAGCAGGGCGGCGACGTGCAGCAGCCGCCCCGCCGCGCCCGCGACGAAGGCCTCGAACTCCGCATCCCGCCCCGAGCGCCGGTCCACGGCACCCATGGTGCGGCCGGTGCCACCACCCCGGTCAAGAGGTCGGACACGGCCTCGTGAACGTCGGGGAGGCGTCAGGGCGGCGGCGGACGCGGGAGCGGCGCGCGCGCCGGCCGGCTCAGGAGGCCGGGCCGCCCTCGGAGACGGCGGACATCAGCTCCGACAGCGAGCCGTTGAAGCGGGTCAGCAGCGCGGTGAACACCTCGCGCTCCTCCTGCGACCAGCCCTCGGTCACCCGGGCCATCAGCTCGCGCCGCGAGGAGCGGACCTCCTCCAGACGGGCCAGGCCGCGCGGGGACAGCGCCAGCACCACGGCCCGGCCGTCCTCGGGGTGCGAGGTGCGCTTGACCAGGCCGCTGTCGACGAGCGGGGCGACCTGGCGGGTGACGGTGGACGAGTCGATGCCCATCCCGCCCGCGAGGGCCTTCACCCCCATCGGGCCTTCCAGGTCGAGCCGGTTCAGCAGCAGGTACGCGGCGCGGTCCATCGAGTTGCGGGCCTGGCCGACACCGCCCAGGCGGGTCTGCTCGGCCCGGCGGGCGAAGACGGCCACCTGGTGCTGGAGCGCGTCGAGGAGTCCCGCTCCGGCGGGCGCTTCGGCCGCCGCGGGCAGGTCGGAACTGGCCGGGATCGAGGGCATGGCCGTGGGCTCTCTTCGCATGGGGCCGACAGGGATGGGGGACAGAGTACGCGGCCCCGCGTCGGCTCGTACGCCGCGTTTGACAACTGATACGGCCCCCGGCCGCGGCCGTGGGGGGAGTGTCCCGCATGGCCGGATTCCGCCCCCCGTGCGGCCCTTGTGCGCTCTCCCCGCCGCCCCGGCGCGGTCCGCGCGCGACGTTCCCCCGGGTCCGGGGGCCGGGTCCGTCCCTGAGCCGGGGCCCCCGCGGGCTGCGAGACTGGCCGCATGAACTACCGCGTGCCCGTGCCCGTCCCGCAGGTCATCCTCGACGACGTCCGGGGGGCCCAGAAGATGCTGTCGGGCGTGTCCAGGGTGACGCCGATGGAGGGCAGCCGGCACCTGTCGGCCCTCACGGGCTCCCCCGTCCACTTCAAGTGCGAGAACCTCCAGCGCACCGGCTCCTTCAAGCTGCGCGGAGCGTACGTGCGCATCGCGGGCCTGCGCCCCGAACAGCGCGCCGCCGGAGTCGTCGCGGCCAGCGCGGGCAACCACGCCCAGGGCGTGGCGCTGGCCTCCTCCCTGCTCGGGGTCCGTTCCACCGTGTTCATGCCGGTCGGTGCCCCGCTGCCCAAGGTGGCCGCCACCCAGGAGTACGGCGCGGAGGTGCGCCTGCACGGCCAGGTCGTCGACGAGACCCTCGCCGCCGCCCAGGAGTACGCCGACCGCACCGGGGCGGTGTTCATCCACCCCTTCGACCACCGCGACATCATCGCCGGCCAGGGCACGGTCGGCCTGGAGATCCTGGAGCAGTGTCCCGAGGTGCGCACGATCCTCGTCGGCATCGGCGGCGGCGGGCTCGCCGCCGGCATCGCCGTCGCGGTCAAGGCGCTGCGCCCGGACGTGAAGGTGGTCGGCGTCCAGGCGGAAGGGGCCGCCGCGTACCCGCCGTCCCTGCGGGTCGGGCACCCCGTGTCGATCGAGAACCCGAACACGATGGCGGACGGCATCAAGGTCGGCCGCCCCGGGGACGTCCCCTTCGCGATCATCGGGGAGCTGCTGGACGACGTACGGACCGTGTCCGAGGACGCCCTGTCCAGCGCCCTGCTGCTGTGCCTGGAGCGGGCCAAGCTGGTGGTGGAGCCCGCCGGGTGCAGCACCGTGGCGGCCCTGCTGAGCGAGCCGGAGCTGTACGGGAACGGGCCGGTGGTCGCCGTGCTGTCCGGCGGCAACGTGGACCCGCTGCTGCTCCAGCGGATCCTGCGGCACGGCATGGCGGCGGCGGGCCGTTACCTGTCGCTGCGGCTGCGGGTCGCCGACCGGCCGGGGGCGCTGGCGGGGCTGCTGGCGGTGCTGTCGACGGTGGACGCCAACGTGCAGGACGTCAGCCACGTACGCACGGACCCGCGGCTCGGGCTGACCGAGGTCGAGGTGGAGCTGCACCTGGAGACGAAGGGACCCGAGCACTGCGCGGAGGTCGCCCGCTCCCTGCACAGCGCGGGATACCGGGTCATGGCCTGACCCCGGCGGCCCCGATGCCCCCGTTCCGCGCGAAAACCGTGGCGGGACGCGATATGACGCGATACGGTGCCGGTGCGCGCCGGGCGGACACGGCCCGGCGACCCTAGGCTTGCCTGGGAACGCCCAGAATCTGCCGGCCCCATCGCTCAGGGAGAACCCCTATGCCAGGCGCCATATACGCCGAAGGACTGGTCAAGTCCTTCGGTGACGTACGGGCACTGGACGGCGTGGACCTCGATGTCCCCGAAGGCACCGTCCTGGGCCTGCTCGGCCCGAACGGTGCCGGCAAGACCACGACCGTGCGCGTCCTGACCACCCTGCTCCAGCCCGACAGCGGCCACGCCGTCGTCGCCGGGATCGACGTACTCAAGCACCCCAACGAGGTGCGCCGCTCCATAGGTCTCTCCGGCCAGTTCGCCGCCGTCGACGAGTACCTCACCGGCCGCGAGAACCTCCAGATGGTCGGCCAGCTCTACCAGATGAACGCCAGGGCGGCCCGGGCCCGGGCCGTGGAGCTCCTGGAACGCTTCAACCTCGCCGACGCCGCCGACCGCACCGCCAAGACGTACTCCGGCGGCATGCGCAGACGCCTCGACCTCGCCGCCGCCCTCGTCGTCCGCCCGCCGGTGATGTTCATGGACGAACCCACCACCGGCCTCGACCCGCGCAACCGCCAGGCCCTGTGGGACGTCATCGAGGAACTCGTCGCGGGCGGCACCACCCTGCTCCTCACCACCCAGTACCTGGAGGAGGCCGACCGGCTCGCCCACGACATCTGCGTGGTCGACCACGGCAAGGTCATCGCCCGCGGCACCTCCGACCAGCTCAAGGCGCAGACGGGCGGAGAACGCGTCGAGGTCGTCGTCCACGAACGCGACCACATCACCACCGCCCGCGAGGTCCTCGCCGGCTTCGGCAAGGGCGAGACCACCGTCGAGGAGCACACCCGCAAGCTCACCGTCCCGGTGCAGGGCGGCGCCAAACTGCTCGCCGAGGTCATCCGCGAACTGGACGCGCGGGGCATAGAGATCGACGACATCGGCCTGCGCAGGCCCACCCTCGACGACGTGTTCATCTCCCTCACCGGCCACGCGGCCCAGCTGACCACCGACGAGAACGGCGCCCCGGGGGCCGCCCGCGGCCGCGAGGAGGCGGCGAAGTGACCATCACCTCCCCCGTCACGGAGCCCACCGCCCCCCGTCCTGGCGGGGGCATCACCCAGGGCGTCAGGGACTCCCTGGTCATCGCCCGGCGCAACCTCGTGCGGATGGCGCGGATACCCGAGGTGGTGATCTTCGGACTCATACAGCCGGTGATGTTCGTCGTGCTGTTCAGCTACGTCTTCGGCGGTTCCATCGCCGTGGGCGGCAGCACCTCGCCGGCCGCCTACCGCGAGTTCCTGATGGCCGGCATCTTCGCCCAGACCGTCACCTTCGCCACCGCCGGAGCCGGCGCGGGCATCGCCGACGACATGCACAAGGGCCTGATCGACCGCTTCCGCTCGCTGCCCATGGCCCGTGGCGCCGTCCTCACCGGCCGCACCCTCGCCGACCTCGTCCAGACCATGCTGACCGTGGTCGTCCTCGCCGTCGTGGCCCTGCTCGTCGGCTGGCGCACCCACGAGAACATCGGCAAGGTCCTCGCGGGCTTCGCCCTGCTGCTCCTGCTCGGTTACGCCTTCTCCTGGATCGGCGCCCTGATCGGCTTGTCGGTGCGCACCCCGGAGGCGGCCACCTCGGGCGGCCTGATCTGGCTCTTCCCGCTGACGTTCATCTCGAACGCCTTCGTCCCCTCCGAGAACATGCCGGCCTTCCTGCGGCACATCGCGGAGTGGAACCCCTTCAGCGCGACCGTCCAGGCGGCCCGCGAGCTCTTCGGCAACCTCCCCGAGGGCTACCCGGTGCCGCAGGCCTGGCCCATGCAGCACCCGGTCGCGGCGTCCGTCCTCTGGTCGCTGCTGATCATCGTGGTCTTCCGGACCCTGGCCGTACGCAAGTACCGCTCGGCGACCGCCTGAGACCCGGGAACGCGTAGGAGCCCCCGCCGGACCGGGTCCGGCGGGGGCTCCTACGCGTACGTGTCAAAGGGTGATCAGCCGGTGAAGGGCTTGACGGCCAGGATCTTGACCGTGGCCTTCTTGCCGTTCGGCAGCTCGTACTGGGCGTCGTCGCCGACCTTCTTGCCGTTCACGCCGGCGCCCAGCGGGGACTGCGGCGAGTAGGTCTCGAAGTCGCCGGACGCGTACTCGCGGGAGGCCAGCAGGAACTCCAGGGTGTCGTCCTCGTCGCCGTCGAAGGCGATCGTGACGAGGGTGCCCGGCGCGACCTCTCCGTCGGAGGCGGGGGCCGTGCCGACCTTGGCGTTCTCCAGGAGCTGCGTGAGCTGGCGCACCCGCAGTTCCTGCTTGCCCTGCTCCTCCTTGGCCGCGTGGTAACCGCCGTTCTCGCGCAGGTCGCCCTCCTCGCGGGCAGCCGCGATCTTCATGGCGATCTCCGTGCGGGCGGGACCAGAGAGGTAGTCCAGCTCGGCCTTCAGCTGGTCGTACGCCGCCTGGGTCAGCCAGGTGACGCTCTCGCTCGTCTGGGTCACGGGTGCTCCTCGTCGGTACAGGGGACTACTTAGCCGCCAGCGGCGGGCGAAACCACGAGCCTAACAATTCGGGAAGAAAAGGGGGAGGACACCCTGCGTATGAAGTGTGTCATTGGACCAGGGGAGCGCGCGCGGCCTCCCAGACGGTGCTGGTCCCGAAATACGAGTCGTACAGCTCCTGGACCTCCAGCAGGCTCTCCGGCGGCACCGACCCGTACCGGATGCGCTCCAGGTGCCGGAAGTACTCGAACCGCTCCACCCCTGGGGTGATGATCACCAGCATCTCGGCGGTCTCCCCGGGGGCGGCGGCGAAGGCGTGCTGCTGTCCCGGCGGCACGATGACGACGTCCCCGGCCCCGGCGGTGACCACCTTGTCGCCGGCCAGCAGCTGAGCCGTCCCGTCGATCACGTAGAACATCTCGGCGGACCGGCCGTGGTGGTGCGGGCGGGCGCCGTCGGCGCCCTCGCCCAGGGTCACGCGCATGCTGGACAGGGCCCCGCCGGCGGCCGGACCGTCGGCCAGGAGCCGGACGGCGGAGTCGGACCCGTACCGGATCTCCTCGGCGTCGGCGGCGCGCACGACCACGGCGTCGTCGAAGTCCGGGACGAAGAGTGACATGGCGGCTCCTGGCGCTCGGATGGCGGAACACCCCAGTCCACACCGCCCGGGGCGTGCCGCGCACGCCCCGGGCCGCCGTCTGTCACCTCGGCCGGCGCCCGCTCGTCAGCGCTCGTAGTTGGTCAGGACGCAGCCCTCGACCTGAGCCTTCTCCAGCCGGTACCCGGCCGGCGCGGTGAAGCCGGCCTCGCAGTTCAGGGAGAGGAACTGGAGCTGGTAGAGCCCGTGGCGCAGGCTCTCGTTGTTGGTCTCCACGGCGATGTCCGTACCGACCAGCAGCTTGCTCTTGGTGGCCCTCGGCCGGCCCGCCCGCAGGTCGGCCAGCTGCGCCGTCTTGGCCTTGGCCTGGAGGGTCTTCATGTCGGAGACGGTGTTCAGCCAGTTCAGGTCGTGCGCGCGCCGTTCCCCGCCGAGCTGACCGCAGACGGCCCGCTTGCCGATCCCCCAGGAGCGGGGGTCGCCGTCGACGACCGGCTGGTAGTCGATCGACTCGACGTGCTCGTCGGTGACGGTCATGCGCGTGCAGTCGACCCCGCCCCGGCCGACGAGCTTCCTCAGCTCCTCGATGCTGCCGGCGCTCGGCAGGCCCAGGCTGCCGGTGGCCGGCTGGCCCGGCTTCTCGGCTCCCGCCGTCCGCTCGGTGGCGGGGTCGCGGACCGGCCCGCGGAAGGGGCTGCCGTCCCCGTCCGCACTGTTGACGTAGTCGGTGAGGACGCAGCCCTCGACCAGGGCCTTCTCCTTCTTGAACCCCTCGGGCACGTAGACGTTGGGGTTGCAGCTCAGGATGCGCAGGTCGGAGCCGGCGGGGTCGACCAGGGACACGGCGGTGGCGGTCTTGAGCGCGGTCAGCGCGAAGGTCTTGCCCACGACGGTGCGGCTGGCGAGGTCGTGCTCCTCGCGGCCCTCGGCGAGCAGCTTCGCGGCGTTGTCCTTGGCGGCCTGCTGGAAGGCCTTCATGTCCGGGGTGAGGAAGAGGACGATCTCGCCCCGCGCCTTCTCGTCCGTGCAGACGCCGCGCTCCGTGATGGACCAGTCCCCGACGCCGATGAAGCCGCTGAGCGGCACGCGGCGGTCGTTGGGGTCGGTGCTCAGGTTCTCGCAGGACGTGTACTTCCGCACGTGCGCCTGCGCTCCGGCCAGCGTGGCGGGCGCGGAGCCGGCGGCCGCCGGGGAGGCCTGGGCGGAGGCCGAGGCGCTCGCGGCCGGGCCCGCCCCGGGCGGCGGCTTGGCGGGGTCCTCGCAGGCGGTGGCGAGGACCGTGAGCGAGGCGAGGGCTGCGGTGGCGGCGAGTATCCGCTGGAGGCGCATGGGTGTCTTCCGTCGGCTGGACCTGGCACGGGGGATGGCGTGCACATGCTAGGCAACGGGCATGGTCATGATCAAAGACGCGGCGCCGGGTCCGGCCCCGGGTTTCCGCGGACCGGAGTCGCGGCGGGCCCGGGCTTCCGCAGGCCATGCGGTACGGGTGCGCGGTGCGGGTCCGCGCAGGGTCCGCGGGTCTCAGCCGGCGCTGCCCGCCGGCTGGCAGCCCACCAGCTCCACCATCGTGGCGCGGCCCGTGGTCTTCAGGGTGACCACCTCGTCCACCCGCTCCTGCGCCTGCCCGAACGTGAAGTCGGCACGGCCCACCTCGCCGTGCTCCTCGTCCTGGGAACTCAGGGTGCACACACCGGTGACCGAGGCCTCCTTGCGGATCTCCAGGTGCACCTGGACCTCGCTGTCGGAGACGATCTGGAACTTGATCACCTCGGCGCTGACGCTCTGCCCGCCGACGTAGTCCCAGCCGATCCAGCCGACCACGGCCAGCAGCCCGACCCCGAGCAGCGACCCGACGACCTTCAGCTTCCGGTCCGCGCGCTCGTCCGCCGACCGTCCGTACCGGCCCTCGGGAAGCCCTTCGCGCACCGCGCTCATGATCGAATCCTCTCGTCGGGAAGGGGTGGCACAGCCAGGAATTTTCCCTCCCCCGATTCGGTCAATATAGAGGCTGACCGTCGCGCCGAATCGCAGAGGATCCTGTCTTGACCGAGCAGCTTCGACTGATGGCCGTCCATGCCCACCCCGACGACGAGTCGAGCAAGGGCGCGGCCACGATGGCCAAGTACGTATCCGAGGGGGTGCCGGTGCTCGTGGTCACCTGCACCGGCGGCGAGCGCGGCTCCGTGCTGAACCCCAAGCTCCAGGGCGACAAGTACATCGAGGAGAACATCCACGAGGTGCGGGCCAGGGAGATGGACGAGGCCCGCGAGATCCTCGGCGTCGAGCAGGAATGGCTCGGTTACGTCGACTCCGGCCTCCCCGAGGGCGACCCGCTGCCGCCGCTGCCCGAGGGCTGCTTCGCCCTCGCGGACGTGGACGAGGCCGCCGGCGAGCTGGTGAAGAAGATCCGCGCCTTCAAGCCGCAGGTCATCACCACCTACGACGAGAACGGCGGCTACCCGCACCCCGACCACATCATGACCCACAAGATCACGATGGTGGCCTTCGACGGCGCGGCCGACACCGAGAAGTACCCCGAGGCCGAGTACGGCGCCCCGTACCAGCCGCAGAAGCTCTACTACAACCAGGGCTTCAACAAGCCGCGCACCATCGCCCTCCACGAGGCGCTCCTCGCCCGCGGCCTGGAATCCCCCTACGGCGAGTGGCTGGAGCGCTGGAAGGAGTTCGAGCGCACCGAGCGCACCCTCACCACGCACGTCCCGTGCTCCGACTTCTTCGAGATCCGCGACAAGGCCCTCATCGCGCACGCCACGCAGATCGACCCGGACGGCGGCTGGTTCCGCGTCCCGATGGAGATCCAGAAGGAGGTCTGGCCCACCGAGGAGTACGAGCTCGCCAAGTCGCTCGTCAACACCTCCCTCCCCGAGTCCGACCTCTTCGCGGGCATCCGGGAGAATGTGTAGCCATGAGCGCTACGCAGGCCGCAGTCACCCAGCTCCTTCCGCTGGCCGCCGACACCTTCGACAAGAACAAGGTGACCCCCGGACTCCTGGGGTTCGTCGTGTTCGCCGCCCTCGCCCTCGGCGTGTGGGGCCTGATGAAGTCGATGAGCAAGCACATGGGGCGCGTCGACTTCCAGGAAGCCCCCGAGCCGGCCGCCGCCACCCCGGCCGCCGACGCCCCCAAGGCCTAGGACCCCGCGCACGGCGCGACAGCGCCGTCCCGCCCCACACCCGGGCGGGACGGCGCCCCCGCGCGCGCCCCTACGCCCCGGCGGTACTGCGCCCCGCGCGTGGGCCTGCACCTCCGGTGGGTACGGCGCCCCGCGTGCGCCTGCACCTCCGGCACCGGCCCCGCGCGGGTACGGCGCCCCCGCGCCCGCCCCTACGCCTCCGGCACCGCCACCCCCATCACCTCCCGCGCCCGCAGGCCCGGGACCAGGCCCAGCCGCCACGCCTGCCAGCCCTCCGCCGGGTCCGCCCCCCGCGCCAGCACCACCCCGTACGTCTCCAGGCAGTCCTCCAGCCGGCCGTCACGCAGCGCGTGCGGCGCCGCCACCAGCCGGCCCAGCTCCGCCCGCGCCTCCTCCACCACCGCGTCACCCCCACCCGCGTACGGCAGCATCGTGCAGCGCAGGAACCGCGCCCAGTCCTCCCCGCGCCGGTCCCCGTACGACACGAACAGCCGCACCGCGTCCTCGCACAAGCCCACCGCCTGCGCCGCCCGCGCGTTCCCCGCGTCGATCACCGCCAGCTCCACGCACGTCCACGCCTCCCCGTGCGCCAGCCCGATCCGCCGGAAATCAGCCCGCGCGTCCACCAGCAGCTGCCGCGCGAAACCCGAGTTCCGCAGGTTCCCCGTCTGCGCCGCCCGCTGGTCCCGCGTCACCCGGCCCGACTGGTAGCGGGCGTGCGCCAGCCCGCACACGTCCCGCATCCGCGAGAACATCGTCCGGGCCCGCTCCAGCTCCCGCACCGCCCGGTCCCGCTCACCGGCCTCCTCCAGCGCCTGCCCCAGGTAGTACAGCGTCCACGCCTCACCCCGCGCGTCCTCCGCCACCCGGTGCCGCGCCAACGCGTCCCGCAGCCGCTCCAGCGCCCCCTCCGGATCCCCGTCCACCACCCGGGCCCGCCCCAGCTGCGTCAGCGCCCACGCCTGACCCCGGTCGTCCCGCGTCCGCCCGTACAGCTCCAGCGCCAGCCGCAGCTCCTGCTCCGCCCGCGCCACCCCGCCCGTCCGCAGGTACACCTGCCCCAGCTGGAAGTGCGCCCACGCCTCACCGTGCACGCTCTCGCTCTCCCGGTGCAGCACCAGCGACCGCTCCAGCAGCTCCAGCGCCTCCGCCAGCCGCCCCCGGTCCCGCTCCACCGCCCCCAGCGCGTGCAGCGCCCACGCCCGGTCACCCGCCAGCTCCTGCGGCTCCTGCAACGCCAGCGCCTCCCGGATCCGCGCCGCCGCCTCCGGCAGATTGCCCTGATGGTGCAGCGTGATCCCGAGCGACACCAGCGCCATCCCCGCGCCCGCCTCCTGCCGGGCCTCCCGGTACTGGTCCACCAGCGAGGTCAGCGTCGTCCGCGACTTGTCCAGCTCGCCCAGCTGACGCGCCGCGATCCCCGTACGCCACTGCACCGAACGGTTCAGCCGCCCCCGGTCCACCGCCCGCGTCAGCTCGTTGATCTCCCCGAGCCGGTACAGGTCCCCGCGCAGCAGACAGAAATCGCACAACGCCCCCAGCAGATCCAGCACCGCCTGCTGGTCCACCCCCTCCGAATGCCGCAGCGCCGCCGTGATGAAGCTCGACTCGTCGTCCAGCCAGCGCAGCGCCGCGTCCAGCGAGCCGAAACCGTGCCCCCCGACCGCGTCCGACCTCAGCACCGTGTTCGACCGCGTCGACATCTTCCCGTCGACCATCCGGATCACCGAGTCCGCGAGCCGCGCGTAGTCCCGGATCAGCCGCTCGTGCGCGGCCGCCGCCTCCGCCCGCTCCTCGTCCGCCGCCAGCCGCGCCGCCGCGTACGCGCGCACCGCGTCGTGCATCCGGTACCGCTCCCCGCGCACGAGGTCCAGCAGGCCCGCCCGCGCCAGCTCCCCCAGCAGCCGCCCCGCCTCCACCCGCTCCGCACCGGCCAGCGCCGCCGCCGCGGCCGCCCCCAGCGAAGCCCGCCCCGCCAGCGTCAGCCGCCGCAACAGCCGCCGCCGCTCCTCCGGCAGCCGTACGTAGGCCAGCTCCAGGGCGTGCTCCAGACCCCCGCCCCCACCACCGTCCGAGGCCCGCGCCGACCCCAGCGGAGCCAGCACCCGCAGCGCCAGCGGCAGCCCCGCCCCCAGCTCCAGCAGCCCCGACAGCGCCACCCCCTCCGGCGCCGCCTCACCCGCCGCCCGCGCCCCCGCACGCAGCACCCCGGCCGCCTCCTCCCGCGCCAGCCGCACCACCGGCAGCCGGTGCGTCCACGCCGCCAGGTCCTCCGGCAGCTCCAGCGGCTCCCTGGCCGTGACCAGCACCAGGCTCTCCGAGCGCTCCGGCACGAGCGCCCGTACCTGCTCCGGATCCACCGCGTCGTCCAGCACCACCGTCACCGGCGACCCCTGGAGGTGCTGGTGGTACAGCTCCGTCAGCCGGCGCACCTGCGACTGTGCCGACGCGCCCTCACGGAACAGCAGCTGCTCCCGCGGCGCCCCCAGCCGGTTCAGCAGGTGCAGCAACGCCTCCCGCGTCGACAGCGGCGCCTCGCCCGCGCCGGTGGACCCGCCCCGCAGATCCACCACGCACGCCCCGCGGAACTGGTCCCGCAGCGCGTGCGCCGCCCGCAGCGCCAGCGCCGTACGCCCCACCCCCGGCTCGCCGTGCAGCACCACCACCACCGGCCGGGTCTCCGTACTGGCCCGCGCCGCACCCACCCACTGCGCGATCCGGGTCAGCTCCGCCCGCCGGCCCGTGAACAGCGCGTCGGCGTCCGGGAGCTGCCCGAACGACTGCTCCAGCATGCCGCGCCGCCGGGCCTCCGCGCTGCGGTCACCCCCGCGCGGCAGCGGCGCCACGCCGCCGCTGCCGTTGACGGCCCCGCCGCCGGCGGAGGCCCGGGACCGCGACGGCCCCCGCACCGCGGCCGCCGCCACCGCCCGCTCCAGGAACGGCCGGATCCCGCGCACCTCCAGCGCCGTCAGCCACTGCAGCCGCAGCTGCTCCGGCCCGCCCGGGCGGCCCGCGGCCCCGGCCCGGCGGTTCGCCGCGGGCACGTGCAGGGCGGTCACCGTGGCCACCGTCGCCGCCGCCCCCGCGACGCCCACGACGACGCCCGCGCTGACCGCCGTCCCCGCCGCCACCCCGAAGGCCAGGTCCGCCCCGACGGCGGCGGCCGCCGCGACCCCCGACACGAACAGCGACGCCCCGGTGCTGCCCCGCCGGAAGGCCTCCCCGAGGGACCGCTCGCCGGCGGCGGCCTCGTCCAGGGCGGCCACGTACGCCGCGTACTCCTCCCCGGCGGCCGCCGCGATCCCGTCCAGCGCCTCCCGCCCCCGCGCGAACAGCGCCTCGCGGTCCCCCGCCCCCGCCCGCCGGACCTCCTCCTCGACGGCCCGGGCCAGCACCCGTTCGGCCTCGACACGATGGCTGTCCCGCATCGGCATCCTCCTCGGAGAGCTCCGGAAACGTGCGCCAAGTGTCCTGCGGGACAGGGTGCAGCGCGAGGAATCTGAGCTATTTCAGAGGGAGTTGGAGCGTCGACGGACATCCGCGTGCATATATGTACGCCTAGGCTGGCCGCATGACCCCGCGCTGGACGGCCCTGGCCCTGTGCGCGGCCCTCCTCGCGGCCTCGTCCGGCTGCGGGAAGGAGCCGCCGGCCCCCGGTTTCGTCATCCGGTACGAGGACCCCGACCGGCCCGACGAGGACCACGCCGCCCTGCTGCGCTCCCGCAGGCCGGTCGAACGGGCCGTCGAAGCCCTCAACGCCTACCTCCGCCTCCCGGCCCGGGTCACCGTCCTCGCCCGCTCCTGCGCGGGCGAGGGCACCGGCTACGACCCGGATGCCCGCCGCATAGAGCTCTGCTACGACGACCTCGCGGAGGAGCGGGCCCTCCTGGGCGACGACGAAGCCGCCGCCGACGTCACCACCGAGACCGTCCACCACGAGGCGGGCCACGCCCTCATCGACCTCCTCGGGCTGCCCGTCGCCTCCGACCGGGCGGAGGAGGACGCCGCCGACCGCTTCGCCGCGTTCATGCTGATCCGCGAGGGCCCGCGGGGAGAACGCGCCCTGCGCGCCGCCGCCGAGGCGTACCGGCTGTCGCCGCCCGCGGACCCCGGCCCGGACGAGCACGCCCCGCCCGCCGCCCGCGCGGCCGCCCACCTCTGCCTGCTGCACGGCGCGGCCCCCGACCGCCACCCGGACCCGGCCCCCCGCACCCACGCCTGCACCCCCACCTGGCCCACCGTCCGCGACACCTGGACCCAAGCCCTGGCCCCCCTCCTCCGGCACCCCGCGGCCCCCGGTCCGTAACCGGCCCACTGGTTCGTTCGTTGGATCGATCATCGGACGAACTCTCGAGGGGGGAGCGCGCCATGGACCCCATGCCGCACACCACCGCAGGCGGCCTCATCCCGGTCGCCTCGTACGCACGCACCTCGCAGGACTCACGGCAAGGCGACGCCCGCGGAGTGCGCAACCAGCACCGCATCAACGAACGCACCGCCCGGGAGCACGGCTGCGTCGTCGTGGCCACCTATACCGACAGTGCGCGCGGTGCGACGAAGGACGACCGGGAACGGCCGGCGTTCGACCACCTGCTGGCCGACCTGCACCGCGGCCATGCCTTCACAGCCGGACCGCTCAAGGGTGTCGTCGCGGTCGCGGACGACCGCCTGTACCGCAGGGCCGAGGACTTCATCCGTTTCATGGCGGCGCTGACTTCGCAGCCCGGACGCGTCTACGTCGCCCGGGACGGCCTGCGCGACCCGTACGGCAAGGCCGGTCTCCTGCAGGGTGCCGCATCGCTCGAGGGGGCGGCCGCCGAGGGGAAGGCGCGCAGTCGCCGGGTCCAGGACTGGCACTGGTCGCGGGCCATGGACGGCCTTCCGCACAGCGGACCGCGCCCTTTCGGGTGGCTGGAGGACCGGCGGACCTTGCACCCGGTGGAGTCGGAGCTGGTCCGCAAGGCGATCGAGCACCGCATAGCCGGCGGGTCCACGGGGCAGGTGGCGCGCGAATGGGCCGCAATGGGTGTCACCGGGACCCGTGGCGGGCGCCCGAACCCGCAGACGGTCACGCAGATCATCACGTCCCCGAGGGTGTGCGGCTTCCGGGCCAATCGTGGCGAGCTGCTCATCGACCCGGCTACGGACCAGCCCTTGACCGGCAGCTGGCAGGCCATCGTGACCCCTGAAGAGTGGACGGCCGTCTGCGCGACGTTCTCGGCCGGGAGCCTGTACATGCACCGGGGCCCGCTCAGCCCACGACTGACCGACCGGAAGGCCGGTCCGAAGTACGTCGCCAGCGGGTTCCTGCGCTGTGGGGCGGAGCTGGAGGGCGGGACGTGTGATCAGCTCATGGGCGGCGGCAGGAGCGCCAGCCGGAAGAGCCCGTACAGCTACATCTGTCCTTCGGGCCGTGGCTGCGGGCGGTGCTCCATCAGCGGGCCGCTGGCGGAGGAAGCCATCGAGAGGCTGCTCTTCCCCGTCGGAGAGCCGGGTCGGGTCCGGTTGCCGGAGCCGATCCGCTTGCGATGGCAGTCAGGGGAGATGTCATTCGAGGAGGAGCGGAAGGTGATCGCTTCGATCTTCACCCACCTCGTGGTCAGGCCGGGAAGGAAGGGCTGCGCCGCCTGGGACCACTCCCGCGTTGTTCCCGTGTGGAAGTGGGCTGATCGCATCAGGGCGGCCGAAACGGCGGCGTGACGGCCTCGCCACCACCCGGGCACCGGTGAGTGATGCAGGATGGAAGTATGTCGAACCGCCTCGCGCACGCAACCTCGCCGTACCTGCTCCAGCACGCCGACAACCCCGTCGACTGGTGGCCCTGGTCGCCGGAGGCGTTCGCGGAAGCGCGGGAGCGGGACGTACCCGTGCTGCTGAGCGTTGGCTACTCCGCGTGCCACTGGTGCCACGTTTTGAGCTCCGAAAGCTTCGAAGATGAAGCAATCGCGGCTTACATGAACGAGCACTTCGTCAACATCAAGGTCGACCGCGAGGAACGCCCCGACATCGACGCCGTCTACATGGAGGCCGTGCAGGCGGCGACCGGGCAGGGCGGGTGGCCCATGACCGTGTTCCTCACGCCCGGGGCCGAGCCCTTCTACTTCGGTACCTACTTCCCGCCCGAGCCCCGGCACGGGATGCCCTCCTTCACGCAGGTGCTCGAAGGCGTGCGGGCCGCCTGGGACGGGCGGCGGGAGGAGGTCGCCGAGGTCGCGCAGCGGATCGTGCGGGATCTGGCCGGGCGGCAGCTGGACTACGGGAAGGCCGGGCTGCCGGGGCCCGAGGAGCTCGGGCAGGCGCTGCTAGGGCTGACGCGGGAGTACGACGCCGTGCGCGGCGGGTTCGGCGGGGCGCCGAAGTTCCCGCCGTCCATGGTGCTGGAGTTCCTGCTGCGCCACCACGCCCGGACCGGGTCCGAGGGGGCCCTGCAGATGGCCGCCGACACCTGTGAGGCGATGGCGCGGGGCGGGATCTACGACCAGCTCGGCGGCGGGTTCGCGCGGTACTCCGTGGACCGGGAGTGGGTCGTGCCGCACTTCGAGAAGATGCTGTACGACAACGCGCTGCTGTGCCGGGTGTACGCGCACCTGTGGCGGGCCACCGGGTCCGATCTGGCGCGGCGCGTCGCGCTGGAGACGGCCGACTTCATGGTGCGGGAGCTGCGCACCGAGCAGGGCGGGTTCGCGTCGGCGCTCGATGCCGACAGTGAGGATCCGCTGACCGGCGGGCACGTCGAGGGGGCGTACTACGCCTGGACGCCCGCGCAGCTGGCCGAGGTGCTCGGGGAGGAGGACGGGGCCCTCGCCGCCGCGTACTTCGGGGTCACCGAGGAGGGGACCTTCGAGCACGGCAAGTCGGTGCTGCAACTGCCGCCGGCCGGGCCGGCGGTGGAGGCGGAGCGGATCGCCTCGGTCAGGGAGCGGCTGCTGGCGGCCCGGGCCCTGCGGCCCGCGCCGGGGCGGGACGACAAGGTCGTCGCCGCCTGGAACGGGCTGGCCGTCGCGGCGCTCGCCGAGTGCGGGGCCTTCTTCGAGCGGCCGGACCTGGTGGAGCGGGCCATCGAGGCCGCCGACCTGCTGGTGCGGGTGCACATGGACGGCAGGGCCCGGCTGGCGCGGACCAGCAAGGACGGGATGGCCAGCGCGAACGCGGGGGTGCTGGAGGACTACGGGGACGTCGCCGAGGGGTTCCTCGCGCTGGCCTCCGTCACGGGGGAGGGGGTGTGGCTGGAGTTCGCCGGGTTCCTCGTCGACCTGGTGATGGCGCGGTTCACCGCCGAGGACGGGTCGCTGTACGACACCGCGCACGACGCCGAGCAGCTGATCCGCCGGCCGCAGGACCCCACCGACACGGCCGCCCCCTCGGGCTGGACGGCGGCCGCCGGCGCGCTGCTGTCGTACGCCGCGCACACGGGGTCGCGGCCCCACCGGGAGGCGGCGGAGCGGGCGCTCGGGGTGGTGCACGCGCTCGGGCCGCGCGCCCCGCGTTTCATCGGGCACGGGCTGGCGGTCGCGGAGGCGCTCGTCGACGGGCCGCGTGAGGTGGCGGTGGTGGGGCATCCGGAGGATCCGGCGACGGCCGCGCTGCACCGGACGGCGTTGCTGGGGACGGCTCCGGGGGCGGTGGTGGCGGTCGGGCCGCCGCGCACGGCCGACGGCAGTGGCGGGGAGTTCCCCCTTCTGGCCGAGCGCACACTGGTGCGCGACCTTCCGACGGCGTACGTGTGCCGACGTTTCGTCTGCGCGCGGCCTACGACCGAACCGGTCGAGTTGGCCGAGCAGTTGGGCGTGGTACGCCCCTGATTGGGGCGGAGTGGCGTCAATTCCGGTTGCGCTGGGACCACTTGGAAATGTGGTTTTTATTCGTGCGGCGCCTGACCTTCATCCTCGCTGCCTAGTCTCGTGTCTCCGGGAGTAACCGAGATCGCGCACTGGGGGGTGCGCGCGTGGGGGGAAGCGGAGGCGGCGGGCCGGGGGGCCGGGCCGTCCTCCGGGGTTCGGTCGCCGCCTGGGGTTGCGGCTTGTCTGTGGGGGACGGTTTGCTCACCTCTGTCTTTGTTTCCGCCATTTCTCTGGCGCTCTTCTGGATGGCCGCGTTCACGCTGTGGTGGCAGATGCACGCCTGGCGCACGCCCGAGACGCTGGCCTCGACCCGCTTCGACAGCCCTGACGGCGGGGGCCGGCTCGCCTTCTCGCTGCTGCTGCCCGCCCGTCACGAGCAGGCCGTGCTGGAACACACCATCGACCGGCTGCTCGAATCGAGCCACACCGATTACGAGATCATCGTCATCGTCGGCCACGACGACCCGGAGACGGCCGCGGTGGCCGCCCGCGCCGCGGCCGGCGCGCCCGAGCGCGTACGGGTCGTCGTCGACCACCACGAGACCAAGAACAAGCCGAAGGCCCTGAACACGGCCCTCCCGCACTGCCGGGGCGACATCGTCGGGGTCTTCGACGCCGAGGACCAGGTCCACCCCGAGCTGCTCACCCACGTCGACCACGCCTTCCGCGCCACGGGCGCGGACGTGGTCCAGGGCGGGGTGCAGCTGATCAACTTCCACTCCAGCTGGTACAGCCTGCGCAACTGCCTGGAGTACTTCTTCTGGTTCCGTTCCCGTCTCCACCTGCACGCCGAGAAGGGCTTCATCCCGCTAGGCGGCAACACCGTCTTCGTGCGCACCGGGGTGCTGCGCGAGGTCGGCGGCTGGGACCAGAACTGCCTCGCGGAGGACTGCGACCTGGGCGTGCGGCTGTCCTCGGTGGGCAAGAAGGTGGTCGTCGCCTACGACTCCGACATGGTCACCCGTGAGGAGACCCCGGGCTCGCTGATGAGCCTGCTGAAGCAGCGCACCCGCTGGAACCAGGGCTTCCTCCAGGTCTACCGCAAGAAGGACTGGCAGCAGCTGCCCGGGCGGGGTCAGCGCTGGCTGGCCCGCTACACCTTGATGACCCCCTTCATGCAGGCGGCCTCCGGGGTGATCATCCCGGTCAACTTCGCCGTGGCGGTCTTCCTCGACGTGCCGGTCGGCATCGCGGTCATCACCTTCCTCCCCATGATCACCGCGATGGTGACCTTCGTCTTCGAGATCGTCGGCCTGCACGACTTCGGCCGCCAGTACGGCCTGCGGGTGCGCTTCGCGCACTACGTCAAGCTCATCGTGGGCGGCCCCTTCTACCAGGTGATGCTGGCGGGCGCCGCGATCCGTGCGGTCTGGCGCGAGCAGCGCGGCCGCAACGAGTGGGAGCTGACCAGCCACACCGGCGCCCATCTGACCTCCGCCACCGCGAGCCGAGAGGACAGCCTCCAGTGACCGCCACCCTGCCCACGGCCACTGATCCCCAGCCTGCCGACGCCACGGCCGCCGCCCAGCTGCTGCCCGTCCGGCGCCCGCCCGGCTCCGGCACCGGGTCCGACGTCGGCTCCGGCTCCGACGCCGGCTCCGGTTCCGATTCCGTCTCCGGAGCGCGTCCGGCGGCTCCCGCGCGCCCGATGGTGCGCTTCCGCTCCTCCCGCCCGGACCTGCTGCTCTGCGGCGCCGTCCTGCTCGTGATCCTCCTCGTACAGGGCTGGAACATCACGGGCTTCCCGACGCTCAGCGACGACGAGGGCACCTACCTGGCCCAGGCGTGGGCCGTCCAGCAGGGCGAGGGGCTGGCCCACTACACGTACTGGTACGACCACCCGCCGCTCGGCTGGATCCAGGTCGCCGCACTGACGTACCTGCCCTCCCTCTTCGTGCCCGACTGGATGACGGTCGCGCCGATGCGCTTCTCGATGCTCGCGGTGTCCGGCGCCGGTTCGGTGCTGATGTACGTCCTGGCGCGCCGGCTGTGGCTGCCGCGCTGGGCGGCGGGACTGGCGATGGGGCTGTTCGGGCTGTCCCCGCTGTCGGTGGTCCTCCAGCGGGAGATCTTCCTCGACAACCTCGCCGTGGTGTGGATGCTGCTGGCCTTCTGCCTCGCCGCGTCCCCCAGACGCCACCTGTGGCACCACTTCGGCTCGGGGCTGGCGGCGGCCACCGCCGTCCTGACCAAGGAGACGATGCTGGTGGTGCTCCCGGCGCTGCTGGTGACGATGTGGCGCCACAGCCACCGCGACACCCGCAAGTTCGCCGTGACCGGGGCGGTCACCGCCTGCACGCTGATAGGGCTCTCGTACCCGCTGTACGCCCTGCTCAACAACGAGCTGCTGCCGGGCGACGGGCACGTCTCCCTGATCGACGGCATCACCTACCAGATGAGCCGCCCCGGCTCCGGTTTCATCCTCGATCCCGGCTCCGGCTCGAACGGGGTCTTCCGGTCCTGGCTGTACTACGACACCGTCCTGCCGCTCGGCGGGCTGGCCGGCGCCGTGCTGCTGCTGGCGACCCACCGGTGGTCGGTGACCGCCCGCGCGCTGGCCGGGCCGGCCCTGGCCGCGGTGATCCTGGCCGTGGTCGCGATGCGTCCCTCCGGCTACCTTCCGGCGATGTACGTGATCCAGGCCCTGCCGTTCCTCGCCCTGGTCCTCGCCGGGGGCGCGGCCAGTGTCACGCACGCGGTGCTGCGCCGCCGCCGTACGCCGGGGGAGCGCAGGGGCGTGGTGTACGCGCGCCGGGCGCTGGTCGGCGTCCTCGCCGTGGCGGCCGCCGCGTACGTGCTGCCGCGCTGGTACGAGGGCAACCGCACCGCCCTGACCGTCGACGCCAACGGCCCCTACCGGCAGGCCGCCGCCTGGCTGGGCCGGGAGGTCGCCGATCCGGCGAACACCCGCGTCCTCCTCGACGACGCGCTCTGGCTGGACGCCGTCCACCGCGGTTTCGCCCCCGGGGACGGGGCCATCTGGTTCTACAAGGCGGACCTCGACCCAGCCGTCACCAGGACCCTGCCGCGCGGCTGGCGGGACATCGACTACGTGGTCTCCTCGCCCACCGTGCGTCGCGACGCGGTGGACCTGCCCAACGTGAAGGCTGCTCTCGAGCATTCGACCGCGGTCGCCGTCTTCGGTACGGGCGAGGACCGTATCGAGATCCGCCGCACCGACCGCGAGAGTGGGAGCTGAACCACCATGAGCGAGGACCCGTGGCCCCCGCACGCCCTGAACGATCCGGAAGTCGACGCTCCGCCGGTGGCGGCCGGCGGGAGCGTCACCCTGATCGTTCCGACCTGCAACGAGTCCGGGAACGTACGGGAGTTGCTCGGCCGGCTGAGCGCGGCCGTCCCCGGCCGGCCGGCCTTCGAGGTCCTGTTCGTCGACGACTCCACCGACGACACCCCCGCCGTGATCGAGAAGGCGGCCGCCGACTGCCCCTTCCCGGTGTCCGTCCTGCACCGCGAGAGCCCGGACGGGGGCCTCGGCGGGGCCGTCGTCGCCGGGATCGAACGGGCCGGGTCCGACTGGATCGTGGTCATGGACGCCGACCTCCAGCACCCGCCCCACCTGGTTCCCGAACTCGTCGGCGAGGGCGAGCGCACGGGTGCCGACCTCGTCGTCGCCTCCCGCTACCTGCCGGGCGGCAGCCGGGCCGGGCTCGCCGGCGGCTACCGCGTCGCCGTCTCGCGCGGTGCGACCTGGCTGGCCAAAGGTCTCTTCCCGCGGGCCCTGCGCGGCATCAGCGACCCGATGAGCGGCTTCTTCGCGATGCGGCGGACGGTCGTGGCGAGCGCCGCGCTCCAGCCGCTCGGCTACAAGATCCTGCTGGAGCTCGCCGTCCGCTGCCGCCCCGAGCGGCGCGCCGAGGTCCCCTTCGTCTTCCAGGACCGCTTCGCCGGGGAGTCGAAGTCCACCGCCCGCGAAGGGCTGCGCTTCCTGACGCACCTGGCGGTCCTGCGTTCCGCGAACCGCCTGGCCCGGATGGTGGGCTTCGGGCTGATCGGGCTCTCCGGCTTCGTCCCCAACCTGCTGGCGCTCTGGCTGCTCACCCGCGCCGGGATGCAGTACCTCGTCGCGGAGGCCGTCGCCAACCAGGCCGGGGTCCTGTGGAACTTCCTCCTCATCGAGACCCTGCTCTTCCGCGACCGGCGCCGCCACCGCCACTGGGCGGACCGCCTGGGCCGCTTCGCCCTCCTCGCCAACGCCGACCTGCTGCTGCGCATCCCGCTCATCGCGCTGTTCGTGGGCCGCCTCGGCATGGACGTGCTGCCGGCGACCGCCCTCGCGCTGGCCACCACCTTCGTCCTGCGCTTCGCCGCCACCGAAGCGCTCGTCTACCTGCCGCGCGGGCCGCGCGCGGCGCGCACCGCCAGGAGTTGAGCCGCACCGAAAGGAACCGCGTATGCGTAGGAAGATCCGACGGAGGGCGGGGCGCCGGGCCGCCCTCCTCGCCGTCGGCGCGATGACCGCCTGCCTCCTCCTGACCGCACCCCAGCAGGCCACGGCCGGACCGCCCAACCTGCTGACCAACCCGGGCTTCGAGACCGCCGGCGCGGCGGGCTCCGACATGCCGTCCTGCTGGTCCAGGTCGGGCTGGGGCGACAACGACTTCACCTTCGCCACCGTCGCCGACGCCCACAGCGGCACCAAGGCCATGAAGGTCTCGCTCACCCGGCGCGTCAGCGGTGACCGCAAGGCCCTGGTCACCGAGAACACCGCCTGTGCCCCGACCGTGGTGCCGGGCAGGCAGTACGACCTGTCCGCCTGGTACAAGTCGAACACCCCCGACGTGTCGGTGACGGTGTTCCGCCACGACACCACCACGGGCTGGCAGTACTGGACCGACCTGCAGAACCCGCCGGTCAGCGCCGCGTGGGCGCGTACGGAAGTCCGTACGCCCGCCGTCCCGCCGAACACCGACAAGATCGCGTGGGGCCTGTCGGTCTACGGGGTGGGCAGCCTCACCTCCGACGACTACGCGCTGGAGGAGGTGGCGGCACCCGTGCCCCAGCCCGCCTGCACGGGTACCGCCGAGCAGTGCGCCAAGGGCGAGTGGGAGGTGATGGCGGCCCGGAACCCGGTGCGTTCCATGCACGCGGTCGTCCTGAGGAACGGAAAGGTGCTGCTGATCGCCGGCTCCGGCAACGACATCTCCCAGTTCAACGCCGGTACCTTCACCTCCGCCGTCTACGACCCGGTGACCGGCAACGTCAGGACGATCCCGACGCCGGTGGACATGTTCTGCTCCGGGCACGTGCAGCTGGCCGACGGCCGGGTGCTGGTGATGAGCGGCAACAAGGGCTACCCGTCCGCCGACGGCACGATCGGCTACCAGGGCCTGAAGGACTCGTACGTCTTCGACCCGGCCACCGAGCAGTACACGAGGACCAACGACATGAACGGCGGCCACTGGTACCCGTCCGCCACCATCCTCGGCAACGGCGACGTGATCTCCTTCGGCGGGCTGAAGGAGGACTCCACGGGCAACGTCACCGCGGAGAGGTTCTCGGCGGCGCAGGGCAAGTGGCTGCCGATGAACGAGGTCAACCAGACCTGGTCGTACTGGGGCCTGTACCCGTCGATGATCCTGATGCAGGACGGCCGGCTCTTCTACTCCGGCAGCCACACCTTCGGCAACGGCACGCCCGGCTCCGGCGCCTCGGTCTACGACTACGACGCCAACACCATCACCGACGTGCCCGGACTGCGGAACAAGGACCAGCGCGACGAGTCGGCGAGCGTCCTGCTGCCACCGGCCCAGGACCAGCGGGTCCTGACCATCGGCGGCGGCAACAACGAGACCAACCCGGCCGCCAACCGGCTCACGGACATCATCGACCTGAAGAAGCCGAGCCCCGCCTACACCGCGGGCCCCGACCTCCCCCAGGGCCTGGTCGACACCGGCACGGGCAAGCGTCCGCAGACGGGCGCCGAGGGCAAGATGTACGTCTCCGCCGTGCTGCTGCCCGACGGGAAGGTGCTGGAGACCGGCGGCGGCCTCCACGACCGCGCCGACCCGGTCTTCGAGGCCTCCTTCTTCGACCCCGCCGCCAACACCTACCAGGCGGGCCTCGCCGCCGACCCGATCCCGCGCACCTACCACTCGGGGGCGTTCCTGCTCCCCGACGGCCGGGTCATGTCGGTCGGCGACAACCCGGGCAACGGCACCTACAACCACGCGGTGTCCGTCTACAGCCCGCCCTACCTGTTCAAGGGACCGCGCCCGAAGCTCACCTCGGTGATCGACACCGAGTGGGTGTACGGGGACACGCAGCGGATCACCGTCGACCGGCCGATCGCCAAGGCGGAACTGATCCGCCCGGCGGCGGTCACCCACTCCTCCGACCCCAACCAGCGGTTCGTGGACCTGCCGATGACGGTCGTCAACGGCACCACCGTCGACCTCAACGTCACCAGCAACCCCAACCTGGCCCCGCCCGGCTGGTACATGCTCTTCGGGGTCGACGCGAACGGCGTCCCGTCGGTCGCGACCTGGGTCCACCTGGGCGGAGCGCCCGCGCTCGCGGCGGCCGCCGCGGCCGGGCAGCTGCCCGCACCGCACGAGCACGCCTTCGCCGACAGGCTCGCCGCGCCCACGCCCAACCCCGCGCGGCGGGACGCGGCGCCGGTCGCGCCCACCGTGGCCGGCTGTGACCGGCACTACGGAACGGCCAGCGTGTGCGTACCGGGCACCTTCCCGGCGGAGGTGAGGAAGACGACCGAGGCCCGCTGCGCGTGGCTGGCCGACCACCGGTTCCCGAAGCGGATGAAGGTGAACGGCAGCGACCCGCTGCGCCTGGACGCGGACCGCGACGGCTACACCTGCTGACACCGCCCGGCGCTCTACGCCCGGATTGCACCCGTTTGACGGCCCGTCGCCCCCTGGGGGAGGCGGGCCGTCCTCCTACGCTGAGCGCTGGGCCGGCGGCGCGGCCGCGTCCCGCCGGCGGGCCGGTCTACGCGTGCTGGTAGGCGGCCAGCGAGATGCCGATGTAGTGGGCCACGAAGGCCGCGAGCGTCAGGGAGTGGAAGACCTCGTGGAAGCCGAAGAAGCGGGGGGAGGGGTTGGGGCGCTTCATCCCGTAGATGACCCCGCCCGCGCTGTAGAGCAGACCGCCGACGATCACCAGGACCAGGACGGCGACGCCGCCGGTACGCATGAAGTCCGGCAGGAAGAAGACGGCCGCCCACCCCATCGCGATGTAGCACGGGGTGTAGAGCCAGCGCGGTGCGCCGACCCAGAAGACCCGGAAGGCGATCCCGGCCGCGGCCGCGATCCACACCGCCCACAGCAGGGTCTTGCCGGTGGAGCCGGGCAGCAGCAGGACCGTGAGCGGGGTGTAGGTGCCCGCGATGATCAGGAAGATGTTCGCGTGGTCGAGCCGCCGTAGGACGGCTTCGCCGCGCGGCCCCCAGGTGCCGCGGTGGTAGACGGCGCTGACGCCGAAGAGCAGGCAGGCGGTCAGGACGTACACCCCGCAGGCGACGCGGGCCTCCGTCGAGTCGGTGAAGGCCATCAGCACCAGGCCGGCGACCACCACGGCGGGGAACATCCCGAGGTGCAGCCAGCCGCGCATCAGCGGCTTCTCCTCCAGGGCGGTCTCGGCCGCCTCCAGGGCCTGGACGACCGGGGAGGCCTGGGCGGCCGGCGCGGCGGTGGCGTCTGAAGTCATGGTCCACATGTTACCTACGGGTCCGTAGGTTTCCGTTAGTCCTCTTTACGGAAGATTGACGGACGTGGCGATGCTCACGTGAGAGGCCCCCTGGACATATGCGCACATCCACCGGATGATCAGATGAGTGCGGTCGGCACCGGATGAGCGGAGCGCGAAGCGTCCGGGTCGCAGCCCCCACGGGGCATACACCAAACAACCCCTCAACAAGGAGCAATCGTGGCGCGCGACAACGCGGCTCCCACTTCCGTCCCGACGAACCACCGGGAGCTCGTCTCCTGGGTGGAGGAGATCGCAGCCCTGACCCAGCCGGACCGCGTCGTCTGGTGCGACGGCTCCGAGGCCGAGTACGAGCGCCTGTGCGAGGAGCTCGTCGCCAAGGGCACGTTCAAGAAGCTCGACGAGACCAAGCGCCCGAACTCGTACTACGCCGCCTCCGACCCCTCCGACGTCGCGCGCGTCGAGGACCGCACCTTCATCTGCTCCGAGAAGGAGGAGGACGCGGGCCCGACCAACCACTGGAAGGCCCCGGCGGAGATGAAGGCCCTCTTCACCGGTGAGGGGGGCTCCGAGGGAGAGCAGGGCATCTTCCGCGGCTCCATGAAGGGCCGGACGATGTACGTCGTCCCCTTCTGCATGGGCCCCCTCGGCTCCGACCTCTCCGCGATCGGCGTCGAGATCACCGACTCCGCCTACGTCGCGGTCGCCATGCGCACCATGACCCGCATGGGCAAGGCCGTCCTCGACGAGCTCGGCACCGACGGCTTCTTCGTCAAGGCCGTCCACACCCTCGGCGCTCCGCTCGCCGAGGGCCAGGACGACGTGCCGTGGCCCTGCAACACCACCAAGTACATCTCGCACTTCCCCGAGACCCGCGAGATCTGGTCCTTCGGCTCCGGCTACGGCGGCAACGCCCTCCTCGGCAAGAAGTGCTACGCGCTGCGCATCGCCTCCGTCATGGCCCGCGACGAGGGCTGGCTCGCCGAGCACATGCTGATCCTCAAGCTCACCCCGCCGGCCGGCGAGGGCGAGGCGAAGTACGTCGCCGCCGCCTTCCCGAGCGCCTGCGGCAAGACCAACCTGGCCATGCTGGAGCCCACGATCCCCGGCTGGACGGTCGAGACCATCGGCGACGACATCGCCTGGATGCGCTTCGGCGAGGACGGCCGCCTCTACGCGATCAACCCGGAGGCCGGCTTCTTCGGCGTCGCCCCGGGCACCGGCGAGCACACCAACGCCAACGCCATGAAGACGATGTACGCCAACACCGTCTTCACCAACGTCGCGCTCACCGACGACGGCGACGTGTGGTGGGAGGGCATGACCGAAGAGGCGCCCGCCCACCTCATCGACTGGAAGGGCAACGACTGGACCCCGGAGAGCGACACCCCGGCGGCCCACCCCAACGCCCGCTTCGCCGTCCCGGCCTCGCAGTGCCCGACGATCGCCCCCGAGTGGGAGGACCCCAAGGGCGTCCCGATCTCCGCGATCCTCTTCGGCGGCCGCCGCGCCTCCGCCGTCCCGCTGGTCACCGAGTCCTTCGACTGGAACCACGGCGTCTTCATCGGCTCGAACATCGCCTCCGAGAAGACCGCCGCCGCCGAGGGCAAGGTCGGCGAGCTGCGCCGCGACCCCTTCGCGATGCTGCCCTTCTGCGGCTACAACATGGGCGACTACATGGCCCACTGGGTCAAGGTCGCGGCCGGCAAGGACCAGTCGAAGCTCCCGAAGATCTACTACGTGAACTGGTTCCGCAAGAACGACGCGGGCAAGTTCGTGTGGCCCGGCTTCGGCGAGAACAGCCGCGTCCTGAAGTGGATCGTCGGCCGCCTCGACGGCACGGCCGAGGGCGTCGAGACCCCGATCGGGATCCTGCCGACCAAGGACGCCCTCGACCTCGACGGCCTCGACATCGCGGACGAGGACCTCGACTTCCTCCTCACCGTCGACAAGGAGGTCTGGCGCGAGGAGGCCGCCCTGGTCCCCGAGCACCTCAACACCTACGGCGACCACACCCCCAAGGAGCTGTGGGACCAGTACCACGCGCTGGTCGAGCGCCTCGGCTGAGCACCCGGCCGGCCGTTCTCCTGCCGGCCGCCCCGCCCTGACACGACAGGGCAGCCCTGACGCGACAGGGCACACGAACGTGGGAGTCCCCGACCAAGGTGCTCCCACCGCTGTGGGAATCCCCAACCAAGGTTTTCCCATCGCAGCACACGCCTGACTGGCCGACGGGCCGGCGCCACTGTCCCGGCCGCCGCCCGCCTCAGGAGCGTCCGCGCTCCTCCAGATAGGCCGTGTGCGTCTGCTGACGGCGGACCTCCCTGTCCTGGAGGTCCGCCGTCAGGCGTTGCGCCTCCTGCGACAGCACCGACAGCTGCCGCTCCAGGTGCCGCTCCGGGCCCTCCCCGCCCGGCGTCAGCCGGGTCCACCAGCGCGTCCGGTGGTACGTGTCCACGCACTCCGGCACGTCCGTGCGGACCGCCCGCGCCAGCGCGTGCACCGCCTCCGGCTCCGCCGCCAGCACCTGCGCCACCCAGCCCGGGTCCAGCAGGGCCGCGTACAGGTCCAGCAGCTCGCCCAGCTTCCCCTCCACCGCCGCCGGCAGCTCCACCTCCGCCACGTACGCGCGCAGCCGGCCCAGGTCCTCCCGTACGAGGTCCAGCTGCTCGGCGGCACCGGGGAACAGCGGCGGCGGCGTCCGCTCCGGCGGGGCGAGCAGCGCGCCCGCCCCGTACAGACCCGCGATCACCGCCGGCCAGTACGCACCCGCCGCACCGGCCAGGGTCAGCGCCAGCCCGGCGAGCCCGCAGGCACTGCCCCACAGGTTCTTCTTCGACTCCAGGTACGCGAGCGCCCTACTGGTAGCCACGGATCTCCTCGAAGGCCCCGTCCAGGGAGCCGGTCCCGTCGGTGGCGTCGAAGAGCCGGCCACCGGTCAGCTCCGTGATGTGCGTCAGCTCCGCGCGGTCCGAGTCCCCGAACAGCACCGCGAAGACCGGCGTGCGCTTCCGCGCCTGCGGCAGCCCGGCGTAGAAGGAGTCGAAGTCCTTCACCTTGTCCCCGCTCCGCCCGTCCGTCATCAGCACGATCGAGGTGAACGCGTCGCCGTCGCCCTGCCCCAGGTGCTGGTAGGCGGCCTTCAGACTGGCGTAGACGGCCGTGCCGCCCTCCGGGCGCAGCGACTGCACGTCCGCCCGGATCGCGTCCAGGGCCCGCCCCGGATCGGCCGGCTCGACGACGTGCGTGAGCACCTCCTTCACCTTGTCGCCGAAGGGCAGCAGCGTCACCTCCTCACGGTCCCTGAACCGCTGCCCCGCTCCCGAACTCCCCGTTCCCGTCAGGTCGGTGAGCGCCGACCGCAGCCGCCCGATCCGGTCGGCCTCCGCCATCGAACCCGAGGTGTCCAGCACGTACACCGTCCGCGAGGGCCGGCGCAGCTCGTTCTCGTACGAGGTCAGCAGTCCGTCCGCCACCGACCGGCCACCCGGGAAGGGCAGTTCGCGCCGCACCGAGGTGTCCAGCCCGGCCGCCGGAGCCACCCCGGCCGCCACCGGCCGCCGGAAGGTCTTCTGCGTGATCGCCTTCTGCGCCGTGTCGCCCCGCAGGTACTCCGTCAGCAGCCGCCCCGACTCCCGCGCCCCGGCCGGGGCCGAGGTAAGCAGCGTCAGCGGGTAGTGCGCGGTGACCACCCCGTCCTTCGGCCGGATCACCTTCAGCGGGGCCTTCGCCCGGTCGTTCATCGACAGCAGCACCGATTCGTAGTTGACCAGGGCGTCCACGTCGTCCCGCTTGGCGTACGCCGTCACGAGCCAGCCCGAGGAGCCGGAGGTCAGCTTCTGCCCCTTGAAGAACTCCTTCAGCCGGGGACGGGCCTTCTGCACGTCCGCGTCGGTCAGCGCCGACTGCGCGCCCGACAGGCCCGAGGCCACCGAGACGAGGGCGGAGAAACCGGAGTTGGAGCGCACCGGGTCCGTCATCCCGTACGTCAGCTTCCCGGCCGCCACGGCCTCCTCGACCGCCGACCAGGTCACCTCCTCCGGCTTCCAGCCGAGCCGGGCCAGCGCCTCCGGCTTCACGCCGACGGCGACCGGCGAGGACATCACGGGGGTCTCGCCGGCGAGCTTGGCGGCGGCCTCGGGGCGCAGCCGCAGGTAGTCGTTGGAGGACAGCCAGACCGCGTCGTACGTGCCGTCCGCCTTGCCGGAGGCGACCTGCTCAGCCGCGTCCAGTGTGCCCGACCAGGTGAAGTCGACGGACACCCCGGTGGCGGCCTCGGCGTCCTTGAGGATCTGCGCCATGTCGCCGAGCTCGCTGGAGGCCAGCACGCGCAGCCGGCCCTCCCTGTACCCCTGCTTCCCGGCGCCGCCCGCGGAACCGCCGCCCGTGCTGGTTGCCGGTTCGTCCGAGGTGCAGGCCGCGGCGCCCAGCAGGGCCGCGGCCAGGAACACCGCCGCGGCCAGGCGTCCGCGCCGCCGGGCCGTCCTCGTACGCGGCGTGGCGGGCGTCGTCGCGTACGGCGTCGTCCTTCCTGCGGGCGGCTTCACCGGTCCCCGCCTTCCAGGGCGCTCGTGGTGCGGGCGCGGCTCAGGTGGGCCGAGGCCGCCTGGAGCTCGCCCGTCAGGGACTCCACCGTCGCCGCCATGTTCGCGGTGGCCTGGACCTTGAATGTGTCGATCGCGTCGAGGGTCTTGTAGATCTGCGCGAAGGCCGTCCGGAGCGTCTCCGCCCCGACCGCCGGGTCCGCGGCGATCCGCTGGATGTCGCCGCTCTGGGTGGCCAGCATCTCCGCGTTGCCCCGGATCAGCTCCTCGGTGGTGCCCTTCAGGGCGTTGACCTGCTCGACGACCGCGCGCTGGTGGTCCAGGGCCGAGGCCAGCATCACCGCGATGCGCAGCGCCGCGACGGTGGTCGTCGCGGCCCGGTCGACGCCCTTGATGAGCTCCTCGTTGTTGCGCCGGACCACGTCCATCGCCAGGTAGCCCTGCGCGCACACGGCCAGCTGCGTCAGCAGGTCCTGGTGCTTCTGGCGGACGGGGAACAGCACGTCGGAGCGGAGGGCGTCCGCCTGGCCGGGGTCCGTGTGCTCGGCTTCGGTGATCCGCCGTTCGACGGCGGCGTCCAGGGCCTCGGTGAGCACCGCGTGCTCCTGGAGCTTGCCCATCGTCTCCCAGAGCCGGGTCCGCTCGGTGTGCAGGGCCGCGTTGTCGCGGTGCAGCTCGTCCTGGCCGCCGCGCAGTGCGCCCACGATCCGGTTCAGGGTGGCCTGGGAGGAGGCGTACTTGGCGATGTGGTCGCGGAACCGGTTGCCGCCCGGCAGCTTCGCCAGCAGCCTGCGGGCCCCCTTGGCGGGGGAGTCCCGCGGGTCGAGGTCCTCGACGGTGCGGCGCAGCTCGACGAGCGAGCCCGCGACACGGGCCTGGGCGTCGCCGCCGCCGTCCGCGCCGAGGGAGCGTACGGCCCGCTCCAGCATCCGGTTGGACTGCTGGGCGGCGGTGCGCATGTCGGCGGAGCCGAGGGCGGCGATGTCGCCGAGGCGGGTGGCGAACTCCGGGGAGCGGGCGTCGATGCCGGCGAGCTGGGCGACGTACTCCCGGGCCCGGCGGGCCATCTCCTCCCGGACCCCGTCCTGGAGCGGTACGAGGCCGGAAGCCTGCCCGCGCTCCACGGCGGGGACGGGCTCGGGCGCGGTCAGCAGGAGAGGCGCGTCCTCGGGCGGTGTCAGTGTCACGGTGTGCCCCCCTGTCCCTTGGCGCGGCCCGCGAGCGCCGCCAGGACCTTCACGGTCGGTGCGCTGACCTGGCGGATGCCGGTCAGGTGCGGGTTGAGGTACCCGGCGAAGCGGGCGGTGGACGCCGAGAACTCGGCGGTGCCCTCCTGCGGGCGGAAGCCGTGCCGCAGGGCGAGTTCGCGCAGCTTCCCGTCGGTGGCGAGGAGCGTGCCGAGGTCCTTGGCCTTCTCGCCGAGCGGTACGAAGGTGTGCGGGGAGTTGACGGTGGTGTCCGGGTACAGCACGACCATGTTCGCGGCCTCTCCGGTGGCCTGCTTCTGGAGGAGCAGGGCGGCGACCTGGGCTTCGTACGCCAGGACCAGCGGCTCGCCGCTGCCGCTGATGAAGGAGCGGAAGGGGCCGTCGGTGCTGGGCTCCAGGGAGCCCTGGACGGAGATCAGCTTCCGGAGGAGGGGCGCGGTGCGCTCGATGCCCGCGTCGTCGGAGACGACCGTCTTGTCGTTGGCCACGTTGGAGGCGGCTCCGATGAACAGGGCGCCCGAGTTGGAGGTGGTGGGGTCGGAGGTCTTGATGAAGACCGTCCCGGTCAGCTCGGCGTGCGCGGCCGAGCCGGGCAGCTGCTGCCAGGTGCGGTCCTCGCCGGCGGCCTTGAGGAAGGGGTCCATGAGGAGGGTGCCGGTGTTCTTGCCGTTGGGCTTCACGAGGCCGTTGTCGGCGAGGACCTTCGCCGCGGGGGCGCGGGCGATGACCACGAGGGGGGAGAAGAAGGGCTTCGCGCTCTGCGCGCCCTTCACCCCGGCCTTCGCGGCGATCTCGTCTGCGGGCTCGCTGCTGCTGGGGAAGGCGAAGTCGTACTCCTTGAGGGCCAGTTGGTCCATGGCCCAGGAGCCCGAGGTTTCCGTCTTCACGGTGTAGCCCTTGGCTGCAAGGGCCTTGACGACATCGGGGTCGCGGAAGAATTCGGACTTCTCCGACCCGATGACGCCGCGCACGGTCTTCGTTGCCGTGCCCTCCGGTGTTCCGGTCCGCCCGAGGACGATGACGGCGATCACGCCGCCTGTCAGGAGGACCGCCAGAGCGATTCCAAGGATGCGTCTCACGGGTGCAGCCTGCTCACGGAAACCCACATTCCGCGCCCTCTCGGGTGAACGCCGGGTGTCCAGACGGTCCCGCTTCGAAATGCTGTCCTGGTCGGCGGGTGCTGGTGGGCGGCGGCGGGCGGCGGGAGGATCGGAGCATGGGCGTGAGCACGGGCGTGGGTGCGTTGAAGTGGCAGGGGTGGGTGGTGGGCCTGGCGGGGCTGTCCTGCCTTCTGGTGTTCGCTCCGCTGGGACTGTACGTCTGGGCCGGCGGCTCCCCGGCCCCGGCGGCGCCGCCACCGCCGGACGTACGGATCACCGACTGCCGGATCGACCCGCCGAGCAGGCGCGCGGTGGCGGTGGTGGAGGCCCGCGGCGAGGGTTCGTACGTCGCCACGGTCGAGTTCCGCGACGGACCGCCCTCGCTCCCGGACGCCCGGGAGGCCCGCGCCCTGGTCCCCCTCCGGGGGCTGGCCGCCGACGCCCCGCCGGCCCGCGCGGAGGCCGTCGGCCCGGTGTGGGCGGCGGGGGCGGGGGTCTGGTGCGGGGTGACGGGGGTCGGGGAGCCCGGGGAGCCTTAGCGGGCGGAGGCAGGGGGCAGCGGCCTCACGCCGCCGGGGCGTGGCGCCCGGTCCGGAGCCTGCGCGGTCCCGGACCGGGGCCGTCAGTGGGCGCCGGCCCGGTCGGGGGTTTCGAGGGCGGCGGTGTGGGCGTCCATGCGCTGCGCCGCGAGGATCGCCGCGGCGGTGTCGGCACGGGACGCGGCGACGAGCAGGGCGCGCGCGGCGAGGTCGCGGGCGCGGCGGTGGAGGGTGCGGCTGTCGGCCCCGTCGGCCAGCGCGGGATAGGCGATGCGGACGGGGTGGGAGCCGCGCAGGCGCTTGACCTGGGCGGCGATGCGCACGGCGCCGTCGTCGTCGAGGCCGAGCTCGTCGGTGACGGCGAGCAGCGCGGAGAGGTGCCCGGCGAGCTGGATGTCGAGGGCTTCGCCCCGGCTGCTCTGCGGGTAGTGGGCGTCGGTGTGGTTGCCGTCCACTCGGTGGACGACCGACTTGGGGCGGATCGGCTCGTACATGAGGAGGCCTCCTGCTGGGTCAGGAGGCCATCCTACATTGGAACCGGTCTAAGGTTGAGTTGAATCCTGGCTGAGCGCCGCTGGAGCACGGGCGCGGCGACGGCTACGGCTGCCCGTAGCCGTCCAGGAAGCGGCCGATCCGGGTGACGGCGTCCGCGAGGTCCTTGGTGCTGGGCAGGGTCACGATGCGGAAGTGATCGGGCTCGGGCCAGTTGAAGCCCGTGCCGTGCACGACCATGATCTTCTCGGCCCGCAGCAGGTCGAGGACCATCTGCCGGTCGTCCTTGACCTTGTAGACCGCCGGGTCCAGCTTCGGGAACAGGTACAGCGCGCCCTTGGGCTTCACGCAGGTGATGCCCGGGATCTGCGTCAGCAGGTCGTACGCCGTGTCGCGCTGCTCCAGCAGCCGGCCGCCCGGCAGCACCAGGTCGACGATCGACTGGCGCCCGCCCAGGGCGGTGGCCACGGCGTGCTGCGAGGGCATGTTCGCGCACAGGCGCATGTTCGCCAGGATCGTCAGGCCCTCGATGTACGAGGCGGCGTTCTTCTTGGGCCCGCAGACGGCCATCCAGCCCGCCCGGTAGCCGGCCACGCGGTAGTTCTTGGACAGCCCGTTGAAGGTCAGGGTCAGCAGGTCGGGCGCGATCGCGGCGGTGTTCGTGTGCGTGGCGCCGTCGTAGAGGATCCGGTCGTAGATCTCGTCGGAGCAGACCACCAGGTTGTGCCGGCGGGCGATGTCCGTCAGGCCCCGCAGCATCTCGTCGTCGTAGACGGCGCCGGTCGGGTTGTTCGGGTTGATGATCACGATCGCGCGGGTGCGGTCGGTGACCTTGCGCTCGATGTCGGCGAGGTCGGGCATCCAGTCGGACTGCTCGTCGCAGCGGTAGTGCACGGCGGTACCGCCGGCCAGCGAGACCGAAGCCGTCCACAGCGGGTAGTCGGGGGCGGGGACGAGGACCTCGTCGCCGTCGTCCAGCAGCGCCTGCATCGACATCTGGATCAGCTCGGAGACGCCGTTGCCGAGGTAGATGTCCTCGACGTCCAGGTGGATGCCCTTGGTCTGGTAGTGCTGCATGACCGCTCGCCGCGCCGACAGCAGTCCCTTCGCGTCCCCGTAGCCGTGGGCGTTGCCCAGGTTGCGGAGCATGTCCTCGAGGATCTCCGGCGGGCACTCGAAGCCGAAGGCCGCGGGGTTGCCGGTGTTCAGCTTGAGGATGCGATGACCTGCCGCTTCGAGCCGCATCGCCTCTTCGAGGACGGGTCCGCGGATCTCGTAGCAGACATTGGCGAGTTTCGTTGACTGGATCACCTGCATGACGGGAGCTTACGGGCCCCGCCGCCCGCCCGCTCGAGGGTTCCGGGGGAATTCCACCGAGGGAAATGTCCCACTTCGCGCGATGGGAGGGCGCAGACGCCGTCCACCCTTTGAAACGGCGGCCCGCCCGCCGCCAGGCCTACGGAATGAGGAACCCCGGCCGGACCTCCCGCCCCCGGTGTTGCGCTCGTCACCCCGGACGCGGCCCGTTGTCAGTGCCCCCGCCTACCGTGGGGGCATGGAGCCGCTGAGGATCGTTTCCGGGGACGCGACGAGTCCGCAGGCCAAGGGGCCGAAGCTGATCGCCCACGTCTGCAACGACATCGGCGGGTGGGGGAAGGGCTTCGTCCTCGCGCTCTCGCGGCGCTGGCCCGAGCCGGAGGCCGCGTTCAGGGCCTGGCACCGGGGGCGCGCCGGGAACGACTTCGGGCTCGGTGCGGTGCAGGTGGTGCGGGTGCGGCCCGACGTGTGGGTGGCCAACATGGTCGGCCAGCGCGGGATACGCACCGGCAGCGGAGGCCCGCCCATCCGCTACGACGCCGTCGAGCGCTGCCTCGGCGCCCTGGCGGGCCACGCGCTGGAGCTGGGTGCGAGCGTCCACATGCCCCGCATCGGCTGCGGGCTGGCCGGCGGCAAGTGGTCCCGCATCGAGCCGATCGTCACCGGGGCGCTCTGCGCGCGGGACGTGGCGGTGACGGTGTACGACCACGCATGAGGTGACATCCCGCTCCGGGGTGGCCCGTTCCGGGCAGGAGGTCTCAGCGGGCTGAGCTCCAGCCGCTTTCGCGGAGGCGTTCGAAGCCGTCCAGGAGCAGGTCCAGCGCGAACTCGAACTCGAACTGGTCGTCACAGCCCCCGCCCACCACGGAGGCCCCGTCGTGCGCGGCCGCCGCGGCCAGTTCCGCGATGCGCGGGTAGCGCTCCGCCAGGGCCGGGTCCGGGGGGCCGGCGCTGCCTGAGTCGTCGAACAGTTCCTGGCTGAAGCCCAGCAGCCGGCTGCCCATCGCGTGCATCACGTGGTGCGTGAGGTCGGCCGTGAAGCCGCCGTCACGGAACGCCCCGATCATCGAGTCCAGGTACTCCAGCACCGCCGGCGTCGGGACGCCGCGCGACTCGAGCACCCGGTACGCCCAGCGGTGGCGCAGCAGGACCCGGCGGGCGGAAAGGATCCGCCGCCGCACCACGTCCCGCCAGTGGGGGCCGGGCTCCGGGGGGTCGATCTGGGCGACGACGGAGTCCAGCATGCCGTCGAGGAGCTGCTCCTTGTTGGCCACGTGCTTGTAGAGCGCCATCGGTACGACGTCCAGCTCCTGCGCCAGCCTGCGCATGCTGAGCGATTCGATCCCGCTCTCGTCGGCGAGCGCGACGGCCGCCCGCAGGACCCGCTCCCGGTTCAGCCGTGTCATCCGGCCCCTCCCTTCCCTTCCCCCCTGCTCCTCCGCTTGACGAGTGTACGCCGTACACCTAGGGTTCCGGGCAGCAGAGAGGTGTACGCCGTACACCTCCGCAGGGGAGGGGTCGCGCATGAACGCGGACAGACGTACGGCGGTCGTCGCGGGGGTGCTGTTCCTGGTGACCGAGGCCGCCGCGATCGCGGGGGCCGTCCTCTACCGCCCCCTGCTCGGCGGCGGAGCGGCGGCCGGAGCGGGGGCCGGGCCGGCCGTGGACCGGGCGCTGTTCGGCGTGCTCTGCGAGCTGGTGCTCGTCGCCGCCGTGGCCGGCACCGGCGTGGCGCTGTACCCGGTGATCAGGCGGTGGGGCGAGGGCCTCGCGCTCGGGTACGTCTGCGCCCGCCTCGTGGAGGCGGTCGTCATCCTCCTCGGCATCGTCGCCGTGCTCACCCTGACGACCGTGCGCCGGGAGACGGCGGAGCCGGGCGCCGCCGACGCGGTGCTGGTGGCCGTCCACGACTGGACGTTCCTGCTCGGCCCCAACGTCGCCCTCGGCGTGAACACCGCCCTGCTGGCCTGGCTGATGTACCGCTCGCGGCTCGTGCCCCGGCCCATCGCCGTGCTCGGGCTGGTCGGGGGCCCGCTGATCTGCGCATCCGCCGTCGCCGTGATGTCCGGGCTCTACGCGCAGCTCTCCGTGCCCGGCTCGCTGGCGGCGCTCCCGGTGTTCGCGTGGGAGCTGGCCCTGGCCGGGTACCTCGTCGTCAAGGGCTTCCGGGGCGTACGGACCGTCGGCTGATCCGGCACGTGCCCGTCGCGGAGGCGCCCCGTCCACGGCCCGGGCGTATCGATTCGCCTCGACGGGACGGGGCCGCCCGTCACCCCTCCACGATCACCAGCGGCAGCTCGCGGGGCCGTGCGCGCTCCTGGTAGTCGTCGTAGAGCGGCCACAGCGCGGTCAGGGCCTCCCAGTACGTCTCCCGCTCCACCGCGTCCGCCGTGCGCGCCCACGCCGCGAACGTCCGGGTGCCCACCTGGAGGCGTACCTCCGGGCGCGCGGTGAGGTTCCCGTACCAGGAGGGGTGGCGGCGCCCGCCGGAGCCGGCGGCGACGACCAGGTACCGGCCCTCGTCCTCGGCGTAGATCAGCGGCGTGCGCACCGGCCGGCCGGTGGCACGGTCGAGGGTGGTCAGGAGCAGGGTCGGGACCCCGCGCCACAGGTGGCCGTCGGTGCCCCCGCTCGACACGTAGGCGCGTACGTGATCGAGCCGCGGCCCGGGGCGCGGATCCGTCGGGTGGTCCCAGTCGACCGGAGGGACCGGGGAGACCGGGAAGACCGGAGTGCCCGGGTCGACCGGGACGGCAACGCTGTTCATGTGACCTCCGTAGGGCGTCCCCCCGGAGCGCTAACGAGCCTCCACCGATTCTGGATGCGCCGCGGCTCACCGAGAGGCCACGGCCCGGGGCGGCCCCGGGCCGTGGAACCCGGCAGCGTCATCCGGCCGGCCCCGCCCTACGGCAGGAAGCGCTCGATGACCTGCGGACCCTCCTTCTCGATCAGCTTCCGCGCCTTCTCGACCCGCTCCGGAGTCGGGTCGTGGCCGGTCGCCATCACCAGGTCCTCGGGGTCGTACGCGCGCTCCCCACCCGTGAAGAGCCGGTCCGACCGGGTGGGCTGCTCGTTGGCTTCACTGTCCATCGGATACCTCCTACGGTGCCCCAGGCCCCCATACTCCGGCTCCGGCCCCATGAACGCACGTCGGGCCCCCGAAGGCCCCCGGCCCGGGGCGCCGCCGCCCGGCGGAACGGGCCTCAGGCAGGGGAGACGGCGGCCGTGAGCGTCGCCAGCGCGCCGACCGCGACCAGCGCCCCGCAGATCGACAGGTTGACCGCCCGGTGCTCCCAGAACACCGCCACGAACTCGCGCAGGGTGGCGCTCGGCAGGAAGTAGCGGGCCGTCGGCGAGCCGACCACCTGCCCGTTGACCCCCGTCTTGCGGGCCAGCATCGCGGCCCGGAAGGCGTGGAAGTTGTTGGTGACGACCACGCACCGGTAGCCCGGATTCGCCGCCAGCATGATCCCCTTCGAGAAGAGCATGTTCTCCTCGGTCGTGCGGGAGTTCTCCTCCAGCGTGATCGCCTCCGCCGGAACCCCCTCCGCGATCAGCCAGTCGGCCATCGCCCGCGCCTCGGAGACCCGCTCGTCGGAGCCCTTGCCGCCCGAGACGAGCAGGACCGGCGGGCGCGAGCCGCGGGCCAGCTGGGCCTCGTAGATCCGCTGCCCCTTGCGCAGCCGCGAGGCCAGCAACGGCGGCACCCGCTCCCCGCCGACCAGACCGGAGCCCAGCATCACCACGTGGTCGACGTCCCCGCGCACCTTGATCCGGCCGTAGAGGAAGGCGTACCCGAGGAAGCACAGGAAGAGGAAGGAGACGTAGCCGACGACCAGGGTCAGGGTCGCGGCCACGCCGTTCAGGACCGTGGAGCGGAACATCGGGACGACGACCAGCAGCGCGATCATCCCGAAGATCCCGAGCCCCGCGAGCATCGAGAGCAGGTTGGCCGGACTGCGGCCCTCCTTGCGGATCATCGTCACGCCGTTGGCGATCAGGAAACCGCCGATCGCCATGGTGCCGAAGGCGGGCGCCGTGAGGGCGATCGCGATGATCGTCAGGGCCGCCCACCCCGGCAGCGCCGTCACCTGGAAGAGCAGCGCGGCCGACAGCGTGATGAAGGTCAGGCCGAACAGCACCGCGTTGCTGAAGCGGCGGCGGTCCTTGAAGGTGCTTATGCAGAAGGCGAGGAAGAGGAGGGCGGGGAGCAGGAAGGCGGCCATGCCGTTCATCGTATGTGCCGGGCGCATACGCCCTCCGGGACCAAAGCCCCTACCGGCCCACAGGGGTTCGGCGGACCGCCCGCCCGGCCAGGACGCCGGTCCTGGTCCCGTCCCGCATGACGAACCGTCCGTCGATCAGGACGTACGGGATCCCCGTGGGCAGCGCGCGCGGCCGTTCGTACGTGGACCCGGCCGCGACCGTCTCCGGGTCGAAGAGGACCAGGTCGGCGCGGAACCCCTCGCGCACCAGCCCCCGGTCGGGCAGCCGCAGCCGCGCCGCCGGGCGGCCCGACAGGTGGGCCACGCACTCCTCCAGGGACAGCACGCCCAGCTCCCGCACGTAGTGGCCCAGGTAGTGCGGAAAGGTGCCGTACGCGCGGGGGTGCGGCTTCGCGCCGTGCAGGATCCCGTCGGAGCCGCCCGTGTGGACGGGGTGGCGCATGATCGCCCGGACGTTCCCCTCGTGGCCGACGTGCTGGAGCACGGTCGGTCCGAGCCGGTCCCCGAGCAGCAGCCGCCGCGCGGTCTCCCAGCCGTCGAGGCGGGTGCCGACGTGCCCCCGGTACGCGGGGTCGTTGGTCCCGGAGACCTCTACGGAAGCCCAGTCCACCGGCACCCCGTGGCAGCCGTCGGAGCCCGTCACCTCCAGGGCGTACCGGATCCGTCCGGCGGTGTCCTCGTCGCGCAGCCGCGCCAGGAGCGCCTCGGGGCCGCCCTCGTGCGCCCAGCCGGGCAGCAGCGCGGCGAGGGTGGTGCAGCCGGGGGTGTACGGGTAGCTGTCGAGGGTGACGTCGGCGCCGTCGGCGAGGGCCGCGTCGAGCAGGGCCAGCAGGTCGGGGGCACGGCCCTCGTTCTCCGCGAAGTTCATGGTGGCGTGCGCCAGGTGCAGCGCGCAGCCGGCCTCGCGGCTCAGCGCGAGCATCTCGGCGTAGGCGGCCAGCGCGCCGCGCCCGTACGAGCGGTGGTGCGGGCAGTAGTAGCCGCCGTACCGGGCCACCACGGCGCACAGCGCGGTGAGTTCGGCACCGGAGGCGTACATGCCGGGGGTGTAGGTGAGCCCGGAGGACATGCCGAAGGCGCCCTGCTCCAGGCCCTCGGCGACGAGCCGGCGCATCCGGTCGAGCTCGGCGGCGGTGGCGGGGCGGTCGTCCCAGCCGAGGGCGTACGCCCGCACGGTGCCCTGGGGCACGAGGTAGGCGGCGTTCACCGCGATGCCCTGTCCGCCGTGGGCCCGGTCCAGCCGGCCGAGGTACTCCCCGACGGTCCGCCAGTCGAAGTCGACGTCGTCACCGGGGCCGTTCCAGCCCGCGATGGCGGTCCGCACGCCGGCCAGGGTCCGTTCGTCGGTGGGCGCGTACGACAGGCCGTCCTGGCCGAGGACTTCGAGGGTGACGCCCTGTGCGGCCTTGGCGCTGTGGTCCGGGTCGCGCAGCAGCGCGAGGTCGCTGTGGGCGTGCATGTCGGTGAACCCGGGGGCGAGGACGAGCCCGTGCGCGTCGAGGCTGCGCCGTCCGCCGCCCGGGATCCGGCCGATCGCGGTGATCCGGCCCCCGTGCACGGCGACGTCCGCGGTGTACGAGGGCCCGCCCGTGCCGTCGACGACGCGGGCGCCCCGGATGAGGAGGTCCACGGCCAGGAGGACTAGAAGAAGGTGCGTACGTAGTCGGTGACCCGGCCGTCGGCCTCCACGACCGGGATCAGCGGCCACTTCTCGAAGATGGTGCAGGGGTGCGACATGCCGAGCGCCACCCAGTCGCCGACCTGGACGTCGTCGGCGGAGTCGGTCTCCAGCCAGGCGTGCTGGTCGGACAGCTTGACCACGCGGACGCCGGTCGCGGGCCGTTCGGTGCCGTCGAGGGCGTCGCGGACCAGCTCGGCCTCGGGCAGCCCGAGGTCGTAGGCGATGTCGCGCTTGCCGGCGTTGACGAAGGCCTGGGTGGGGGAGGGACGGGAGACGACCTGGGTCCACAGCCGGAAGGCGGGGCGCAGTCCGCCCTCCCCGGGAACCCGGTTGAAGGGGGTCAGGCGGCCGTACCAGCCGTGGTCGTGGGAGACGTACGCGCCGGAGCGCAGCAGCTTCAGGACGGGCCGGGACAGGGCGGGCAGCTCGGCGAACACGTCGGCGACGGCGTCGAACCAGGCCGACCCGCCCGCGCTGACGACGATCTCCTCGACGTCCGGGCCGAACCGCCCGGCCTTGTCGAACTCGGCGGCCAGGCCGGTGAGCCGGCGCAGCCAGGCGCGCACGCCGTCCGCGTCGGCGCCGGGCACCTCGGCCTCGTACCCGGCGACGCCGACCAGGCGCAGGGTGCCGGCCGCGGCGACGGCGTCGGCGACGGCCCGGCAGTCCTCGTCGGTACGGGCCCCCGTGCGGGCCCCCTCGCCGGCCCCGAGCTCGACGACCACGTCCAGCACGGCGCCCCGCCCCTGGAGGGCCCGGTCCATGAGCCGGACCCCGCGCACGGAGTCGACGTAGCAGACGAACCGGAAGCCGGGGTCGGCGACGAGTTCGGCCGCGACCCAGTGCAGGGCGGCGGGGTCGACGAGCTCGTTGGCGAGGAAGACGCGCTGGATCCCGAAGGCGCGGTAGACGCGGGCCTGGTGGGGGACGGCGGCGGTGATGCCCCAGGCGCCGTGCGCGAGCTGGCGCTCGAAGAGCTGGGGGGCCATGCAGGTCTTGCCGTGGGGCGCGAACGCGAGGCCGTGGCGGGCGGAGTACTCGCCGAGCACGGTGAGGTTGTGCGCGAGCGCGTCGGCGTCGAGGGTGAGGACGGGAGTGGTGAACCCGCCGCCGTACAGGTCGCGGCCCTGCGCGGCGAGTTCCCCGACGGTGAGGCCCGCCGCCTGCGCGTCCGGCGGGAGGCCCTTGAACCGGTGGTCGACCGGTTCGTCGGCGAGCCGTCGGACTGCGTCGCTGGCCATGGGGTCCTCCTGGGGGTGGTGCGGGTGTGCCGCGCGTGGTGCCTGTGGTCTAACACCCGGGGGGACGAGGGTCAACGCCGTGCCGGTTCCGCCGGGCGGAGCCGGCCGCCGCGGGGGGAGCCGGTCCCGACGGGGCGGTAGCCCGTCCTCGCGAACCGGTCGAACGGGCCCCCCGGGGACCGCGCCCCGCTGAGACCATCAGCGGGGGGAAACACCCCGCACCGATACGAACGCAGAGGACCCTCGTGAGCGAGAAGACCGCCGTCACCCCCGAGTCCCACCCCGCCCCGCCCGCGAAGTTCTCGCACGGCGTCCGCAAGGGCAACGTCCTCCAGGTCGCCGGCCAGGTCGGCTACCTGCCGCACGCCGAGGGGCGGCCGCCCACGACGGCCGGGCCGACGCTGCGCGAGCAGACCCTCCAGACGCTGGAGAACGTCCGTTCCGTGCTGGAGGCGGGCGGGGCGAACTGGGACGACGTGATGATGATCCGCGTCTACCTGACCGACACCGGGCACTTCGCCGAGATGAACGAGATCTACAACGCCTACTTCGAGGAGCAGGGCCTCAAGGAGGCCCCCGCCGCCCGCACCACGGTGTACGTCGGCCTCCCGGCCGGGCTGCTGATCGAGATCGACGCCCTCGCGGTACTGGGCTGACGCGGCGAAGGGGCGCCCCCCTGGCGGTGGGGCGCCCCGGTCCGGCCCGTCCGCGTCACGCGGTGCAGTACTGGGCTTCCTTGCCGATGGAGCGGTACATGCAGTCCGCGTTCTCCAGCAGCTGGAGCACGGCTTCCTTGTTGCGCGCCGTCTCGCGGTCGATCACCTCGTCGGGCGGGTAGAAGCCGCCGCCGCCGCTCGACGGGTACATCTCGAAGGTGTAGCCGAAGATCCTCTGGTCGCCCCACAGCCAGTCGTCGATCGTGCCGTCGGTGATGTAGAGGTCGCTCGACTGCTCGGGCGTGTAGCCGTTGCTGGCGGCCATGCTCGTGCCGATCTTCTTGTAGACGGCGAGGTCGTCGGCGGTCAGCCCCGGCGCGGTGTCGTTGTAGGTGTAGCCGAAGGGCCACAGCACCAGTTCGCTGTACGTGTGGAAGTCAATCGCGGCCTTGATCTGCTGCTTGCCGCCGACCACCCGGCCGCGGACGAAGTCGGAGACCGCCTTGACCTCGGGCGCGGACTCGGCGGCCGGCCCGCGGTAGGTCTCGGAACTCTTGCTGCCGCTGGAGCCGCCGCAGCAGCCCCACTTGTAGTTCCAGTTGCGGTTCTCGTCCGTGCCGACGTACGAGGAGCCGCTGTTGGGCTGGCGGTTCTTGCGCCAGGAGCGGTAGGAGCCGGTGGCGATGTCGTACTCGCCGCCGTCCGGATTGAGGTCCGGGATGATCCAGATCTCGCGCTGGTTGACCATGTTCGTGACGCGGCTCTCGCTGCCGTACTTCGAGCCGAACTCCTTGAGCAGGTACAGGGCCATTTCCACGGTCAGGTGCTCGCGGGCGTGCTGGTGGGCCGTGAAGAGCACCTCGGGTTCGGCCTCGTCCGTGCCGACGTTGTCACTGATCTTGATCGCGACGAGGTCCCGGCCCTGGTACGACTTCCCGATGACCCGCTTGCTCATGATCCCGGGGTACTGGGCGATGCGCTGGTCGATCTCCGCACTGGCCTCTGCGTAGTTGTGGTACCTGGAGTCCGCCGAGGGGAAGTCCATCGGGGAGGACGCCACGCCCCGCTCGGTCCGGTCCGGCGGGCCGGGCAGCGCGGTGAGCTCGTGGCCCAGCGCGCGCAGGGCGCGGGCCTGCATGGGGTCGGCGCTGACCACGACCGAGTGGGCGTCCACCTCGTCGATGGAGGCGCCGGTGCGCAGCAGGGCCGTGCGTTCGGCGGCCGTGGACGGGCCGTGGATCTCGTACTGGACGATCGCCTCGTCCTGGGTGGCGGTGGAGGGGGTGGGCGGGGGCGCTGCCGTCGCGCTCATGCCGTAGGCGGGTGCGCCGAGCGCGAGCGCCAGCAGGGCCGCCGTGACGGCGGCCCTCCGGCGGTGGTGGAGCCGCATGCGTTCTCCTGGGTGGGAGTGTGGGGTAGCCGTGCGGACGCGCACAGCGTGCTCTCATGGCATGTTCCGGTCAAGAACCCGAGGGGCTCACCGGGCCGAATCAGCCACCCCACACCTCTACCTCCTACGGCAGCGCGTGGACCTTCGGACCCACCGCGTTGGACCAGGTGCTACCCGCCTTGGCGTCCCAGTTGGTCGACCAGGTCATCGCCCCGCGCAGCGAGGGGTAGGTCTTCGACGGCTTGAAGGACCCGCAGCCGGTGCCCCTGGTCAGGCAGTCGAGGGCGTTGTTGACGATCGTCGGGGAGACGTAGCCGCTGCCGGCGCCGCTCGGCGAGGCCGGGACGCCGATGCCCACCTGGGAGGGGTCGAGGCCGCCCTCCAGCTGGATGCAGGCCAGCGCCGTCAGGAAGTCCACCGAGCCCTGCGCGTAGACCTTGCCGTCGCAGCCGTTCATCGCGCCGCTGTTGTAGTACTGCATGTTCACGACCGTCAGGATGTCCTTCACGGCCAGCGCCGTCTTGAAGTAGCCGTTCTGGGTCGACTGCATGTCGATGGTCTGCGGTGCCATGGTCAGGACCAGCGAGGGGCCGGCCTTCGCCGACAGGGCGCGCAGCGCCTGCGTCATGTAGGTCGGGTTGAGGCCGTTCTCCAGGTCGATGTCGATCCCGGTGAAGCCGTACTCCTGCATCAGCGCCCAGGCGGAGTTCGCCAGGTTGGCGGCGGAGGCGGAGTCATTGACCGAGATCGTGCCCTTCTCGCCGCCGATGGAGAGGATGACCGACTTGCCGGCGGCCTTCTTCGCGGCGACGTCCGCCTTGAACTGGGCCACCGTGTAGCCGCCGAGTCCCGCCGAGTCGAGGTTGAAGGCGATGGCGCCGGGCGTGGCCGTGGCGTCGGCGAAGGAGACGGCGATGATGTCGTACTGCGCGGAGACGTCGGAGAGCCTCTGGACGGTCGCGCCGTTGTCGAAGTTCTGCCAGTAGCCGGTCAGCGCGTGCCGGGGCACCGAGGGGTTCGGGTTCGGGCCGCCGCCCCCGGTGGTGGTGCCGGTGACCGGAGCCGACCTGGGGCCTTCCCCGGCCGCGTTGTACGCACTCACCTGGAAGGAGTACGAGGTGCCGGCCGCGAGCCCGGTGACGGCGGTGGAGGTGCCCGTGACCGTCTGGACGCGGGCCCCGTCCTGGTAGACGTGGTAGCCGCTCGCCCCGCCGACCGCGTTCCACGAAAGGGTGAGCCCGTTCTGGCTCTGGCCGGAAACGGCGGCCCCCGCGGGCGCGCCCGGCAGGCCCGGTCCGGGATCGGTGGGGCCGCCGCCGTCCGGGCCGAGGACGCTGAACTCGTCGGCTGTGTAGGCGGGCTGGCCGTACCAGCCGTGGGTGTGGACGGTGACCTGGGTGGTGTTCGGCCCGGTGGTGAAAGTGGTCGACAGCTTCTGCCAGCCGCCGCCCGAGCCGGGGGTCCAGGTGGAGACGTCCTGGGTGCCGGTGCCGGTCGCGCCCAGGTAGACGTACGAGCCCTGCACCTGCGCGCTGAGCGTGTACGTGGAATTCGGCTTGACCGTGACGGTCTGGCTGCAGCGGGCGTTGTCCGAGCCCGCCGGGGTGGCCTTGAGGGCGCCCGCCCCGGCGTAGACGGGAGAGGAGACGGAGGCGCCGCTGCCGTTCGAGCAGGACCAGTTGGCGAGGCCGGACTCGAAGCCGCCGTTGCGGACGACGTTGACGTCGGCGGCCCGGGCGGGACCGGCCGCGAGGGCGGTCAGCCCGCCGGCGGCGAGGGCGGCGGCGACGGGCAGGGCGAGGGAGCGTATGCGGTTCACGTGGGCTCCGTGGGGGGAGGAAGGGGAGGAGCGGAAGGGGGGAGCAGTGCGGGGGAGTGGGGTCCCCGGGACCGAGAGCTGGCGCCAGCCAAGTTGGTCCAGACCAATCCCCGTGTCAAGGGTGTTTGCAATGTGGCTTGAAATGCGCGGAGCCCCGATCCCGGTTGTCCGGGTTTCCCGCCTCCTGTGACACGTGCTTCCGGCACGGGAATCCTCAAGCCCCTGCCCTGTCAGGGGCGTCGCGGATATGGTGCTCGGGCAAGGGGGAAGGGCGTCGATCGTTTGCGGTCGCGCAGCATGCGCGCGTACGCGAAGCCCGGGGACGGCCGGGCGGACGGGCGCCGCGCAGAGGGTGAACGGGGGGATTCGCGTGCCGACCGCCATCGCTGTCACCAGTGCCGATCTGGTGCTGCCGGCCCCGGACCGGCACACCCCGGGCGCCGCCGTACTGAGCCCGCCGGCCGAGGCCGGCCTGGAGGCCTCCCTCGCCGAGACCACCGCCCTGCTGGAGCGGCACGGCCATCTCGTCGCCGTCGTGCCGTCCTGGCTGCCGCCGGCCACCGCGCGCCGGCTGCGCACGGTGCGGGCCGTCCTGGAGACCGACCGGATCGCGCTCCTCGAGGTCGATCTGCCGCCGCTGGCCACCGCCGTGCTGGTGCGTCAGCTGCGCCAGCTCACCGTCTGCGACTTCAGCCCCGGAGTGATCGCCTCGGCCGCCCGGCTGCTGTCCCACTACATCCACGCGGGCGCCCTGCTGGGCTCCGTCGCCAAGCTCGACCGGATCCCGGTCGGCCTCAAGGCGCACGCCCGCTCCTGGTCGCCCGGCGCCCAGTTCGCCGTACTCGCCCACCCCGCACCGCACCTGGCCCGGCTCGGCACCGCCGCGGCGGGCGCGCTGCCGCCCGGGCCCGCCTTCGCCACCCACCTCACCTTCGCGCGCGGCCAGCTGTCCTCCGACTGGGTGGCGGCCGAACTGGCCCCCGCCTGGCAGGTGCGGGGAGTCATGGAGAACCCGCTGCCCGCCGACTCCGCCCGCTGGTGGGCCACCCCGAAACTCGTCGAGTTCGCCGCCGCCATCCCGGACGTGTCCGTGCTCCACCAGCTGGTCGCCTCGGTCCGGCGCGAGGAGTGCGGCTGGTGCGGCTTCGAACTGATCGGCGACCGCTGCGGCTTCTGCGCCGCCCCCCTGGCCGCACCCCCGCCCGAGGCGGCCGCCGCCCGCTCCAGATCCGGATCCTGACCGCCCGAACGAACGAAGAACGGCGAGGTAGTACGGCCCATGAACTCACGCCAGCGCCGCGGCGTCATCCTGCTCCTGCTGTCGGTCCTGTGCGCCCTCGCCGCCTTCGCCGGGGTCCTCGTCGTCATCGGCGACGTCAACTCCAAGGTCGGTTCCGAGGTCGTCGCGTACCGCGTCAAGGGCGACATCGCACCGTACAGCGCCCTCTCGGCCGGCCAGTTCGAAGAGGTGAAGGTCCCCAAGCGGTGGCTGTCCGACACCGCCGTCGGCGACCTCGGCGCGCTCCAGGGCAAGATCGCGCTCACCACCCTGAAGAAGGGCTCCCTGCTCCAGAGCGACATGTTCGTCGACAAGCCGCAGCTCCAGGCCGGGGAGCAGGAGATCGCCATCATGATCGACGCGGCCACCGGCGTGGCCGGCAAGATCACCTCGGGCGCCAAGGTCAACATCATCGCCACCTTCAAGGGCGCCAAGGAGACCGACCCCTCCCGCTCGGTGATCATCGTCGCGAACGCCCGCGTCCTGGGCGTCGGCAAACTCACCGCCCTCGACAAGGACAGCGACCGCAAGGGCCCCGCCGAGGCGGTCCCGATCACCTTCGCCCTGAACACGAAGGACACCCAGCGCGTCGCCTACGCCGAGTCCTTCGCGGAGCACGTCCGGCTGGCCCTGGTGGCACCCGGCACCGACTCGGCACCCAGCCCGGCCGACCGCACGTACACCCTCGACGGGGACAAGTGAGGCGCGGATGACCACTCGAATCCTCCCCGCGGCCGGCGACCCGGACGCCGCCCGCTCCCTCGCGGCCCTGCTCGGCCAGCTGCCGGACGCCGAGCCCGCCCCGCCCGTGCCCGACTCCACCTCCCTCCTCGACATGCTGGGCCGCCTGGCCGCCGAGTCCGTCGACGAACTCCCCGAGGTCGTCCTCGTCCACGAGCGGATCGGCCCCGTCCCCGCCCTGGAGCTCATCCGCGAAGTCGCCCTGCGCTTCCCGGCCGTGGGTGTCGTCCTGCTCTCCTCCGACACCGGACCCGGCCTCTTCTCCGCCGCCATGGACTCCGGGGCGCGCGGCCTGATCGCCCTGCCCCTCTCGTACGAGGAACTCTCCGCCCGCGTCCAGGCCGCCGCCCTGTGGGCCGTCGGCGTACGCCGCCACCTGGGCGGGGGCGCGGACGCGTTCACCGGCCCGGGCGGCCGGGTCGTCACCGTCACCGGGGCCAAGGGCGGCGTCGGCACCACCTTCACCGCCGTCCAGTTCGCGCTGGCGGCCGCCGCCTCGGGGCGGCGCACCGCCCTGGTCGACCTCGACCTCCAGTCCGGCGACGTCGGCTCCTACCTCGACGTGCAGTTCCGCCGCTCCATCGCCGACCTGGCCGGCATCCAGGACATCTCCCCCCGGGTCCTCCAGGACGCCGTGTACGAGGACCGCACCGGCCTCGCGCTGCTGCTGGCCCCGGCGGAGGGGGAGCGGGGCGAGGAGGTCGACGAACGGGCCGCCCGCCAGGTGATCAGCGCCCTGCGCGCCCGCTACGAGCTCGTCGTCATCGACTGCGGCACCCAGGTCACCGGAGCCAACGCGGCCGCCGTGGAACAGGCGGACGTGGCCGTGCTCGTCACCACCCCCGACGTGGTCTCCGTACGGGCGGTCAAGCGGATGGTCCGGATGTGGGAGCGGCTCCAGGTGCGCAAGGCGGAGGACACCGCCGTGGTGGTCAACCGCTGGAGCAAGCACACCGAGATCCAGCCCTCGCTGATCGAGAAGATCACCAAGACCCGGCCGGTGCGTACGCCGGTCCCCGCCGCCTTCAAGGAACTCCAGGCCGTGGTGGACGCCGGCCGGGTGCAGGACCTCGACAACCGCTCGACGGTCAAGCAGGCGCTGTGGGCGGTGGCGGGGGAACTGGGACTGCTGTCCGCGCCGGAACGGGCCGCCGCCCCGGCCCGGACGGGCACCGGGTCCGTCCTGGCGCTCCGCGCGGCCGGACCGGTGGCCCGGCTGCGGCGCGGGCGGGGGGACTGACCGGTGCGGGGCCGGCGGGGCGAGCGGGGCCGGGACCGGGGCCAGGTGGCCGTGGAGTTCGTCGGCGTGGTGCCGCTGATCCTGCTGCTCGTGGCGGCGGTGTGGGAGTGCGTACTGATCGGGTACGCGTTCTCCCTGGCCGGGAACGCGGCCGACGAGGCGGCGCGGGCGGGGGCGGTCAAGGGCAAGGTGGCGTGCGAGGCGGCCGCCGTCGAGCACATCGGGGGCGCGTGGGGACCGGAGGTCGAGTGCGGCCGGGCCGGGGACGTCTACACCGCGAGGGTCAGCCTCGGCATCCCCGTGCTCTTCCCCGGCCTCGACTTCGGGCGGATCGACGGCAAGGGCGGCGCGGCGATGGAGCGGGAGGAGTGACATGAGACTACGGAACATCCGCTCCGACCGGGGCCAGGTGGCCCTGGAGTACATCGGCTTCGTGCCGATCCTGCTGTTCGTCGCGCTGTGCGGGATCCAGCTGGGCTGGATCGCGTACGTCCACGAACAGGCGGACACCGCCGCGCGGACGGCGGCCCGCGTGGAGGCCCAGCACCGGGGCCGGGGCGAGGCGGCCGGACGCGCCGCGATCCGCGAAGGACTCCCGGCGACCATCACCGTGGCCGCGGGCGCCGACGCGGTCACCGCCACCGTGAAGATCGAGGTCAACACCATCGTGCCCGGACTGGACGTCCCGGACGCCATTGCCACCGCCGTCATGCCCGACGACGACCCGAAGGGACCGTGACCATGAGCCTGCGTTCCCGGGTCAGCACCCCCGACGACCGCCACGGCCCCCGCGAGGACGGCCGGCTCGTCTCCTCCTACCGCGCCAAGCTGCTGGAGGAGATCGACCTCGCCGAGATGTCCGCGCTCGCGCCCGCCGAGCGCCGGGCGCGCCTGGAGCGCGTCCTGGGGCACATCATCAGCCGCGAGGGGCCCGTCCTCTCCACCGCCGAGCGCGCCCAGCTGATCCGCCGCGTCGTCGACGAGGCGCTCGGCCTCGGCGTGCTCGAACCGCTCCTCGAAGACGCCTCCATCTCCGAGATCATGGTCAACGGCCCCGACCAGATCTTCGTCGAGCGCTCCGGCCGGGTCGAGCAGCTCCCGATCCGCTTCGCCTCGCACGAGCAGCTGATGCAGACCATCGAGCGCATCGTCTCCACCGTCAACCGCCGCGTGGACGAGGCCAATCCGATGGTCGACGCGCGCCTGCCCAGCGGCGAGCGCGTCAACGTCATCATCCCGCCGCTCTCCCTCACCGGCGCGACCCTCACGATCCGCCGCTTCCCGCGCGCCTTCACCCTGCACGAGATGATCGCCCTCGGCTCCCTCGACGAACAGATGCTGCTCCTGCTCTCCGGGCTGGTCCAGGCGAAGATGAACCTGATCGTCTCGGGCGCCACCGGCACCGGCAAGACCACCCTCCTCAACGCCCTCTCCGGCCTGATCCCGGAGGGCGAGCGCGTCATCACCATCGAGGACTCCGCCGAACTCCAGCTCCAGCAGGCCCACGTCATCCGCCTCGAATCCCGCCCGGCGAACGTCGAGGGCAAGGGGCAGATCACCATCCGCGACCTCGTACGCAACTCCCTGCGCATGCGCCCCGACCGCATCATCGTCGGCGAGGTCCGCGGCGGCGAGACCCTCGACATGCTCCAGGCGATGTCCACCGGCCACGACGGCTCCCTCGCCACCGTCCACGCCAACAGCTCGCAGGACGCCCTGATGCGCCTCCAGACCCTCGCCTCCATGTCCGAGGTCGAGATCCCCTTCGAGGCCCTCCAGGACCAGATCAACAGCGCCGTCAACGTCATCGTCCAGCTCACCCGCTTCGGCGACGGCTCGCGCCGCATCACGGAGATCTCCATCCTCGACTCCCACGGCCGCGAGCCGTTCCGGATCACCACCGTGTGCCGCTACATCGCCCAGCCCATGGGGGCCGACGGACGCGTGCACGGCTACTTCGCCTACGCCCCGCTGCCCCGCCGGATCGCGGAGCGCCTCTACATGAGCAACCAGCCCATCCCCCAGGCCTTCGGGGTAGCACCGGAGGACTACCTCGACCCGCTGACCTCCCGGACCGTGCTGTGACCCACCTCGTCCTCCTCACCCTCGGCGCCACCCTGCTGGCGGGACTCCTCGTCTCCCTCGGGGTGCACGCGTACTCGGCCGGCCTCGCCCAGCGCGCCGCCCTCGTCGACCGGCTCTCCGCGGAGGGCACCCCCGAGGCCACCGGCCGCAGACGCCGCTTCCAGGGCGTCGACCGGCGCCTGCGCAGGACGAAGCTGGGCCGGCGCATCGAGCTGAAGCTCGCGACCACCGGCCTGGACGTCACCCCGGGCGAGTTCTTCGTCTACATGCTGATGGCGGTCGCCGGGACCTGGCTGGTCTCCGCCTCCCTCCTCGCGCCCTTCTTCGGCCCGGTGGCCGGCCTGATCGGGCTCTGGGCCGCCAACGCCTTCCTCAACTGGCAGCGCGCCCGGCGCACGGAGCGGTTCATCAACCAGCTGCCCGAGCTGGCCCGCATCCTCGCCAACGCCACCCAGGCCGGGCTCGCCCTGCGCACCGCCATCGGGATCGCCGCGGAGGAACTGGAGGCGCCGGCCGGGGAGGAGCTGTCCCGGGTCACGGACCGGCTCGCGGTCGGCCACTCCATCGAGGAGGCGCTCGGGGAGATCGTCGAGCGGCTGCCGTCAAGGGAGCTGGTCGTCCTCGTCTCCACCCTCGTCCTGTCGGCGCGGGCGGGCGGCGCCATCGTAGGCAGCCTGCGGAACCTGACCGTGACCCTGGAGCAGCGCAAGGAGACGCGCAGGGAGATCCGTACGCAGCTCTCGCAGGTCACGGTCACCGCGTACCTGGTCCCCGCCATCGGCCTCGGCTCGCTGCTCCTCGTCGACCTGATGATGCCGGGCGCGCTGGACCGGATGACGGGCGCCCTCATCGGACAGACGGCGGTGCTGGTGGCGCTCGGCCTCTTCACGCTCGGCTTCGTCCTCATCCGCCGCCTGTCGAAGATCGACGTCTGAGGGGCCGGCCGCGATGAACACCTACCTGCCCTTCCTCCTGGCCCTGGCCGCCGCCCTCTCCGTCTTCGGGATCCTCCACGGCGTCCGGCTCTACCGCGCCGACGTCGAACTCCCGACCGACCTCGCCCTCGCCCTGGAGGTCGGCGCCACGCGTACGACCGCCGTCGGCTCGGCCGTCGACCGGCTCGGCATCCGCTGGGCACCGCTGGTGCTGCGGCTGATGGGGCCCAAGCAGGTGGCCCGAAAGCGCCGCCAGATCGACATGGCCGGCAACCCGGCCGGCCTCACCATCGACCGGTACGCCGCCCGGCGCGCGGTCTACGGCTTCCTGGGCGGAGTCGGCGCCTTCGCGATGCTGCTCAACGGCAAGCTCATCCCGGCGCTGCTCATGGTGGCCTTCGGACTGTTCTGGATCGAGGCCGGGCTGTGGTCGGCGATCCGGATCCGGCGCGACAACATCGAGCGCACCCTGCCGGACTTCCTCGACGTCCTCGCGGTCGTCGTCAGCGCGGGCCTCGGCTTCCGCCAGGCCCTCGAACGCGTCGCGGGCAAGTACGAGGGCCCCTGGGCGGACGAGGTCCGCATCACCCTCCAGCAGCTGGACATGGGCGTCAGCCGCCGCCAGGCCTTCGACGAACTGCGCCGCCGCAACGACAGCGAACAGGTCGCCCAGTTCGTCACGGCGCTGCAGCAGGGCGAGGAGCTCGGCTCCCCGATCGTGGACACCCTGATCGCCATCGCCGAGGACATGCGGCGCACCGACGCCCAGAACGCCCGCAGGCGTGCCGCCCGGGCCGTCCCCAAGGCCACCTTCGCGGTGACGATGTTCATGCTGCCCGGCACCCTGATCCTGCTGGTCTGCGGCTTCGTCTACGGCGCGAACGTCGACTTCGGCGCCCTGCTGGGAGGCGGCTGAGCCATGCGCCTGGAAGCCAACGCCCTCCAGGCCCTGTGCCGCCAGGTGTTCGCGGTACGGCTGGTCATGATCCCCCTCGGCGCCCCCCTGGCCCTGGGCCGTACGGCGCCGGGCGTCCCGGTGTACCTGGTCGCGGGCGCGGTGGTGGGCACCTTCACCCTCTCCTACGCCCTCTACCGCGACTGGGAGCGCTTCGGGCCGCTGCTGCTGCGCCACCGCTGGCTGCTGGCGGCGGACATGGCGGTGGGCGCCCTGCTGCTGATCACCGCAACCCCCTCCTCCCCGCTGGGGCTCGTCGCCCTCGGCACACCGCTGCTGGCCGGGCTGGTCTACGGCTGGCGGGGCTCCGCGGTGTTCGCGGCGGCGCAGACGGTGGTGGTGGCGGCCCTCGGCGGCGGCCTGGCCCTCTCCCTGCTCTGCGTCCTGTCGGGCGCGGCCGGCTCCTCCGTACGCGACTTCCTCTTCCGCCTGTCGCAGACGCGGGCGCGGCTGGCGGCGGCCGAGGCGGTCCGGGAGGAGCGAGAACGGCTGGCGCGGGAGATGCACGACTCGGTGTCCAAGACCCTGCACGGCCTCGCGCTCAGCGCCGACGCCCTGTCCCGCACGACGGACCCCGCCGCCCTACGCCACCAGGCCGAACAGGTGGCCGCGGCGGCCCGCCGCGCGGCTTTGGAGTCCCGTGCCCTGCTCACGGACCTGCGGCGCGCCGAGGAGGTCCCCCTGCTGCCGGCGCTGCGCGCACTGGACGCGGAGGTCCGGGTGTCGGGGGAGCTGCCCGCGCTGCCTCCGGCCGTGGCGGGACACATCCTGTCGGTGGCCGCGGAGGCGGTGGAGAACGCACGCCGCCACGCGGAGGCCACCGAAACCCTGCTGACGGTGTCGGTGACCGGCACGCACCTCACCGTCTCGGTGGAGGACGACGGCCGCGGCCTGCCGGCGCGGCTGCCCTCCGGGGGCCACTTCGGCGTGCTTGGCATGCGGGAACGCGCGGCGGCGATCGGAGCCGCCCTCTCCCTCGGACCCCGCCCGGCGGGCCGCCCCGGCACCCGCGTCCGTCTCTCGCTCCCGCTGGAGGGGATCCGATGACCCCGACGACCCCCACGACGCCGATCGACGTCCTGATCGCCGACGACAACCCGGTGGTACGGGCGGGCCTGAGCGCGCTGCTGGCCACGGCGGGGGACCTCCGCGTGGTGGCCCAGGCCCGCGACGGCCGCGAGGCCCTGCACCTGACCCGGATCCACGCCCCGGACGTGATCCTGCTGGACGTCCGGATGCCGGGGGTGGACGGCATCTCGGCGCTGCCGCACCTGGTGTGCCTGGCGCCGGTCCTGATGCTGACGTACAGCCAGGAGGCGGAGGTCGTCCGCGAAGCCCTCCTCCTGGGCGCGGGCGGCTACCTGATCCACGGCGAGTTCACCGCCGACGACCTGGTACGCGCGGTCCGTGACATCCACGCCGGCCGCGCCCACTTCACCCCGACGGCCGCCACCGCCGTCCTCGCGGAACTCCGGTCCTCTTCGCAAACGCAACCTTCTGTGGCACAGTCGACGGAGCGCATGCACAACTCCGTTGTGTTCGGCCTGAGTTCGCGTGAGGTGGAGATCATGGACCTGATCGCGTCCGGCATGAACAACCAACAGATCGCCGGCGCCTGCTTCATCAGCGAGAAGACGGTCAAGAACCACATCAACCGCATCTTCGCGAAGCTCCAGAGCACCAGCCGCAGCGAAGCGATAGCCCGCTGGCTGGGAACCGCCCGTCCGGGAGTGACTGGTCATGGGTAGACACCGTGCGCAATGGGACCGTATTTGGGCCCCGGGACCCTTGGTCATCACCCGTCACTCCCCGTACCGTCCGCGAATCGACTGCGGAACCGGACCGGGAGGGATCCCCCATGTCGAACAACACGCTGCTGAAGGTCTCCGTCGAGGCGAAGGTACGGGTCAACGGCTGGACGGACACGACGGTGACCCGGATCCGCAAGCGCTACGCGAACCTCGACCGGGGGCAGACCGCGTTCGAGTACCTGGGCATCATCCTGGTGGTGGTGGTGATCATCGGTGCGATCGTCGGTTCGGGCATCGGGGCGGAAATCACAAAGCGAATCAAGGATGCCGTGAACAAGATCAAAGCTGGCTAATGAGCCTACGCAGGAGGGTGGAGCAGGACCGCGGCCAAGCGTTCCCCGTTTATATCGTCGTGATCGCAGGCCTCCTCTTCGCCGCGCTCGCGCTTTTCGTCATTGGTCAGGCATCGGTTACCCGCAGTGATGCGCAGGGTGCTGCGGATGCAGCCGCGTTGGCTGCCGCTCAGGACATGCGTGACCACTTGCTCCCAGGTGTGGTCCTCGCTGAGCTGAAGCCCATGGATTGGGAGCAGATCCTCACGGGGGACAGGCTCGATTCCACAGGATCCTGTGGGAAGGCTGCCGACTTTGCTGAGAGCAACGGCGCTACGGCATCCTGCACCGCCGGCGTTCTCAGCTTCAAAGTGGCTGTCAGTACAAAGCGGTCCGTTGGGAGTTCGGTTCTTCCCGGAACTGAAGACATGAAGGGGACGGCTGACGCAACTGCGGTGATCGAACCGCGCTGTCAACTGGGGGCAGTGGTGACACCCAGTCCCACGCCCACGCCTTCTGCGGGAGAGAGCCCACCACCGACGGGCAGCCCGCCTCCGAAGTTGCCGGGGCCGGTAAAGATCGAGTGCAAAGGGGGGAAGAAAATCACCTTCGACCCCGCGAAGCCTGATCTTTGGCGCACCTTGGCACGGACGCTGTTCGACGTGCGCTTGAGCGGCTGACCTCAAACCATCCCACAAGGAAGCACAGATGAGCATTCGGCAGACGGTAAAGACCCGCAGGGGAGCGACCCTAGCGCTTGCGGCGGTCCTGTCCATCGCACTAGCCGGGTGCGGAAGCGGCGACGACAAGCAGGGCGCTTCCCCCAAGGCCCCAGAGTCACAGTCCCAGGGAGCCGGAAACGCTTCAACCTCGCAGGCTGCTGGCCAGACACCTGCGCCAGCTGTGGTGATCGCCACACTGAAGGGCCAACAGGGCATGGTCTTGGATGTCACTTCGGCCAAGCGCGATGCCGGAGGATACATCACGATCAGTGGGCAGATCAAGAACACGGGCGCCGAGACGTTCACCGACACCGTGTCCTGGCGTGGTGTTGAACTGAACGGGGCCGGTGAATCGGTGGCCGGAGCTACCTTCGTCGACAAGGCGGGCAAGAAGCGCTACTACGTTCTGCGAGATACCGAGTCCCGGTGCTTGTGCACGTCAGGTGTGTCCAGCGTGGCTGCCGGTCAAACGGTGCCGTTCTTCGCGCAGTTTCCCGCACCTCCAGCCAGCACCACTGAAGTGGAGTTCAATCTGCCTACCTTCGCTCCGGCCACCGTCAAACTCTCGGGGTGACCCCATGACAAAACGCCACCGCGTAGTCGCAGCCACAGCCGTCGCCGGGCTCGTCATCGCCGGCACCCACCTGATCGGCGCCACCGCCGCCTACGCCGACGACCCCAAGCCGTCCGTACCGCCGGGAACGGAACCCACCTCCGCCGCGCCCGTGCAGGTCGACCCGAACGCCCCCGGTCTCAAGATCCCCCAGGGCGGCACCCTGGCCCCCATCAAGGTCCTCGACATCGCCGAAGTCGTCGAAGACCTCGGCGGTGAGCAGCGCCGCCAGGAGACCAACCAGAACGTCATGATGGCCCTGCAGTCCGAGGTCCTCTTCCCCGAGAACAGCGCCGTCTTCAACGCCCAGGCCGCCTCCCGCATCCAGGCCATCGCGCAGGAGATCAACACCCAGAAAGCCACCCGCATCCGCGTCTTCGGCTTCACCGACGACCAGGGCAGCTACGAGCACGGCAAGGAGCTCTCCAAGCAGCGCGCCGACGCCGTCCAGGCCGAGCTGGCCAAGACCGTCACCAGCCCCGGCGTGACCTACGACGTCCGCGGCTACAGCGAGGACTACCCGATCGCCGACAACAGCACCGAAGAGGGCCGCAAGAAGAACCGCCGCGTCGAGATCACCTTCCCCCGCGGCGCCACCGGCTAGCAGCCCGGCTCCCGACGCGGGGGAAGCCCATCAGACCGGCAAGTGGAAGACGTCGTCCTGGATGTTCGAGATCTGCGTGTTCCGCTTGATCACGTCCGACATCCTCGTGCTCTTGACCGCGGCCACCTCGGCCGGCGTGAGGGCCGGGTCGTTCTCGAACCAGAGCCGGTCGCCGGCCCGGGTGCGGGTGAGCTGGTCGGTGATGACCGCCGTGAACAGCGGACCGAACGCCGTACCCGGCACGTGCGGCTCCGCCAGCCCGCCGATCAGCGGGTCGACCAGGCAGACGTCGCCGTACGCGGCGCTCAGCTTCGCCTGTACCGCCGGGTCCGGCGTCAGCTCGGCGAACGTGCGGCGCGGGGGCAGCCCGTACGCCTCGCGGCACCGGTTGTAGTCCGGGATCCCGTGGTCGCGGGCGCGCTGGATGTCCACGGCCACCAGGTCCAGCGGCGGCGCGCCGGTCAGCTGGATGCTACGCATCGCCTCGATCACCGAGACATCGACCTCCTGCATGATCTGCGACGCGAAGCCCTTGAACACCGGCCCGATGCCGTACTCGTTGACGATGCCGATGTTGAGCAGTGCCTTGGCATGCGGCACGGTCTGCAGGACTTTGCCGTCGTCGCCCACGATCAGCAGGTCGGGGGAGAGCATCGAGTGGCCGAACCGGAAGCCGAACGTGGCGAACTCGGCGCTCATGGTGGGGTCCACGCGCGGGTCGTAGCCGGCGTACGGGGCGATCGCGTTCGGGCCCAGGATCGCGGGGACGAACTCCTGGAAGGTGATCGCCCCGATCAGCGCGCCGACCCACTTGCGGGCGTGCTGGTAGACCTGCTCGGCCGTGGCCGTGGGGCGCTCGGCGGCGATCAGCGCGGCCAGCCGGTTGTGCTCCCGGACGAACAGCGTGTGGATGCTCATCAGGCCGTACCCGGTGTTGGCCCGCTCGTCGCCGGCCAGGAAGAAGCCGGCCGCCGGCCCGACCGTCTGGTTGAACAGTCCGGCCGTGTTCAGCGGCAGGGCCGGACCGTCAACGCCGGTGCTGGTCTTCAGGGCGCTGGTGTAGACCGCTATCGGCCCGAGGTTCTGGACGGCTCGCAGCGCCGCGGCGCGGCCCTCGTCCGGGCCGTACACCTGGCTGGCGTCGAAGTACGAGTTGGAGCCGTCGAGCTGCTGCCGCGGGTTGCGCCGTCCGGCACCGGTGGACGGGTCGTACGCCGAGCGCGTGAGGGGGATCTGGCTGCCCGGCGGGAACGCGGTGTCGTCGGCGGGCACGGGGATGCCGATCCTCTCCAGTGGATCCGCGGCTGCGATGAGGTTGACGTCGTGGTTGAGGAACTGCCCCCACATCCAGGTCAGGTCCGTCAGGCGCTGGGCGTTGAGGGTGTCGGCCTCCTGCCGGCACACGATGTTGCTGACCGCCCGGGCGCTCGGCCGCCCGGCGCCGGCCGGGGCGCTCACGCCGTCGTCGTACCCGACGGGGGCGCGTCGCAGGAAGGCCGCGCCGGCGGCCCCGCGCGCGGGGTGTTCGAGGTTGTTGCCGTAGCCGCTCACGGACCGGTTCACCGGCGGGGCGGGCGCTGCCGCCGTGCCGCCGCCGGCCCGGACCGAACCGCCTTCGACCTCGACGGCGGCGCTCGCGGTGCTGTCCGGCGCGGCCGCGCCGGACAGCGGCACGGCGCGACGACCGTCCTTGGCGTTGAATCCTTCCATCGGGGATCCTCCGGAGGGTGCTGAAGGGTGTGAGCCTGATCGGCCGGACGGCTCCTGGCGACCCGGCCGGGCGATTCCCACCGCGGCGCTCCGGGATCCTGTGCGGCCGGGATGACGGCCCTGCGACTCCCGGATGGCGACGACCTCAGGGGAACGGCAGCTACTACGACGCTACGTCCACCCGTGCCGGGCGGCGAACGGTGGGGATACGGGGATACCGGGCGCGGGTGCGGGGCGCCGCCGGAGCCAGCCGAGCAGGTGATCGGCCTTGCCGGACTTGATGTCCCGGATCAGCGCCGACAGTGCTGTGCGGCTGCCGGTCAGGGGGCGGTCTTCCTGTCCCGCGACCGCGATGCGGCTGTTGCCGTCCGCGTCCACGGCGGGGAATCGGGCGTCGGTCCCTCCCGGGAACCCGGTGGCGCGACGCGGACCTGGGCCGTGCTGCCGCAACGCTGACGTTTGTCACTTTCGTCCCGTGCGCACTCCCCTGACGCTGGAGGGAGATGACCGACGGGAAGGGGTGGGGGCCGCGTGACCGCGACGGGCCGGGGGACAGGGACGGTGACGGCCAGGCCGAGTTGGGGCGGGATCGTGCGGGTGTGGGTCCGGTCGCTGGCGGACGTACTGCTGCGGCGCCCGGCCGCGCAGGGGGTGAGGCATTCGTCCGGGGTGCGGCAACTGCTGCTGACCCTGGCCGCGATGGAGGCCGTGACCGGGTTCCTGCTGTCCTCGATGCTGCCGCCCCCGGTCCGGCCCGTGCACGCGGCGGTGGAGGTGCTGCTGGTGCTGGCCGGGTTCGCCCTGGTGGCCACGCTGCTCCGGCACCCGCACGAGGTGGACGCGGAGCGGCTGGTCCTGCGGACCGGGTTCCTCGGGGACGTGACGCTGCCGCGCTCGGCGGTCCGGTCCGTGTCGCCGGTGGTGCGTACCGTGGACGGCCGGGGGCCGCGTCCCGTGCCGGGCGAGCCGGAGGCGGTGGCCTGCTCGGTGAGCGACTCCCTGGAGGTCGCCGTTCACCTGGATCCACCCGTACGCCTCGACCTCGGTGCCGCCGGGGTGGTCGACGCGAGGACCGTGTACGCCTCGGCTGATTCCCTCCCCGGCCTTTCCGCGGCCCTCCGGGTGGCGTAGGAATTCGCTCCCGATTTAACCGATGTATGTGTTCGGCTTGATATCGCACCCGCCGTTGAGACGGGGTGTAGCGGAAATTCCGGGTGAGGAACGTTTCGTCATATCGGCGGCGCGACTGAAAATCGGGCCCGCCCTGCGCAGGGGTGTGGCGCAGGGTGGACCCGGCGTGTCGACCATGGGTTTTCGGCCATTCTGGCAGGTGGGCGGGGCGGCTGTTGTGCGCCCGTACGGGAGTCGATTCGCCGGTCGAGGGTCATCGGATCATCTGCCGACTGCTCGTTACGGGTGGAGTGGTCGTCCCATCCAATTGACCGGCCGGTGATCGCTGGTATCAATTCGGTGTGCTCGTGATCGAGCCGGATGACTCCCTCCTTTTGGCTTGGGTGAACCACTCCTGCCTGCGTCGAGAATGGAATCCGCATCATGGCAACCGCCCTCCGCAAGACGCTCGCCCTCACCACGCTCGCCCTGACCATTTCCCTCCTGCCGGCCGGCGGGGCGGCGGCGGGCACCGTCCAGCAGGCCGCCGTCCCCGGCCGGTACTGCCTCGCCAACACCTGGGGGACCGCCGACATCTCCTCGAAGCCGTGTGACGCCGCCGACCGGGGACAGCAATGGACCCTCTCGGGCCATCAGATCTCCCTCACCGACGCGCGCGGCTACTGTCTGGCCAACAACTGGGGCACCCCGGACGTCTCGACGAAGCCGTGCAACCCCAACGACCAGGGGCAGTACTGGAACGTCTCGGGTCAGACGATCTCCCTCGCCTTCGCCCCGGGGTACTGCCTCGCCAACGCCTGGGGCACCCCCAAGATCACCACGAAGCCCTGCGACGCCGCCGACCGAGGGCAGAACTGGGTGGTCTTCGACAACCAGATCAGCCTGGCCCTCGGCTGATCCCCGCTCCCGCGCCCGCGCCCGGGACTGCCGGAGCAGCCCCGGGCGCGGGACGGCCGGGCTCAGTCCTCCACGCGCACCGGCATGAGCAGCGAGTACGTCTCCTCGTCGTCGCTCCGGCGGACCGTCAGGGGCGTGGTGCCCGTGCCGGCCTCCAGGACCAGGCGGTCCCGGTCCCCGGCGGCCAGGGCCTCCAGCAGGAAGGCGCGGTTCACCCCGATGCGGTCCCCGGCCCGGTCCCCCGTCCCGTCCACGATCCGGTCCCCGGTCCCGTTCCCCGCCGAGAGCTGGGCGCAGACCGTCGCCGTGCCCCCGTCCGTCACCTCCAGCACGCTCACGTCGTACGCCGCACCGTCCTGCTCCCGCACCTGGCTCCGCACGGGCCCGCCGCGCAGGGCCTCCCGGAACGCGGCCACGTCCACCACGGCCCGGCGCCCGGCGGGCAGCCGTACGAGCCGCCGGTAATCGGGGAAGCCGTCCCCGGCGCACCGCCCGCCCGCCTGCCGCTCCCCGGCCTCCAGGACCACCCTGTCCCCCTCGACCACCAGCTCCACGGGCCCGCCGTCACCGAGCAGCGCCCGCATCGCGTCGACCAGCGGGGACGGGACGACGGCCTGGACGCGGGAGCCGTCGTACCCCGCGGAGCCGGTGATCCCGGTCCCGGAGACGGCCAGCCGGTAGCGGTCGGTGGCCACCACCCGCAGCGTCCGGCCCTCGATGTCGAAGAGGACCCCGCCGAGCATCGGCAGTTCCGGATCGGTACTCGCCGCGAACCGGACCGCGTCCAGCGCGGCGGCCAGTGCGGGTCCGGACAGGGTCAGGCGGACGGTGCGGGTGTCGGCGGAGGCCGGAATCATGGTGATCTCCCTGGAATCGAGAAGGGCGCGGACCATGGAGAACTCGCCGCGCGCATCGGAAAGCCCCCGCTCCAGCCGGAGCAGGTGCTCCCGGAGCAGCTTCAGCACCAGCGCGGTGTCGCCCCCGGCCCAGCCGGCGGTCACCAGCCGGATGTCGGCCAGCGGCATCCCGGCCCGGCGCAGACGGGCCAGCAGGCGCGCCTCCTCCAACTGCCCGGGCCCGTACCAGCGGTATCCGCTCACCGGATCCACCCGGTCCGGGACCAGCACCCCGGCGCCGTCGTAGAACCGCAGCGCGCTCACGCCCAGTCCGCTGTCCCGGGCCATCTCGCCGATACTGCGCATCTCGTTCCCCACGCCCAGCACTCTGATCCCTCCACCAGGTCGAGGGTCAAGCCTCTCCGACACGGTGCGAGGGGCGGGCCGGCGGCCGTGGAGCACACGACTGCCGGCCCGGCCCTTTCAGGAGCGGTGGGTCAGTGGCCGGGGTCCTCCGGCCCGAGGATCCGCATGGTGCCGGCCCCCTGGTGCCACGACCAGCAGAACGCTCCCGGCTTCCGGACGCGCATCCTCGTCGTGGATTCCGCTCCCCGGACGTTCAGGTGATGGCCCGTGCTGAACACCACCCGCAGGGATCCGGACTTGAACGCGACCGCCGACAGCACGGTGGCACCGACGATCCGGTCCGCCGCTTCGACGGGCAGCGCGGCCGCCCCCGGGGCGGCGGCCGGTCCGTCGGTCAGGAGTACCGGTCCGGAGACCGTGAGCACCACGCCGTCGGCGAGCGTCACGGTGAGGTCGGGCCACCCGTCCCGCGGCAGGCCGACGGCCGCCACGGGGCTGCCCCTCAGCCCCAGCAGCCAGCGGTCGTCGAGTTCTTCGATCACCGGTGGTCCGGCAGGTGATCGAAGATGTTCCCGATGCTGTCACCCGGGCTGCCATCGGGCATCTGGGGGTGGACTTCGCCGGTCTTGGGATCGATGAGCATGTCCGGGTTCTTGTTGCCGCCGATCCCGCGCCACGCTCCCTGGGCCTTCACCTTGTGGATCGCGTCCTTGATCTGCTTCACGGAATAGCCGGTGGCCTTCGCGATGGCGGCCGGCCTGTTGCACAACCCGTTCGAATTGTGGACGAGGACCGGAGTGGCGCCCGCGAGCACATAGTAGGTGTGGAGGTCGTTGACCGTGAGGTTGTACGCGCCCCGGAGTTCCTTCCAGTGGGTGACCTCGTCGATCTCGACGGTGGCGCCGTCCGGCGTACGGAGGGTGTCGCCGGAGTTGAGAGCGGCCGCGTCCGTCCACTGCTTGCGGTTCTCCGACCAGAACGGGTGGTGGTCGGTGGCGGTGAGGGACCCCCGGCCGGCCTCCGCGCGGAGGGTGATGCCGGTGAAGTCACGGTCGTCGGGCGTGTAGATCGTCGCGTCGACGGGGCGCGGGCCGGTGGTGCCCGACTCGGGGTCGGTGGCGAGGACCGTGTCGCCGGCCTTGATCTGCTCGATGGGACGGGTCGCCCCGTCGGCCATCAGTACCGGCGTACCGGCCGGGAAGCTGTCGAAGCACCCGGCGACGTTGTCGCCCTTGCGGGCGGCGCGGATGGCGTCGGCGGTGAGCGTCCCGCCGGTCCTCACCCAGCGCAGCACGACGAGCGCGCCCAGGGCGCGGTCGGTGACGCTGAGCTGCTCACCGGTGGCCAGGTCCCTGCCGCGGAGGGCTTCCACGACGCCCTTGCCGTCGCCGATGCCGGGCAGCATGTTCAGCAGCGCGCCCATCTTGCGGTCCTGGGCGGCGAGCACCTCGGCCGGCACGGTGTTCGCGCCGATCGTGTCGTTGACGTGCGAGAAGTCGAACTTGATGTCCGGTACTTCGAGGATGCGGTCCGCGGCCTTGTTGAACCCGCGCACGGCGGTGTTCACCTGCCCCAGGCCCTCGTTCATCTGGGCCACGCCCTTGTTGAGCTGGTCCATGCCGCGGTTGGCCTGGTCCAGGCCCTTGTTGATCCCGTCGATGCTCTCGTTGACCTGGACCATGGTGGCGTTCATCTCATCGAGGGCCTCGTTCATCTGGTCGAGGCCGGCGATGATCTGGTCGATGTCCTTGCCGATGCCCTTGAGCTCGTCGAGCGCGTCGAAGATGCTCGGGCCGTCGGGTGCCGGCTCGACCGGCTTCCGCTCGGGGAAGTAGTCGCCCATGTAGACGGAGAGGATGGCGGTGAACGCGGCGGACGGCTCGCCGATCGCGTCCGCGAGCTCCGACGCCTTGAACAGATTGGTGCGGAACCTGTCCAGGTGGGGCCTGGCCGCCTTGTACGTCTTGGCGAACTGCTTGAACAGCTCCTTCCTCCGCTCGGGGTCCGCCTCCTGGTTGGCGTGCGTCAGAAGCGGCTGGAGCTGAGCGGCGAGCGTGCCCAGCTCCTTGTTGACCTCGGTGAAGGCAGCGCCCTTGTCCTTCATCGCCGGCTGGGAGACGTAGAGGTAGGCGCCCACGGCAAGACTGAGCTTGAGGGACTTGAGGGTGAAGTCCTTGGCACACTGGGGTCGCTGGTGCAGCGGCAGCGACCTGCAGTTCGCGTACTTCGAGACCTTGGCGGCCATCTCCAGGAGCGTGGGCTCACGCTCGGGCGGCTCGGCGGCCGCAGCCGTGCTGACGCCCGCACCCACGGTCAGGCACAGGACGGTGAGGACGGCGACGATCTTCTGTTTGACGTGCTGAAACATGCGTTCCTTACGACGCGGCCCGCGAGGACCGCGCCTCCCCTTGGCGGCACGGCCGCCGTTGTTGCTCACGCGTTCACGCGTGTGGTCGTGACCGACCGTAAGGCGTTACCCCAGGTCATGATCATCTTGCGTCGGCCGGCCCTTACGCTGGGCGGATGGAGACGGGTATGGAGCAGCGGAGGCCGACGGCGGACCGGGCGTGCGGGCTCGCCGTCCTCCTGTGCGCGGTGCTCGCCGCCGCCGTGAGCTGGACCGACCTGATCCTGGTCGTGCCCGGGTGGATACTGCCGCACTGGGCGGTCGCGGGGATCGTGCTGTCGGCCGCCGCGGCGGTAGGCATCCACCGCCGCTTCCGGCGGCAGCCGGCGCCCGCCGTCACGGCGTGGGGGCGGGCGGCGCTCGCGCTGCCGGCCCTGGTGGCCTTGGCGGGCATCGGGCTCGGCGGGGTCGGGGACCTGGGGGCCGAGTACCGGGTGCTGGAACCGGCGGGGCCGCACGGCTGCCGGGCCGTGGTCCGCGAGACCTCGTTCCTCGTGCTCGGCGGCGGAAGCGTGTACGCGGTGAGGGGCGTGGGGTTCGCCCTCCCGAGCAGCACCTGGATCGCCGACGACGGCACCCGCCCCGTGGCCGCCGGGTCCTACGAACTGCACTGGGGCGAGGCCGACGGCACCCTGACGCTGCGCGGACGCGCGGGCGACCCGGTGATGCCCGCCCTGCACGGCGTCGACTGCCGCTGACCGGGTCAGAGCCGGAACAGGGTCCCGCGCCAGGTCCAGCCCGCGCCCAGGACCACGCGCTGCAACGGCCCCCGCATGTCCTGCGTGGCGAAGCGGAACGTCTCGGCCCTGTGGCGGCGGCCGTCCGCTCCCGTCCGGGTCTCCCACTGCCGGTACACCGTGTCCGCCGGCCCGCGGCCGTACTGCCTGCGGTCCCCCTCGGCCGTCGGCTCCCACCGCTCCTCCAGGACCCGCACCTCCTGCGCCGCGGGGTTCAGGCGCATCCGGGTCCTGAGGGTGAGGTCCAGCGGCGGGAACCCGAACTCCGCGACCAGGTCGGCGCCTTCCCCCGGGGTGCCCTCACGTACGGCGAACCGTACGCCCGGGCCGTTGAGCGCGAGCAGGGCCGGCCGGACCTCCGCGGCGGGCCGTGCGACGCCGCCGGCCCGCGGGTACCGGGTACCGGTCCACCGGTCGGTGAGGCGGCCCACGGCTACGCCCCCGTCCCGCGCCGCCGGGGCGCACACCGCGCACGAACTCCTGGAAATCTGCCAGGACGCCGTCGTGCTGGTCCGCGGTGGCCGTCAGGACCAGCCGGATCACCGCACGCCTGGCCGGATCCGCGACGTCCGGCAGGGACAGGTACACCTGGGACTGGACGAGGTCGCGGCGGGCCCCGCCGGCCACGGCCGAGAGGGTCAGGGCCGGTGCGTCCGGGGAGCCGACCTCGCGGCGGTGGACCACACCTCCACCGGGCCGGTGCGGTCGCGCAGCCGCTCCACCGACGCGTCGGAGAGGTCGGCCAAGGTCTGGGACCCGGCCGGGACGCCGCCGTCGACGGTGATGCCGGCGGCGTATCCGGCGTCCGGACGCGGGTGCACCGCGGCGAAGGCCACCGCGTCGGTGCCGACCCCGTCCGGCCTGGCCGGGAGCGGGCCCTCCGGCAGGGAGAACGCGATCGGCACGGGCAGTGCCGCGGGCATTCAGGGGCCGCCTTCCACGGGGCGCACGTTCGTCGGAACGTACATCAGTCGAACCAGCCGCCGACCGCGTGGGCCGCGTCGCCCAGCGCGTCGGCGGCGACGCCGAGGGCGCCGGTCACCGTGTCCGGGTCGACGGTGATCTCGAGGCCGACCTTGCCGCCGACGAGGGGGGAGAGGCCCGCGTTGCCGCCGATCTTCCACACGCCGGTCTCCTCGTCCTTCTTGCAGCCCCACCAGGCCTCCGCCCCGGGGCCCGCCCACCCCTCGGCGTTCACGCCGACCCCGATGCCGAAGGCCTCCGCGCCGCCCGCGACGGTCCCCTTGGCACCGGCGAAGGCCTTGGGCGCAACTTCCGGCGAGCCAGGGGTCGTTACCGGCTCATGGCATCACTTCCGCCCGGTCCCGTGACGCCTCCAGCAGCTCAAGGGCCGCCTCGCGCGCCCGCAGGGCCGGTTCCGGGCCCGGGTTCAGGGCGGCCACCACCGTGGCGCCCTCGGCCAGGATCAGGAGCTGGTCCGCGAGGGCGGGGGAGTCGGTGAGGGTGCCCAGCAGGGAGCGCAGCTCCGCTTTGTGGCGGCGTACGACGTCCAGGACGGCGGCGGGGCCCGTGCCCAGTTCCCCGTACGCGTTGAGGAAGGCGCAGCCCCGGAAGTCCGGCTCCGAGAACCACCGCGCCAGCCAGTCGAAGACGGCCGGCACCGGCTCGGCGGCGGCCGTCACCGCCTCCCGCAGGCTGGCGGTCCAGCGGGCGTCGCGCCGGTCCAGGTAGGCCGCGACCAGGGCCTCCTTGGCGGGGAAGACCCGGTAGAGCCGCTTCAGCGGTACGCCCGATTCCGCGCGGATGCGGTCCATGCCGACGGCCTGGATGCCCTCGGCGTAGAACAGCGCCTCCGCGGCGTCGAGCAGCCGGGTGCGGGCCTCATCGTCGTCCATGGGGTGAAGGGTAGTTGAGAACCGCTTGCGGCGAGAACGCTCGTTCTCTACTTTGAGAACGAGCGTTCTCCAAGCTGTCTTCCGCGTTGCCTTCCGAGAGGAACCGCCCATGCTCACGCCCCCGTTCACCGAGGAGACCGCCCGCGCCAAGGTGCGGGCCGCCGAGGACGCCTGGAACACCCGCGACCCCGACCGGGTCGCGCTCGCCTACTCCGAGGACTCCGTCTGGCGCAACCGCGACCGCTTCCTCGCCGGCCGCGCCGAGATCCGCGCCTTCCTCGCGGAGAAGTGGCGGCGCGAGCTCGACTACCGCCTGCGCAAGGAGCTCTGGGCGTACACCGGCAACCGGATCTCCGTCCGCTTCGAGTGCGAGTGGCACGACGCGGACGGCCGGTGGTGGCGCAGCCACGGCAACGAGCAGTGGGAGTTCGACGACGACGGCCTGATGCGCCGCCGCGAGGCCAGCGTCAACGACATCCCCATCGAGGAGTCCGAACGGCGGCTCCGCCCCTGAGGGCCCGTGAGGTCCCCTGAGGCCCCCGGGCCCGCCGCCCGCGGCTACGGCTCGCCGTGGTGGGCCCGGGTGATCAGGCCCGTCGCGACCTCCAGGGCCGCCAGCCGGGTCTCCTCCGGGTCCCCTTCCACGTGCTGGAGGAACATCATCCCCGCGTGCAGGGTGAACAGGGCGCTCACGCACCGCACCTGGTCCGTGAGCGGGCCCTCCTCGTTGCGCAGGAGTTCCACCAGGGTGAACAGCCGGCGCTTGACCGTCTCCCCGATGCTCAGCTCGCGCATGGTGGCCTGGTTCTCCTGCATGAAGCGGTACAGCTGCGCGCCCGCCGCCGTGGCCTCGCTGTAGCGGCGCAGGACTTCCCGCTTGGTCTCCAGCGTCGGCGGCTGCCCCTGCGCCCACTCGATCAGCTCGTCGATCGGACGCGTCAGGTCCTCGAAGACGCTGATGATGATGTCTTCCTTGGTCTTGAAGTGGTAGTAGAGCGCCGCCTTCGTGACGTCCAGCCGCTCGGCGATCTCCCGCAGCGAGGTCTTCTCGTACCCCTGCTCGGCGAAGAGCTCCAGTGCGACGTCCTGGATGCGCTGGCGCGTGTTGCCACGGCGCGGCTGCTGCGGACCGGTGCTGGACATGGCTCTCCCGAGTACTTACTTGACGCCCGGCTAGTGACGGGTCTACCTTCCCCATTGTAGTGAACTAGCCGGGCGGCAAGTAAGTACCCGGTGTGGTTGCGTGTGAGCGGGGGAGCGGACATGGCGGAGAACATCGCAGGGGCAGGCGGCGCCGGGGAGGTGAAGCCGCGCAGCGTACGCGTCGTCCTGATGGCCCTCATGATCGCGATGCTGCTCGCCATGCTCGACAACATGATCATCGGTACCGCGATGCCGACCATCGTGGGCGAGCTCGGCGGCCTCGAACACCTCTCCTGGGTGGTCACGGCCTACACCCTGGCCACGGCCGCCTCCACGCCGATCTGGGGGAAGCTCGGCGACATGTACGGGCGGAAGGGCTCCTTCCTCACCTCGATCGTCATCTTCCTCGTCGGCTCGGTGCTCAGCGGCATGGCCCAGGACATGGGCCAGCTGATCGGCTTCCGCGCCGTCCAGGGCCTGGGCGCCGGCGGCCTGATGGTCGGCGTCATGGCGATCATCGGCGACCTGATCCCGCCCCGTGAGCGCGGCAAGTACCAGGGGATGATGGCCGGCGTGATGGCCCTCGCCATGATCGGCGGCCCGCTGGTCGGCGGCACCATCACCGACCACATGGGCTGGCGCTGGTCCTTCTACATCAACCTCCCGCTCGGCGCCGTCGCGCTCGCGATGGTGAGCGCGGTGCTGCACCTGCCCAAGAAGAAGGCCCAGGGCAAGATCGACTACCTCGGCGCGGCCCTGCTGACCGTCGCCATCACCTCGGCCGTCCTCGTGACGACCTGGGGCGGCACCGAGTACGCCTGGGGCTCCGCCGAGATCATCGGCCTGAGTGCGGTCGGTGTGCTGTCGACCGCCGCGTTCCTCTACGCCGAGACCAAGGCCGCCGAGCCGGTCATGCCGCTGCACATCTTCCGCAGCCGCAACTTCACCCTGATGTCGGTGATCGGCTTCCTCGTCGGCTTCGCCATGTTCGGCGCCGTGCTCTACCTCCCGCTCTTCCAGCAGTCCGTCCAGGGCGCCTCCGCCACCAACTCCGGCCTGCTGCTCCTGCCCCTGCTGCTCTCGATGATGGCCGTCTCGCTCGTCGCGGGCCGCGTCACGACCAGCAGCGGCAAGTACAAGGTCTTCCCGATCGTCGGCGGCGCCCTCATGGTCGTCGGCCTGTTCCTCCTCGCCACCATGGACACGGGCACCTCCCGCCTGGTCTCCGGTCTCTACATGGCCGTCCTCGGCGCCGGTCTCGGCTTCCTCATGCAGATCACCATGCTGGTGGCGCAGAACAGCGTCGACATGAAGGACATGGGCGTCGCCTCCTCCTCGGCCACCCTCTTCCGCACCCTCGGAGGCTCCTTCGGCGTGGCGCTGATGGGCTCCCTGTTCACCTCGCGGGTCACGGACACCATGTCCGAGCGGCTCGGCCCGCAGGCGGCCGAGGCCGCGGGCTCCGCCCAGCTGGACGCGGCCGGCCTGGCCAAGCTCCCCGAGGCCGTGCGCGACGCCTACCAGCACGCGGTCGCCGCCGGTACGCACTCGGCGTTCCTGCTGGGCGCGGCGATCGCCGTACTGGGCTTCGCGCTCGCCTGGTTCGTCAAGGAGGTCCCGCTGCGGGGCGCCGGCCCGGCCCCGGCCGACGGCGGGTCCGCCAAGGCCGCGCAGGCCCCGCAGGACTCCTTCGCGCACTGAGCCCCCTGCCTGCCGGTGAGGCGGGTGCGGTCCGGGACCTCCCGGACCGCACCCGCCTCTTCCGTGCCCGCCGGAGGCCCGTCCGGGGCCCCAACCGCTGGGAGGCCCCCCGGCCCGGGAAGACCGCGGGCCGGACCGGTACCGGCGGCCCCGAGGGCGCCGGCGGGCCGGAGGCCGCACCGGCAGGGGCTGCCGACAGCATCGCCCGCGCCTCCGAGGCCGGCGGCAACGCCGTCGACATCACATTCGACGACGGCCCCCACCCCCGCAGGACCCCCCGGATCCGCGACGTGCCGGCCCGGTTCGACGCGAAAGCCGTCTTCCGCGTGATCGGCCCACGGGCCAAGGCCCACCCCGACCTGGTCAGGAAGGTGGCCGCGGCCGGCCACCGGCTCTGCGACCACTCCACGGACCACGACACGTCCACGGACAAGAAGCCCGTCGCCTGCCGGCAGGCGCAGATCCTCGACGCGAAGAAGCCGATCGAGGAAGCCGCCGGCGGCGCCGAGGTCCAGTACTACCGGGCGCCGGGCGGCGCCTTCACCCCCGACCGCCGGCGGACCGTCATCGCCCTCGACCCGGTCCTGGCCTGGCTGAAGGAGCAGGGCCGGTCCACCGGCTTCCCGGTACGCACCGCCCCCGCCCCCTCCTGACGCGCCGCCCGCCGGGCCCTACAGCGCCCCCGCCACCTTCAGCACCGCCGCCGCCAGCGGGCCGTTCTCCGGGGCCGTGCCGCCCGGGAAGCCGAAGCGGCGGCGCGTGTACCCGTACGCGATCCCCGTGACCGGATCGGCGAAGCCCAGCCCGCCCGCGGCGCCGCAGTGCCCGAAGGCCTCCGGGCCCACGGCGTGCTGCCGCTCGAAGCCCAGCCCGAAGTGGTCGGTCTCCGAGGTGACCGCGTCCGTGCCCGGGGTGTGCGGCCGGGCCACGTCGGCCACGGTCTCCGGGGTCAGCAGCGCCGGAAGGCCGTTGAGCCCGCCGATCGCCGCCGCGTACAGGGCCGCCACGCCGCGCGCCGTGCCGATGCCGCCGGCTGAGGCGGGGCCGAGGGCCTTCACCTTCGGGTGGTTGGCGTACGCGACCACGTCCATCGGCGGCTCGTGGTGCTGGTTGAAGGCGATCCGCATCATCTCGGGCATCGCGCCGGCCGCGAGCACCTCCGCCTGCGCGGGCGTCGGCAGCATCTCCAGGACCGGCTTCCAGCGGCCCGCGAGCCCCTCCGGCAGCCCCATGTACAGGTCCAGCCCGTACGGCGCCCGCACCCGCTCCTCGTAGACCTCCTGGAGGGAGCGGCCCGTGGCCCGCCGCACCACCTCGCCCGTCAGTGCGCCGATCACGAAGGCGTGGTAGCCGTACGCCGTGCCGGGCTCCCAGAACGGCTCCTGCCCGGCCAGCCGGGCCGCGACGAACGCGTCGTCCGCGACCTCCTCGTACGAGAAGCCCTCGTCGGTGCCGATCAGCCCGGAGCCGTGCGCGACCAGCTGCCGCACCGTCAGCCGCTCCTTGCCGTGCCCGGTGAACTCCGGCCAGTACGCCGACACCGGGCGTTCCAGGTCCAGTACGCCCTCCTGCGCCAGCAGCGCCACGACCAGGTGCGCGGCGCCCTTGGTGATGGAGAAGACCCCGCTGAGGGTGTCGCCGTCGGTGTCCTCGCCGCCCCACAGGTCCACCACGGTCCGCCCGTGGTGGCGGACCGCCAGCTGGGCCTCCGGCGGGTTGGGCTCCAGCGCCACGAAGGTCTCGAACGCCTCCCGGACCGTCTCCCAGCCCGCCGCGGTCGTCCCGTTCACCGTCACACCCATGCCGTCCCCCGTACCGTTCGCGGACCGTCCGTCCGTCGGGCACAGACAACCAGAGTCGCGCGGACGGCACTGCGGCCCGGCAGCGGAGTCCGTCACCTGCGCGTCCGCCGGCCGTTCCCGTACGGGTGAACGCGCGCGCGGCATCGTTCCGGCCCGCCGCGGGGCCCGTTGGTCCGGGCATGAAGCGCACTCGCACCGCCGCCCTCGCCCTCGCCGCGGCCGCCGCGGCCGTCGCCCCCGCCCTCGGCCAGGCGTCCGCCACCGCCGCACCGGGCACCGGGTACCTCCAGGACCCGGCCGGGGGCGAGCACGAGATGAAGTCCCTGTGGACCAAGGACCAGAAGCACAAGCTGGAGGGCCAGGTCCGCTTCCACCCCGGGATCCAGTACGAGACGGTCTCCCGTCCCGCGCTCCCCGGCGACCCGAGGGACGAGCGCCGGGTCGCCGACCCGGACACCCTGTCCTGGATGCCCTCGTACGAGTTCGCCTGGGCCGTGTCCGACGTACTGGTGAACAAGGGCCTGACCACGAAGAACGGCAAGCACCCGATCGTCGTGCGCGCCGTACTGCGCGACGCGCGCGGGACCGCGCGGGCGGAGGTGGAGCAGGAGCTGACGGGGCAGCCGGCGACGGGGCGTCAGAAGGTCGCGGGCGGCGAGCGCATCGCGTGCGACACCGGTCGGTACACGGTGGAGTGGTCGGTCACGCGCACCCACTACGGGACGCTGACGGGCACGCTGCGCTGGGACTCCGGCTGCGAGCGCTACCGCACGGCGTTCTCCGGGAAGAACGGACCGGCGTAGCACGGCGGGAGAAGAGGAGGAGGCCTGTCGCCCCGCGCACCTCGTGGGTGCTCGGCGGGCGACGGGGCCACGGCCTTGGATCAAGCGCCGTGAGCCATTCTGCCGTACGGGATGGGGTGCGGCAGGGAGGCGGAGGTCCCTGTTGCGGGGGACCTTCAGCGCTTCTTCTTCGAGGCGGCGCCCGCCCGGGCGGCGATGTCCTCCAGGACGGCCTTCGGGTCGCCGCCCGGCTCCACGGCCCGCCCGATGCTGCGCTTGATGGTGTCGCTGACCGTCACCCAGGCCGGGTCGTTGACCGGGTAGAGCTGCGCGCCGCGCAGGGCGGTCAGGAACTGCTCGTCGTTCTTGTCGAGGCCGCCGCCCGCGGGGGTGCGGGAAGCGGTGACCGTCGAGGGCAGCAGGTGGTAGCGGCCCGCGAAGTCCGCCAGGTTCTTGTCCTGGTAGACGAAGTCGAGGAACTTGCCGATCTCCTCGCGCTTGCCGTTCTGCTTGAACGCCATCATCCAGTCGGCCACGCCCACGGCCGGCGGGGTCTCGCCGGTGCCGAGGTACTCCGAGACCGGCATGGCCACGGTGCCGACGGTGATGCCCTTGGCACGCGCCTCGTGGGAGAGCGACGGGTAGCCGTTGAGCATGCCGACCTCCCCGCGGAGGAACGCCGCGAAGGCGTCGGCGCGGTTCAGCTGCGAGGGCGGGACCGGACCGGTCAGCCCGGGGCCCACCAGCTGCTCCTTCAGCCACTTGAAGGTCTGGATGTTCTGGTCCGAGGCGAGGCTGTAGTTGCCGCTGCTGTCGGCGTAGCCGCCGCCGTTGCCCAGCTCCCAGATCATCGCCTCCGCGTGTGCCTCCTCGGGGCCCAGCGGCAGGGCGTACGGGTACCGCACGCCCTTGGCCTTGAGCGCCGTCGCGGCCGCCTTCAGGTCGGTCCACGTCTTGGGCTGCCAGGACGTCGAGCCGTCCCTGGAGACGACGCCCGCGTCGGCGAACAGCTTGGTGTTGTAGAAGAGCAGTCGGCTGCTCGCCACGAAGGGCAGGCCGTAGAGGGTGTTGCCGACGGACCCGGCCTCGGCGAGGGGCTGGAGGAAGTTCGCCTCGGCGGTGACCGAGAGCAGTTCCTCGGCGGAATACAGCTTGCCCTGGGCGGCGAAGTCCGAGTAGGAGCCCATGAGGGCCATGTCGGGCGCCTTGCCGGCGTCGACCATGCGGGAGACCTCGCGGTCGATGTCGGCCCACGGGATGAGCTTCACCTCGACCTTGATGCCGGGGTTGGCCTTGGTGAAATCGGCCGTCACCTTGTCCCAGAAAGCCTTGGAACTGTTGGCGGAGGTGTTGCCGTATTCGGCGGCGACCAAGCGCAGCGCATCGCCGTCTTCGCCGTCGCCGGAGGAACTTCCGCAGGCGGACAGCGGTATCAGCAGGCCGAACACGGCTGCTGACGCGGCCGCGCCGAACATTCTTCTTCGCACGGGTGGATACCCCTGATTTTCTTTTGAGTCCCGTTGTTACTTATGAGTTGCTCCGGGCTGGGGTGTCCCGCCGTGGCCCGTCTGGCCGGAATTCTCTCCTGAAGGCGGTGGGATCGATTCCATCGGGTAGGCAGTTGTGTCGGTTGCTCCAACCATCGCTTTTCCCATTTGTGTTTTCCGATATGGGGCCGCCCCGTCGGACGCGCGTAGAAATACGAAAAAGCCCGTTTCCGGCAGGGAAACGGGCTGGGGTGCTTTTCCGGCGGCGCGTGCCGGCCGGGGCCGGCCAGTCCGTCTCTTCCGGATCTTTGCCTGACCCGCGACGCCTGGCGCGGCACCTCGCCGCGTTGTCGGCACAGCCGGGTACGTCCAGTACGCGCGCTGTACCTCCGCCTTGCGAGGCACCGCACCGGACGCCGCGGGCTTGACCGGCAAGATCCGGAAGAGACGGCCTAGTCGGCGAAGTCGCCGGCGTAGGGGTCGGGCTCGCCCGTCTCCGGGTTACGGCCCTCCTGCCAGCGGCGCTGGGCCTTGCGCCAGTGCACGAAGCTGAGGTGGCCGCCGTCCCAGAAGGTGATGCCGACGGGGCTCACGTCGAACTCGTCCGAGCACAGCCGCAGCAGGAATTCGGCCATGCCGTACGGGTAGACGGCGAAGGCGTCGGCGGTGTGCCGGCCCGCGACCAGCACCGGCCACCGGTCGGGGTCGGGGTCGGTGGTGAGCCAGCACAGGATGTCGGCGCCCGCGGTGACCCCCCAGGCGATGATCGACTCCGGGTCCACGTCGAAGGCGGCCCGGCCGCCCCCCGCCTCCCACGCCTGCCGGGCGTTGGCGGTCTCCTCGGCCATCTCCGCCGGGTCCCACTGGAGTCCGGGCTTGGGCAGCGGCAGCAGGATGCCGGCCTCGCCGTTGATGGAGCCGGCGCCGAAGCGCCCCATGAAGGCCACGTAGTCCGCCGGGAACCGGGTCCCCCAAACCGCCTCGGCCGCCTGCCAGTCGATGTCCTCGTCGGCGCCGTGCGTCGCCGGCATGATCTGCTCAAGCGCCTTGATCCGCGCGTTCTCCGTCATGCCGCTCCCCTGAGACCCCAGCTCAACCGCCCCAACCTACCGCCCGCGCGGCGCCTCACCCAGTCCGGGTTGAGACGGCCACCACGCTCCCCACGGCCAGGCCCCAGCCCGACATGGCCCCCGCCCCGGCCTCCAGCACGTGCCGCGAGCGCAGGCGCGGCAGGCCCAGGCGGCCCGGGGGCATGGTGGTCAGCGCGATCACGCGCATCCGGCGGTCGAGGTACGCCACGTCGATCGCGAACCGCATCCCGAAGGTGTGCACGCTCCCCGCCGGGGTCAGCAGCAGCGCCCCGTCGACGCCGTCGCGGCCGAGCAGCCCGCGGGTGCGGGCCCGGTAGGAGGCGGCGACCTCCAGGGGGATCACCGCGGTGCCGATGCGGAGGGTGCCGGGACCGTCCTGCCAGTGCGCCATGCGGGTCACCCTAAGGGCCGTCCCCCGATGGGGTCCTGGGGCCCATCCGCGTCGCCGTGCGGCGGCCTACCGTCGGCTGGATGGGCGCACTCGTGATCATTCCCGCCGCGGCGTACGGCGCGGCCGCCGGCCTGGCGCTGCCCCGCGCCGCGTACCGGCTGTCGGTGGAGCCGGGGGAGCCCTGGCGGGGCCACTGCCCGCGGGGGCGGCCGCTGGCCGGCTGGCTGGGGCCCGCGCCCGGATACGGGCCCCGCGCGGGCCGCCTCGCCGTCCTCACCGGCGGGGTGTGCGCCGCGCTCGGGGCGGCCGTGGGGGCCCGGCCCGAGGCGGCGGTGTTCGTCGCGCTCGCACCGGTGCTGGTGCTGCTGGCCCTGGTCGACCTCGCGGTGCACCGGCTGCCCGACGTGCTGACCCTGCCCCTGGCCGCCGTCTGCGCCGCACTGCTCGGGGCGGCCGCGCTGCTGCCGGGCGCCGCCGGGTCGTGGCGGCTCGCGCTGCTGGGCGGGCTCGCGCTCGGGGCCTCGTACCTCGTGCTCTTCCTGATCAACCCTGCGGGCATGGGCCTCGGCGACGTCAAGCTGGCGCTCGCCCTGGGGGTCGCTCTTGGGTGGTACGGGTGGGGGGTATGGACGGCGGGGGCCTTCCTGGGGCTGCTCTACGGCGCCCTGTACGGCCTGGGCCTGGTGCTGAGCGGCCGGGCGGCCCGTGACCAGGGCTTCGCCTTCGGCCCCTTCATGGCCGCCGGAGCCCTCTCCGGAGTGCTGCTGGGCGGATTCGGAGCGTAATCATCTTGCGCCGATGCACGCAGGACGCTTTACGAAGGGTTATGGTGGAACCCCCCCCTCGGGCCGGTCCGTATCCCCCCCACGGACCGGCCCGTTTTCTGTTCTCCGCACCCTCGGGCCAAAAGCGCAGGTCAGCCGCGCTGGGCCCAGATGTTGGTGCCGGGGGTGGACACCGCGAAGGAGTCGATCTCCTTCAGTTCCTGCTCCGTGAGCGGTGCTCCGGCCAGCGCGGCGACGTTCTCCTCCAGCTGCCGGACGCTCGACGCGCCGATCAGCGCGGAGGTCATCCGGTCGTCGCGCAGCACCCACGTCAGCGCGAGCTGGGCCAGCGACTGGCCGCGCCGGGCCGCGATCTCGTTCAGCCCCGTGAGCCGGCGGACCACGTCCTGCGAGAGCAGCGACGGGTTCAGCGACTTGCCCTGGCTGGCGCGCGAGCCCTCCGGGATGCCCTGGAGGTACTTGCCGGTCAGCAGGCCCTGCGCGAGCGGCGCGAAGGAGATGCAGCCCATGCCGGCCTCCTCCAGGGTGTCCAGCAGCCCGTCCTCCTCCGTCCAGCGGTTGATCATGGAGTACGAGGGCTGGTGGATCAGCGGGCGCACGCCCATGTCCGTCAGGATCCGCGCGGCCCGCGCCGTCTGCTCCGCCGTGTACGAGGACACGCCCACGTACAGCGCCTTGCCCTGCTGGACCGCGGATGCGAGCGCGCCCATGGTCTCCTCCAGCGGGGTGTGCGGGTCGAAGCGGTGCGAGTAGAAGACGTCGACGTAGTCCACGCCCATCCGCTTCAGCGAGGCGTCCAGTGAGCCCAGCAGGTACTTGCGGCTGCCCCATTCGCCGTACGGGCCGGGGTGCATGAGGTAGCCGGCCTTGGTGGAGAGCACCAGCTCCTCGCGGTACCGCGCGAAGTCCGCGGCGAAGATCCTCCCGAAGTTCAGCTCGGCCGAACCGGGCGGCGGGCCGTAGTTGTTGGCCAGGTCGAAGTGGGTCACGCCGAGGTCGAAGGCGCGGCGCAGGATGGCCCGCTGGGACTCCAGGGACCGGTCGTCCCCGAAGTTGTGCCAGAGGCCGAGGGAGATCGCGGGGAGCTTGAGGCCACTGCGGCCCGTGCGGCGGTAGGGCATGGAGTCATAGCGCGAAGGCTCTGCCCGATAGGGATTGTTATCAGTCACGATGTCCTTGCTATCACGTACGTCTGACCGACCGAGTTGGGTACCCGATCCCGCCGCGCAGTAATGTGGCGGACTCGGGGGAGACCGCAATTGGCACGGGGGCATTGCACGGAGGGGCTCGAAGATCGTGAAGCTGCGCGACCTGGTGTACAGGCTCTATGCACGCCGGGTGGAAGGCCGCCTCGACCATGACGCGTCGCCCAAGCACATCGGCGTCATCCTGGACGGGAACAGGCGCTGGGCCAAGGCGTCCGGAGGCACGACGGTGCAGGGCCACCAGGCCGGCGCCGACAAGATCTCCGAGATGCTCGGATGGTGCACCGAGACGGACGTCGAGGTCGTCACCCTGTGGATGCTCTCCACGGACAACCTGGACCGGCCGGAGGTCGAGCTCCGGCCCCTGCTCAACATCATCGAGAACACGGTCCGGGGCCTCGCCCAGGACGGCCGCTGGCGCGTCCACCACGTGGGCAACCTGGACATCCTGCCCGCGCGGACCCAGACGGTGCTGAAGGAGGCCGAGCAGGCCACCCACGACGTCGACGGGATACTGGTCAACGTCGCGGTGGGCTACGGCGGCCGCCAGGAGATCGCCGACGCGGTCCGTTCGCTCCTCCTGGAGCACGCCGAGAAGGGCACCTCCTTCGAGGAGCTCGCCGAGGTCCTGGACATCGACCACATCGCGGAGCACCTCTACACCCGCGGCCAGCCCGACCCCGACCTGGTGATCCGCACCAGCGGCGAGCAGCGGCTGTCCGGATTCATGCTGTGGCAGAGCGCGCACTCCGAGTACTACTTCTGCGAGGTCTTCTGGCCGGCCTTCCGCAAGGTCGACTTCCTGCGCGCCCTGCGCGACTACGCCGCCCGCCACCGGCGGTACGGCACCTGACGGGAAGCGGCTGACGCCCCCTCGGCCCCGTCCGTCCCGCGCGCGAACCCTTCACCTGGGATTCACCGAGCGTCCGTCATATGCCATGGCATGGCGGCGCTCGTTCGAGGGCATAACCCAGGCAGGTCGACGCCCGATCCACGGGTGTCGAGTCTCAGCGGACGGCACAGGGCCGTCCGCCCGGGAGGCCCTTTGCACCAGGACGCGCGTGCGGTTCGCACGGACGGATTGGAGGGCCGGAATTCGGCCCTGGCACTGGCGCCGATGACCGGTCCGGTCTTCATGGCCCGACCTCTTCCGAGGGGGTACGTCCTTCCGTGGTGACCAGCACAAAGCGCCGCCTGCCCGACAGGCGGACCTACGTCCTCGACACCAGCGTCCTGCTGGCAGACCCCAACGCGTTCTCCCGGTTCGACGAGCACGAGGTCGTGCTCCCGATCGTGGTGATCACCGAGTTGGAGGCCAAGAGGCACCATCCCGAACTCGGCTACTTCGCCCGTCAGGCCCTGCGTCTGCTCGACGACTTCCGGGTCCGCTACGGTCGCCTCGACGCTCCCATCCCGCTGGGCGATCTGGGCGGCAGCCTGCGCGTCGAGCTCAACCACTCCGACCCCGGCGTCCTGCCGGCGGGCTTCCGGCTCGGGGACAACGACTCGCGGATCCTCGCGGTCGCCCGCAGCCTCCAGGCCGAGGGCTACGACGTCACGGTCGTCTCGAAGGACCTCCCGCTGCGCATCAAGGCCTCCTCCGTGGGCCTGCTCGCCGAGGAGTACCGCGCGGAACTCGCGATCACCGACGCCGGGTGGACCGGCATGAGCGAGCTCGCCCTCTCGGGGGAGCAGGTGGACCTCCTCTACTCCGAGGAACGGCTCCACGTACCGGAGGCCGCGGACCTGCCCGTGCACACCGGGCTGATCCTCCAGTCCGAGCGCGGCAAAGCCCTGGGCCGGGTCACGTCCGACGGCAACGTGAAGCTCGTACGCGGCGACCGCGAGGCCTTCGGGCTGCACGGCCGCAGCGCCGAGCAGCGCATCGCCCTGGACCTGCTGCTCGACCCGGAGATCGGGATCATCTCGATGGGCGGCCGGGCCGGTACCGGGAAGTCGGCGCTGGCGCTGTGCGCGGGCCTGGAGGCCGTGCTGGAGCGGAGGCAGCATCAGAAGGTCATGGTCTTCCGCCCGCTGTACGCGGTGGGCGGGCAGGAGCTCGGCTACCTGCCGGGCGACCAGACCGAGAAGATGAGCCCCTGGGCCCAGGCGGTCTTCGACACCCTCTCGGCGGTCGCCGGGCGCGAGGTCATCGAAGAGGTGCTGGGGCGGGGGATGCTGGAGGTCCTGCCGCTCACGCACATCCGGGGCCGCTCGCTGCACGACGCGTTCGTCATCGTGGACGAGGCCCAGTCCCTGGAGCGCAACGTCCTGTTGACCGTTCTGTCCCGCATCGGGGCCAATTCGAGGGTCGTCCTGACCCATGACGTGGCCCAGCGCGACAATCTGCGGGTCGGCCGGTACGACGGAGTGGTCGCCGTCGTTGAGAAGCTGAAGGGGCATCCGCTCTTCGCCCACGTGACGCTGACCCGCTCCGAGCGCTCCCCGATCGCCGCACTGGTGACGGAGATGCTGGAGAACCTCTAAGGAGGGAAGGGGCTAAAACCCCCATACCGGGACGGTCAGTTGGCGCCGTCCGGCAAAGGCGGAGGAGCCTAGCCGGGCGGCGTCCTGCTGCACAGGTGTTTTCCGAAAACAACGGTGACATCGCAGGTGTGACCTTTCCCACGCAACGCGGAATTGCCCTGCGGCATCGAGGTCCGGCAGAGTCTGTTTTCCGTCAGGCCCCGCATACGGCACACCTGTATCCCTCGTGGGATGCGCACCACAACTCCACAGCCGATGTCCGTATGCCGCCCGGTACAGCCGGCAGCCCCCGTAAGGGAGTTGCCCACGGGCCCGTGTCTCCAGTGACCTCATCACCCCGGAGACCAGTGTCGAGGGGGCACTCTTGCGACCGCGCGGTCACTGCGGACGCTGCTGGAAGGACACCGTGTGAGCCGGATCTCGGTCCGGGGGTTCGCAGTGGCTTCGGCCACCGCGGTCACCACCGTCGGCGCAGTCGTGGGCGTCGCCACTGGCGACGCCTCCTCGAACGACCTCGAGACGACCGCTTCCGGCGCGACTCTCCTCACCGACATCCCCGTCGGCGAGCAGGCCCAGGTCCAGAGCGGCACCCTGGCGCAGCAGGCGGACAGCATCGCCCACGCCGCCGACACCGACGCCAAGCGCTCGGCGGAGGAAGCCGCCCGCATCCAGGCCGCCGAGGACGCCAAGTCCAAGAAGGCGGAAGCCGAGAAGGCGGAGCAGGCGAAGAAGGCGGAGGCCGACGCCAAGCTCAAGGAGCAGCGCGAGGAGCAGGGCGAGATCGCCAGCCGCTCCGCCGCCCGCGACGCCGGTGACTTCCCGGTCCAGGGCTCCTACACGGTCGCCCAGGTCAAGGAGATCGCCCGGCAGCTGGTCCCCGCGGGCCAGTTCCAGTGCTTCTCCAACATCATCAACCAGGAATCCACCTGGAACTACAAGGCCGTCAACTCCTCCTCGGGGGCCTACGGTCTGGTCCAGGCGCTCCCCGGTTCGAAGATGGCCTCGGCCGGCTCCGACTGGCGCACCAACCCGGCCACCCAGATCAAGTGGGGCCTCGGCTACATGAACGAGCGCTACGGCAGCCCGTGCAGCGCCTGGAGCTTCCACCAGGCCAACGGCTGGTACTAGGCCGTCTAAAGCTTCGGCATAGGGCCCGCGCACAACCTCGGGGAACCCCGCACCGTCCGACGGTGCGGGGTTCCTCGCGTGTACGGTCGTGCGAGGTGTCACCGCTGGGCGGGGGGAAAGGAACGACATGGCGAAGAGGGCAGGCTGGCTCGGCCGGCTCGGCAGCAGGCTGAGCCGGATGGAAGCGGCCCTGCACGAACGGCGGGCCGAGGTCGAGGCCGAGGTCGCCGGCGAAGCGCCGCTGCCCGCCTCCGCCGTGGCCGCGCCGGCGCCGGGCGGCGCGGCACCCGGCGCGGCCGGGGCGGTGCCGCCGCCCCAGCGGCCCGAGCCGGTGACCGTCATCCCGTGGGGCGTGCGGGTCGCCGCCGAGGCGAGCTGGCGGCTGCTGCTGCTCGCGGGCATGGTCTGGGTGCTGATGAGGGTGATCAGCGAAGTCCGCCTGGTCGTGCTCGCCTTCGCGGCCGCCCTGCTGGTGACCGCGCTGCTCCAGCCGTTCGTGGTGCGGCTGCGCCGGCTCGGCCTGCCGCGCGGGCTGGCCACGGCCGTCACCGCGATCCTCGGCTTCGTCGTCATCGGGCTGGTCGGCTGGTTCGTGGTCTGGCAGGTCATGGAGAACCTCGACGACCTCTCCAACCGCCTCCGCGAGGGCATCAACGAGCTCAAGACGTGGGCACTGGACAGCCCGTTCCACGTGACCGAGAAGCAGATCAACGACATCGCGAAGAACCTCAGCGAGACCATCGGCACCAACACCGAGGAGATCACCTCCGCCGGCCTCCAGGGCGTGACGGTCCTCGTCGAGGTGATGACGGGCATGCTGCTCGCGATGTTCTCGACGCTCTTCCTGCTCTACGACGGCAAGAACATCTGGACCTGGGTGCTGGGCCTCGTCCCGGCCGCCGCCCGTCCCGGGGTCGCGGGCGCGGGTCCGCGCGCCTGGCGCACGCTGACCGCGTACGTGCGCGGCACGGTGCTCGTCGCGCTGATCGACGCCGTGTTCATCGGCCTCGGCCTGTACTTCCTCGACGTCACGATGGCCGTACCGCTGGCCGTGTTCATCTTCCTGTTCGCCTTCATCCCGCTCGTCGGCGCCGTGATCTCCGGCGCCCTCGCGGTGGTCGTGGCGCTGGTGACCCAGGGGCCGGTGATCGCCCTGGCGGTGCTGGGCGTGGTGCTGGCGGTCCAGCAGATCGAGGGGCACGTCCTCCAGCCCTTCATCCTCGGCCGGGCCGTACGGGTCCACCCGCTCGCGGTGGTGCTCGCGGTGGCGGCCGGCGGGATGATCGCGGGCATCGGCGGGGCGGTCGTCGCGGTGCCGCTGGTGGCCGTCACCAACACGGTGGTGGTCTACCTGAGGGCCTATTCGCGCGAACGGCAACTCGGGGCCGTCTCCACCGGTCCCGGCCCGCACGGGGCCACGGCGGTGGATGCCGCCGGCGTGGAGGCCGGGGATGATCAGCGAGCCTGAGCTCGGAGGGGAGTGGTCCGGCCGCCCGCCCGCGGAGTTCGCGGAGCCGCCGGAGCGCCGGGAGAGCCGCCCGCGCGCCCGCTGGCCGTGGGCGCTGGGCGGGGCCGCGCTGGCCTCCGCCGCGTGGGCGGGGACGCTGGCCGTGCAGGAACGTCACTCCGCCGCCGGGCCGCCCGTCCGGTACCGGCACAGCGAACAGCTGTGCGCGGAGACACCGCTGAAGGCGGTCGGCGCGGTCGCGGGGGACCTGGGCGCGGGCGTGCCGAGCCATGGCGAGAGCGCCGCGCTGGACTGGTCGCACTGCTTCTCCGCCGGGGGGCGGGGGGACGAGCCCTTCACCCACGACGCGCGGGTCCTGGTCGAGCTGCACCGCGAGACGGATCCCGAGGCGGAGTTCGGCTGGGGGCCCAGCCTCAACGAGGACCTGCGCTCCCCGTCCGTGGAGCGGGAGGAGGTCCCCGGCCTGGGGGAGCGGGCGGTGTTCTCCGGGGAGGAGTCCGGGCCCCGGCTCCAGGTCCTCGACGGCGGGGCGGTCTTCACGATCCGGATCCGGTGGTGGCGGACGGGCGAGGAGGGCACCGACCTCGACGTGGACGCCGTCAAGGCGGCGATGGCCGAGGACATGCGGGCCCTGATGGCCCGGCTGCGCGTGAGGTGACCCGCCGGGAAGCGCCGTGCCCCCGCCGCCCTTCGGGGCGGCGGGGGCACGGTGACGCACAGGAATACCCGTACGGGTGACTACTCGGCGGCGAGGGCCGCTTCGGCGTCGAGGGTGACGGCGACGGCCTGGATCACCGAGGCGATCTTGAAGGCCTCCTGGACCGTCTCACGGCCGACGCCCGCCTTGCGCAGGACCTGCTCGTGCGAGTCCAGGCACTGGCCGCAGCCGTTGATCGCGGAGACCGCGAGCGACCACAGCTCGAAGTCGACCTTCTCCACGCCCGGGTTGCCGATGACGTTCATCCGCAGGCCCGCGCGCAGCGTGCCGTACTCCGGGTCGGAGAGCAGGTGGCGCGTCCGGTAGAAGACGTTGTTCATCGCCATGACCGCCGCGGCGGACTTGGCGGCGGTGTACGCCTCCGGGGACAGCGCGGCCTTGGCCTCCGGCTCCAGTTCACGCAGGACCCGCGGGGAGCGGGCGGCGATCGCGCAGGACAGGACGGTGCCCCACAGCTGCTGCTGGGTGAGGGTGTCCTGGTTCCCGATGACCGAACCCAGGTTCAGCTTCAGGTCCTTCGCGAAGTCCGGTATGGCCGACTTCAGGGTGTCGAGCGACATCCGTCACTCACCGGCCAGCAGGGCGCCGGCGTCCAGGGTGCTGTCGCCCTTGTTCCAGTTGCAGGGGCACAGCTCGTCGGTCTGCAGGGCGTCGAGGACCCGCAGGACCTCCTTGGGGTTACGGCCCACGGAGCCGGCGGTCACCATGGCGAACTGGATCTCGTTGTTCGGGTCCACGATGAAGACGGCGCGCTTGGCGAAGCCGTCCTCGCCCTCGACGCCGCAGGCCTGCATCAGCTCGTGCTTGACGTCGGCCAGCATCGGGAAGGGCAGGTCACGCAGGTCGGCGTGGTCCTTGCGCCAGGCGTGGTGGACGTACTCGGAGTCGCCGGAGACGCCGAGGACCTGCGCGTCGCGGTCGGCGAACTCGTCGTTCAGCTTGCCGAACGCGGCGATCTCGGTCGGGCAGACGAAGGTGAAGTCGGCAGGCCAGAAAAACACCACGCGCCACTTGCCCTCGTAGGACTTGTGGTCGATCTGCGCGAACTGCTTGTCGGCCTCGAGGGAGACGCAGGCGGTCAGATCGTAGGCGGGGAACTTGTCACCGACAGTGAGCACACTCACTCCTTGCGGAATGGAAAGTGACCCTTTTGGGGGCTTTCCGAAGGGGTTGGACGGATCTCACATGCTGGCACAGCAGCATTGATTACGGAAATAGCTACTCTTGTGGTGGGTGATCGGAGGTACCTATCAGTGGCTGTCAGTAGTAGAGGACCGAAGCAGCCGACGCTGGCGCAGCTGCGCGCCTTCGCGGCGGTCGCCGAGCACCTGCACTTCCGCGACGCCGCCGCGGCCATCGGAATGAGCCAGCCCGCGCTCTCCGGTGCCGTGTCCGCGCTGGAGGAGGCCCTCGGGGTGCGGCTGCTGGAACGCACCACCCGCAAGGTGCTGCTCTCCCCGGCGGGGGAGCGGATCGCGGTGCGGGCCCGCGGCGTGCTCGACGCGCTCGGCGGGCTGCTGGAGGAGGCCGACGCGGTACGGGCCCCCTTCACCGGGGTGCTGCGGCTCGGGGTGATCCCGACGGTGGCCCCCTACCTGCTGCCGACCGTGCTCGGGCTCTTCCACCGCAGCTACCCCGGGATGGACCTCCAGGTGCACGAGGAGCAGACGGCCTCGCTGCTGGAGGGGCTGGCCGGCGGACGGCTGGACCTGCTGCTGCTCGCCGTGCCCCTGGGCATGCCCGGGGTCACCGAACTGCCGGTCTTCGACGAGGACTTCGTCCTGCTGGCGCCCCGCGAGCACCCGCTGGCCGGGCGGCGCGACATCCCGCGCGAGGAACTGCGCGGCCTCCAGCTGCTGTTGCTCGACGAGGGGCACTGCCTGCGCGACCAGGCCCTGGACATCTGCCGCGAGGCGGGACGCGGGGCCGGAGCGGACGTCACCACCACCGCGGCGGGGCTGTCCACGCTCGTCCAGCTCGTCGCGGGCGGACTCGGGGTGACCCTGCTGCCGCGCACCGCGCTGCGGCTGGAGACGGCCCGCAACGAGCACCTGGCGACGGGCTACTTCGCCGAGCCGGCCCCCTCGCGCCGGATCGCGCTGGCCATGCGGAGCGGGACGGCCCGGCAGGAGGAGTTCCGGGCCATCGCGGCGGCGCTGCGCGAGGCGGTCCGCCCGCTGCCGGTGTGGCCCACCGACTGAGGCGGGCCGCACCGGCGGCGGGGCGCGCCGGAAGCGGGGCGCGCCGGTTACTCCGTACGCAGCCCGTCCGGGCGCATCATGCGCAGCAGCGGCGGCAGCGACAGCAGGGTGACCGCGGCGACCACCCCGGCCCCGGCGCCGGTGAGGGCGAGCACCGAGGTCCAGTCGACGCGGACCGGGACGGCGGCCATCCGGCTCAGGACCGCGCCCAGCCCGACGCCGACGGCCGCCGCCAGGGCCAGCCCGAGGGCGACCGGCAGGGCCGACTGCCACAGCACCGACAGGGTCAGCGTGGAACGCCTGGTCCCGAAGGCGACCAGCGCAGAGAGGAGCCTGCGGCGCTCGCGCAGCTGCTCCAGCTGGGAGACCAGCAGGCTGGTGCCGATCAGGACCAGCACTCCCGTCGCGCCGAAGAACAGCCCGACGCGGATGCGGGCGTAGCCGGCGTCCTCCTGCGTGGACCGCAGCGTCATCGCCGTGGCGAACGGGTCCGCCTTGAAAGCGGCCGTCCGCACCCGCTCCAGGGCGTCCGGATCGGAGTCGTCCAGCTGGACGTAGACCTCCGCCGACCGGGCGCGCCCCAGGTCCTCCGGGGCGGCGGCGTGGGTGACCAGCAGGCCGTGGCGGAGCACGCCGACGGGGTCCTCGCGGGCCGGGACGGTTCGCGCACCGGCCGGGAAGGTCCACTCGGCGGTCTTCCCGCCCACCGCGGCCGACTCCTCGGCGGAGAGCGTGACGTCGCCGGCGAGGACCCGGTCACCGGGACGGACGGGAGCTTCGAGGGGGCCGCCCGCCAGGACGAAGGCGTCGCCGTCCTGGCAGGAACCGAGCTCCGCGACCTCGGCGAGCGCCTCGCAGCTGCCGACGGTCACCGGGACCGCCGGGCCGCCGGGGACGGACCCCTTGGGCGCCGCGTTGACCCGGCCCAGCGGTACGGCCCGGGTGACGCCCGGGGTCGCGGAGATCCGCCGGCCGAGGGCCTCCAGACCGGACTCGGTGCCGCTGTGCAGCAGGAGCGCCACCGACGCCCGGGACGGGTCGTGCCCGGTCTCCTCGGTGAACTCGTCCCCGGTGCCCGTGAAGAGCATCTGCAGGGCGATGGCTCCGGCGACCGCCACCGCGATGCCGTTGACCAGACGGACGGACGGGCCGCTGGAGACCTGGAGGCGGCGCACGGCCAGCTGCCAGGAGACGGGACCGCCGCGCAGCCGGCCGAGGAACCGTTCCAGCAGCCACGGCAGCAGGGCGGTGACCCCCACCAGCAGCAGTGCCACGCCACCGGTGACCTGCCACTCGTTGAACCGGCCGTGGTCGTCTCCCCGGCCCGCCAGCGGTGCGAGCAGGCCGAGCCCGCCCAGCGGCAGCAGCAGCCGCCACCAGACGCGGCGCCGGGCCGGCGCGGCGGTGCGCAGCACGCCCAGCGGCTCGATGACGACCCCGCGCAGCGTGAACAGGGTGACGGCCACCGCCGCGAGGGGTACGGCGAGCACGACCAGGGCCACCAGCTGCGGCGAGGGGTCGAGGTCGGCCGGGAAGACGCTGCGGTCGCCGATCGAGAGGGAGCCGGCCAGCCGGCGGCCGGTCAGGAAGAAGGCGGAGCCCAGCACCAGCCCGGCCACGGCCCCGACCAGCGCCTCGCCGGCCGCGATCCGGCGGACCGTCCGGCCGTCGGCGCCGACCAGCCGCAGCGCGGCGAGCCGCAGGTCGCGTCGCTCGCCGCCGGAGCGGACGGCGGCCGCGATGAACACGGCGACCGGCGTCAGCAGGGCCACGATGGTCAGCACGACGATGAGCATCAGCACCGGGCTGAGCGGCTGGGTCCCCCGGAGGTCGGCGAAGCCGGTGACGCGCTGGACGCGGAACTCGCCGGGCTCGGGTGCCGGGAGCCGGTCGGCGCCCTGGTAGAAGGCGAGTTCGGCCGGGCCGGTCAGCCCGGCGTCGCCGATGACCCCGCTGATCCTCCCGTCGAGGCGTTCGCGCAGCAGCGCGCCGCCGGGGGAGCGCAGCAGCTCGCCCAGGGCGGGCGAGACGGCCAGCTCGCCGGGGGCCGGGAAGGCCTTCAAGCCGGGTGGCAGCGGGGCGTCGGGGCCCTCCGGCCGGAGCAGCCGGCCCTCGATGTCCCGGCCCCGGTAGCTCATGTCGGCGCTGCCGATCAGCAGGGTGTCCCTGCCCGGCGCCGCGGCCTCGGGGGCCGACCGGGTGGACCGGGCGTCACCGCGCTCGTCGCGGGCGGTGAGCGCGCCGGGGACCGCCGTACTGATGAGCAGCAGCGCCACGCCGAGGCCGACGCCCACGCCGGTGAACAGCGTGCGCAGCCACCCCTCGCGGCCGCCGCCGAGGGCGAAGCGGGCGCCCATGGCGAGGTCCCGGGACCAGGCCCGGGCCGTGCCGGGAGCGCTCATACGATCCGCTCCATGTCGCGGGAGCGGCCGTCGCGCATGACGATCTCGCGGTCGGAGTACGCGGCGACGCGGGTCTCGTGCGTGACGAGGACGACGGCGGCGTTCGCGGACCGGGCGGCCTCGGTGAGCAGCTGCATCACCAGTTCGCCGTTGAGGGAGTCCAGGGCGCCCGTAGGCTCGTCCGCGAAGATCACCCGGGGTCCGCCGACCAAGGCCCGCGCCACGGCCACCCGCTGGCCCTGCCCGCCGCTGATCTCGCCGGGGCGCTTGGCCCCGAGGTCCTCGACCTGGAGCCGCTCCATCCAGCGCAGCGCGGTCCGCTCCGCGTCCTTGCGCCCGGTCCCGGCCAGGCGCAGCGGCAGCGCCACGTTCTCGACGCAGGTCAGTTCCGGGACCAGCTGGCCGAACTGGAAGACGAAGCCGAACTCGCCGCGGCGCAGGGCGCTGCGTTCGGCGTCGTCCATCGAGGACAGCTCGCGGCCGGCGTAGGTGACGCTGCCGGAGTCGGGGGTGACGATCCCGGCGAGGCAGTGCAACAGCGTCGACTTGCCGGAGCCGGAGGGCCCCATGACGGCGACGACCTCGCCGGGGTGGATGGAGAACTCCGCGCCGTCGAGGGCCTTGGTGGGCCCGTACGCCTTGTGCAGGCCGGCGGCGGAGAGCAGGGTGCCGGCGGGGGTCATCGGCGTACCTCACGGGCGAGCTGGTCGAGGCGGGCGGCGGTGAGCTCCAGCCAGCGCAGGTCGGCCTCCAGGTGGAACAGGGCGTGGTCGCAGACCAGCTGGTCGGCGATGTCCCCCTTGCGCTTGCGCTGGGTCAGGATGCGCATGAGCCGCAGGTGCTCGGCGCGCTGGGTGTCCAGGAGCCCGTCGGCGCTGCGGTGGGTGAGCAGGGCCAGGACCACCTTGGTGTACAGGGTCGACTGGAGGTACGGCTCGGGCTTCTCGGGCTGGGAGAGCCAGTGCTCGACGTCGGTGATGCCGGCGTCGGTGATGGCGTACCGCTTGCGGTCGGGGCCGCCGCCGCTCTCGATCCCCTCGACCTCGACGAGGCCGTTCTTCAGGAGCCGGGACATGGTCGAGTAGACCTGCCCGTAGGCGAGGGGGCGGTCGTGGCCGAAGGTCTCGTCGAAGGCGCGCTTGAGGTCGTAGCCGTGGCGCGGGCCGGCCTCCAGGAGGCCGAGCAGGGTGTGGCCGATGGACATGCCGCGACTATACATGTGGTGTATACGCGCGGTGTATAGATCGGCGGCGGCGGTCTCCGGGCTGCTGTGATCCGCGGCGCCGGGCGCGCCGGAAGGCCCGTCGGCAGGGCCGACGGGCCTTCTCGGGCGTGCGGGTGCGGGGCCTCCCGCGCGTACGGCCCCGCAGGGCGCGGTCAGGAATCCGGTGCGTTGCGGGGGCGGCCGCGCGGGGGGATCGGTGCGGCGCCGCCCGGGAGGCGGCCCGACTCGGACAGGGCCCGGCGCAGCAGGAACTCGATCTGCGCGTTGGCGCTGCGCAGCTCCTCCCCGGCCCAGCGCGCGAGCGCGTCGTAGACCTGCGGGTCGAGCCGCAGGAGCACCTGTTTGCGCGCCTGCCGTGCCGCCCGGCCCGCCCTGGTGTCGCCCGCGGCCGGGCCGGTGTCCCCGCCCGGGGCGGGACCGGAGCCGGCCCCCTGGCCCTGGGGGCCGCCGGGGCGGGACGCGGCGGGGCTCACTGGTAGAGGGTGCCCGCGTTGATGACCGGCGTGGCCGCGCGGTCGCCGCAGAGCACCACCATCAGGTTCGAGACCATGGAGGCCTTGCGCTCCGGGTCCAGGTCCACGATCTCCTCCTCGGCCAGCCGGGTCAGGGCGAGCTCCACCATGCCCACCGCGCCCTCGACGATCTGCTTGCGGGCCGCCACGACCGCGCCGGCCTGCTGGCGCTGGAGCATCGCGGAGGCGATCTCCGGAGCGTACGCGAGGTGCGTGAAGCGGGACTCGATGATCTGCACGCCCGCCGCCTCGACCCGGGTCGCCAGCTCGACCGCGAGCTTCTCGGTGATCTCCTCGGCGTTGCCGCGCAGCGACAGGCCGCCCTCGTCGTGGGAGTCGTAGGGGTACTCGATGGCGATGTGCCGGACCGCCGCCTCGGTCTGCGTCTCGACGAACTCGGTGAAGTCCTCGACCTCGAAGACGGCCCGCGCGGTGTCGGCGACCTTCCACACCACGACCGAGGCCAGCTCGATCGGGTTGCCGTAGGCGTCGTTGACCTTCAGGACGGCCGTCTCGTGGTTGCGCACGCGGGTGGAGATCTTCTGACGCGAGGTCAGCGGGTTGACCCAGCGCAGCCCGTCGGCGCGGATCGTGCCGCGGTAGCGGCCGAACAGCTGGACCACCCGGGCCTCACCCGGGGCCACGGTGTTCAGCCCGGTCATCGCGAAGAGGGAGCCGAGGACGAGCAGGAAGCCCAGCGGGATCAGGGCCGCCTTGACGGCCGTCGCCTCCGACACCGCGGCGAGGGCGATCAGGACCGCTCCGCCGGCCACCCCCGCCAGCCCGGCCAGCAGGGCCGGGCCGCCGCCGACGCTCCGCGCCGTGAACTCCCGTACGTCAGCCGGTCGCGTGTCTGCTGCGATCGTCATGGAATGCCCCCGTTTGTTCCGTTAGGTCCGGTCGTCGTCGACCGTGATGCCCTATCAAAGTGATATCACTTTTTGCGGACACCGCAACCCTTCCGGCATCGTGGGCGTCGGTTCCATCGGAGTGGGTGCTGATTCTCACGTCCGAATTGACCGGTATTGATCTGAATTGATCAAACTTTGTCACAGCCTGCGGTGTTAGTTTTCTGAGCTGACGTCGGGGGGGTAATCGAGCGGAGCGGGAGCGATGGGCCGAGCAGATGCGCGACGGGCGCAGCAGCAACGCGGTGCGCGGAAAGCGCCGAGCGGGCGCGCCGGCGGGCGCACGGACAAGGCGACCGGGAAGCGCAGCGGCATACGCCGCTTCCTCAACTGGAAGACGCTCCTCGGGACTTTCCTCGGCGGCATGCTCCTGCTGGTGATCGCGGCGATCGTCCTCTACTTCTTGGTGGACGAGCCGACCGACCCGAACAAGACCGCGACGCTCCAGAGCAACACGTACAAGTACGCCGACGGCTCTCTCATGGCCCGCACCGGCGACATGAACCGCGAGATCGTCCCGCTCGACAAGGTCCCGGAGGACGTCCGGACGGCGTTCATCGCCATCGAGAACAAGACCTTCTACCAGGACCGCGGCATCGACGTGATGGGCGTGGGCCGAGGCCTCGTCAACACGGTCCGGGGCAAGGGCACGGCCGGTGGTTCGACGATCACCCAGCAGTACGTCAAGAACTACTACCTGACCCAGGACCAGTCGCCGACCCGCAAACTGCGGGAGCTGATCATCTCCCTCAAGGTCGACCAGCGCATGGAGAAGGACGACATCCTCGCCGGTTACCTGAACACCAACTTCTACGGCCGCAACGCCTACGGCATCCAGGCCGCCGCCCAGGCCTACTACGGGGTCGACTCGGACAAGCTGACCCTGGAGCAGGGCGCCTACCTCGCCGCCGTCATCCAGGCCCCCAGCCAGTACGACTGGGCCACCGCGGGCCCCAACGGCAAGCGGCTGGTCATGATCCGCTTCAACGCCGTCCTCGACAACATGGTCGAGATGGGCAAGCTGGACAAGGCCAAGCGCGAGACCCTGAAGTTCCAGGAGCCGGTCAAGCCCAAGCCGCGTCCGGGCATGGACGGGCAGAAGGGCTACCTCATCCAGGCCGCCGAGGTCGAGATGAACCGGCAGGGCATCAAGGACTCCGAGATAGCCGCCGGCGGCTGGACGATCACCCTCGCCATCGACAAGAAGAAGCAGGCCGCCCTGGAGAAGGCCGTCCAGGACGAGCTGGAGTCCAAGCTGGAGCGCAAGAACACCAAGGACCGGCCCCAGGACCAGTCCGTCCAGGCGGGCGCCACCTCCGTGGACGCCAAGACCGGCCACATCGTCGCGATGTACGGCGGCGTGGGCCTGACCGAGAAGTCCGCGAGCAACGCCCTGCGCACCGACTACCAGCCGGGCTCCACCTTCAAGCCGATCGTGCTGGCCTCCGCCCTGGAGAACGGGGCGAAGACCCAGGACGGGCGCCCGATCACCCCGAACGCCCTGTACGACGGCACCAGCAAGCGTCCCGTGGTCGGCAGCGACACCCCGTTCGCCCCGGAGAACCAGGACGACATCAACTACGGCGACCCGATGATCACCCTCCAGGAGGCCACCAACTCCTCGGTGAACTCCGTCTACGCCCAGCTGATCGTCGACGCCAAGCCGGCGAACGTGAAGAAGACGGCCCTCTCCCTCGGCATGGTCGACCGCGAGGGCTGGCTCGCGGACAAGCCCGCCATGTCGCTCGGCACCATGAGCGCCAACACCGTGGAGATGGCCGCCGTCTACGCCACGCTCAACAGCCACGGCAAGAAGGTCACCCCGACCATCATCAAGAAGGCCGAGCACAAGGACGGCGAGTTCAAGCCCGTCAGCCCCATCGGCTCCCAGGTCCTCACCAGCACCACCGCCGACACGGTCACCAAGGTCCTCACCGGCGTCGTCGAGGAGGGCTCCGGCAAGGCCGTGCGCAGCTCCGCCTACGAGGCCGCGGGCAAGACCGGCACCACCGAGAAGAACGTGGCCGCCTGGTTCACGGGCTACACCCCGGAACTGGTCACCGTCGTCGCCATGTTCGGCGAGGACCCCACCACCCACAACCAGGTCACCCTGACCGGTACCGCCGGCAAGGGCCGCGCGGGCGGCTCCAGCTTCCCCGCGCAGATCTGGCAGGCGTACACCACGGCCGCGCTCAAGGGCCAGACCACCGGCCGGTTCGACCTGTCGGACGCCAAGATGGGCACCCCGCCGCCCGCCCGCACCGCCAGCCCGACGGCCAGCCCCACCGGCTCCGTCTCCCCGTCGCCGACCAGCTCCGGCATCCGCCCGTCCGGCACCCCGGACCCGTCGGCCAGCTCAGGCAAGCCGACTCCGCCGACGCAGAACCCGACGCCGCCGACCCAGAAGCCGACGCCGCCGACGCAGAAGCCGACGCCGCCGACGAAGGACCCGACGCCGCCGATCCTGCTGGACCGCTAGACACGGCTCAAGGTCCCGGGCACGTACGGCCGCGGCCCCGCAGCGATCACGCTGCGGGGCCGCGCCGTTTCCGCGTACTCCTGCCCTTCAGGCCCGTTCGTGCGCCCCCGGCAGCGGCAGCTCGAACCAGACCACCTTCCCGCTGCTCAGGCGGGTCGCGCCCCACCGCCGGGCGAGGCGGTTGACCAGGAACAGGCCGCGCCCGCCCTCGTCGGTCTCCCGGGCCCGCCGCTGGCGCGGCAGCTGCGGGGAGTCGTCGCCGACCTCGCAGCGCAGCACGTCCGTACGCAGCAGGCGCAGCGTCACCGGCCGCTCGGCGTACCGGACGGCATTGGTGACCACCTCGCTGACCAGGAGCTCCAGCGAATCGCTCAGCTCCTCCAGGTCCCAGCGGGCCAGCGCCCGCCGGGCGAACCGGCGCGCCCGGCCCGGAGCGGTCTCCTCCGGGTCGAGGAACCAGTACGCCACGTCGCTGGGCGCGATCCCCTCGAAGCGGGCCGCCAGCAGCGCGATGTCGTCGTCCCGGTCGCCCGGGCCCAGCATGTCCAGCACGTCGTCGCAGAGGGCCTCCAGCGGAGGCGAGTGGTCCAGCCCCGTCAGCTGGGCGGTGGCGGCCAGGCGCTCGCGCAGCTGCTCGATGCCCGTCCACACGTCCCGCAGCCGGGACTCCACCAGCCCGTCCGTGTACAGCAGCAGGGTGGCCCCGGCCGGGGCGTCCAGCTCCACGGCCTCGAAGTCCACGCCGCCGACGCCGATGGGGGCACCCGGCGGGACGCGGAGCACCTCGGCGCGGCCGCCCAGGTGCAGCAGCACCGGCGGCGGATGGCCGGCGTTGGCGATGGTGATGCGGTGCGAGACGGGGTCGTAGACCGCGTACAGGCAGGTGGCCATGCGGTCGGAGCCCAGCCGCTGGGCCTGCTCGTCCAGATGGTGCAGCACCTCGGCCGGCGGCAGGTCCAGCTGGGCCAGCGTCTGCGCGGTGGTGCGCAGCTGGCCCATGATCGCCGCCGAGGTCATGGAGTGGCCCATGACGTCCCCGACGACCAGCGCGACCCGGCTGCCCGGCAGCGGTATGGCGTCGTACCAGTCACCGCCCACCCGGGCCGTCTCGGCGGCGGGCAGGTAGCGGGAGGCGAGGCGCACCCCGGTGGGCTGGGGGAGGCCGTCGGGCAGCATGGTGCGCTGGAGCTCGTCGGCGATGTACGCCTCGCGTCCGTAGAGCACGGCCTTGTCGATGCCGAGCGCGGTGTGCGTGGCCAGCTGGGCGGCGACGAGCAGGTCGTTCTGCTCGAAGGCGTCCCGGTCCGGGGTGCGCAGGAAGACCGCCGCGCCGATCACGCGCCGGCGGCCCCGCAGCGGGGCCAGGATGGCCCGCTGGCCGCGCGGCACGGGATGGTCGCCACCCAGCAGCTCCGGGAGCGCGTCCTTGGCCCCGGCGGCCGACCCGAAGACGGGCCGTACGCCGCGCAGGACCTCGGCGAGGGCCCCGCCGGGGCGGATCTCGCACAGCTCGGCCGCGGGCAGGTCGCCCTGCGGGCCGACCAACGGCAGCTGGCTGAAGTCGAGTTCGCCGCCGGACCCGGCGCCGCCGGCGCCCTCGGCGGCGTCGGTCAGGTCGTCGATCGGCCGGAGCCGGTCGGTGCGGCGCAGCCTTAAGACGACCGGGCCGGAGGGCCGTTCGTCGCCGACGGGCAGCGGGTCGCGCAGGTAGACGAGGATGGCGTCGGAGAAGGTCGGCACGGTCGCCCGGCACAGGCCGAGGACGATCTCGTCGAGGTCGATGCCGCGCGCGATCCGGCGCGTGGCGGCGCCGACGAAGCGCAGCCGGTCGCCCTCGCGCCGCGCCACGCCGACCTCGCCCGGGGCGGAGCCGGTGCCCGGGAGCGCCCGTACCGCCGCCGCGGCGGCGGCCGGGTCGCCCGGGGTCCCGTCGGCCTGCCCGCCGCCCGGGACGCGCCGGCCCGCGTTGCGCGCGGCCCGGCCGTCGCGGTCGCGCGCGGCGGCCGGGGCGGTGTCCGCCGGGGCGTGCCCGGCGCCCTCGCCGGTGGTGCCGCGCGGGCGCGGGAAGTCGGCATGCGTGCGTACGGCCTCGGCGGCCGCGATGGGGGCCTTGCCGTGGCCGAGCTCATCCGTACCTCCGCCGGAGGCGACGGTGGGCTGCGGGCCCTCCTGGGAGGTGGGGTACTCCGTCACGCGTGGAATTCCGTCCGTTCGCGCTCGATGTGCGCTGCACTCAACTCGGTCAGTCGCGGTATACCCGCTCAGCGGCGGGGGCACCACCACCCCCGGGTACCGCGTCCCGCTCGTTACCTTTCGCTCGCGTCGACCTCCGGTCAAGTCCCCGTCGCCGCAGGTCATTTACGGGCGCGGGACCGGCCGGGCCCCCCGCGTACGACCGGCGGAGGACGATCCTACGTTTGAACCCCGGGGGCGCATCAAGGGTCTCATGAGGTCATATGCGCGGGGGTGCGGTCCCAGTCCTCGGGCAGAACCGGAACTCCCCAGGCCGGATCGGGCCTCCAGTCCTGCCATCCGTCGCAGAACGGAGCCCCCCAGGCCTTGACGACCTCCACCGCCGCGCGCCCCGCGTCCACCACGCGGCGCGCCTGCCGCCGGTCCATCAGGCCGATCCGCTGCGCCTGCGCGAACTCGTCCTCGTCCAGCCACTTCCAGCTGCGGTCCGGGTAGACCGCGATGTCGAGGAAGTGGTCCACGGAGTCGACCCCGCCGGACCACCGGGTGCGCGGCTCCTCCAGGTTCACGTACCAGTTCTTCAGGTGCCAGTCGCCGTCCCAGAACAGCCAGACCGACCACGGCTCCCCGGGCCGGGCCAGCTTGAGCACGCCCCCGCCGAACCAGCGCGAGCGCGCGGTGGTGCGCGGCGCGGTGTACCGGGTGGCGAGCGGCTCCCGGTGCACCGGAGTGCCGTCGGCCAGTACCGGCCGGACGCATTCGGTGCCGGGCGCCATCCATACGGCGAGCAGGTCGTCGGTGTCCCGCACCACCGTCACCGGGCGGGCGATGTGGAACCCGCCGTCCGGCCCCGGGGCGTGGTCGCGGTAACGCCAGAGGATCTGCTCCCCGGGCGCCCAGTGCTTCTCCCGCGTCCCGCCACGCGCGGCGGGACGCGCCGCGTCGCCCCCAGGGCCGTAGGTACCTGTCATGCGCAGATCTTAGGTCGGCGGTCCCCCGAGATGCTGCGGTGCAGGTCACGGAGGGGGCCGGGGACGGTAAACGACCGGATTCGGCCCCTGTCCGGAACCGGCCTCAAGGGCGCGTCATCCGCAGGACGTCGAGCGCCTCGTCCAGCTGAGCGAGGGTGAGCGCCCCCCGGTCGACGTAGCCGGACTCCAGGACGACCTCCCTGATCGTCTTCCGCTCGGCGAGCGCCCGCTTGGCCACCTTGGCGGCCTCCTCGTACCCGATGTACCGGTTGAGCGGGGTCACCACCGAGGGCGAGGACTCGGCGTACTCCCTGGCCCGCTCGGCGTTGGCGGTGATCCCGTCCACGGTGCGGTCGGCCAGCAGCCGGCTCCCGTTGCCGAGCAGCCGGACCGATTCCAGCAGGTTCCGGGCCATGACCGGGAGCATCACGTTGAGTTCGAAGTTGCCGGCGGCGCCCGCCACGGCGACCGTCGCGTCGTTCCCCATCACCTGCGCGGCGATCATCAGTACCGCCTCGGGGACGACCGGATTGACCTTCCCGGGCATGATCGAGGACCCCGGCTGGAGATCCGGCAGATTGATTTCGGCCAATCCGGTGCGCGGACCGGAGGCCATCCAGCGCAGGTCGTTGCAGATCTTGGTGAGCGAGACGGCGATCGTACGGAGCACCCCCGAGGTCTCCACCAGCGCGTCCCGCGCCCCCTGGGCCTCGAAGTGGTTGCGGGCCTCGGTCAGCGGCAGCCCCGTGGCCCGGGCCACCTCGGCGATCACGGCGGCCGAGAACCCGGGCGGGGTGTTGATGCCGGTGCCCACCGCCGTGCCGCCCAGCGGGAGTTCGGCCAGCCTCGGCAGGGAGGCCCGCAGCCGTTCGACGCCGTAGCGGACCTGGGCGGCGTACCCGCCGAACTCCTGGCCCAGGGTCACCGGGGTGGCGTCCATCAGGTGGGTGCGCCCGGCCTTGACCACCCCGGCGAACTCCTCGGCCTTGCGCTCCAGTGCCTCCGCGAGGTGCTCCAGGGCCGGGACCAGCTCGCGGGAGACGGCGGCGGTGGCGGCGATGTGGATCGACGAGGGGAAGACGTCGTTGGAGCTCTGCGAGGCGTTCACGTGGTCGTTGGGGTGGACCTCGCGCCCGAGCCGCTCGGTGGCCAGGGTGGCGATCACCTCGTTGGTGTTCATGTTGGACGAGGTCCCCGACCCGGTCTGGAACACGTCGACCGGGAAGTGCTCGTCCCAGCGCCCCTCGGCGACCTCGGCGGCGGCGGAGCCGATCGCCCGCGCCACGTCCTCGTCCACCACCCCGAGCCTGGCGTTGACGAGGGCCGCGGCGGCCTTGATCCGGGCGAGCGCCTCGATGTGGGCGCGCTCCAGGCGCTGTCCGGAGAGCGGGAAGTTCTCCACCGCGCGCTGGGTCTGCGCGCGCCACTTGGCGTGCGCGGGGACCCGTACCTCTCCCATGGAGTCGTGCTCGGTCCTGAAGTCCTGCGGCTGCTGATCGTCGGTCATCTTCGTAGCCTCCTCAAAAACTTGAGCAATTGTCTTGTTCGAACTGTTCCCATCTCCCCTACCGGCCAGTAAATACCGGTGGTAACACCGATATCGGGGAGGCGTTCATGGCACGTGCCCGCACGAAACCCAGGCTCAGATCTACCTTCGCCGCCGTCGCGGCGTTCGCGGCCGCCCTCGGGGGCGTCACCGCCATCACCCCCATGGCCCAGGCGGCCCCCGTCGCATCCGGCTCGATCACCCCCCTGCCGCCGGAACTGGAGGCCGTCCGCGCCGCCGAGGCCACCAGGATCTACGGGGACCCGGCCATCCGGCCGCCCGCCGAGCGCAAGACCGGCCTGATCTCCCTCGGCGACAGCGAGATCTCCGGCGAGGGCGTCGGCACCTACGACCCCGCCACCAACACCTCGTCCAACCAGTGCCACCGCTCACCCGACGCGGCCATCCACCGCACCGGCATCCCCGCCGACCTGACCTTCAACGTCGCCTGCTCCGGCGGCTACACGGGCAACATCCGCATCGGCGGCAGCAAGCAGTACGCCGACGAGCTGGTGCAGAGCGACAGCCTCGCCATCAAGGCCCGCAACACCAGGATCAAGATGGTGGTGCTGGTCGCCGGCGCCAACGACGACCTCCAGTTCGGCCCGGTCATGACCGACTGCGTCACCCGCTGGGTGCTCAGCCAGGGCACCTGCGAGCCCAAGTACGCCCCCGGCTGGCAGGCGCGCGTCGACGGGCTCAGGCCCAAGGTCGAGGCGACCGTCGCCGACCTCAAGACGGTCATGCGCGACGCCGGCTACGCCGACTCCGACTACAAGCTGGTCCTGATGGGCTACCCCAGCCCCATCGGCCCCGACTTCAACGACAACCCCAACTTCCCCGGCAAGCTCCCCGGCGGCTGCGCCGGCTACGACTCCGACGCCACCTGGGGCCGCAACCACGCCGTCCCCGCCTTCGAGAAGGGCATGCGCGCCGCCGCCCGGGCCTCCGGCGCCGTCTACCTGGACAACTCCCGGCTCTTCCACGGCCACGAGGTCTGCATGGAGGACGCCTGGGCCCGCGGGCTCTACCTGGACCTCGGGGACCACTTCCCGTGGGACGAGAACACCGCCCGCCAGTCCTTCCACCCCAACTACCGCGGCCACGGCGCCTTCGCGTCCTGCCTGACCCAGCTCTACTCCTCCGGCCTGCGCGAGGCCTCCTGCGCCGACCCGGCGAGCACCGGCACGCCCGTCCTCCAGCCCGGAGCCTGGGACGACCTCTACCGGCCCCTCAAGAACGAGGCCACCGGCAACTGCCTCGACTCCTCCGGCGGCTCCAGCGCCAACGACACCAAGGTGGTGGGCTGGGACTGCCACGGCGGCCGCAACCAGGGCTGGTGGTACGACTCCTCGAAGAAGTCCCTCCACATCGAGCTCACCCACGACCGCTGCCTGGACGCCCCGGGAGCCAACTACGGCGCCGGCACCGGCCTGATCCTCTACAACTGCCACGGCGGCGCCAACCAGCGGTTCGTCCGCGACGGCGCCACCCTGCGCCCCGCCGCCTCCCCCGGCATGTGCCTGACGGTCCCCGCCGCCCACGAGCAACTGCGCCTCCAGCCCTGCAACGGCTCGGCGAACCAGCGCTTCGTGTAACCCCCGCCCCCTCACCGCCACCGGACCCCCCACACCCGGCCGGACCGAACCCGGCCGGGTGTTCCCACGTCAGGGGAGGGACGCGACGGCGTCACAGCGCTTCCAGCTGCTCCCGGACCAGACGGGGCCGGTTGGTGATGATCGACTCCACCCCGAGCCGTACGCACAGCTCCACGTCCTCGGGCTCGTCCACGGTCCACACCCGCACCCGCAGCCCCTTCGCCCTCAGCCGCCCCACCAGCCCCGGGTCCCGGCGCACCAGGTCGATACCCGGACCGGCGTGCCCCGCGAACGGCGGGCGCGGGGGCCGCAGGCTCCGCTCGATCAGGTACACGGCGGGCAGACCGGGCGCCAGCCGGTGCATCCGCATCAGCGCGCCGCGGGAGAAGCTCATCACCTCGACGCGGCCGTCGGAGCCGTCGGCGAGCCCGTGCTCCTTCAGGACCCGCACCAGCTCGGCCTCCAGCCGGCCGCCCGCCCGGGTCGGGTGCTTGGTCTCCACCGCCAGCCCCACGGGCCGGTCCGCCGCCAGGGCCTCCCTGAGCAGGTCCTCGAAGAGGAGCACCCGCGCACCCCGGTGCTCCTCGCCCTTCCAGCCGCCGAAGTCGAACGCCGACAGCTCCTCGTACGTCATCGCGGAGACCACGCCCCGCCCGTCGGAGGTCCGCTCCACCGTCCGGTCGTGCACGCACACCAGCCGCCCGTCACCGCTGAGGCGCACATCGCACTCCAGGGCGTCGGCCCCGTCGGCGATGGCCTTCCGGTAGGCCTCGATGGTGTGCTCGGGGTGCTCGTGCGAGGCCCCGCGGTGCGCGACCACCCGGACGGCGCGGGCGGTGCGGGGGGACGAGAGCGTCGGTGCCATGCGGGGATCCTTGCGAACCGGGGTGAACGGCCCGGTGCGGGCCTGTGACCCCGACGTTAACCGGAGACCCCGGCACGCGCCGGTCGCGGGGCCAGCGGGGCGGGGGTCACCTTGAAACCGCCCTTGACCACCTCCGTGAAGGGGGCCGGGGCCATGCAGGTGCCCACGGGGGCCGCGGAGGCGGATCCGTCGGCCTTCACGTCGACGTTGGCGATGCCCCAGGAGAAGCCGACCCGGTCCGGGGCCCCGCGCTCGCCGTCCTGGACGCTGATCCCGATCCGCTTGCCCTCCCAGCCGACGTTCGAGGAGGTGACCACCGCGGTCACCGTGGCGGTCCTGCCACCGGTGACCATGCAGTCCACCTCCGCCTCGGCGACGCCGGTGAAGTCCTGGTCGGGCATGGCGTGGAAGACGGTCACCTTGCCGCGCGCGTCGACCGGCATCCCCTGCTCCCCGCCCGGAGCCGGGAAGGGCCTGCTCCAGGGGGCGGCCTCGGCGTCGACGGTGAAGCGGATGTCGTGGTCCGCGGGCACGTACGGGTACGAGACCGTCCCGCCGCCGTGCACCGAGGCGGGCTTGTGCGCGGTGGGCGTGGCGGGGGCCGGAGCGGCGGCGACCAGCGTCGCGACCAGGGCGGCGGAGCCGGCCAGGGCAAGGGTCCGCGTACGGTTCCTCATGGTGAACTCCCGGTGAGAGAAGGCTGTTTCGCTTACGGGAACAGCCTCGCCGGGTCCCGCCGGCACGGCATCTGCCCATCGGCCGACATGCGCGAGGGCCCCTCCCCCGGGCGGGGGAGGGGCCCTCGGTCCCGCGGGCCACGGACGGCCCGGGCGGAGGCGCTACGACAGCTGGGACCCCTGGCGCACCGGGATGTGGGTGAACGTCGGCTCCGGGGCCGGGTTCTGGAAGAAGTCGTTGCCCTTGTCGTCGACGACGATGAAGGCCGGGAAGTCCTCGACCTCGATCTTCCAGACGGCCTCCATGCCGAGCTCCTCGTACTCCAGGACCTCGACCTTCTTGATGCAGTCCTGCGCCAGGCGCGCCGCCGGACCGCCGATCGAGCCCAGGTAGAAGCCGCCGTGCGCGCCGCACGCGTCCGTCACCTGCTGCGAGCGGTTGCCCTTGGCCAGCATGACCTTCGAGCCGCCCGCCGCCTGGAACTGCTCGACGTAGCTGTCCATGCGGCCGGCCGTCGTCGGGCCGAAGGAGCCGGAGGCGTAGCCCTCGGGGGTCTTCGCGGGGCCGGCGTAGTACACCGGGTGGTCCTTGAGGTACTGCGGCATGCCCTCGCCCGCGTCCAGCCGCTCCTTGATCTTGGCGTGCGCGATGTCGCGGGCCACGACCAGCGGTCCGGTCAGGGACAGCCGGGTCTTGACCGGGTGCTTGGTGAGGGTCGCCAGGATCTCGTCCATCGGCTGGTTCAGGTCGATCCGCACCACGTCCGCGGACTCGTCGAGGTGCGAGTCCTCGGTCTCCGGCAGGAACCGCGCCGGGTCCGTCTCCAGCTGCTCCAGGAAGACGCCCTCGGCGGTGATCTTCGCGACCGCCTGGCGGTCCGCCGAGCAGGAGACGGCGATCGCGACGGGCAGGGAGGCGCCGTGGCGGGGGAGGCGCACGACGCGGACGTCGTGGCAGAAGTACTTGCCGCCGAACTGCGCGCCGATGCCGATCTTCTGGGTCAGTTCGAAGACCTGCTGCTCCAGGTCCAGGTCGCGGAAGCCGTGGCCGAGGGGCGAGCCCTCGGTCGGGAGCTCGTCCAGGTAGTGGGCGGAGGCGTACTTGGCGGTCTTCAGGGCGTGCTCGGCCGAGGTGCCGCCGACCACGATCGCCAGGTGGTACGGCGGGCAGGCCGCCGTGCCGAGGGAGCGGATCTTCTCCTCCAGGAACTTCATCATGGAGGCCTCGTTGAGGACCGCCTTCGTCTCCTGGTAGAGGAAGGACTTGTTGGCGGAGCCGCCGCCCTTGGCCATGAAGAGGAACTTGTACGCGCCGCCGTCGGTCGCGTACAGCTCGATCTGCGCGGGGAGGTTCGAGCCGGTGTTCTTCTCCTCCCACATGGTCAGCGGGGCCATCTGCGAGTAGCGCAGGTTCAGCTTCGTGTACGCGTCGTAGATGCCGCGCGAGAGCGCCGCCTCGTCGCCGCCCTCGGTCAGCACGTTCTGGCCGCGCTTGCCCATGACGATGGCCGTGCCCGTGTCCTGGCACATCGGCAGGACCCCGGCCGCCGCGATGTTCGCGTTCTTCAGGAGGTCGAGCGCGACGAACTTGTCGTTCGAGCTCGCCTCCGGGTCGTCGATGATCCGGCGGAGCTGCGCCAGGTGCGCGGGGCGCAGGAAGTGCTGGATGTCGTGGATGGCCTCCGCGGCGAGCGTGCGCAGCGCCTCGGGCTCGACCTTGAGGAACGTACGGCCGTCGGCCTCGAAGGTCGAGACGCCCTCCGAGGTCACCAGCCGGTAGGGGGTGGTGTCCTCGCCCAGGGGCAGCAGGTCGGTGTACGCGAACTCCGGCATTTGGGTAGCCATTCCTCACTCGGCGGACAGCGCTGGCGACCAATTGGCAGCGCGACTGTCAAGCGTAGGACCTCTCGCGCCGACTGTGTCTGTGAGGTAAGGCTCACCCAGCACTATCGCGATCTATCGTGTTTCGCTATGCTGTCGGCGTGGACCTGGAAAAGCACTCCGCCGCCCCTGCCCCCGCGCCCGCCGCCGGGCCCTCCGGCCTGCGCGCCTCCGACGCCGACCGGGACCGGATCGCGCAGACCCTCTCGGACGCCCTCGCGGAGGGCCGGCTGAGCCCCGAGGAACACGCCGAGCGCCTGGACACCCTGTACGCCCTCAAGACGGTCGGGGAACTGGAGGTCCTCGTACGCGACCTCCCGGCGGCCGGGGCCGCCCACCGGACGGCGGCCGCGCCCGCCGTCGCGCCCCCGCCGGCCGCCGGACCCGTCGAGACGGTGGTCGCGGTGTGCAGCAGCTCGGCCCGCAAGGGCCGCTGGCGCCCCGGAACCCGCACCCGTGCGGTTTCCGTCATGGGCGACATCACGATCGACCTCACCGAGGCCGTCTTCGAACAGCAGGTCACCGAGATCACCGTCACCAGCGTCCTGGGCAACGTCGAGGTCCTCGTCCCGGAGAACGTCACCCTGCGCGGCTACGGCAGCGGCGTCCTCGGCAACTTCGAAGTGCGCGGCGAGGGCCTCGCCGCCGACCCTCAGGCCCCCGTGGTGATCGTCCGCGGCTTCGCCCTGCTCGGCAACATCGAGGCCAGCCCCCGGCGCGGCTCCCGCCTGGTCGACCTGGCCGCGAAGCGCCGCGAACGCCGGGACTGAATCCGACCGGACGGCGTCCGGTTTCGGACGAACCCGTCCGCCCCGGCGGCACGCGGCGCTTAGCGGCACGCGCAGCGGGTAGGGACTGGTGCATCGTCTCTCGCTCGCGTATACGTCGTCAGGAGTAGACCGTGCCGCATCCGCCGCATCAGTCCCTGCAGGCCGCCGCCGTCCAGAGTCTTCAGACGCGTCCGGCCGCCGTGCCGAAGCCGCGGGTTCCGGCCAGGGAAGAGGACGGCCCATGGCACGCCGAGGCCGTCTGCCGCAGGGATGAGGCGGGGCTCTTCTTCGCGCCGTCCAAGGAGCCGACCGCGGCCCGGCTCGCCCGCGAGGAGGCCGCCAAAAGGGTCTGTGCGCGCTGCCCCGTGATGGTCGCCTGCCGGGAGCACGCCCTGCTCCAGCCCGAGCCGTACGGGGTCTGGGGCGGGCTCACCGCCGCCGAGCGCCGCGTGGTGCTGGGGCGCAGGCGGCGCCGGGCCGCCGAGCTGCTCCCCGGCGCGGGCGCGCCCGGCCAGGTCGCCGCGGCCGGCTGACCGGCGCGGCGCTCGGCGCCGGCGCCCCCGGCACCGCCACCCCGGCCCCTCGACCACCGCACCCCGCCACCGCACCGCGCCGCGGACACGCCGAAGGGGCGGTCCCCCGCACAGGGACCGCCCCTTCGCCGTGCCGTCGGCGGCCGGACCGCTCCTACTGGGCGCGGTCGAAGTCGATGTCGCTGTAGGCGCGCAGCTTCGACAGGCGGTGCGTGGAGTCGATCTGCCGGATCGTGCCCGACTTCGACCGCATGACCAGCGAGGACGTGGTCGCGGTCTCCGAGCGGTAGTGGACGCCGCGCAGCAGCTCGCCGTCCGTGATGCCGGTGGCGACGAAGAAGACGTTCTCGCCGGACACCAGGTCGTTCGTGGTCAGGACGCGGTCCAGGTCGTGGCCCGCGTCGATCGCCTTCTGGCGCTCCGCCTCGTCCTTGGGCCACAGCTTGCCCTGGATGACGCCGCCGAGGCACTTTATGGCGCAGGCCGAGATGATGCCCTCGGGGGTGCCGCCGATGCCCATGAGCAGGTCGACGCCCGTGCCCTCGCGGACCGCCATGACCGAGCCCGCGACGTCGCCGTCGGAGATGAACTTGATCCGGGCGCCGGTCTCGCGGATCTCCCTGACGATGCCCTCGTGACGGGGGCGGTCCAGGATGACGACCGTGACGTCCTCGGGGGCGATGCTCTTGGCCTTGGCGACGCGGCGGATGTTCACCGAGACGGGGGCGTTGATGTCGACGAAGTCAGCGGCCTCCGGGCCGGTGACCAGCTTGTCCATGTAGAAGACCGCGGACGGGTCGAACATGGTGCCGCGGTCGGCGGCGGCCAGGACGGCGATGGCGTTGGGCATGCCCTTGGCGTTGAGCGTGGTGCCGTCGATCGGGTCCACGGCGATGTCGACCTCGGCGCCGGTGCCGTCGCCGACGTGCTCGCCGTTGAAGAGCATCGGCGCTTCGTCCTTCTCGCCCTCGCCGATGACGACGACGCCGTTCATCGAGACGGTGGAGATCAGGGTGCGCATCGCGTTGACCGCGGCACCGTCGGCGCCGATCTTGTCGCCGCGGCCGACCCACCGGCCCGCGGCGAGGGCCGCGGCCTCGGTGACCCGTACGAGTTCCAGGGCGAGGTTGCGGTCAGGCGAATCGGGAGCGACTTCGAGCTGGGGCGGCAGGTTGTGCTCGGTCATCGGAGCGCACCTTTCTGTACGACGACGGCCGGGATGTGAGGGTGCTGGAACTCTATCGGTTCATCGACATATTGAGCAGACCGGGTCACGTATGAGCGGAATATCGGTGCGCCCGTACGGCTGAGCGGACATCGCGGTGCCCCGCCGCGGGGGCCGTCCCCGCCGCCACGCCCACCCCGGCGGTGATCGCCCAGGACGATGCGGGACGATGGTGCCGTGGCAGGTATGAAAGGCAAGCAGACGGTCTGGGACATGGTCCGGTCGCTGGCGGTGATCGGCGTGGTGGTGGCGGGCATCTACATATTCGTTCCCCACGACGAGGACGCCGACCCGACGCGCACGGTGGACTACCGGGTGGAGACCATCACGGCCCGGCGCGCGGCGCCGTACCCGGTGGCGGCCCCGGTGGGCCTTCCGGAGCAGTGGCGGGCCACCTCGGTGACCTTCGAGCGCAAGAACGCGCACGCCTGGCACCTGGGCTTCCAGGATCCGGACAGGCAGTACGTCGCCGTGGAGCAGTCCACCGACGCCTCGGCCAAGAACGTGGCCAAGCTCACCCAGCAGGCGAAGGCCACCGGGCAGACCCAGCAGGTCGGCGACCGGGCGTGGGAGCGCTGGGACGGCGAGAAGTACGACGCGCTGGTCCGGCAGGAGCAGGGCTACGTCACGGTGGTGACCGGCACAGCCTCCTTCGAGGGGCTGGGCGCGATGGCGGCGGCGCTGGAGTTCAAGCAGGGGCCGCAGACCCCGTAGCGGCCGCGGCGGGCCCGTGCCCCGTACGCACGACCAACGCGAGAGGCCGCCCGCCCCGGAATCCGGGGCGGGCGGCCTCTCGCCGTACGCGGTGCCCGCGGCCGCCCCTCACGGGCGGCCCGGCGGCTCAGACGGTGGTGACGACCTGGTCGAACTCCAGGCGCGGGGAGCGCGGGAACCAGGCGTCCTCGCCCGGCTTGCCGATGTTGACGACCATCAGCGGGGTGTGGTCGGCGTCCAGGAACTCCTTCTGCACGCCGGCGAAGTCCAGGCCGGTCATCGGGCCGGCGGCCAGGCCGGCGGCGCGGATGCCGATGATGAAGTAGGCGGCCTGGAGGGCGGCGTTCAGCACCGCGGACTGCTCGCGGACCGGGCGCTCGGAGAAGAAGGCGTCCTTGGCCTGCGGGAAGTGCGGCAGCAGCTGGGGGAGCTCCTCGTGGAACTCGTTGTCCGCGGAGAGGATCGCGACCAGCGGGGCGGCGGCGGTCTTGGGCTGGTTGCCCTCGGCCATGTGCTTCACGAGGCGCTCGCGGGCCTCGGGGGAGCGGACGAGGGTGATGCGCAGCGGGGTCTGGTTGAAAGCGGTGGGGCCGTACTTCACCAGGTCGTAGATGGCCTGGACCTGCTCCTCGGTCACGGGCTCGTCGGAGAACGAGTTGGCGGTGCGGGCCTCGCGGAAGAGGAGGTCCTGAGCAGCGGCATCGAGCACGAGAGACATCGGTAAGCCTTCTTCGTCGGGTACGGAAGTGAAGCGGTATCACCGACCCTACGGCGAAAGTAGGTGAAATTTCAACTAACTCGTCGGGGCGGTGAGCCGGATCACTCCTCGCGGTCGCCGCCGTCCTGGCCAGCCGCCGCCTCCCGGGCCGCCAGCGCCGAGTCGAGCCGGGCGCGAGCCCCCTCGAGCCAGTGCCGGCAGACCTTCGCCAGCTCCTCGCCGCGCTCCCAGAGGGTCAGTGACTCCTCCAGGGAGGTGCCGCCGGCCTCCAGCTTGCGGACGACCTCGACGAGCTCGTCGCGCGCCTGCTCATACCCCAGCGCCGTATCGGTGTCGGTCATTCCTTGGTATCCCATCGTAGGTGTGCGGTGCATCGGGTTGCGGTGGAATGTGTCAGTTTTCGAGGGGCCCTGCACCGGCGGTCGAGCCCGGTTCCACCGGCGTCTCCGGGCCCTCTCCCGGGCCCGTTTCCGCGCCTGCTCCCGGGCCTTCTCCCCGGCCCGCTTCCGGTCCCCCGGCGCCGGACTCCGCGACCGCCACCGTGAACGCGCCCGCCGCCACCCGGACGTGCAGCACCTCGCCCGCCGTGACCTCCGCGGCCGCCCGCACCACGTGCCCGTCCGCCCGCTGGAGCACCGCGTACCCGCGCTCCAGGGTCGCCGCCGGGGACAGCGCCACCACCCGGGCGAGGGTGTGCTCCAGCTCCGAGTCGGCCCGGTCCAGCAGATGCCCGAGCGTGCGCCGGCCGCGGGCCAGCAGCGCGTCCAGCTCGGCCCCCCGGGTCTCCACCATCCGCTGCGGGTGCACGAACACCGGGCGCGCGAGGCAGTGCTCCAGCCCGCGCTCCTCCCGGTCGAGCAGGCCGCGCAGGGCGCGCAGCCCCCGGCCCTGGAGCTGGCGCACCCGCTCCAGCTCCTCGCCCACGTCCGGGACCACCTTCTTGGCCGCGTCCGTCGGCGTGGACGCCCGCAGGTCCGCGACCAGGTCCAGCAGCGGGGAGTCCGGCTCGTGCCCGATCGCCGACACCACCGGGGTGCGGGCGGCCGCGACCGTCCGTACGACCTCCTCGTCGGAGAAGGGCAGCAGGTCCTCCACGCTGCCGCCGCCCCGCGCCACGATGATCACGTCCACATCGGGGCGCGCGTCCAGCTCCCTGACCGCCTCCACCACCTGGGGCACCGCGTGCACCCCCTGCACGGCCACGTTGCGCACCTCGAAGCGGACCGCGGGCCAGCGGCGACGCGCGTTCTCCAGCACGTCCCGCTCGGCCGCCGAGGCCCGCCCCACCACCAGGCCGATCAGCTGCGGGAGGAACGGCAGCGGCTTCTTGCGGTCCAGCGCGAACAGCCCCTCGGCGGCCAGCGACCGCTTCAGCCGCTCCAGGCGCGCCAGCAGCTCCCCGATGCCGACCGGGCGGATCTCGCTCACCCGCAGGGACAGCTGCCCGCGCGGGGCGTACCACTCCGGCTTGGCCAGTACGACGACCCGCGCGCCCTCGGAGACCAGGTCCGCGACCTCGTCCCAGACCTGGCGGAAGCAGGTCACGCTGACCGAGACGTCGTGCGACGGGTCGCGCAGCGTCAGGAACACCACCCCGGCCCCCGGCCGCCGGGACAGCTGCGTGATCTGCCCCTCCACCCACACCTGGCCCAGGCGGTCGATCCAGCCCCCGATCAGCCGGGACACCTGACCGACCGGCAGCGGCGCGTCAGCCGACGTATTCAGACCCATGCACGCAGGCTAACCGGCGCCGCTGACAGCGTCTCAGGCGCCGCCCGGGGTGTCGGCGCCCGCGCGGTCGCGCCCGCGCTGCACGAGGAGCACCCCCAGCCCCACCAGCAGCCACACCGCCCCCACCAGCTGCGCGGTCCAGGAGGCCTCCACGATCACCGCCACCGTCACCGCCGCCCCCAGCACCGGCACCACCAGGTGCTTCCACCAGACCGGGGACCCCTCCCGCCGCCGGACGACGAACCAGCCCACCACCGAGGCGTGCAGCAGGGTGAACGCCACCAGGGCCCCGACGTCCACCACGGAGACCAGATGGCCGAGGCCGTCGTCGCGCCGGGCCGCCCACACCGCCGCCACCAGCGTCACCGAGGCCGCCACCAGCAGCGCCGCCCGCGGCGTACCGCCCGAGGTGCGCGCCAGCGCGGCCGGCAGCCGCCGCTCCCGGGCCATCGCGAACAGCAGCCGCCCCGCCGCCGCCTGCCCGGCCAGCGCCGCGAAGGCCGCCCCGACCGCCTTGCTCACCGCCACCAGGTCGTGCAGCCAGGACCCGACCGACGCCTCGACCGCGTCGTAGAAGGCCGGCCCCTGAAGTGCCGGGTCCGCCGCCAGCTCCGCCGAGGACACCGGGGCCAGCAGCGCCGCCAGGTAGGTCTGGGCGACGAACAGCACCCCGGTCAGCGCCAGGCAGAACAGCACCGCCCGGGCCACCCGGGCGCTCCCCCCGGTGACCTCCTCCGCGAAGGAGGCGATGGCGTCGAAGCCCAGGTACGACAGGACAGCCACGGACACCGCGCCCAGCACGGCCGCCGCCGAGAAGCCCAGCGACCCGTCGCCGGTCAGCGGCGAGAGCCAGCCGCGCCGGGCCCCGCCGCCGGCCAGCACGGTCACCGCCGCCACCAGGAACACCACCAGCACCGCGATCTCCACCGCCAGCACGGCGAAGCCCACCCGCGCGGCCACCCGTACGCCCCACAGGTTCAGCAGGGTGGTGACCACCACGGCCAGCGCCGTCCACACCCAGCGGGACACCTCCGGGACCAGCGCGTGCATCGCGATCCCGGAGAACAGGTACGCCACCGCCGGGATCAGCAGGTAGTCCAGCAGCGCCATCCACCCGGCGATCAGCCCCGGCCCCTCGCCGAGCCCCTTGCGCGCGTACGTGAAGACCGAACCGGCCTGCGGGGCCACCCGCACCATCTGCGCGTACGAGAGGGCCGTGAGGGCCATCGCCACGGTCGCGACCAGGTACACGAGGGCCACGGCGCCGTGCGACTTCGCGTCGAGGGTGCCGAAGACCCCCACCGGGGCCATCGGCGCGATGAAGAGCAGCCCGTAGACCACCAGGTCGCGGAAGCCCAGGCTCCGGCGCAGTGCCGCGGGCGCCGCCGTACGGGAATCCGTCGCGGATGCCATGGGTCCTCCGGGTGAGGGTCGGTACGGACGTTCGGCCAAGTCTGTGCCGAACGGGCGACGTCCGGCCTGCTGGAGACCCCCGTACGATGGAGCGTATGACTGCTCCCGCCCCCGCTCCCGCCTCCCGCCGCGTCCTGCTCGCCGCCCCGCGCGGTTACTGCGCGGGCGTGGACCGTGCCGTGATCGCTGTCGAGAAGGCCCTCGAGCAGTACGGCGCTCCGGTCTACGTCCGCCACGAGATCGTGCACAACAAGTACGTCGTCCAGACGCTGCAGAAGAAGGGCGCCGTCTTCGTCGAGCGGACGGAGGAGGTCCCGCCGGGCAACATCGTGATGTTCTCCGCGCACGGCGTGGCGCCGGTGGTGCACGAGGAGGCGGCGACCGGCCGGCTCGCGACGATCGACGCGACCTGCCCGCTGGTCACCAAGGTCCACAAGGAAGCCATCCGCTACGCCAACGAGGACTTCGACATCCTCCTCATCGGCCACGAGGGCCACGAGGAGGTCATCGGCACCTCCGGCGAGGCCCCGGACCACATCACGATCGTCGACGGCCCGGACGACGTGGCCAAGGTCGAGGTCCGCGACGAGTCCAAGGTCGTCTGGCTCTCCCAGACCACCCTCTCGGTCGACGAGACGATGGAGACCGTCGACGCGCTGAAGACGAAGTTCCCGCTGCTCGTCTCCCCGCCCAGCGACGACATCTGCTACGCCACCTCGAACCGGCAGGCCGCCGTCAAGGCGATGGGCGCCGATTCCGACCTGGTCATCGTCGTCGGCTCCAAGAACAGCTCGAACTCCATCCGCCTGGTCGAGGTCGCCCTGGACGCCGGCGCCCGCGCCGCCCACCTGGTCGACTTCGCGAGCGAGATCGACGAGGCCTGGCTGGAGGGCGTCACCACGGTCGGGCTGACCTCGGGCGCCTCGGTGCCGGAGGTGCTGGTCGAGCAGGTGCTGGAGTGGCTCGCGGAGCGCGGCTTCGCCGACGTGGAGATCGTCAAGACGGCCGAGGAGTCGATCGTCTTCTCCCTGCCCAAGGAGCTACGCCGCGACCTGCGCGCCGAAGCGGCCGAACTGGTCGCCGACAAGTAACTCCTTTCGTACGGTATGTCCATGAAGATCTTCGGCGTGGACATCGGCGGTTCCGGCATCAAGGGCGCTCCCGTGGACCTGGAGCGCGGCGAGCTGGCGCAGGAGCGCCACAAGGTGGGGACCCCACAGCCGGCCACCCCCGAGGGGGTGGCCGGCTCTGTCGCGGAAGTGGTGGACGCCTTCTCCTGGGAGGGCCCGGTCGGTGTCACCTTCCCCGGCGTGGTCACCGGCGGCGTGATCCGGACGGCGGCCAACATGGACAAGGGCTGGGTGGGCGTCGACGCGGCCGCCCTGCTGTCGGACCGGCTGGGCGGCAGGCCGGTCACGGTCCTCAACGACGCCGACGCCGCGGGCGTCGCGGAGATGACGTACGGCGCGGGCCGCGGGGTGGCCGGCACCGTGCTCCTGCTGACCCTGGGCACGGGCATCGGCAGCGCGCTCTTCCTGGACGGCAGGCTCGTGCCGAACACGGAGCTGGGCCACCTGGAGCTCAAGGGCCACGACGCGGAGACGCGGGCGTCGGTCAAGGCCAAGGAGGACGGGGACCTCAGCTGGGAGCGCTGGGCGCAGCGGCTGGAGAAGTACCTGGCCCACGTGGAGATGCTCTTCTCCCCGGACCTGCTCATCCTGGGCGGCGGCGTCAGCCGCAAGCCGGAGAAGTTCCTGCCGCTGATCAAGGGCATCCGGGCGGAGATCGTCCCCGCGAAGCTCCAGAACAACGCGGGGATCGTCGGCGCGGCCATGGCCGCCCGCGACCGGGCCGCCCGGTAGGCGGGGCCGCCCGGCAGGCGGAGGCCGGCGGCGGGTCAGTAGGCGGCGCTGGACGTCCTGCGCTGCTGCCGGGCGGCCCGCCGGCGCCCGCTCAGCGCGGCCCTGCGCACCAGCGCGATCAGCCCGGCGATCAGCGTGCCCGCGTACAGCCACCCGGCGTGCAGGGACAGCGCGGACACCACCCCCATGAGCTGCCCGCCGAAGCCGCCGGAGCCGCCCGAGACCGGCCACACTCCGGCGGCGAAGGCGATCGGGGCCGTGATCGGCGCGGTGATCAGGTCCGCCGGCCGCACCCACACGGCGACCGCGGCGGTGACGGGCAGGAAGAGGAGCCCGTACGCGAAGAGCGAGGAGCCGAACAGCAGCCGGCAGACCCCCGCCACCAGCAGCATCGCCACGCAGGCGAACAGCCCGCCGCCGAGCCCGGTCAGCATCGGCCGCGGCGGCCGCCGGGGCGCGGCGGGCCGCCGCGGCGGGGCGGGCACCGGGGCGGGCACCCGCGGGTGACGTACCGAACGCATCCTGTATTGCTCCACCCCACCAAACTAGGCGGGAAGCCGCCCGGATCCCGCTCCGGACACGCGTACAACCAGCGCCGCTCAGCGGAAAGTAAACTGTCCGGTGGCCCACCTCCGGGCCGCCGCCCCCTCCAGCTACGGGAAGTCGCCAACGTGTCGCTCACGATCGGAATCGTCGGCCTGCCGAATGTCGGCAAGTCGACCCTGTTCAACGCCCTGACCAAGAACGACGTGCTGGCGGCCAACTACCCGTTCGCCACCATCGAGCCGAACATCGGCGTGGTCGGCGTCCCCGACCCCCGCCTGGCCAAGCTGGCCGAGATCTTCAGCTCCCAGAAGATCCTCCCCGCCACGGTCGACTTCGTCGACATCGCGGGCATCGTGCGGGGTGCCTCGGAGGGCGAGGGCCTGGGCAACAAGTTCCTGGCGAACATCCGCGAGTCGGACGCCATCTGCCAGGTCATCCGCGCCTTCAAGGACGAGAACGTCGTCCACGTCGACGGCAAGGTCTCGCCCAAGGACGACATCGAGACGATCAACACCGAGCTGATCCTCGCCGACCTCCAGTCCATCGAGAAGGCCGAGCCGCGCCTGACGAAGGAGTCCCGCCTCCAGAAGGAGAAGGTCGCGGTCCTGGCGGCGGTCGTCGAGGCCAAGAAGATCCTCGAAGGCGGTGACACCCTCTTCTCCAAGGGCATCACCAAGGGCACGGAGAAGGGCGACCTCCTCCACGAGCTCCACCTCCTCACCACGAAGCCGTTCCTGTACGTCTTCAACGTGGACGAGGACGAGCTGACGGACGAGGCCTTCAAGGCGGAGCAGTCCGCCCTGGTCGCCCCGGCCGAGGCGATCTTCCTGAACGCGAAGCTGGAGGCGGACCTCGCGGAACTGGACGACGAGGAAGCCCTCGAGCTCCTCCAGTCCGTCGGCCAGGAAGAGCCCGGCCTCGCCACCCTCGGCCGCGTCGGCTTCGCCACCCTGGGCCTCCAGACCTACCTGACGGCCGGCCCGAAGGAAACCCGCGCCTGGACCATCAAGCAGGGCGCCACCGCCCCCGAGGCCGCCGGCGTCATCCACACCGACTTCCAGCGCGGCTTCATCAAGGCCGAGGTCATCTCCTTCGCGGACCTGGTCGAATGCGGCTCGGTCGCGGAGGCCCGCGCGAAGGGCAAGGCCCGCATGGAGGGCAAGGACTACGTCATGCAGGACGGCGACGTGGTGGAGTTCCGCTTCAACGTCTGAGCGCACACCCGTAGACGGCCTGACCTGCGAGAACGCGGGTCAGGCCGTTGTGCTGTCCGCAGCAGTCCGCAACACCTGGAGCGGCTACGTGTCGTAGACCGTGGAGCGGTGTCCGACGTGTACGACCCACACCACCAGTTCCCCGTTGTCGATCGTGTAGACGACACGATAGTCGCCGACCCGTAGGCGGCGGCGCTCAGGCTGGGATACGAGTGCGGTGGTGTTGAAGCCGAAGGGGTCGCTCTCCAGCTCTGTCAGTTTGGCCAGGATACGAAGAGCCATGTCGCGCGGGATCTTGCGCAGCTCGGCTTGGGCCTCGGGCCGGAACACCGTGCGGTAGTCACTCACTGCGTGCCAGCGTCTCCCTCATCACGTCCTCGATCGGGACGCCGGAGGCCGGGTTCGCCATGCGCTCGTCGATGATGCGGTTGATCTCGCGCTCTTCCCACTCCTGGTACTTGCGCAGAACCTCGATCGAGACCACGGCGGCAACCTGCTTGCCGCGACGGGTGATGACAGTGGGTACGTCGTCGCGGTCGGCCCGTTCGACGACTTCGGCCAAGTGAGCGCGTACGTCGCGGATGGACTCTATGGGCAGCGGCTGAGTCATGCTTCAAGGGTACCGAGTGTGCCATGTGTACACAATCTGTGGGCCCCACACTCGTTGGGATGACTTACCGGTTGGGTGGCCATTTCCGGACAGGGATCCGGGGGAAGTTCCTTCTATTACCTCTTACCGTTCGTGAGGTCGCAGGCGTGATCGTGTTGGCGCCGCTGTACGCGTCAATCTTCAGTGTGGCCGCCGTCTATCTCGGCGGGAGGCTGCTGGCTGATGTGCCGCTGCTTGCATTCCCTGTCCATCGGCCGGGGTCGTGGCTGCGCCGGTTCAACGCGCCACGCCGGCGGGCCCGGCGACACGTCGAGGAACTGGTACAGAAGTCGCAGGCGTGTCTTCTGCGCCTCGACGTTCAGCAGCCTGACCGGTGGTTGCGCGCGGTGCTGATGAGGTGGCGATTGGCGGAGCGCGGTGAGTGGTGGTCGTCATGGGTAGTGGCGATCATGGCGCTGACGGCCTTGTCGTTGGGGCTCATGCTTGCAGCCGCAGCCGAGTCGCGCCTGCAGGCTCTTCTGTGGGTGCTCCTGCCCAGCTTGTCCCTTCAGTGGCTCGTGGTACTGCATGTCCGGTTGTCCGTTATCGCGATGCGGCGCGGCTCTGCGGAGGCGAACCTATATCGCGCCGCGGTCGATGTGCTGCTCGCCTGCGGCACTCACCATCAGCAGCCGCGAGCCACGAGCACGGCCGACCTCGTGCGGTGTGTGAGGAGGCTGCGAAACGCACTGGTGTGTTACGCGCGGTTCGGACTGCCGCGATGTGCTCAGGGGCGTGCGAGGGATGTGGCCCGGGCGACGATTCTTGATCGCGCGTTCGCTGAGGCGATGGATTCCGTGCTGGCAGACCGGCGCCAGCTGGCAGCCCTGGCTAGCAGCGTGGTCGACCTGGCCGAGGCGCGAGTCGGCGTCATCCGGGCCGAACTCGTGCTCCGGCCGGCCGGTGAGACCTTCCGGCGTACGCCGATTCCCGGAGCAGGGGTGCTGCGGCCGATGTGGGACATCGGCAACCGGAGGGACGACGGCACGTGTGAACTGGACATCGCCGTGCTGTGGGTCGAGTTCGCTGCCGACCTCGCGCCCGGCGCTCGGGCGCCGGTGCGGCTCCTGCCCCTGACCGCGGCGCGGTGGAGTCACCTCGCCCCTGGCGACCGGATCACGCTGTACGAGACCGCGGAGGTCGGCGGGACGGCGACGATCCTGGAGGTCCGGCCGCCGTCGCCGGGCGAGGAATGATGGTCTTGCACAGGTCCGGACAGGAAATGGCTCCCCTGCCGTGGTGTGCGGGGAAGGGGAGCCTCGGAGAGCCGGCCGTCTACCGGATCAGAGTCCGCTCTCGTCGTCCTCGTTCCGTGGGCCGGGTTCGGCGGGCCGGTGCGGGCTGTGCGACGGGTCCCAGAAGTGCGGGGACGGAGTGTCGTCGTGGCTCGTCTGCCACCAATCCTGGCCCCGGCCTCCGACGTTCGGGCTGTCTTCCGCCGCCCTCGGCGTGAACGTGCCCGCATCGGGGGCCATGGCCGGGTCGGTGAACGGCGGGCCCTCGGAGGCCGGGGAGTGGGGCGGCCGGGAACCGGTGGTGTTGCCCTCACCCGAAGGCGCGTTGTCCGGGGCCTCGTTGGGACCCAGGCCAAAGGCCCGCCTGATCTCGTCGGCGGCCTCGTCCAGCCCCTCCGTTTTCAGGAACCGCATGATGCGGTGCGCGAGCACCGTGTAGCCGTCCATGTCCGGCTTCAGGCCCGCCTCCGTCAGCAGCAGGCGCAGTCGATCCGAGACCCCTACTTCCTCCTCGCGGTCGAACACCCCTCCTCCGTGGTCGTTCCCGTCCCACGGCGGGCCCCCGACGGTCGCTTCGTGACGTGCGCCCACGGGTGGGACGAGCAGGTGGCGGAAGAGCTCGGGCACTTCCGCGTCGTTGGCAGCCGCCGCGACCTGGGCGAGCGGGCCGATCATGTGGACCGCCTTCTCGATTTCGTCCTCATGGCGGGCGAGCCACCACACCACCGCGCTGCCCGCGCTCTTGAGCACGTCTTCTCCGAGGTAGCGTCGCTTGTTGCGTTCGTGCTGACGCTCGTACTCCCAGATCTCCTCGTCCTTGCGGAGGTCGTTCAGCTTCCGCAGGCGTTCGCGGTCGGCGAGGGCGAGGGTCAGCGTCACATCGGCCGCCATGGCCATCACCCGTCCGCTCAGGTCCGGGACCATGGTGCCCAGCTCCCCCTCCAGGAGGTACCGCGCGAAGCTCGCCCGACCGGGTTCCTGGTGACGGACGACATTCAGGGCCCGGCTGACGACCGAGGAGACCGCGACGGCCGAGGAGGCGCTGTCGGACTGGCCGTGGTGGTCGGTGACCGGCCTCCACCACACGGTGGCGGAGAAGAGGAAGTCGTAGCCGTCCGTCGCACTAGGCAGCGCCGCGTCTATCACCCGTGCCTCCTGCAACGGCTGCTCCGTCGGCATGGCCGGCGGCTCGGCTTCCCCGGGCTCGTACGAGTCGGGAGACGCGCGGCCACCGCTGAAGACCGTCATCACGAGCAGCAGGGAACCGGAGGCCGTGACCATGGACATGAAACCCGACAACAGTGCCGACCAGTCCAGGAAGTGTCCGAGCACAGCCGGTGCGACGCCGCAGAGAGCGAGGAACAGCAGGCTGGGAAAGCGGTGTTTCATCGTTCCTCTTCCGTGGTCCGTGATGCGGCGCCCGCACGCTCCGTACTCTCCGTGCGGGCGTACTGCGCTTGGTCGATGTACTGCCAGAAAAGGGTGGCGACGGCCGCCCGGGACGGGTGGCGCGCAGACCGTGCCCAGTCGCAGGCGATGACGTAGAGGCGGTGGAGAGCGGCTGTGCGGCCGTGCGTCGCCCCGACCATCACGCCCAGCGCCATGTCTTGCGTACGGTCATCCGCCACGGTGTCCAGCCAACTGCTCACCAGCGGGTCCCAGAGTTCCGTCGGCGGTTGGGAGAACACCGTCTTCCAGCCCAGGAACAGGTCCGACCAGCGGGGCGGGTCCGGTGCTCGGCCGCTCCTCACCAGCTCTGCGAGCAGGTGGAGATGGGGATAGGCCCCGGACGGTTCCTGAGCTGCCCGCTCCCGCAGGCGGTCGATCAGCACTCGGTAGAGCCGACGGTCGCGGCCGGCGAGGTCGAGAAGTGCTTCCCGGGCTCCGTGCGCCGCCTCCTCCCTCCGTACGGCGAGGTAGTGGAGGCGCACCATCGCTTGATCCGGGTGCGTCGCGCCGAGGCTCTGGTGGCAGGCGGTCGTCAGGGTACGGGCCAGGCCGTCGGACACGGATCCGGACCTTGCCACGCACTCGTAGATCCGCTTGCGGAACCATCCGCCGAACTCCTGGTGTCGGAGACCCAGGTCGAGGGCCGTCACGGCTCGCGGTTCGCCGGATGCCTTGGCCGCGCGGTCCGCCCAGCGCACCACGAGGTCGAAGAGGTGGTCGGGGCGCCCGACGGCCAGGGACCGCTCTCCGAAGCGGACGACGATGTCCATCTGGTCGTCGGTGGTCAGACCGTCCAGCCCGGCGGCGCGGTCGATCCAGTCCCTGAGCTCGTCGCGCACCCCGGGGAAGTTCGTCCAGAAGTACGCCCGTACCGCATCGGCGTAGGCCAGCCGCTCGAAGCGGAGCCGTCCGTCCGGGGCCCGCTCGATCCCGAGCGCTTTCAACCGCTCCCCGAAGTCCGTCTGCGCGAACTCGGAGGTCACCTCCTCCTTGTGCCCCACCTTCTTCATCAGGCCTTGCCATGCCTCGTAGACGGTGTCAGCGCGAGCCCCCTCGAAGACTGCCGCCGCGAGCAGAAGGGCCCGCTCGGGCGCGGTGCGGACCGCGGCCATCTGGCGGCGCACCTCACCGGCACGGTCGGTCACCGCGTGTATCGCCTGGTCGAGCCATCCCGCAAAGTCGGAGCCGAACCGGCCACTGTCACGGGCGGCCTTCACCAGCCCCGCGATCCGCGCCAGTTCCGACATGGGGGAGCGGTCACACATGCCCTGGAGGTCTGCGCTCCTCAGGTCCGCAGGGCGGAAGGACATCTGGTCCATACGGAGGTGCCTGGTGAGGACAGCGACGCCCCGGGGACGCTCCAGCTTCACCGTGTGCGGCTCGAAGTCCGACGCATGGGCGTACTCCATGACCGACGGCAAGACGACGACCATGTGGGCCCCCGCCTCCTGGACCTTCGACCGGTACACGGCCAGACGGCGCTGAGCCCTGGTGTACTGCCCTTCGTCGGTGATTCCGGAGAGGTCGAGAAGGAAACGGTCCCCTTCGCCGGGGGCGGGTGACTTGTAGTCCCTGTCATCCTCCGTGGCCGTGGCGGGAAGCTCCTCGATCCGCACCCTCTCCTCGTCGGTGCTCCCCTCCTCACCGAACCCATGCAGCAGCATGATCGCCGCGGCACGGCGGCCGCTGCCGGGCGGTCCCTCCAGCAGCACCACCGACCCCGGTTTCTCCAAGTGGTCGGCGGCGATGCGGTAGCCCCTGGGGGGAACGAACCGGTCGGCCAGGCGCACCCGGTCCTCGCGGGCGATCCGGAGGGACTCGACCCCTTTGCGTCTCATCCAGTCCGGGCCGACGCCGTAGAGGTTGTACTGGTGCCCGCCGCCGCTGTTCACCGGGCCGTGCGGATCATTGACGCTGACGTGGTCCTGCCCGGTCATCGCCCGTCGTCCGAGCGCCGGCGCTCGCGCTCGAAGCGCTGGTGGACCGTACCGCTGTTGTCGCCCGCGGTGAACTGGACCCCGGTGTTGTCGCCCTCGAAGTGAGGCGCGTTGTACTGGTGGCCCCGGCCGGTGTTCACGGGTCCCTGCGGCTCGTTGACGAAGGTGCCGGACAGGTCGCCGTTGAGGTTTCCGATGCCGCCGCGCACGCGCTGTTCGACGTCACGTGTCCGCATCCTGGTGTGTCCGGTGTCCCGGGCCGACTTCTCGCGTGACGTCGCCTCCGTCCGCTCCCTTGCCGCACGGCCGTCGCGGTCCGCCCTGCCCAGCTCGGGCAACAGCCGGGCGAGGGTGTCCCCGAGCGTCGTCAGGTCGGATTGGGCGTTGCGGTGGTCGAACCGCCTGTATTGGAAGTCCGCCAGTTCCACCAGATCGTCCGGAAGGACGGTGCGGTCGATCCGCGCGATCTTTCCGACGAGCACGGGGATCACCAGGGCCCCGCGGTCGAGCGCGGTCTGGATCTCACGACGGGTCCAGTCCTGTTCGGCTTCGAGCGCGGGGCGGCCGTCGGCTCCTTGTACCTCCGCCCAGCGTGGGCCGATGACAGCGAGCAGAGCCTGGCACTCCTCCGCCGCCTTGGCCAGTTCCACCGGGAAACGGAGTCCGGGGTCGATCGAGTTGCTGGCGAAGAAGATCCGCTCGTCACCGAACCTTCGGGCGAGTTCGCGAGCGATCATGGTGGCGGCGGATTCCTCGTCGCCTGTGCGGTAGTTGACGAAGACGTCGTGCATGAAGGTTCCCTTCGGGAGAGTGAGGACGATGAACGGGCACGGGGCTGTGGAGCGGGGTTCCGGTTCGCCCGAGCCATGAGGTCCCGACCGTGTGACGGCGTGGCGCGTCCACAGGAGGGCGTGCGGAGGGAGGGGCACCGCCTGGGTGTCACCGGCTGTGGGCAGCCCGGAGAAGCCGGGGGCGCGATGTGACGCGGCGGGCGGGAATCAGCTAGGCCCTCGGGGATCGCGGGATCGCGGGATCGCGGGATCCGGAAGGCCGGAGGGGCCGGGTGGTGGTGAGCCGGGCGATGCGTCCGGGGCGGTCGTGCGGGCGTCAGCCGTGCGCGGGGGCGAGTACGCGTGCCAGCGCGGGCTGCAGATCACGCACGGCGTGGCTGCTCCGGAACCGGGACAGTTCCCGTGCGAGGCGTCGGACGTCGCTGTTCACCGTTGCTGAGGGCACGGCCGGCATCATTCCCAAGAGATCCTGGGCGATCGCGCACGCGTGCTCGACCTCGCCGGAGGCAGCGTGTGCCAGGGACCGGCGGAAGCCGTAGCGGGCGCGGGTACGCAGCGCGTGCGGCGGAAGGCGGCGGTACTCCCGGTCGAGTACCTCGGCAGCGGCCTTGGGGCGCCCGAGGTCGTACAGACACCAGCCGGTCGACATCGCCGCCGGATCGCTCACGTGTGAGGTGCCGATCACGGGCTCGGCGCCGTGGAGGGCGTCATCGTCGGCGAGTAGCTCCCGTGCCCTGTCGAGGCTGCGGAGGCAGTCGGCTTCGTTGCCGACGAGCGCGTGCCCCTGGGCCTCTCGCTGGGCCGCGAGTCCCCTGATGCGCGGTGGGAGTTCGCTGCCCTGGGCGCGGCGGGCCAGGTCGACGGTGCCGGCGGCGTCCCCGCCGTACATGGTGACCAGAGCGCGCCGCACCAGTGCGTAGGAGCCGAGGTGCGGGTCACCCCCGGCGCCCGCCAGTTCGACGGCCTCGCCCGTCCAGCCGAGTGCCGCGTCGCTGTCCCCGGCCTCCTGGGCCATCCAGCCGGTGAACTCCGCGAACCGCGAGGCGAGTCGGAGCGCGGGGGCCCGGGAAGCGGACCGGGCATCGGAGGCGAGCCCGGCGACCATCCGGGTCTGCGTCTCCAGCAGGGGCAGCAGGATCTTGGGAGCCGTGGACTGACCGAGCTTCCGCAGCTGGTCGAACTGCGTGCGGTAGGACCCCAGGAGGGGGTCATCGGCGGAGGACAACGCCTGACCGCCCAGTTTCAGGCCGAGGTCGACCAGCACCCCCGTGCCCGCTGAGAGGACTGCCCGACGCCCGACGAGCCAGCGGCTCGGACCGGCGGGGGATTCGGCGGTCTCCGAGTCCGAGTCCACTTCGGGGCGGGCGACCAGGCGCTGCAGCTCGCCGTCCGCGCCGAGGAAGGCGTCGCACCGCCGGGCCAGTTCGGGGGACGCGGAACGCTCTCCGCGCTCGACCTTGCTGAGGTGCCCCTTGTCGTAGTTGAGCGCAACGGAGAACTCGGTAAGAGTCAGCCCCGCTGCGACGCGTAAGCGGCGAAGCTCCGGGCCGAACCGTAAAGCCGTGCTCATCATCAGCCTCCCCTTGAACAGCGACCGCGAGAGCCGTCCGCCCTCACGGGAGCCGTCACCAGACGATCACCGGTCGACGCGAAACCCGACGATGAACACGGGGTGTAGTGGCCTCGTCTCGCTTCGCGTCCGAAAGCGAGTCTGACACGGCTATCGCCTGGAGAATCGGGGTTCGGCGGTGTTGCCCGTTGCCTCTTTCGTTCTGCGGCGTTCCCCGCCCGTTCCTCCGAGTGACCAGGCTTGCCCGTGATCGGGGACGAGGCGTTGAGAGCCGTACGCGCCGTCGGCGTCCAGCCGCCGGAACGGGAGCGGAAGATCGCCTGGTGGTGGTCATGTGTGGTCCCGGCGCCAAAAAGTTGGGAGCCACCAGCAGAGCGCCGAGCGGTCGTCGGGCCACGGGGCACGGGACTCGGCGTCCCAGTCCTCGAAGGAGTCGCGTGTCAGGTCGATGGGGCGCCAAGCGGGGTCGAGCGGCTCGCCCTCGGCCGGCGGGCGGACGTACCGGCGGCCGTGCCAGTCGCAGGCGCCGAACTCGCGGTAGTTGCTCTGAGCCTCGATCAAGGAGACCTTGTTCGCGCCGCCGGGCATGGTTGGCCAGCGGAACTGGACCCCGTCGTCCTCCCAGAAGCACACGGGGCAGATGTCGTACGAGCTGGGCATCAGGCTCAGCACACGGTGCCCGCAACAAGGGCAGGGGTAGCGGTCGCTCACCTCCGCAGTCTGGTGGAAGGTCCGGCCGGTGCGCCATGGATGCCGACGGCGTTCGCCGGGGAGCGCATCAGGTAGACCCTCGCGTAGTGCCGCGTAGTCCTCGGCCGGGATGAGCACGTCCGGGTCTGACCCCTCTCGGGGATCGGCAGACCCGGACCCGCCCCTGTGGCGGAGCGTTTCCGCAGGGGCGGGGCTGGTTGCGGCCCCCGGGTTCAGTGGGAGGTCGGCCAGGGGCGGTGGCCCGGGCCCGTGGGGTGGGTGCCGGTGACCGCCATGACCACCGAGTACAGGCTGGTCTCCGCGGTGATGAACAGGCGGTTGCGCTTGGCGCCACCCCAGGAGATGTTGGCGACCGCCTCGGGGACGTTGAGGCGGCCGATCAGGGTGCCGTCGGGGTCGTAGCAGTGCACGCCGTCGCCCATCGCGGCCGCCCAGAGCCGGCCGCCGTCGTCGAAGCGGAGGTTGTCGAAGCGGGCCTTCTCCCGGGCCCCGGCCTCGGCGAAGACCTCGCCGTCGGACAGGGTGCCGTCGTCGCGCACGTCGAAGACCCGGATGAAGCCCGCCCGGGTGTCGGAGACGAACAGCCGCCGCTCGTCGGCCGAGAAGACCAGCCCGTTCGGCGCGCCGAAGCAGTCCGCGACCAGGCGTACCTCTCCCGTGGCCGGATCGATCCGGTACACGTTGTTGGAGCCGATCTCGCTCTGCGCGCGGTAGCCCTCGTAGTCGCTGGTGATGCCGAAGTCGGGGTCGGAGAACCAGATCGAGCCGTCGGACTTCACGGCCGCGTCGTTCGGGCTGTTCAGGCGCTTGCCCTGCCAGCGGTCGGCCAGCACGGTGACGGTGCCGTCGTGTTCGGTACGGGTCACCCGGCGGTTGCCCTGCTCGCAGGTGATCAGCCGGCCCTCGCGGTCGAGGGTGTTGCCGTTGGTGTGCCCGGCGGAGCGGCGGAACACGGCGACCGAGCCGGTCTCCTCGTCCCACCGCAGCATCCGGTCGTTGGGGATGTCGCTCCAGACCAGCTGGCGCCAGGCCGGCACGTAGATCGGCCCCTCGGCCCAACGGCAGCCGGTGTACAGGACCTCCAGGGCCTCGTCACCGTTCATGCACCGCCCGGTACGGAACCGGTCGTCCAGCATCTCGTACAGCCCCGGGCGCTCGCTGCTCATCGGGTCCGCTCCTCACTAAGGACATCATCCGCCGAATGTGGATCGGCCTGATGGGGAGATTGCAGGATGGGATATGGCAGCTGCAAGAGAAATCAGAATGGAGAGTTGTGGATCACATCCGGGAGCGCGGTGTCGGGGCTCAGGTCGCCCGGAGGGCCGCCAGGAAGTCCAGGCGGGTTTCCAGCAGGGCGAGGTCCGTGTCCGTCAGCTGTTCGATGCGGGCGATGCGGTGGCGCAGGGAGTTGACGTGGAGGTGGAGGCGGGCGGCGGTCCTCGTCCAGGACGCGTCGCACTCCAGGAACGCCTCCAGCGTGGCCAGCAGTTCCGTCCGGTGGCGGCGGTCGTGGTCGCGGAGGGGACCGAGGTGGCGGGCGGCGAACGACCGGCGCGCGTCGGCCGGGATGAGGGGCAGCAGCGACAGGAAGTGCGCGGTGAGGTCGTCGGGGCCGCGTACGGTCACCCGGTCCGGGCCGTCCTGGGCGGACCGCAGTGCGTTGCGGGCCTCCCCGAGGGCCCGGCGGGCGTTCCCGGGATCGGCCACCGGCGAGCCGACGCCGATGGAGACGCTGTCCGTCGGGCCGAGCCAGCGCGCGAGGGCGGTGGCGAGCCTCTGCCGCAGGGCGGCGAGGTCGAGGCCGGGGGCCGGCTCGGGCATCAGGACGAGGAGTACGGCCTGTTCGCCGTCGACGGTGGCGGCGATGTCCTCCGCGGCCACCCGCACCGGGCCGACCGGCTGGACCAGGGCCTCCTCCAGGAGTACGCGCAGCGCCGGCGCGGGGACCGGGCGGCCCCCCTCCCGTGCGCCGCTGGCGACCACGTACTGGCAGCGCGGCCACGTGGCGACCCCGCTGAGGACGGCTTGCGCGGTGCTGCGGAGCCTGACGGGTATCTCCTCGGGCGGGACGCTGCCGCTGCACACCAGGTCGAGGCTGCGGCGGGCCAGGTCGCGGCGGGCCGCCTTCGCCTGTTCGTGCGCGGACCGCGCGTCGGTGAGCAGTTCGGCGATCCGGCCGAGGAGTTCCGTGTCCGGCGCGGGCCACTGCGAGACGTCGGCCTCCACCGCGATCAGCCAGTCGCCCAGCTCGGCGGCGTCTCCGGTGCCGTTGCGCACCGGTACCAGGGAGTAGAGGCGGCTTCCGACCGCGGCCCGGTGCGGAGCCGGCTCGTGCGCCCGGCGCGCGGCGAGGTACCGCGCGGCCAGCGCCGACGCCGTCCGGGGGTGCAGCGGAGGGCGGGCCCCGGCGATCTGGCGTCCGGTCGCCGACAGGACGCGCACGTCGAGGCCGAGGCTGTGCCGCAGCAGCTCCAGTACGGAGTCCGGGGCGGCCCGGTCGGTCAGGAGTCGCCGGTGGCGTTCGACCAGGGCGGCGAGGCCGGCGACGTCCCGGCGGTGCAGACGGCGCAGGACGTGTTCGGTGATCGCGGCGAACGAGGTCTCCGGCCGCACGGCGATGAGCGGGAGGCCGTGCCGCCGGCAGGCGCGGACCAGGTCGTCCGGGACGGGCCCGTGCTCGACCTCGCCCGCGGCCAGGGCCGTGACGCCCGCCCGGGTGAGGACGCGTACGAACGGCTCGGCGTCTCCGGGCCCGTGCCACCAGGCGAGCCCGGTGAGGACGAGCTCCCCGCCGTCGAGGAAGCGGCCCGGGTCGGCCAGGTCGATGGTCGGTACGGCGCGAACGGTGCGGTCGAGCACGCCGCCGTCGGTGTCCGGGACCACGAGCAGACGCAGTCCCAGCCCGTCGGTGTCCAGGAGTTCACGCAGCCGCATGACGGTCACCCTCTCACGCCGTACGCCTCGCGGGACAGGGATCACCGCAGTTCAACGGGGTGCGGCGGGCGGAAGGCACGGTCGTCCACAGGCGGCGGAGCAGCCGGTTCTGAGCGATCGGTGACTGCCTCGCCCCCCGGGGCGCTGTGTCTACTTCTGTGCGTGCGGCCGGCATTGGCTCCGGCCACGCCGAACGGTGCCCCGCACGGGGGTCGTGGCACCGGCACCGGCACCGGCGCCGACCGGTGCGGCTCCAGGAACACCAGGAAAGAGGCGGTCTGCTCATGGCTGGCACCACCAGCGGTATCCCCACCGACGTCACCCAGGGCTCCCGGACCAAAGGGGGCATCGGCGAGTCGACGCTGCGCCCGGACGGCACCCTGAAGGTCACCGGCGAGTTCGCGTACTCCTCGGACATGTGGCACGAGGACATGCTGTGGGGCCAGACCCTGCGCTCCACGCTCGCGCACGCCGAGATCGTGTCCGTCGACGTCTCCGAGGCCCTGACCGTTCCCGGGGTCCACGCGGTCATGACGTACGAGGACCTGCCGGCCGCCGTGAAGCACTACGGCATGGAGTTCCGGGACACCCCCGTCCTGGCGCACGGCAAGGTCCGCCACCACGGTGAGCCGGTCGCCCTCGTGGCCGCCGACCACCCGGAGACCGCCCGCCGCGCTTCGGCGAAGATCCGGATCGAGTACCGGGAGCTGCCCGTCGTCACCGACGAGGCCTCCGCCCTCGCCCCGGGCGCGGTCCTGGTCCACGAGAACCGCGAGGACCACCACGCCGAGCACGTCCCGCACCCGAACATCGTGCACCGCCAGCCGATCATCCGCGGCGACGTCGAAGCGGCCCGCGAGCGCGCCGACGTCATCGTCGAGGGCGAGTACACCTTCGGCATGCAGGACCAGGCCTTCCTCGGCCCCGAGTCGGGCCTCGCGGTACCCGCCGAGGACGGCGGTGTCGACCTGTACGTCGCCACCCAGTGGCTGCACTCGGACCTCAAGCAGATCGCACCCGTCCTCGGCCTGCCCGAGGAGAAGGTGCGCATGACGATGGCCGGTGTCGGCGGTGCCTTCGGCGGCCGCGAGGACATCTCGATGCAGATCCACGCCTCCGTGCTGGCGCTGCGCACGGGCAGGCCGGTGAAGATGGTCTACAACCGCTTCGAGTCCTTCTTCGGCCACGTGCACCGTCACCCGGCGAAGCTGCACTACGAGCACGGCGCCACCCGGGACGGCAGGATCACGCACATGCGCTGCAGGATCGTGCTCGACGGCGGCGCCTACGCCTCCTCCACGGCCTCGGTCGTCGGGAACGCCGCGTCCCTCTCGGTCGGGCCGTACGCCGTCGACGACGTGGACATCGAGGCGATCGGCCTCTACACCAACAACCCGCCCTGCGGCGCGATGCGCGGCTTCGGCGCCGTCCAGGCCTGCTTCGCGTACGAGGCCCAGATGGACAAGCTCGCGGCGAAGCTGGGCATGGACCCGGTCGAGTTCCGCCAGCTCAACGCCATGGAGCAGGGCACGATCATGCCCACCGGCCAGGTCGTGCACCACCCGGCTCCGGTCGCCGAACTGCTGCGCCGGGTCAAGGCCCGCCCGCTGCCGCCGCGGCGCCAGTGGGAGACCGCCGGCGGCCCGGCCGACCTGCGCGCGCTGCCGGGCGGCCTGTCCAACACCACGCACGGCGAGGGCGTCGTCCGCGGCGTCGGCTACGCCGTCGGCATCAAGAACGTCGCCTTCTCCGAGGGCTTCGACGACTACTCGACCGCCCGGGTGCGCCTGGAGGTCATGGGCGGTGAGCCCGTCGCGATGGTCCACACGGCCATGGCGGAGGTCGGCCAGGGCGGTGTCACCATCCACGCGCAGATCGCCCGCACCGAGCTCGGGGTCCAGCGGGTCACCATCCATCCCGCCGACACCCGGGTGGGATCGGCCGGCTCGACCTCCGCGGGCCGTCAGACGTACATGACGGGCGGGTCCGTGAAGAACGCCTGCGCGCTCGTCCGCGAGAAGGTCCTGGAGATCGGCCGGCGCAGGTTCGGCGCGCACCACCCGGCGTGGGCGGCCCCCGGACTGCTCCTGGAGGGCGGAAAGGTCGTCACCGACGGCGGCGAGGTCCTCTCCACCCTCGTCGACGTCCTGGAGGGCGAGGTCGTGGAGGTCGAGGCGGAGTGGCGGCACTTCCCGACCGAGCCCTTCGACCGGGTCACCGGCCAGGGCAAGGGCCACGTCCAGTACGCCTTCGCCGCGCACCGGGCGGTGGTGGAGGTGGACACCGAGCTCGGCCTCGTCAAGGTCGTCGAGCTGGCCGTCGCCCAGGACGTGGGCAGGGCGCTGAACCCGCTGTCCGTGGTCGGCCAGATCCAGGGCGGCACCGTCCAGGGCCTGGGCGTCGCCGTGATGGAAGAGATCATCGTGGACCCGAGGACAGCCAAGGTGCGCAACCCCTCCTTCACGGACTACCTGCTCCCGACGATCCTCGACACCCCGACGATCCCGGTCGACTACCTCGAACTGGCCGACCCCGAAGCGCCGTACGGAGTTCGGGGCATCGGTGAGGCTCCGACCCTGTCGTCCACGCCGGCCGTCCTCGCCGCGATCCGCGACGCGACGGGCCTGGAGCTCAACAAGACCCCGGTCCGCCCCGAGCACCTGACCGGCCTCTGACGGCCCCGGCCCCCGTCGGCCGGCGCGGCCGCGCCCCCGCGGGCGTCACAGCCCCCGGACCGCGGCCACCGAGAAGGTGACCGGGGTGCCGGTCGAGGGGGTCAGGGGGCCGCCCTTGTCGAACTGGGAGCGGACCACCAGGGTGCGGCCCGGGGTGTGGGCCAGGGTGGTGGGGATCTGGAGGGAGGCGTCCGTCAGGGTGCGGGTCAGGCGGGCGCGGGTGCCGTCCGGGCTGAGCTGCCAGCGGGTCAGGGTGTTGGTGACGTTGTGCGCCGCCCGGAGCGTGCCGGCGGGGGAGAGCTGGATGCCGTCGGCGGCCTTGAGGTCGCCGCCGGTCAGGGCGACCCGGCTCAGGGCGCCGGTGCGCAGGTCGACGCGGTGCAGCTCGCCGCCCGTCATGTCGACCGTCAGCAGGTAGCGGCCCGCCCGGTCCGAGGTGATCCCGTTGAGCGTGAGACGGCCGGGCGGCGGCGGGGTGACGTGCCCGCTCAGGTCGTACGCCACCGTCAGCGGGCCGGAGCCGGCGCGCAGCTGCCCGGGGGTGACGCGGTAGATCACCGCGCGGACGCTGTCCGTCAGGTAGGCGGTGCCGTCCGGGGTGACGGTCAGGTCGTTGATGAAGTGCGGGGTGTCCGCCGCGGCCTCGAACCGTGCCAGGCGGGTGCCCGTCGCCGTGTCGTACACCGCCACCCCGGCCGTGGAGTCCGTGACCCACAGGCGGCCCCGGGCGTCGACGCGCAGGCCGTTCGCCGTGCGCCGGCCGTCGGTGCCGGACGGGAGGAACACCTCGGCGGTACGGGCGCCCGGACGGGCGCGGTACACGGTGCCGTCCGCGTACGAGCCGACGTACACGGTGCCCGTGCGCGGGTCGGCGGCTATGCCCTCCGGGTAGACCTTCGAGCCGGGGAGGGTGAACGCGGTCCCCACGGGGGACGGCGCGGGCGCGGCGCCCGTGGTGAGGGCCGCGGTCAGGGCGACGGCCGCGGCGGAGAGCAGGACGTGAGAGAGCTTACGCACAGGTGAACCCTTCTTGATCATTGAGTCCGCAGAATAGTTAGAGCTCTAATGATTGGCAAGGGTCGTAGGATGCCGCAATGACCTCCATGCCTCCCGAGGAGCGCATCGGTGCGCACATCAAGCGCGCCGAGCAGGCGCTCCTCGCGGCGAAGACCGCCGCCTGCAAGCCGGCCGCAGTAACGGTTCCGCAGTACGCGGCCCTGCTCTGGCTCGCCGAGAAGCCGGGCATCTCCGCGGCCGCCCTCGCCCGGCTCTGCGGGGTCACACCGCCCACCATGAACACCGTTCTGAAGAACCTCCACGAGCGCGGCCTCATCGAGCGCACCCCCCACGAGTGGCACCGCAACGTGCTGGAGACCCGGCTCACCCCCGAGGGCCGCGCCGCGATGGAGCTGGCCGACGCCGGCGCCGTCCGCGTCGAGGCCGCCCTCGCCGCCGCCCTCACGGCCCAGGAGCGCACGCAGCTCATCGAGCTGCTCGGGCGGTGCGCGGAGGTGCTCGACGGCCGGCGGTGAGCCGCCGGAAACCTGATGTTCCGGGCAGGTCTTTGCAAGGATTTGGAACTTTTCACAGGCGCCGCACATCAGGACTAGGGGATGTCCAGCCGCACTGTCCCGCCCGGGGCAGGCCGAACCGTTCGGAGCAAGTCCGTGCACGAGTACCCGCAGCAGTCGTCCGGCCGTGAGCCCGAGCGGGGGCAGGGCCGCAGGAAGTCGCGGCGCGCGATGTGGATCGGCGCCGGCGTCGCCGGCGCGCTGCTCCTCGGCGGGGGCGGCTTCGCCGCCTACCAGAACGAGTGGTTCGACGGCAACGGCGAGACCGTCAGCTTCGGCAAGCCCGCCGCGCCCGCCGCCACGGACGCCGGCGCCGGAGGGAAGAAGGCGGAGCCCTCCGCCCCGGCCGGACCCACCGGCGACCCCGACGTGCAGATGCCGTCCGGCCCGAAGTCCGACTTCAAGCAGACCACCAAGCTCGACGACGGCACCGTCATCGCCAAGACCCGCCTGGCCGGCGCCAAGTCGGGCTTCGAGGGGGACGTCTGGGTCTGGGCCCCCAAGGAGTACGACGACCCGAAGTACGCCAAGAGCGCCTTCCCGGTCCTCATCGCCCTCCCCGGCGGCAACGGCTTCCCGACGAACTACTGGGCCGACCGCAGCCTCGGCCTCCAGAAGGCCGTCTCCGAGGGCGTCCAGGCCGGTACCAGTCTGCCCTTCGTCCTGATCATGCCGGTGCTCAACCCGGACAACAAGTACTACTACGACGGCGCCGACATACCCGGTCAGCCGAAGATGGGCACCTGGATCGCCGAGGACGTCCCGGACTTCGCCCGCGCCAACTTCCGTACGTACAAGTCCCGCGACGGCTGGGCCTTCATGGGCTCCTCCTCGGGTGCCTTCGTCGGCATGAAGACGCTCCTGCACCACCCGGACAAGTTCAAGGCCGTGATCGCCAGCGGCGGCGAGATCACCCCCGACTCCCCGCTCTGGAAGGGCCACCAGGCGGAGATGGACGCCAACAATCCCGAGAAGCTCGCCGAGAGGCTGATCCAGAGCGGCGGCCCGGACGTCTACATCAACTTCCAGGTGGGCACGAAGGAGTCCGGCAAGGACCGGATGACGAAATTCGTGCAGCAGTACGGAAAGGGCCCGGTCAAGACGACCATCCGTGACATCCAGAACGGCGAGCACAACGGCTGGCACTACGTGCGCGGCATGAAGGAAGGCTCGCTGGAGTGGGTCAGCAAGGTGCTGAAGGGCCCCAAGCCCGAGGCCGGCTGACCGGCGCCCGTACCGTCCGGACCGCGCCCCGTTCCCGCGGCCCGTTCCGCACCCCGTTCCCGCCCGCCGGACCGTCCCCCGCCCCGTCGCCGGACTCCGCCACGTGGCCCTCGCCACGTCGCCCCGGTCCCAGGCAACCCATACGGTCGTTCACACCTCTGTACAGGTGCCAAGGGGGACCAATCGGTCCGACCCGCGCCCAACCAGGGCGCCGGAGAAGGAACGGGAACAATTCAGTGCAGTATGACGACCAAGGCGACGGCAGCTCCCTGACCAAGGGCGGCCGTCGCCCCCCGCGCCCGCGCAGGCGCCTCGTCCTGATCGGCGGCGGGCTCGCGCTCGCCCTCGCCGCCGGGGGCGGTGCGGCGTACAAGGCCGGCCTCTTCTCGGACGTGGGGGACCCGGTCTCCTTCGGGAAGATCCAGGAGTCGGCGGCCGCCGAGGACATCCGCCCCGAGGTGCTGATGCCGACCGGCCCCAAGGCCGAGTTCACGCGCACCAGCCGGCTGCCGGACGGCACGCAGATCGCGGTGACCACCGTGACCGGCCGGAAGTCCGGCTTCACCGGTGACGTGTGGGTGTGGGTGCCCAAGGAGTACGACGACCCGAAGTACGCCAAGAGCGCCTTCCCCGTGCTGATCTCCCTGCCCGGCGGCCGCGGCTACCCCAAGAACTACTGGGGCACCGGACCCGGCCTCGGCCTCCAGCAGGCCGTGATCGACGGGGTCAAGGCCGGCACCAGCCTGCCCTTCATCCTCGTCATGCCGGTGATCAACGCGGACACCAAGCACCACTTCGACGGATCGGACATCCCCGGTCAGCCGAAGATGGGCACCTGGATGGCCGATGACATCCCGGATTTCACGAAGGCCAATTTCCGCACCTTCACCTCCCGCGACGGCTGGGCCTTCATGGGCTCCTCCTCGGGCGGTTTCGGCGCCTTCAAGCACGTGCTGAAGTACCCCGAACGCTTCAAGGCGGTCATCGCCAGCGGGGTCGACTTCGTCCCCGACTCCCCGCTGTGGAAGGGGAACCAGCAGGCCATGGACGAGAACAACCCCGAGAAGCTCGCCGAGAAGCTGATCAAGGAGGGCGGTCCGGAGGTGTGGATCAACTTCCAGATCGGCACCAAGGAGAGCGGCCGCGACCTGGCCGAGCGGTTCATGCGCGAGTACGGCAGGGGCCCCGTGCACACTCGACTCCAGGTGATCCAGGATGGTGAGCACAACGGAAAGTCCTACGTGCGCGGAATGAGGGAGGGCTCCCTGGAGTGGATCAGCAAGGTGATGCGAGGACCGACACCCGACCCCGCCGTGCGATGAGCCCCGCGGTGAAGGGGGCCACCGCGGCCGCCGCCGCCGGGATCGCGATGGTGTGCGCCGTCGCGTTCCTCAAGGCGCCCGGCGACCGTCCGGTGCACCCCTTCCCCACCGTCGGCGTGCTCATGGCCAACGGTGAGCACTGGTGCACGGCGAGCGTGGTCGACAGCCCCAAGGGCAACGTCGTCGCGACCGCCGCGCACTGCGTCGCCCCGGCGGGCGAGCACGGAGTGCCGGGCCAGGTCGCCCACGACGGCCTCGCCATCGGCGAGCTCTCCTTCGCGCCCGCCTTCTCCGGGGAGGGCTCGGGCACCCAGCCCCTCGGCGTGTGGAAGGTCCGCTCGATCCACGTCGACGAACGCTGGACGAAGTGGGGCGAGGACACCGCCGACTTCGCCTTCCTCACCGTCGAGCCGGACGAGGACGGCCGCAGCGTCCAGGAGGCCGTCGGCGGCAAGGGCGAGGCGCCCGCGCCCGACTGGACCTCCGGGTACGAGCGGGAGGTCACCGTCGTCGGCTACCCGGAGTCCGAGCACAACCCGCAGAACAAGCCCGTGTCCTGCACCACCCAGACCCGCCACGACCTCGACGACCCCGACCTGCTGTACATCAGCTGCTCGGGCTTCTGGACCGGCACCAGCGGCAGCCCCTGGATCGCCGACCGCGGGGGCACGGGACAGCCGGGCCGGCTGATCGGCGTGCTCAGCGGCGGGGAAACGGACGTGGACTCCACCGCCGCGCTGTACGACGAGCGGGCCAAGGCCCTGTACGAGCGCGCGTCCAGGGGCTGAGCCGGGCCGCCGGCGCCGGGCCGCGCGCGGCTACGCGCGGCGTTCCGTACTGACGATCACGCCCACCGCCGCCACCACGATCGCACCGCCGAGCACGATCGGCAGGGTCAGCGCCTCGTCCAGGATGAGCGCGCCCAGCGCGACGGCCACCACCGGATTGACGTACGCGTACGTGGCCACGAGCGACAGCGGCGCCGCCTGGAGCAGCCACGCGTACGCCGTGAAGCCGACCACCGACCCGATCAGCACGAGGTAGCCCAGCGCCACCCACGAGGCGGTGGAGAAGGCACCCACGTCCAGGCCGCGCTGCTCGCCGCGCAGCAGCCCCACGACCACCCCGCCGGCCCCGCCCGCCAGCATCTGGTACGCGGAACCCGCGAAGGGGTTCTCCGGCAGCGGCAGCTTCGACGCCGAGAACGAGCCCAGCGACCACAGCACCGAGGCCGCCAGCACCATCAGCACCCCCCACAGCCGGACCTCCCCGCTGAGCCCCGGGCTGGTCAGCACCCCCAGCCCGGCGAGCCCCACCAGCACCCCGGCCACGGTGCGCGGCGACGGCCGGTCCCCGCTGCCCGCCCGCAGCACCACCACCCACATCGGCACCGCCGCCACCAGCAGCGCGGCCAGCCCGGAGGGGATGGCGGTCTCGGCCAGCACCACCAGCCCGTTGCCGCCCAGGATCAGCAGCAGGCCGACCACGACCGCCGAGCGGGCCTGCGCGGCCGTGACCCTGAGCGCGGCCGGCCCGTACCGCCAGGCGACGATGCCGGCCAGCACCAGGCCGGCGGTGATGAAGCGGGCCCCGGCGGAGAGGAAGGGCGGCATGGTCTGGACGACGATCCGGATGCCGAGGTAGGTCGAGCCCCAGACCACGTACACGAGCGCCAGCGCGAACCACACCGCCCCGGTCGTCCTGCGGCGCGCGGTGTCCGCCGTCGCGCCGCCCGTGCCGTCTATCGGAGTCGAGGTTCCCATGGCCGGATCCTACGATCGTTGCTCCCTACAGGCTTCCCGATTTCTCACCCCTTGAGCAGCGCGTTCAGCTCCCCGTACGGCAGCGAGCCGGCGAGGGACCCGTAGGTGCCGCCGGCCAGCAGTTCCTCGGTGGCGCGCCGGGCGACGGCGTACGCCGCCTCGGCCACCCAGGAGCCGAGGCTGACGCGGGCCACGCCGAGGGCGCCGAGCTCGGTGACGGACGGGGCGCCGGGACCGACGAGGACGTTGAGCGGGGCGTCGATCCCCTTGGCGAGCTCCGCGACGGTGGCGGGATCGGTGACCCCGGGCACGAAGACCCCGGTGGCGCCGGCGGCGAGGTAGGCGGCGGCGCGGGAGAGGGTCTCGTCGAGGCGGGTGCCGCTCTCGCCGAGGCCGAAGAGGTACGTGTCCACGCGGGCGTTGATGTACAGAGGCACCCCGGCCGCCTCCGCGGCGGCACGGGCCGCGGCCAGGCGCTCCGCCTGCTCGGCCGGGGCGCGGCGGCCGTCCTCGATGTTGACGCCGACCGCGCCGGCGGCCAGCACCCCGGTGACGGTCTCGCCGACCCCGGCGGCGTCGGCCGCGAAGCCGCCCTCGATGTCGGCGGTTACGGGTACGGAGACGGCCGAGGCCACCCGGGCGATCAGGTCCAGCGCCCGCTCCCGCGCGAGCGCGTCGCCGTCGGGGGCCCCGAGCGACCAGGCGACACCGGCGCTGGTGGTGGCCACCGCCGGCGCCCCGGCGGCCTCCACGACGCGGGCACTGGCGACGTCCCAGGCGTTGGCGAGGGCGAGGGGGGCGGCGGCGGTGTGCAGCGCGGTGAAGGCGGCGGCCCGGGCGGCGTGGTCAAGGTGGTTGGTCATGGGGCCAGTTGACCAGACGGGGCGGCCCCGCGGCTGGCGGTTTTCCGACGCCCGCGTCACGGCGCCTGCCGGCCGGAGCCGCCGCGGACCGCCGCCGCCCGGGCCGGTGCCGCCGTGGCTCAGGAAGGGAGGGGGGCCAGGCCCGTCTTGGCGCCCGCGCCGCACAGCGGGAGGACCGCCGTGCGGCCGCGGAGGGGGTCGCCGGGGGCGGTGGGGCACACCGCCGCCCAGCAGGCCGCCGCCGTGGGTTCCACGAACAGGCCGCGCCGCGCCAGGTCCCGCTGGGCCTCGCGCAGCCGGTCGTCCGGGACCGTGAGGAAGGTGCCGCCGGACTTGCGGACCGCCGCCAGGATCTGCCGGGCCCTCGGCGGGGCCGGGATCGCGATGCCCTCCGCCAGGGTCGGCAGCTGCGGTACCGCCTCGGCGTCCTCGGCGCCCGCCGCGAAGGCCGCCGCCAGCGGTGACACCGCCTCCGCCTGGACCCCGATCAGCGCGGGCGGCCGTACCCCGCGCCGGGCCAGTTCCTCCACCGCCAGCGCGGCGCCCAGCAGCAGGGTGCCGTTGCCCACCGGTACGACCAGCGCCTCCGGGAGGCGTCCGCCGAGGGCCTCCCAGATCTCGTACGCGTACGTCTTCGTGCCGTGCAGGAAGTACGGGTTGAAGACGTGGCTCGCGTAGAAGACCCCCGGCTCGTCCGCGGCGGCCCGCGCGGCCAGCGCCGTGGCCTCGCGCCCGCCCGCGACGACCCGTACGGCCGCGCCGTGGGCCCGCATCTGCTCGGTCTTCTTCTGCGAGGTGCCCTCCGGCACGAAAACTTCACAACTCAGCCCGGCCCGCGCGCAGTACGCCGCCACGGACGTCCCCGCGTTGCCGCTGCTGTCGGCGATCACCCGCTCCGGGGCCAGCCGCCGCGCCAGTTCGGCGAGCATGACCGCGCCCCGGTCCTTGAAGGACAGCGTCGGCATCAGGAAGTCGAGTTTGGCGTGAATCCTCTCCGCGAGCGGCACCAGCGGGGTGTGCCCCTCCGAGAGCGAGACCGAGAACGCCCCCGGCAGCGGCAGTGCGGGCGCGTACCGCCACAGCGAGTGGGGGCCGGCGGCCGGTTCGAGCGCGATGGCCGGATCGGGTGCGAAGTCGAGGTCCCAGGGGCCGCCGCAGAGGGGGCAGCACCACGGGGCGGTCCGTACGTCCGCGCGCGTGCCGTCCTCGGGACAGACGTAACCGGGAAGTGCGTGCGTCATGTGCGGAGCGCCTTTGCTCGTTCATGGCCGTTGTATGGCACAGATGTTACGCGTCCGTTGTGCCTCCGTTGTGCTCTTGTGGGATGCGGCACGGGTGGGCCAACCTTTGCGGGACGACGGCCCGTTGGGGCGGATTCGTTGTCATGGACATGCCTGAAACAGGAAATCCCCGCGTGTCCGGGCACCGCCGCACCGCCACACGCGCCGTCGCACTCCACCCCCTACGAGGAGGACCCCCCACATGTCCGTGATGCGTCACACCCGCCGGAGGATCGCCGGCGTCAGCGCCACCGCCGTCGTGGCCCTCGCGCTCGGCGCGGCCGCCGCCCTGCCCGCGTCCGCGGCCGACGGCCCCCAGGGCGTCATCGAGAACGCCGGAGCTCCCGGTGCCGTCCCCGGCAGCTACATCGTGACCCTGGAGGACTCCGCCGCCCGCTCCACCGCCGACAGCGGAAAGGCCGTCGCCAAGCGGTACGGGGCGAAGATCGACCGGGTCTACAGCGCGGCCCTCAACGGCTACTCCGTCGAGGTCTCCGAGGCGCAGGCCAGAAAGCTCGCCGCCGACCCGGCCGTGCGGTCGGTCGTGCAGAACCGGACCTTCACCGTCGACGCCACCCAGCCCAGCCCGCCGTCCTGGGGCCTGGACCGCATCGACCAGCGGGCCCTCCCGCTCGACCAGAGCTACACCTACCCGGACAAGGCGGGCGAGGGCGTCACCGCGTACATCATCGACACCGGCGTCCGCAAGACGCACCAGGACTTCGGCGGCCGCGCCGTCGACGGCTACGACGCGATCGACAACGACAACACCGCCCAGGACGGCCACGGCCACGGCACGCACGTGGCCGGTACCGTCGGCGGCGGCGCGTACGGCGTGGCCAAGAAGGTCAAGATCGTCGGCGTCCGCGTGCTCAACAACCAGGGCTCGGGCACGACCGCCCAGGTCGTCGCCGGCATCGACTGGGTGACCCGCAACGCCGTGAAGCCGGCCGTGGCCAACATGTCGCTCGGCGGCGGCGCGGACTCCGCGCTCGACACCGCCGTACGCAACTCCATAGCCGCCGGCATCACCTACGCGGTCGCGGCGGGCAACGAGTCCACCGACGCCTCCACCAAGTCCCCCGCGCGCGTCGCCGAGGCCATCACGGTCGGGGCCACCACCAACACCGACGCGAAGGCCAGCTACTCCAACTACGGCTCCGTCCTGGACGTCTTCGCGCCGGGCTCCTCCATCACCTCCACGTGGGGCACGGGCGACACCGCCACCAACACCATCTCCGGCACCTCGATGGCCTCGCCGCACGTCGCGGGCGCGGCGGCCCTGTACCTCTCGCAGAACCCGGCGAGCACCCCGGCGCAGATCCGGGACGCCCTGGTCGCGGCGTCCACCCCGAACGTGGTGACCAGCCCCGGCACCGGCTCCCCCAACCGCCTGCTGAACGTGGGCGGGAGCACCACGCCGCCGAACCCGGGCACCCGGTTCGAGAACACGGCGGACTACGCGGTCAACGACAACGCCACCGTGGACTCGCCGGTGACCGTCAGCGGGATCTCCGGCAACGCCCCGGCGGCGCTGAGCGTCTCGGTCGACATCAAGCACACCTACATCGGTGACCTGAAGGTCGACCTCATCGCCCCCGACGGCACGGCCTACAACCTGCACAACCGCAGCGGCGGCAGCGCCGACAACATCATCAAGACCTACACCGTCAACGCCTCGGCCGAGGTGGCCAACGGCGTGTGGAAGCTGCGGGTGAACGACAACGCCAACGTCGACACCGGCAAGATCGATTCCTGGGCGCTGCAGTTCTGACGCCCGAGGCCTCCGCCCGGGCGACCGGGTGGCGAGGGGCGCGATAACAGGCTGGATCGCGCGATGAACGCGGGGGCGACCGACTGCTCGGTCGCCCCCGCTGCGTACTATTTCGCGCATTCGTTCGCGCCCCCCGTGATGGAGCACCTCACCCCGTGAGCATCCCGCCCCCGCAGCCTCCCTCCGCCGGCCCGGGCCACTCCTGGCCCCCGCCGCCGCCGCTGTGGGGGCCGCCGCCCGCCCACGGGCACCCGCCCGCGCTCAACGGCTTCGCGCTGGCCTCCCTGCTGGTCGGGCTGCTGTGCTTCCCGCCGCTCGGGATCGTCTTCGGGATCGTGGCGCTGGTGCAGATCGCGCGCAAGGGGGAGCGGGGCCGGGTGCTGGCGATCGTGGGCCTGGTGGTCTCGGTGCTGACGACCGCCGTCCTCGTGACCGGCGTGTCCCGGTACGCGGAACACTTCCTGGGCCGGATCGGCGAGGGGCGGGAGCTCGAACACGTCGAGGGCCGGCTGACGGGGATGGACGAGCTGCGCCCGGGCGACTGCTTCAACGTCCCCGGAGGCGACCTCCTGGACGAGGCCCGCTTCACCTACCGGGTTGGCTGCGACCAGGTGCACGACGCCGAGGTGACCTCCACGACGGTGCTCGGCCCCGGCGGCTTCCCCGGCAAGGGGAGGCTGAAGGGGACCGCCACGGACACCTGCTGGAAGGCGCAGGACGCGTACGCGATGGACACGTGGGCGCTGCCCGCGTACGCGGAGATGTTCTACTTCAGCCCCACCGCGGAGAGCTGGCAGGGCGGCGACCGGCGGCTCCTGTGCATCATCGGCACGTCGACGGAGGAGCACCGGGGCAGTCTGCGCAAGGACGCGGGCATGCTGACGCCGGACCAGGTGACCCTGCTGGGCGCGCTGAACACGGCGGACCAGGCGCTGGGGCGCGCCCCCGACGAGGACCTGGACGAGGCGCTGCCCGAGTACCGGGCGTGGGCACGGGGGGTCGACGAGGCGCTCGCGGCGGAGGAGCGGATGCTCCAGGGCGTCACCTCCCGCGAGGGCACGGGCCCGGCGGCGGCTGCTCAGCTGAAGCAGGTCGCGGCCGCGCGCGGGCAGTGGCAGCGGGCGGCCCGGGCGACGCGGCCGGCCGATTTCCAGCGGGCGTGGGACGCGGCGCTGTCGGCGCTGTCGGTGGACACGGAGAAGGCGCTGCGGGGGGCGTACGGGCTCTCGACGCGGGTGCCGGAGTGGCTGCGGCCGGAGCCGGGAGGGCCGGGGGCCGGTTCGGGGCGCGGGCCTTCGGCGGAATCCGCCTGAGGTCTTGTGGGTAACGCTCGGTAAGGGGTTTGAGTGACCTGCGTTCATCACATCGGGTGAAACTTTGGCCCGTGCTTGCGCTGCTCAACCGTCGGTTGCCAGGGTGTGGCTGTCTGTCAACCTGATGGGAGTGGCTCGTGACTTTCGGTGAGCAGCCGGCCTATCTCCGCGTCGCCGGGGATCTGCGACGGAAGATCGTCGATGGGTCCCTGCCCCCGCACGCCCGGCTCCCTTCCCAGGCCCGGATCCGCGAGGAGTACGGGGTCTCGGACACCGTGGCGCTGGAGGCGCGCAAGGTCCTGATGGCGGAGGGGCTGGTCGAGGGGCGCTCCGGGTCCGGGACGTACGTCCGGGAGCAGCCCGTGCCGCGCCGGGTCGCCCGCTCGGGCTACCGGTCGGCCGGGGCGTCGACGCCGTTCCGTCAGGAGCAGGCCGAGGCGGGCGCGCGCGGCACCTGGGACTCCAGCAGTGAGCAGACGCCCGCGCCGGTCCAGATCGCGGAGCGGCTGGGCATCGAGCCGGGGGACCGGGTGATGCGCACCCGGTACGTCTTCCGCGACGCGGGGGAGGCCATGATGCTCTCCACCTCCTGGGAGCCCCTCGCGGTGACCGGCCGGACCCCGGTGATGCTGCCGGAGGAAGGACCCCTGGGGGGCTCGGGGGTGGTGGACCGGATGGCCGCCATCGACGTGGTCGTGGACAACGTGGTCGAGGACGTCGGGGCGAGGCCCGGACTGGCCGAGGAGATCACGCTGCTGGGCGGGGTCCCGGGACACGTGGTGCTGGTGGTGAGCCGTACGTACTTCGCCTCGGGCCGCGCGGTGGAGACCGCGGACGTGGTCGTCCCCGCGGACCGCTACCGGCTCTCGTACCACCTGCCCGTCCGGTAACGGGGCACGGGCCGCTTTTTCGGTCGTATCGCAAGGGTCCGGGGCGCGCCCCGGACCCTTGTTCGATCTGTCCCCCGACGGCACGGCGGGCGGCTTCCTCGTCGTCACGCGCGGGTCCGCGCCGTGCGCCGGGTCCGGACCGGCGCGCACGGCGCGCTCGTACGCCTGGCCGGATGCGTACGCCCCCCAGGTATCTCTTCGTGAAAAACCGTATCCGGTCAGTAAAGGTCGGGCGTAAGCTCGGGCATATGCGCAATGCGGTTTCCTGGGCAGGTACGGCGGCGGAGGGTGGAGCGCGATGACCGACAGCGGTGCCCTGCTTCCATGGCTGGTCATACGTCAGGACGACAACGGCAACCGCTACCGGGTGGGCCGCTATCCCACCCGGGCCGAGGCCCAGAAGGTCGTCGACAGCCTCGACGACCGGGGACACGAGCAGCTCTACTGGGTCGAGCGGATCGGACAGGAAAGCCAGACCGCCACCACCGGCTGAACCGGCCGGAGGCGCTGGCATAGGCTCCGTCCATGACTGTACGAGTGGTCGTGGGCGGAGCCCTTTGTCATGACGGACGCCTGCTGGCCGCCCGCCGCAGCGCGCCGCCCGAGCTGGCCGGCCGGTGGGAGCTCCCGGGCGGCAAGGCGGAGCCGGGTGAAACGGTGCCCGAGGCGCTGGTGCGCGAACTGCGCGAGGAACTCGGCGTGGAGGCCGAGGTCCTGGAGCGGATCCCGGGGGAGTGGCCGGTGAGGCCCGGCCTGGTCCTGCACGTCTGGACCGCCCGGCTGGTCTCGGGGGAGCCCGCCCCGCTGGAGGACCACGACGAGCTTCGCTGGCTCGCCCCGCACGAGCTGGACTCGGTGGACTGGCTCGACCAGGACCGGCCCTTCGTCGCCGAGGCCGGCCGCCGGCTGCGCGCCGGAGCGGGCGGCGCGGTGGGCGCCGAGTCGCACGGCGGGGCGCACCGGGGCGCGTGAAGCTCCCGCTCTAGGCCGTCTGCGCCACAGTGCGCCGGTGCGTGGGGGACCGGGTGGTACGGCGCCCCAAATATCGGGTATGTCGCTATTAGTCCCTATCTCGTCCCCCATTCGTCCCCGACGAACCGGACTGGGGTCGCTGGTGGCCCGGGAAGTGATCGGCGTGATGGACACAGACGGTGAATGCGCCGAGTGGGCCTTTCCCGCCGAGCCCGATGTCGTCCGCACCGCGCGTCACGCCGTGCGCGGGACCCTCCGCTCCTGGGGCCTGGACTCCGTCGGCGATGTGACCGTCCTGCTGGTCAGCGAGCTGGTCACCAACTCCCTGCGCTACGCCTCCGGCCCCATCGGGGTGCGCCTGGTGCGGCGCAATCCGGCCGCGCCCGGCCTCGCCGGCGGCCCGGCCCTGCTCGTGGAGGTCTCGGATCCGCTTCCGGATCCACCCCGCGAGCGCCTCGCGCAGCCGGACGACGAAGGCGGGCGCGGCCTGCACCTCGTCGCCGTCTCCGCGCGCCGCTGGGGAACCCGGCACGGGAAAACGGGGAAGACCGTGTGGTTCGAGTTGGCTCTTCCTGGTGAGTAACAAGGAGAAGGGCGGCAGTGGGTCTCCCGGGCGGCGTCTGGGAAGACCACCGGACGTGGCCGGAAAACAACGGGACCCTTTTGTGATCGTGAACGCCGTGCCGTACGGGGCCGTGGTGCTGAATACTTCGGTCATGGCCGGTCCGGTTGCGGTGAGCTGGAGGGGACGGTCGCGTGAGCGAGATACCTGCGCAGACACATCAGGCCCGCGTGCCCGGGGAGCCGTTGCGCGACTCCCTGTGGCACAGCAGTCCGCCTGGCTCGATATACGACCACATCAAGGTGGCGTCCTTCTCGATCGGCCCTGACGGGCTCATCGACCAGTGGAGCCTGCGCGCCGAAGAGCTGTTCGGGCTGCGCGCGGCCCAGGCGGTCGGGCGCGACCCGGTCGAGGCCTTCATGCCGCCCGAGCTGCGCGAGGGCGGCCACCGCAAGGTCGCCGAGATCCTCGACGGCAAGGAATGGACCGGGCTGATCCCCTTCCGGATCCCCGGCGGGGACGGCGCCCACGGCGTGGCCGAGATCTATGTGATGCCGACCCAGACCGAGAGCGCCGAGCGCGCCGCGCTCTGCGTCGTCGTGGACGTACGCGCGCTCCGGCGCATCGAATCCGACCTCGCCGCCTCACAGGCCATATTCGGCCAATCCCCCTTCGGGTTCCTGCTCTTCGGCACCGACCTCACCGTGCAGCGCGCCAACCGCCGCTTCGCGACCGTCTTCGGCGGAGCGGTCGAGGAGCACCGCGGCCGGACCGTGCACGACTACCTGCCGCCCCACGAGGCCGACCGGATGGCCGAAGCCCTGCGCCGGGTACTGGAGACCGGCGAGTCCGTCACCGACCTGCGGATCACCGGATCCACCCCCCGCAGCCGCGACGACCGCCACTGGTCCATCAACCTCTACCGGGTGCATGACGGCACCGGCCGCCCCATCGGCATCGCCGGCCTCGGCACCGACGTCACCCGCCGTCACCTCGCCGCCCGCGAGGCCGCCGGGGTCCGCCGCAACCTCGCCCTGCTCAACGAGGCCGGGCACCGCATCGGCAACTCCCTCGACCTGGAGACCACCGCCCGGGAACTCCTCGACGTCACCGTCCCCGGCTTCTGCGACCTGGCCGCCGTCGACCTCTACCAGGGGCTGCTGCTCGGCGACGACGACCGGCCCGCCCGCCCCCAGGGCCCCGGCGTCCCCTCCCTGCCCGGGCAGGGGGCCGGACGAGCCCCCTCCGCACCGCTGCGGCGGGTGGCCTTCGCCTCCGCCGTGTCCGACGCCCCGCTGTCGGGACCCGGCGCACTGGTCTCCGTAGGGGAGACGCACCGCTACCCGGCCGCCTCCCCCGGAGCGCTCGCCCTGCGCACGGCACGGCCCCGGCTCGTCTCCGGCACGGACCCGGACGCCCTCGTCCAGTCCACGCTGATCGTCCCGATGGTCGCCCACGACACCGTGGTCGGCCTCGCCCAGTTCTCCCGGACCAAGGGCAGCGAGCCCTTCGGCGAACGCGACCGGGCCGTCGCCGTGGAACTGGCCGCACGGGCCGCCGTCTGCATCGACAACGCCCGCCTCTACCGGCGCGAGCACGAACGGGCGCTGATCCTCCAGCGCAGCCTGCTGCCGCCCGGAGACCCGGAGGCGGCCGGCCTCGACATCGCCTGCCGCTACCTCCCGGGCAACGCCGCCACCGAGGTCGGCGGCGACTGGTTCGACGTCATCGAACTGCCCGGACACCGCACCGCCCTGGTCGTCGGCGACGTCATGGGCCGGGGACTGCGCGCCGCCGTCGCCATGGGCGAGCTGCGGACCGCCGTGCGCACCCTCGCGCTGCTGGACCTGGAACCCGCCGAGGTGCTCACCGCCCTCGACGAGGTCGCCCGCGGCCTCGGCGCCCCCGGCGGCGCTCAGCAGGCCTCGCGCGCCGCCCTCCACTCCCGCGACGCCGACCGCTCGGAGGTGTACCTCGCCACCTGCGTGTACGCCGTCTACGACCCGGTCACCCGGCGCTGCACCATCGCCAACGCCGGCCACATGCCGCCCGTCCTCGTCGAACCCGCCGAGGACGGCGCCGCCCCGCCCCCCGGGCTGCTGCTGGAGATCCCGACCGGGATGCCGCTCGGGGTGGGCGGCGAACCCTTCGAGGAGGTCGAGGTCGAACTCCCCGAAGGCGCGCTGCTCGCCCTCTACACCGATGGGCTGGTCGAGTCGCGCGACCACCCCCTCGAAGAGGGCCTGCGCGGCCTGCGCGGGGCGGTCGCCGATCCGTCCCGCCCCCTGGAGGAGGTCTGCGACCACGTCCTGAACACCCTCCACACCCGGCACGGCGAGGACGACATCGCCCTGCTGATGGCGCGGGTCCAGGGACTGCCCGGCGACGCCGTCGGGGACTGGCAGCTGCCCCGCGAGGCCCGCTCGGTGGGCAAGGCCCGGGAACTGGCCCGGGCGAAGCTTCCCGCGTGGGGCCTCGAAGGCCTGCTCGACACCACGGAACTGCTGGTCAGCGAACTCGTCACCAACGCCCTGCGGTACGGGGAGGGGGACATCCGGCTGCGGCTGCTGCTGGACCGGACCCTGGTGTGCGAGGTCTGGGACGGCAACCTCGCCCAGCCGAGGCGCCGCCGCGCCCGGGACACCGACGAGGGCGGCCGCGGCCTCCAGCTCGTCGGCCTGCTCTCGGCCGGCTGGGGCACCCGCCGCACCCACCGGGGCAAGACCGTGTGGTTCGAGCTGCCCCTCCCCATGCCGGGCGGAGCACCGGGAGAGGCGGTCACCGAGCTGTCGGCGGAGCAGCTGCTGAGCATGTACGGATGAGCGGGCCGGGCGGGGCCTCGACGAGGGGGCTCAGGCCGCCCGGGACTTGAGGGCGGCCAGGCGGGCCTCGATCTCCGCGGCCTTGCCGAGGTCCTCCAGCGACTCGAACTGCGCGTCCAGGGAGGAGGCCGCCAGCTCCGACTTGCCCATGGCCATCGCCTCCTCCCGCCGGACCTTCTCCTCGAAACGGCTCAGGTCGCTCGTCGGGTCCAGCACGTCGATGTTCTTGACCGCGTCCAGCATCGTGTTCTGCGCCCGCGCCGTCCTCGCCCGCGCCACCAGCTCGTCCCGCTTGGCCTGGAGCTCCGTCAGCTTGTCCTTCATCGAGGCCAGGCCTTCCCGCAGCCTGTCCACCACCTCCGTCTGGGCGGCGATCACCGGCTCCGCCGTCGCCGCCTCCTTCTCCGACCGCAGCTGCCGGCCCAGGGCCACCTTCGCCAGGTTGTCGAACCGGTCCGCGTCCGCCGCCGCGCCCGACGCGCGCAGCTCGTCCGCCTTGCGGCTTGCCGCGAGGGCCTTGCCGCCCCACTCGGCGGCCGCGTCCACGTCCTCCTTGTGGTCGGCCTCCAGCATCCGCAGGTTGCCGATGGTCGTCGCCACCGCCTGCTCGGCCTCCGAGATGTTGCTCGAGTAGTCGCGGATCAGCTGGTCGAGCATCTTCTGCGGGTCCTCCGCCTGGTCCAGCAGCGCGTTGATGTTGGCCTTCGCGAGCTGGGTGACACGGCCGAGGACGGTCTGCTTGCCCATGGGATCCCTTTCTGGTGGGGTCTGGTGCCTCGTCGTTCAGAAGCGGCCGCCGCCGCCCATGCGGCCGCGGGTACCGCCGCCCCCGTAGGAGCCGGGGCCCTCGCCGAAGCCCCCTCCGCCGAAGCCGCCGCCGCCGAAGCCGCCCCGGCCGCCCCCGCCCCGGAGGATCTCGCCCAGGATGATCCCGCCGAGCACGGCACCGCTCCGGCCGCGCTGCCCCGCGTACGGGTTCTGGTACGCCCCCACGTCCTGCTCCGCCAGCTGCTGCGCCTGCCGGGCGAGGGAATCCGCCCGCTGCGCCTCCGCCAGCGCGCCCGCCGGGTCCCGGCCGGCCAGCGACACCGACCGCTCCAGGTGCCGCTGCGCCTCCGCCAGCCGGGTCCGGGCCTGGCTGCCGACCGCACCCCGGCTGGTGGTCACGTAGTCCGTCGCCGCGCCGATCGCACTGCGGGCCGACAGCTGGGCCTGGTCCAGCAGCGCCGCCGCGCGCCGCCGCCCCGACTCCTGCTCCCGCGCCCCCGCCAGGGCCTCGTCGAGGGCCGCGTCCGCCTCCTCGACCCGGCGCAGGGCGTCGATCGGGTCGTACCGGCCCGCCGCCTGCTCCCGGCGCACGTCGGCCAGTACGGACTCCGCCCGCCCGATCCGGCCGCGCAGGTCGCCCGTCGGGGAGCCCGCCGCGGCACCGGTGAGCAGGCCGCGCGCGTCGGCGAGGTCCGTCTCCGTCTCGGTGAGGGCGCCCGGCAGCTTCCCGGCCGCCTCCGCCAGCTCCCGTGCCCGCCGCTCGACCGCGTCCACCAGCGTCGCCGCCTGGTCCACCGCGCCCTCGGCGGCCCGGACGTGCACGGCCGCCCGGCCGTTGTCCCCGGAGCCGAGGGCCGCCCGCGCCTCGCCGAGACTGGTCGCCGCGAAGACGAGCCGGTCCTCGGCCTGGCCGGGATTGGCGGCCACCGGCGCGGACGCGGAGTCCGCGTACCGTCCTTTCAGCGCGGTCAGGGTCGCCCCGGCGGTGGTCGTACGGCCGCTCAGCGCCCGGAAGTGCGCCTCCACCGTGGCGAGGGCCTGCGGGGCGTTCTTCTCCAGGTCCCGCAGCCGGTCGAAGCCGGCCGACTCGGCGTCGAGCCTGCGGTTCGCCTCCGTGCAGCGGGCCACGATCTCCTCCAGCATCCGGCGCCGGGTGGCCTCGTCCTCCGGGTAGGCGTCGTCCAGCTGCTGGCGCAGCCGGAAGGCGTGCGTCAGCTCGTCCCTCGCGTACCGCACCGCCTCGGTGAAGGGGCCGACCGCGTCGTCACCGAACTGCGCCGTGGCGAAACCCAGTTCCTCGGTGCTGGTGCGGACGGCGTCGTCCGTCTCCACCAGCAGGGCCCTCGCCCGGGCGTCCAGCTCGGGCAGCGGGGCCGGCGCGGCCCGGGCACCGTCCCAGCCGGCATGGCCGGTGGTGGTGCCCCGGCCCGGCCCGCCGCGCTTCCCGCGGCGCCGGTACGCGTACACCCCGAGCGCCCCGGCCGCGCCGACGGCGACCACCGGCAGCACGAAGTCCCCGGCCCCGCTGCCCCCGTCCGCCCCGCCGCCGGGGTCGGCCGCGCCGGGGGTGATGGCGGGCACGGGGACGGGCCGCCCGCCGAGCACGGCGTCGTAGCCGTTCGCCGCGCCGATCGCGGCGCCCGCCCAGTCGTTCCGGCGCAGCGCGGGCTCGACGGCGGTACGGGCGACGGCGTCGAGCTGCTCCTGGGTGAAACCGGAGTCCACGTCGGCCGAATGGGCGTACTGGCGGGTGCCGGTCGCCACCGCGAGCAGGACGTCGTCCCGGCCCAGGCCGTTCTTCTGGGCGGTGGCGTCGGCCCAGCTCTGGGGAGACCGGTCGGAGAAGTCGTGCACATAGGTGACGAAGAGCTGGATCCGGCGGTCGGCGTAGAGCCGGTCGAGGGCTGCCGTCACCGCGGGGGCGCGGTCCCCGAGGGCGCCGACGCGGTCGGTGACCTGCCCCTGCCGCGACAGCGTGACGGGGTCCTCGGCGCGGGCCGGCCCCGCGCCGGCCACCCCCAGCCCGCCGAGCGCGAGCGCGAGCAGGGCGGCGGCGAGGAGCAGCCCGGGGGTGGGGGTGCGGGGGAGCGTCCCGCGTCTCGGGGGGTGCACATTCCGGAGGCTATGGTCCCGGCGGCGGACCCGCACCCGGAGCCGCCGCCCCGGCCGGGTCGCCGCCCCGGCGCGTGGCCGGCCCTCAGAGGGGGTCCGGGCGGCGCCGGATCTTGTTCCCCAGCCACACCAGGGGGTCGTACTTGCGGTCCACGGCCCGCTCCTTCAGCGGGATCAGGGCGTTGTCGGTGATCTTGATGCCCTCGGGGCAGACCTCCGTGCAGCACTTGGTGATGTTGCAGTAGCCCAGCCCGTGCTCCTCCTGGGCGGTGCGCTTGCGGTCCAGACCGGCTTCCTCGGCCGCGTCCAGCGGGTGCATGTCCAGCTCCGCGACCCGCATCAGGAAGCGCGGGCCGGCGAAGGCCGCCTTGTTCTCCTCGTGGTCGCGCACCACGTGGCAGGTGTCCTGGCACAGGAAGCACTCGATGCACTTGCGGAACTCCTGCGAGCGCTCCACGTCCGCCTGCCGCATCCGGTACTCGCCCGCCGCGACCCCCGGCGGGGGCACGAAGGCCGGCACCTCCCGGGCCTTGGCGTAGTTGAAGGACACGTCCGTGACCAGGTCGCGGATGACCGGGAAGGCCCGCAGCGGGGTGATCGTGACCGTCTCGTCCCGCTCGAAGACGGACATCCGCGTCATGCACATCAGCCGCGGCCGGCCGTTGATCTCCGCGCTGCACGAGCCGCACTTGCCCGCCTTGCAGTTCCAGCGGACCGCGAGGTCGGACGCCTGCGTCGCCTGGAGCCGGTGCACGATGTCCAGGACCACCTCGCCGTCGTGCACCTCGACGGTGAAGTCCCGCAGTTCCCCGCCCTCCGCGTCGCCCCGCCAGACCCGGAAGCGTGCGTCGTATGTGGTCACCCGTAGAGCTCCTCTTCGGCGAGGTACTTGGCCAGCTCTTCCTTCTCGAAGAGCGCGAGCAGGTCGGGGCGGATCGGCTCGGTACGGACCCGCTCCAGCGCGATCCGCGCCGCGGCGGGATCGGCGGGGGCCGGATCGACCGGGCGGCACAGCAGGTTCACCGCACGCCACTGCCGTTCCATCGCCGGGCAGTCCTCGCGGGTGTGCCCGCCCCGGCTCTCGGTGCGCTCCAGGGCGGCGCGGGCCACGCACTCGCTGACCAGCAGCATGTTGCGCAGGTCCAGCGCCAGGTGCCAGCCCGGGTTGAACTGCCGGTGCCCCTCGACCCCGGCGCGGGCCGCCCGTACGCGCAGGGCCGCGAGCCGCTCCAGGGCCTCGGCCATCTCGCCCGCCCGGCGGATGATGCCGACCAGGTCGTTCATCGCCGTCTGGAGTTCCTGGTGCAGGGTGTACGGGTTCTCCGCGCCCTCGTCCGCGTGGAAGGGGGCCAGCGCCTCGGCGGCCGCCGCGTCGATCTGCTCCTGGGACACCCCGGGCCGCCGGCCCGGGGCGGCCGCGTAGCCGGCCGCGTGCAGCCCGGCCCGCCGGCCGAAGACCAGCAGGTCGGAGAGGGAGTTGCCGCCGAGCCGGTTCGAGCCGTGCATGCCGCCCGCCACCTCACCGGCGGCGAACAGCCCCGGTACGCCGACCGTGGCGGCGGTGTCGGAGTCGACCGCGATGCCGCCCATCACGTAGTGGCAGGTCGGGCCGACCTCCATGGGCTCGGCGGTGATGTCCACGTCCGCCAGCTCCTTGAACTGGTGGTACATGGACGGCAGCCGGCGTTTGATCTTCTCGGCCGGCATCCGGGTGGACACGTCGAGGAACACCCCGCCGTGCGGGGAGCCGCGGCCGGCCTTGACCTCGGAGTTGATGGCGCGGGCCACCTCGTCGCGGGGCAGCAGCTCGGGCGGGCGGCGGTTGTGGTCCGGGTCCTCGTACCAGCGGTCGCCCTCCTCCTCAGACTCGGCGTACTTGTCCTTGAAGACGTCGGGGACGTAGTCGAACATGAACCGCCGGCCTTCGGAGTTGCGCAGCACCCCGCCGTCGCCGCGCACGGACTCCGTGACGAGGATCCCCTTCACCGAGGGCGGCCAGACCATGCCCGTGGGGTGGAACTGCACGAACTCCATGTTCAGCAGCGGGGCGCCGGCGAGCAGGGCCAGCGCGTGTCCGTCGCCGGTGTACTCCCAGGAGTTGGAGGTGGTCTTGAAGGACTTGCCGATCCCGCCGGTGGCCAGCACCACGGCCGGGGCCTCCAGGACGAAGAAGCGGCCGGACTCGCGCTCGTAGCAGAAGGTCCCCGAGACCTTCTCGCCGTCCTTGAGGACCCGGGTGACCGTGCACTCCTGGAAGACCTTCAGGCGGGCCTCGTAGTCGCCGGTCTCCTTGAAGTCCTCCTGCTGGAGGGCGACGATCCGCTGCTGGAGGGTGCGGATCAGCTCCAGGCCGGTGCGGTCGCCGACGTGCGCGAGGCGCGGGTACTCGTGCCCGCCGAAGTTGCGCTGGGAGATCCGCCCGTCGGGCGTGCGGTCGAAGAGCGCGCCCCAGGTCTCCAGCTCCCAGACCCGGTCCGGGGCCTCCTTGGCGTGCAGCTCGGCCATCCGCCACTGGTTGAGGAACTTCCCGCCGCGCATGGTGTCGCGGAAGTGGACCTGCCAGTTGTCGCCCTCGTTGACGTTGCCCATGGAGGCGGCGATCCCGCCCTCCGCCATCACCGTGTGGGCCTTGCCGAAGAGGGACTTGCAGATCACGGCCGTCCGGGCCCCGCGCTCGCGGGCCTCGATCGCGGCCCGCAGCCCGGCACCGCCCGCGCCGACCACGACCACGTCCCACTGCTGCCGTTCCACTTGAGCCATCTCAGAAGATCCTCGGGTCGGTGATGGTGCCGCTGGCCAGCAGGTACACGTAGAAGTCGCACAGGGCCACGCTGATCAGGGAGGCCCAGGCGAGCTGCATGTGGCGGGCGTTGAGCCGGCTGACCCAGCCCCACAGCCGGTAGCGGACCGGGTGCTTCGAGAAGTGCTTGAGGCGGCCGCCCACGATGTGCCGGCAGGAGTGGCAGGAGAGGGTGTAGGCCCAGATCAGCACGATGTTGGCGAGGAAGACCAGGGTGCCCAGCCCCATGTGGCCCCACGCGTAGTGCGCGTCGCGGAAGGTCAGCACGGTGTCGTACGTGAGGATGCCCGCCACCGGCACCGCCGCGTAGAAGAAGTACCGGTGCAGGTTCTGCAGGACCAGCGGGAAGCGGGTCTCGCCGGTGTACGAGGCGTGCGGCTCGGCGACGGCGCAGGCGGGCGGCGAGGCCCAGAAGCCCCGGTAATAGGCCTTGCGGTAGTAGTAGCAGGTCAGCCGGAAGCCGAGCGGGAAGACCAGGATCAGCAGGGCGGGCGACAGGCCCCACCAGCTGCCGAACAGGTCCAGGTTCGGGCCGTCCCGCATCGGCAGGCAGTTCTCCGCCAGACAGGGGGAGTAGAAGGGGGAGACGTACGGGGCCGCGTAGTAGTGGTCGTTGGCGAAGGCCCGCCAGGTCGAGTACGCGATGAAGGCGAGCAGCCCGGCCGCGGTGCCGGCGGGCGACAGCCACCACCGGTCGGTGCGCAGGTGCCGGGCCGCGATCGCGGCCCGGGAGGGGCCGTGGACCCCGCCGGGCCGCTGCTGGGGTGGTTCCGTGCCTGTGGCCAAGGGGAACTCCGGGTGGAGTGGACGAGCGGGTGGCCCAGGAGGCCCGGCCGCCGGAGCGGCCGGGCCAGATGGGGATGCCGTGCGCGGACGGCCGGACGGGTGGACGGCCGGACGGGCCGGTGGACGGATCGGCCGGACGGGTCGGTCAGGGGGCGCGGCGGTCGCGGGCGCCGAGGCCCTCGTCGTCGGTGTCCGTCCACAGCGCGTTGTCGTACGGGGTGTCCGGGATGGTCACCATCCCGGATTTCTCCGGCGGCCGGGAGCCGGCGGCCGGAACCTGTCGGGCGACGTCCTTCTCCAGCTGCTCCACCGAGCGGACCAGCTGGTCGAGGTTGCGCCGTACGGCGGTCAGATCGTCTTGCAGGGACATGACTTGCCCTCACTTCCGCAGGGTGCGGTGGCAACGCTCACGGGCGCCTGCGAGTGTCGCGCCTCCCGTCCCCGGTTGTGAAGGGACGTGCAGCGATTCCGGGCGCGCAGGCGCAAACCGTGCGCCCCTCCCTGCCCCCATTTTCATCCCTCGAAGGAGGGAACGCGCGCCTGGGCGCGGAGCCCGGCGGCCGCCCCGGGGCGGGGCGCGCGGCCCCCGGCCGCAAGCCGGATTGGTCCGCACGGGTGGGGTTCGCGGCGTGGCGAGGGGCCGCTGCGGAGCACGCGGGCGGTGGTCGATTTCAGTGGGTTTCCACACCGGTGTGATCAGCTCCAAATACCGCCGAACGTGATCAAGACCCTCTTCACGGCCCTCGCGCCCCGCCCCGGAGGTACCACCCATGACCCAGAGAAGGCGCAGGTCCTTGGCGCTCCTCACCTCGGGAGTCCTCGCACTGCCGCTCCTCGCGGGGTGCGGGGCGGGTGAGGACGAGGGCGGCCCGGCCGCCGCGGGGCCGGACATCGCGGCGACCGTCCGCGAGCAGGTCGCCGACGGCGGCGTGCTGCGCTGGGCCGTGGACTCCCTGCCGGAGACCCTGAACACCTTCCAGGCCGACGCGGACGCCGCCACCAACCGGATCGCCGGGGCGGTCCTGCCCCACCTGTTCACCCTGGACGCCAAGGGCCGGCCGGTGGCCGATCCCGACTACCTGGAGAAGGCCGAGGTCATCGAGCGCGAGCCCAAGCAGGTCGTCCTGTACAAGCTGAACCAGCAGGCGGTCTGGAGCGACGGGCGCGAGATCGGGGCCGCCGACTTCGTCGCCCAGTGGCGGGCCCTGAACGGCAAGGACTCGGCGTACTGGACCGCCCGCAACGCCGGCTACGACCGGATCGAGAAGATCGAGCGCGGCAAGAACGACCTGGAGGTCAGGGTCACCTTCGCCAGGCCGTACGGCGACTGGCGCTCCTTGTTCAGCCCGCTCTACCCCAAGCAGGTCATGGGCACCCCCGAGGCCTTCAACGAGGGCGCCCGCGGCGCCCTGAAGGTCACCGCCGGGCCCTTCGGACTCGGGGCCATCGACAAGAAGACCGGCACCGCCGCCCTCACCCGCAACGCCCGCTGGTGGGGCCGCCCCGCCAAGCTGGACACGCTCGTGCTGACGGCCGTGCCCCGGGCTGGCCGCCCGGCCGCGCTGGCCGCCGGGAAGATCGACCTCGGTGAGATCGACCGCGCGGGCGCCGACCGCATCGCCCTCGCGCACCGGGACGCCGGACGCGTCGACGGTACGCACGGCCCGGGTGCCACCCTCACCCCCGCGCAGGCCACCCTCTCCTGGGCCCTGGCCCACGGCGCCGACGAGGACCGGGCGAAGGAGGAGCAGGAAGCCCGCCAGGAGAAGGCCGCGGCCGTCAAGAAGTACGCCGAGGAGCAGGCGGCCCTGCGCCGCTTCACGGTCCGCAAGTCCCTGGAGCCCGCCTACACGCAGCTGGCCATGAACGGGGCCTCCGGCCCGCTGTCGGACGAGCGGGTCCGCCGGGCGGTCGCCCGTGCCCTGGACCGCAGGACGCTGGCCGAGACCGTCCTCAAGCCGCTGGGGCTGCCCGCCAAGCCGGTCGGCAGCCACCTGGCGCTGGCCGGGCAGCAGGCGTACGCCGACAACAGCCACGCCCTCGGCGGCCAGGACACCCAGGCGGCCCAGGCCCTGCTCGCGGACGCGGGCTGGCGCAGGGGCGGCAAGCTGAACGAGCCGGCCGGGGCGAAGGCCGGGGCCGAGAGCGCCGGGGGCGCGCAGGACGACTCCAAGACCCCGGCGGGGGCGAAGCCCGCTCCGGGCGACGGCACCGGGAACGACGGCCTCTACATCGTGGGCGACGACGACGGACGCAACGGCGACCTGCGCTCCGCCACCGCCGACCTGGGCATCCGCCGGGTCGGCCCGGGCCTGCCCGGTGCCCCCGCCGCGGGGCTGCGCGTCCTCCCTGAGGGCTCCGCGCGCGGCTTCGGGGCGGACCGGGCCGACGGGCTCGCCACCTTCGGCCGCACCGACCTGCCCTCGCCGGCCCTGGCCCCGGCCTCCCTCGCCGCGCAGCAGGAGCAGGTGCTCCTCGCGCAGGCGGAGGCCCTCGCGGCGGCGAAGGCGGTCCCGGCGGCGGGTGACGACGGCAAGGCCCCCGCGGAGGGCGACGACGCCAAGGCCGCCCCGGCCGAGGGCGAGGACGGCAAGGATCCCGCCGCCAGCCCGGCCCCCGTCCCCGCCAAGCAGCCCGCCCGCACCTCCGGCGCGATGCTGGCCAAGGACGGCAAGGCGCTCAGCCTGCGCTTCGTCCTCCCGTCCGGCCCCGGCTCGGAGGCCCTGCGCTCGGTCGGCGAGCGGATCTCCCAGATGCTCCAGAAGATCGGCATCAGCACCGAGATCAAGAAGGTCGCCGACGAGAGCTTCTTCAAGGACCACATCGCCTCGGGCCAGTACGACCTGGCCCTCTACTCCTGGCCCGCGACGGCCTTCCCGGCCACCGACGCCCGGCCCATCTTCGCCAAGCCGGAGCCGGCCGCCGACGGCTCGCTCCTCGTCGAGCAGAACTACACCCGGGTCGGCACCGACCACATCGACCAGCTCTTCGACCAGGCGGCCGGCGAGCTGGACGAGGCGCAGGCCCGCGAGCTGATGCGCAAGGCGGACGCCCGGATCTGGGCGGCGGCCGGCTCCATCCCGCTCTACCAGCGTCCCGAGCTGGTCGCCGTCAAGCCGAGCCTGGCCAACGCGGGCGCCTTCGGTCTCGCGACGCCCCGGTACCAGGACATCGGCTGGAAGAAGCCGCCCCAGGCCAAGGACGCCAAGAAGGAGAAGAAGTAGCCGGGGCGCGAGGCGCCCAGGGGAAGAAGTGGTGAAAAAACGGGGCCTGTCAGGTTGACCCAGGGGTCACAAGCTCAGAAGTGACTCAATTTCCTTGCCCGCCGGATTCCCGGCGGGCAAGGTCGTGCCCACACCCATTGACCCGCATGAACACAGGCCCCACCGACAGCCGGGACCCCCCACCCGAAGCCCGGCCGTCCTCAGTCGTCCGGCCCCTTGACAGACCCCCCGGCAGGCGGTTCCCGCCATTCGACGTACCATGGGGTAAGGCCGTGGCAGGTTTTCCGCCCGGTCGAGGCGCGCGTGCCGGACCGTACGCGTCGCCATCCACGATCCCGGGAGAAGCGCCGAAGTGCCCACGCGCCACGACATCCGTAACGTCGCCATCGTCGCCCACGTCGACCATGGAAAGACGACCATCGTCGATGCCATGCTCAAGCAGGCCGGTGCCTTCGCCGCCCACCAGCAGCTCGACGACCGCATGATGGACTCGAACGACCTGGAGCGTGAGAAGGGCATCACGATCCTCGCCAAGAACACGGCGGTGAAGTACCACCCCAAGGACGGCGGGGCCCCGATCACGATCAACATCATCGACACCCCCGGCCACGCCGACTTCGGTGGTGAGGTCGAGCGCGGTCTGTCGATGGTGGACGCCGTCGTCCTGCTGGTGGACGCCTCCGAGGGTCCGCTGCCCCAGACCCGCTTCGTGCTCCGCAAGGCCCTCCAGGCCCGGATGCCCGTCATCCTCTGCATCAACAAGACGGACCGCCCGGACTCCCGGATCGACGAGGTCGTCAACGAGACGTACGACCTCTTCCTGGACCTGGACGCCGACGAGGACCAGATCGAGTTCCCGATCGTCTACGCCTGCGGCCGTGACGGCGTCGCCTCGCTGACCAAGCCGGAGGACGGCACCGTCCCCGCGGACAGCGACAACCTGGAGCCGTTCTTCTCCACCATCCTGGAGCACGTCCCGGCCCCGGTGTACGACGAGGAGGCCCCCCTCCAGGCCCACGTCACCAACCTGGACGCCGACAACTTCCTCGGCCGCATCGCACTGCTGCGCGTCGAGCAGGGCGAGCTGCGCAAGGGCCAGACCGTGGCCTGGATCAAGCGCGACGGGACGATCTCCAACGTCCGCATCACCGAGCTGATGATGACCGAGGCGCTCACCCGCAAGCCCGCCGAGGTCGCCGGCCCCGGTGACATCTGCGCCGTCGCCGGTATCCCCGACATCATGATCGGCGAGACCCTCGCCGACCCGGAGAACCCGATCGCGCTTCCGCTGATCTCGGTCGACGAGCCGGCGATCTCCATGACCATCGGCACGAACACCTCCCCGATGGTCGGCCGCGGCGGCACGGGCAAGGGCGCGGACGCGAAGTCCGCGGTCAAGGACCGCAAGGTCACCGCCCGCCAGGTCAAGGACCGCCTCGACCGCGAGCTGATCGGCAACGTCTCCCTGCGCGTCCTGGACACCGAGCGTCCGGACGCCTGGGAGGTCCAGGGCCGTGGTGAGCTCGCGCTCGCCATCCTGGTCGAGCAGATGCGCCGCGAGGGCTTCGAGCTGACCATCGGCAAGCCGCAGGTCGTCACCCAGGAGATCGACGGCAAGGTGCACGAGCCGGTCGAGCGCATGACGATCGACGTGCCCGAGGAGCACATGGGCGCGGTCACGCAGCTCATGGGCGTCCGCAAGGGCCGCATGGACAACATGTCGAACCACGGCTCCGGCTGGGTCCGCATGGAGTTCGTCGTCCCGTCCCGCGGCCTCATCGGCTTCCGTACGGAGTTCCTGACCAACACCCGCGGTACGGGTATCGCCCACTCGATCCACGAGGGCCACGAGCCGTGGTTCGGCCCGCTGGTCACCCGTAACAACGGTTCGCTGGTCGCCGACCGCGCCGGTGCGGTCACGCCGTTCGCGATGATCAACCTGCAGGAGCGCGGCGTCCTGTTCACCGAGCCCGGCACCGAGGTGTACGAGGGCATGATCGTCGGCGAGAACTCGCGCTCCGACGACATGGACGTGAACATCACCAAGGAGAAGAAGCTCACCAACATGCGTGCGGCTTCGGCGGACAACACGGAGAACGTGATCCCGCCGCGCAAGCTCTCCCTGGAGCAGTCCCTGGAGTTCTGCCGCGACGACGAGTGCGTCGAGGTGACCCCGGAGGCCGTGCGCATCCGCAAGGTCGTCCTGGACCAGAAGGAGCGCTCGCGCACCGCGTCGCGCGCCAAGTCCGCCAAGTAGTACGCGAGTCGGACTCTGGCCGAAAGCAGTACGGCTGACAGCGGCCCCTCCCCCCACCGGACCGGTGCGGGGAGGGGCCGTTCGCGTTTGTCAAACGGATTATTGCGTTCTGATGTCCGCATACCGACCGTGACGCTCCGGATGATGAGCTAACCGTCCGTTTCGCACGTGTCTGTCTCCTATCCGTTTGTCCGGATTTCGGGTTTTGGCCATGCGGTGATGTTGTGAAAACGAGACCACGTAAGTGTGGTTTACGGCCTGGCAGTCCCTGAGGATGGCTCCATTGAGCTCGGGTCAATGGGTCACACGCTGTGGGGAGCGTCGACTCACGAGCACACACGATGGGACCGGATTTCGCTGTCAGGGGTGTCAGCGGGAACCGGGTCCTTCACGAATCGACAGTGACTCCTGAGGAGGCAAATACCCATGCGCGGAGCAACGAGCGCCAAGTGGGTCGCGGGTGCCGTGATCGTGGCCATGGCCGCGACGGCCTGCAGCACCGGTAGCAACGACGCCGGTGGCAAGGGCGGCAACATCACGGTTGTGCTCGGCGAGCCGCAGCACGAGCTGGTGGGTCAGAACACCGCCGAGTCCGAGGGCGCCGAGGTCCTCAACGCGCTCTTCGACGGTCTGGTCGACTACGACACCAAGACCAACGAGCCGAAGCTCGACGCGGCCGAGTCCATCGAGACCACGGACTCGAAGACCTGGACCATCAAGGTCAAGCAGGGTCGCACCTTCCACAACGGTGAGAAGGTCGACGCGCAGTCCTTCGTCCGTGCCTGGAACTGGGGCGCCAACCAGGAGAACGCGGCCGAGGGCCTCCCGTTCTTCTCCAAGATCGAGGGCTCCGACGAGCTCGCGCCGGGCAAGGGCAAGAAGCCCACCGCCAAGGAGCTCAAGGGCCTCAAGGTCGTTGACGAGAACACCTTCACCGTCACGCTGAAGGAGCCGTTCTCGCAGTTCAAGACCATGCTGGGCTACAACGCCTTCTACCCGCTGCCGAAGGCCTTCGAGACCACCGACCTGAAGAAGTTCGGTGACAACCCGATCGGCAACGGCCCCTTCCAGATGGACGGCGCCTGGGAGCACAACAAGCAGATCAAGGTCAAGCGCTTCGAGAAGTACCCGGCCGAGGGCCGCGCGAAGCTCGCGGGCGTCACCTTCAAGATCTACGACAACATGGACACGGCGTACAACGACCTGCGCGCCGACAACATCCAGATCGTCGACAAGCTCCCGATCTCCGCGATGGCCACCGTCTCCCAGGAGTTCGGCGACCGCTACATCTACAAGCCCGAGTCGGCCGTCGGCTACCTCGGCCTCCCGCTCGAGACGAACCCCGAGGCGTTCGGCAAGCTGGAGATCCGTCAGGCCATCTCCATGGCCATCGACCGGGACACGCTGACGAAGACCATCTTCAACGGCACCCGCAAGCCGGCCGACGACTTCATCAGCCCCATCATCCCGGGCTACCGCAAGGGCGCGCTGGGCGAGTTCGGCCAGTACAACCCGACCAAGGCCAAGGAGCTCTTCGACAAGGCCGGCGGTGTCCCCGGCAACAAGATCGAGCTCGGCTACAACGCCGACGGCGGCCACAAGGAGTGGATCGAGGCCGTCGCCAACCAGCTGAAGGCGAACCTCGGCATCGAGGTCACCGCCAAGCCGTACGCCAAGTTCGGTGACATGCTGGACGACCTCCAGGCGTCGAAGTACAAGGGCGCGTTCCGCATGGCGTGGTCCATGGACTACCCGGCGGCGGAGAACTACCTGCGTCCGGTCTTCTCGAAGGTCGCGATCGAGCAGGGCTCCAACTACGGCCACTACCGTAACGACGAGTTCGAGAAGGTCATGGCGGAGGCCGACAAGGCCACCGATGCGGCCGAGGGTCTGAAGCTGTACCAGAAGGCCGATGACATCGTCATCCGCGACCTTCCGTACATCCCGGTGTTCACGTACATGTCCTCCGCGGCCTACTCCAAGTCCGTGAAGAACGTCGAGGTCGACGCCCAGGGCCGCATGGACCTGGCCAACGTCGAGCGCAACTAACACCCCTCGTCACTTAGGGGATTTCCGGGGGGCGGGCATACGGAATCAGGTTTCCGTATGCCCGCCCTTTCCCCCTGTTCTTTGCTGGAGGTCTGATGGGCCGCTACCTCATCCGCCGACTCATACAGGCGATCCCTGTTCTGATCGGCGCCACGTTCCTGATCTACCTGCTGACCTTCGCCATGCCCGGCGCTGACCCGATTCAGCTCCTCGCCGGCGAGAAGAAGGCAGACCCCATCGTCGCCGCGATGCTGCGCGAGAAGTACCACCTCGACGACCCGTTCCTGCTGCAGTACTGGAACTACATCACCGGTGTGTTCCAGGGTGACCTCGGCGAGACCCTGACCGGGCGCAAGGTCATCGACATGATCGGCGAGGCGTTCCCGTACACGGTGAACCTCGCGATCTTCGCCTTCGTCATCGAGGCCATCGTCGGTGTCGCGGCCGGCATCATGGCCGCCCTGCGCCGCGGCAAGTTCCTCGACCAGCTGGTCCTCATCTCCACCCTGATGGTCATCTCGATCCCCGTCTTCGTGACCGGTTTCGTCCTCCAGCTGACCCTCGGCGTCCAGCTGAAGAACAGCTGGGGCATCGAGCTCTTCTCCGTCTCCTTCAACGAGAACGACGGGCTCAAGGCCTACCTCCTCCCGGCCTGGGTGCTCGCGTCCACCTCGCTGGCGTACGTCGCCCGACTGACCCGCACCAGCCTGATGGAGACCATGCGCGCGGACTACGTGCGCACCGCCACGGCCAAGGGCCTGCCCCGCCGCCGCGTCGTGGTCAACCACGCGCTGCGCAACGCGCTGATCCCGATCGTCACCTTCCTCGGCGCCGACCTCGGCTCCCTCATGGGCGGTGCGGTCATCACCGAGCGCATCTTCAACATGCACGGCCTCGGCGGCCTGCTCGCCCAGTCCGTCTACCTCAAGCAGGGTGCCGTCGTCGTGGGTGGTGTGACCCTCCTGGTCCTCATCTACCTCGTCGCCAACCTTCTCGTGGACCTGCTGTACGCCGTGCTCGACCCGAGGATCCGCTATGCGTGACACGAATACGGTGGAGGACTCGATGACCGACACCCAGACCGCCGCGTCCGCCTCCGGTGGCACGCCGGCCGGCAAGGTCCAGGGCAAGAAGAAGAAGGACCGCGAGGCCAGCCTCTGGTCCGACGCCATCGACGACCTGCGCCGCAACCCGATCTTCATCATCGGCGGCGCCCTCGTGGTGTTCCTGCTGATCGTGGCCGCCGTGCCGCAGCTGTTCACCGACGGCACCCCGTTCGACGCGGGCGCCTGCAAACTGGAGGACTCGCTCAAGACCCCGAGCGCCGCCCACTGGTTCGGCTATGACATCCAGGGCTGCGACGTCTACACGCGTACCGTGTGGGCCGCTCGCAACTCCGTGATCGTCGGCGTCGTCACCACCTCGCTCGTACTGATCGTCGGCGGTGCCCTCGGTCTGATCGCCGGCTGGGTCGGCGGCGTCGTGGACAGCTTCCTGTCCCGCTTCACGGAGATCTTCTTCGCGATCCCGCTGCTGCTCGGCGGAATGCTGATCATGTCGGCGCTCCCGGGCAACGCCTGGACCGTCTCCCTGGTGCTCGCGATCCTCGGCTGGCCGCAGATCTTCCGCATCATGCGGTCCTCGGTGCTGCAGAACAAGAACAACGACTACGTCGTGGCCGCCCGCGCCCTGGGCGCCGGCACCATGCGCATCACGATCCGCCACATCCTGCCGAACGCCGTCGCCCCCGTCATCGTGGTCGGCGCGATCAGCCTGGGTGTGTACATCTCGGCCGAGGCGGCGCTGTCCTACCTCGGTATCGGTGTCCAGCCCCCGGAGATCTCCTGGGGCCTGATGGTCAGCGACGCCTCCGTCCGCTGGCTCCAGGCACCGCACGTGCTGCTGTTCCCGTCGATCGCGCTGAGCATCACGGTGCTCGCATTCATCATGGTCGGCGACGCGGTACGCGACGCCCTCGACCCGAAGCTGCGCTGAGGAAGGGCGTACGTTGACCACCATCGACAAGACCTCGAACGTCCCCGCGCCCCGTTCGGCGCCGGAGGGGACCCACCTGCTCGAAGTGCGCGACCTGCACGTCGAGTTCCACACCCGCGACGGAGTCGCCAAGGCCGTCAACGGTGTCTCGTACTCCGTGGACGCCGGCGAGACCCTCGCCGTGCTCGGCGAGTCCGGCTCGGGCAAGTCCGTGACGGCGCAGGCCATCATGGGCATCCTCGACATGCCGCCCGGCAAGATCCCCTCGGGTGAGATCCTCTTCCAGGGCCAGGACCTGCTGAAGCTCCCGGCCGAGGAGTTCCGCAAGGTCCGCGGCTCGAAGATCGCCATGATCTTCCAGGACGCGCTCTCCTCGCTGAACCCGGTGCACACCGTCGGCGCCCAGCTCGGCGAGATGTTCCGGGTCCACCGGGGCATGTCCAAGAAGGACTCCCTCGCCAAGGCCGTCGAGCTCATGGACCGGGTGAAGATCCCCGCCGCCAAGGCGCGCGTGGGCGACTACCCGCACCAGTTCTCCGGCGGCATGCGCCAGCGCATCATGATCGCGATGGCGATGGCCCTGGAGCCGGACCTGATCATCGCCGACGAGCCGACCACGGCCCTCGACGTGACGGTCCAGGCCCAGGTGATGGACCTGCTCGCGGAGCTCCAGCGCGAGATGAACATGGGCCTGATCCTGATCACCCACGACCTCGGCGTCGTCGCCGACGTCGCGGACAAGATCGCCGTCATGTACGGCGGCCGGATCGTCGAGACCGCCCCGGTCCACGAGATCTACAGCCGCCCGGCACACCCGTACACCCGCGGCCTGCTCGACTCGATCCCGCGCCTGGACCAGAAGGGCCAGGAGCTCTACGCGATCAAGGGCCTGCCGCCCAACCTGCTCAACATCCCCCCGGGCTGCGCCTTCAACCCGCGCTGCCCCAAGGCGCAGGACGTCTGCCGCACCGACGTACCGGTCCTGCACCAGGTGACCGAGCAGGGCGGCACCGAGCTGCCCGGCCGCGGCAGCGCGTGCCACTTCTGGAAGGAGCAGATCCATGGCTGACCTCACCAAGGACCGGGGCGAGCCGATCCTCCAGGTGCGCAACCTGGTCAAGCACTTCCCGCTGACCCAGGGCATCCTGTTCAAGAAGCAGATCGGCGCGGTCAAGGCCGTCGACGGCGTCTCCTTCGACCTGTACCGGGGCGAGACCCTCGGCATCGTCGGCGAGTCCGGCTGTGGCAAGTCCACCGTCGCCAAGCTGCTGATGAGCCTGGAGAAGGCCACCGCCGGCGAGGTCTTCTACAAGGGCCAGGACATCACCAAGCTGTCCGGCGCCGCCCTGAAGGCGGTCCGCCGCAACATCCAGATGGTGTTCCAGGACCCGTACACCTCGCTGAACCCGCGCATGACGGTCGGCGACATCATCGGCGAGCCGTACGAGATCCACCCGGAGGTGGCTCCGAAGGGCGACCGGCGCCGCAAGGTCCAGGAGCTCCTGGACGTGGTGGGCCTGAACCCGGAGTACATCAACCGCTACCCGCACCAGTTCTCCGGCGGCCAGCGCCAGCGCATCGGCATCGCCCGCGGCCTCGCGCTGAACCCGGAGATCATCATCTGCGACGAGCCGGTCTCCGCGCTCGACGTGTCGGTGCAGGCACAGGTCATCAACCTGATGGGCAAGCTCCAGGACGAGTTCGACCTCTCCTACGTGTTCATCGCGCACGACCTGTCCATCGTCCGGCACATCTCGGACCGCGTGGGCGTCATGTACCTGGGCAAGATGGCCGAGATCGGCACCGACACCGAGATCTACGACCACCCCACCCACCCCTACACCCAGGCGCTGCTGTCCGCCGTGCCGGTGCCGGACCCGGACGCCCGCGAGGGCCGCGAGCGGATCATCCTCACCGGTGACGTCCCCTCACCGGCCAACCCGCCCTCGGGCTGCCGCTTCCGCACCCGCTGCTGGAAGGCCGAGGAGAAGTGCGCCACGGAGGAGCCGCTGCTGGCGATCCCGACGCGCTTCGTGGGCTCCGCCAGCCCGGCCGCGCACGAGTCCGCCTGCCACTTCGCGGAGGAGAAGGCCGTCCTGGCCGTCTGACCCCCGCGAGGCGTACGCGTACCCGGGCGCCCGGGACGGAGCAGCAGCTCCGTCCCGGGCGCCCGGGCGTTTCCCGCCCCGCCCCGCCCGCACTGCCCGGCACCGCCCGGCCCCGCACCGCCCGCCCCGTACCCCGGGCCCGAAGTCCGTTGCGGCCGCGCCCCCGCGCCGCCGACAGTGGGCGGATGACCGACACGCTGACCGTCCGCCCGGCCGGGCCCGGGGACGCCGCCGACATCTGCGCACTGCTCAACGCCGTCGACGTCATCGAGATCGGCAGACCCGAGACCGGCCTGGGCTCCGTCGAGGCCGACCTCAACCACCCCGAGGTGGACCTCGCCACCGACTCCTGGCTCGCCTTCCAGGGCGGCCGGCTCGTCGCGTACGCCCTCGTCTGGGCCGACTCCGGACCCGGCCGGATCGACGGCGACCACTACGTCCTGCCCGGCCACGGCCGGGCCGCCCTGGCACTGCTGCGGCGGATGGAGGACCGGGCCCGCAAGATGGCCTCCGGCGCCGGCGCCGCGGCCCGGCTGCACATCCAGCTCAACGTCCGGCCCACCCTCGACCTCACCCTCCTCACCGGCCGCGGCTACCGCGGCGTCCGGCGCCACCAGGTGATGACCCGCCGGCTCTCGCCCGCCGCGGACCTCCCGCCCGTCCCGCCCGAGGGCCTCGTCCTGCGCGACTGCGCCGTCGACGAGGCCGACCGCCGCCGCGCCCACGCCCTCGTGGAGGAGACCTTCGCCGCGCACTTCGGGCACGCGCACCGCCCGTACGGGGCCTGGCTCGACCACATCGACGGCCGCGCCCTGGACTGGTCGCTGGTGTGGATCGCGAGCCTGCCCGGCAAGGGCGACGCGGCCGTCCTCGTCACCCGCGACGACCGCACCAGCATGGGCTGGGTCAGCCACCTCGGCGTCCGCGAGGACCTGCGCGGCCGCGGCATCGGCGCCCACCTCCTGCGCCACGGCTTCGCCGCCTACGCCGCCCGCGGCCGCCGCACCCTGGGCCTCGGCGTGGACACCCACAACGAGACCGGCGCCCTCGCCCTGTACGAGGCGCACGGCATGCGCCTGCACTACGCGGTCGACACCTGGGAGCTCCCGTTGCACTCGCAGGGGTGACAGCCGGGGGACGCGAGGGTGCAATCGGTCCAACGGGGAGTGCGCGAGGGCTCACATGGGGTGACATTGCCCCTAGTGAGTCCCGGTACCCCTAGGAGGCAGTCCATGCGCGGAGCCACCCACGCCAAGTGGGCCGCATGTGCGGTGGCCGTCGCCCTCGCGGCGACGGCCTGCGGCGGCGGGAGCGACAGCGGCGGTGGCGGCGGCGCGGACGGCATCGTCAGCTCCTCCTGGGGCGACCCGCAGAACCCGCTGGAGCCCGCCAACACCAACGAGGTGCAGGGCGGCAAGGTCCTCGACATGCTCTTCCGGGGCCTCAAGCGCTACGACGCCAAGACCGGCGAGGCCAGGAACATGGTCGCCGAGAAGATCGAGACCACCGACGGCCAGAACTTCACGATCACCCTGAAGGACGGCTGGAAGTTCAGCAACGACGAGCCGGTCACCGCCCAGTCCTTCGTCGACGCCTGGAACTACGCGGCGGACGTCCGCAACAAGCAGAACAACGCGCCCTTCTTCGCCGACATCGTCGGCTACGCCGACGTGCACCCCGCCAGCGGCGAACCCAAGGCCAAAACCATGTCCGGCCTGGTCGTCAAGGACGCCAGGACCTTCACCGTCGCCCTGAAGTCCAAGTTCTCCACCTGGCCCGAAACCCTCGGCTACCAGGCCTTCTCCCCGCTCCCCAAGGTCTTCTTCACCGAGCACACCGCCTGGCTGGACAAGCCCGTCGGCAACGGCCCCTACACGGTGGACTCGTACACCAAGGGCACCGGCATGAAGCTGCGCAAGTGGGAGGGCTACCCCGGGGAGGACAAGGCGCAGAACGGCGGCGTGGACCTCAAGGTCTACACCGACAACAACACCGCCTACACGGACCTGATCTCCGGCAACCTCGACCTCGTCGACGACGTCCCGGCGCAGCAGCTGAAGAACGTCAAGAACGACCTCGGGGACCGCTACATCAACCAGCCGGCCCTCATCATCCAGACCCTCACCTTCCCCCTGTACGACCCCCAGTGGGGCAAGGAGGGCATGGAGAAGGTCCGCCGGGGCATCTCGATGGCGATCAACCGCGAGGAGATCACCCAGCAGATCTTCCGCGAGACCCGCACCCCGGCCAAGGACTGGACCTCCCCGGCCCTCGGCGACAAGGGCGGCTTCACGTCCACCCTCTGCGGCGACGCCTGTACGTACGACCCCGCCCAGGCCAAGAAGCTCATCCAGGAGGGCGGCGGCCTGCCCGGCGGCAAGATGACCCTCACCTCGAACGTGGACACCGGCTCGCACCGCGACTGGATGGACGCCGTCTGCAACAGCGTCAACAACGCCCTCGGCGAGGGTCCGGTCTGCACCGTCAACCCCATCGGCACCTTCGCCGACTTCCGCAACCAGCAGAGCTCCTACAAGCTCACCGGCCCCTTCCGCTCCGGCTGGCAGGCCGACTACCCGCTGATCCAGAACTTCCTCCAGCCGCTGTACTACACGGGCGCCTCCTCCAACTACGGCAAGTTCAGCAACCCGGACTTCGACCGGCTCATCGACCGGGCCAACCAGGAGACCGACGCCGCCAAGGCCATCGGCTCCTTCCAGGACGCGGAGAAGATCCTCGCCGAACAGATGCCGTCCATCCCCCTCTGGTACCAGAACGGCAGCGCCGGGCACTCCGAGCGGATCTCCGACGTCGCCCTGAACCAGTTCAGCGTCCCGGTCTACAACGAGATCAAGGTCAGCTGACCACTCCGACGGATCGATCCTGGAGCAGTCCATGGGACGTTACGTGATCCGGCGGCTGCTCCAGATGATCCCCGTGTTCATCGGCAGCACCTTCCTGATCTTCATCATGGTCTACGCGCTCGGCGACCCGGTCGCGGCCCTCTTCGGGGACAAGGCGCCCGACCCCGCCACGGCCGCGCGGATCCGCAAGGACCTGTACCTCGACCGCCCGCTGTGGGAGCAGTACGTCCACTACATGGGGCAGATCTTCAAGGGTGACTTCGGCACGGCCTTCAACGGCCAGCGGGTCACCGAGCTGATGGCCACCGCCTTCCCCGTCACCCTGCGCCTGACCCTGGTCGCCATCGCCATCGAGATCCTCGTCGGCATCACCCTCGGCGTGGTCAGCGGACTGCGCCGGGGCAGGGCCGTCGACACCACCCTGCTGGTGCTCACCCTCGTCGTCATCTCCGTGCCCACCTTCGTCACCGGCTACCTGCTCCAGTTCCTCTTCGGCGTCACCTGGGGCTGGGTACGCCCCACCGTCTCCCCGGACGCCCCCTTCGCCGAGCTGATCCTGCCCGGCGTCGTCCTCGCCCTGGTCTCCCTCGCGTACGTCACCCGGCTCTCGCGGACCTCCATCGCCGAGAACGTCAAGGCCGACTACGTCCGCACCGCCGTCGCCAAGGGCCTGCCGCGCCGCCGGGTCATCACCCGCCACCTGCTGCGCAACTCCCTGATCCCGGTGGTCACCTTCATCGGCACCGACATCGGCGCCCTGATGGGCGGCGCCATCGTCACCGAGCGGATCTTCAACATCCACGGCGTCGGCTACCAGCTCTACCAGGGCATCCTGCGCAACAACTCGCCCACCGTGGTCGGCTTCGTCACCATCCTCGTCATCGTCTTCCTGGTGGCGAACCTGCTCGTCGACCTGCTCTACGCGGTCCTGGACCCGAGGATCCGTTATGCCTGAGCCCGAGAGCCCCGAAGGCCCCGGCGGCCCCGGAGGCTACGACCCGGTGGGCCCCCGCCCCCGCGAGGCGATGTCACCCACCGGCCAGGGCGGGGCCATGGACCTGGCCCTCCAGGAGGCCGAGAGCGTGGAAGGCGTCACCAAGGGGGCCGGACCGGCCGGCCCCGCCGGCCCCCGGGAGAAGGCCCGCTCCCTGTGGTCCGACGCCTGGCACCAGCTGCGCCGCAACCCCGTCTTCATCGTCTCCGCGCTGCTCATCCTCTTCCTCGTCGCCATCGCCCTGTGGCCCCAGCTCATCGCGAGCGGCGACCCCCTCCAGTGCGACCTGTCCAAATCGCAGCAGGGCTCCGCCCCCGGGCACCCCTTCGGGTACGACACCCAGGGCTGCGACGTCTACACCCGCACCGTCCACGGCGCCCGCGCCTCCATCACCGTCGGCGTCTGCGCGACCGTCGGCGCCGCCCTGCTGGGATCCGTACTCGGCGGACTCGCCGGCTTCTTCGGCGGCTGGGGCGACGCCCTGCTCTCCCGGGTCGCCGACGTCTTCTTCGGGATCCCCGTCGTCCTCGGCGGCCTGGTCTTCCTGTCCGTGGTCACCAGCACCACCGTGTGGCCCGTCGTCGGCTTCATCGTGCTGCTCGGCTGGCCGCAGCTCGCCCGCATCGCCCGCGGATCGGTCATCACCGCCAAGCAGAACGACTACGTCCAGGCCGCCCGGGCCCTCGGCGCCGGCAACGCCCGCATGCTCCTGCGCCACGTCGCCCCCAACGCCGTCGCCCCCGTCATCGTCGTCGCCACGATCGCGCTGGGCACCTACATCGCCCTCGAAGCCACCCTGTCCTTCCTCGGCGTGGGCCTGCGCCCGCCCACCGTCTCCTGGGGCATCGACATCTCCAACGCCGCCACCCAGATCCGCAACGCCCCGCACATGCTGCTCTGGCCGGCGGCGGCCCTGAGCCTGACCGTGCTCGCCTTCATCATGCTCGGCGACGCGGTGCGCGACGCCCTCGACCCCAAGCTGCGCTAGGGAGTGAGCCGCCAGATGCTGCTCGAAGTCCGCGACCTCCACGTGGAGTTCACCACCCGCGACGGAGTCGCCAAGGCCGTCAACGGGGTGAACTACTCGGTGGACGAGGGCGAGACCCTCGCCGTGCTCGGCGAGTCCGGCTCGGGCAAGTCGGTCACCGCCCAGGCCGTGATGGGGATCCTCGACGTCCCGCCGGGCAGGATCGCGGGCGGCGAGATCCTCTTCAAGGGCAAGGACCTCCTGAGGATGAAGGAGGAGGAGCGCCGCCGGATCCGCGGCGCCGACATGGCGATGGTCTTCCAGGACGCCCTGTCCTCCCTCAACCCCGTCCTCAGCGTCGGCGCCCAGCTCGGCGAGATGTTCGAGGTCCACCGCGGGACGTCCCGCAAGGACGCCCGCGCCAAGGCCGTGGAACTGATGGACCGGGTCAGGATCCCGGCCGCGAAACAGCGGGTGGGCGACTACCCGCACCAGTTCTCCGGCGGTATGCGCCAGCGCATCATGATCGCGATGGCGCTCGCCCTGGAACCCTCCCTGATCATCGCCGACGAGCCGACCACGGCCCTCGACGTCACCGTCCAGGCCCAGGTCATGGACCTGCTCGCCGAGCTCCAGCGCGAGATGAACATGGGCCTCATCCTGATCACCCACGACCTCGGCGTCGTCGCCGACGTGGCCGACAAGATCGCCGTCATGTACGCGGGCCGGATCGTCGAGGCGGCCCCCGTCCACGAGATCTACCGGGCCCCCGCCCACCCCTACACCCGGGGCCTGCTCGACTCGATCCCGCGCCTGGACCAGAAGGGCCAGGAGCTCTACGCCATCAAGGGCCTGCCGCCGAACCTGCTGGCCATCCCGCCCGGCTGCGCCTTCAACCCGCGCTGTCCGATGGCCCGGCCCGTCTGCCGGACCGAGGTCCCGCCGCTCGCGGAGGTCGCCCCCGAGCGGGCCAGCGCCTGCTTCTTCTGGAAGGAGTGCCTCGGTGCCTGAGCCCATCCTGGAGGTCCGCGACCTGGTCAAGCACTACCCGCTGACCCGGGGCATCCTCTTCAAGAAGCAGGTCGGCGCGGTCAAGGCCGTCGACGGGGTCTCCTTCGCCCTCGCCCCGGGAGAGACCCTCGGCATCGTCGGCGAATCCGGCTGCGGGAAGTCCACCGTCGCCCGGATGCTCGTCAACCTGGAACGCCCCACCGCCGGCGCGATCTCGTACAAGGGCGAGGACATCACCAAGCTCTCGGGCCGCGCCCTGAAGGCGGTCCGCCGCAACATCCAGATGGTGTTCCAGGACCCGTACACCTCGCTGAACCCGCGCATGACGGTCGGCGACATCATCGGCGAGCCTTACGAGATCCACCCGGAGGTGGCTCCGAAGGGCGACCGGCGCCGCAAGGTCCAGGAGCTCCTGGACGTGGTGGGCCTGAACCCGGAGTACATCAACCGCTACCCGCACCAGTTCTCCGGCGGCCAGCGCCAGCGCATCGGCATCGCCCGCGGCCTCGCGCTCCGGCCGGAGGTCATCGTCGCGGACGAGCCGGTGTCCGCCCTCGACGTCTCCGTCCAGGCGCAGGTCATCAACCTGCTGGCGCGCCTCCAGGACGATTTCGGCCTCTCGTACGTCTTCATCGCGCACGACCTCTCGATCGTCCGGCACATCTCCGACCGGGTCGGGGTCATGTACCTGGGCCGCGTCGTCGAGATCGGCACCGACACCGAGATCTACGACCACCCCACCCACCCCTACACCCAGGCGCTGCTGTCCGCCGTGCCCGTGCCCGACCCGCAGGCCCGCGCCCACCGGGAGCGGATCATCCTCTCCGGCGACGTGCCCTCCCCGGCCAATCCGCCCTCGGGCTGCCCCTTCCGCACCCGCTGCTGGAAGGCCGAAACCCGTTGTGCGACGGAGGTCCCGCCGCTGGCCGTCCCCGAGGCGTTCCCCGGGGGTCCGGCCGCCCACCCCTCGGCCTGCCACTTCGCGGCCGAGAAGCAGGTGGTACCGGCTCCCGGCGAACTCCCGCCCCCGCCGGCCCCGCTGACGGGACAGTAGCCGCCGCCACCGGTGCCGACCCGGCGCCGGGCCGGCCGCCAGGGCCCGCCGGCCGGCCCGCTCCGGCTGGAAGCGAGCGGTCGGGGCGCCCGGTGAGCGATCATTTCCAGCCACCCCGCGCGGGGAGGTCCGCCCCGGCCGTACGGGTACCAACCGGCTTAACGCGGAGGCAACTTGACCGTTCTGCCCCGAGATCTGAGGCGTGCAGTCTGGGCCACGTACGGCCGTGCGGGTGCCGACAGCCGGCCGGGAGGGCGTGCAGCCCTCCCGGCCGGTCCCCGTGTGCCCCCCGCCGTGCGCGGCATGCGCCCCTCGTGCTGCCGGAATTCGATCGATGCGCTGGTACGGATAGTTATGATCCGTAGCGCACGGTGGGTATGAATGCGCCGAGCACGAGTACGCATACCGATGTCCGCTCGACGTGGAGGTGAAACGCCGTGGCACTCTCGATCTCGGCCGTGGTGCTGCTGGCGATCGTCGTCTTCCTGCTGGTCCGGAAGTCGGGTCTGAAGGCGGGGCACGCGTTCGTCTGCGTACTGCTCGGGTTCTACCTGGCGAGTTCCACGGTCGCGCCGACCCTCAGCCAGCTGACGTCCAACGTGGCCAGCATGATCAGTGGCCTCAAGCTGTAGGCGGTGCTCGTAGGCTGGGGGCCATGAACGGTCTTCCCGCCCGTCGTCTGCTCCTCGTGCACGCGCACCCGGACGACGAGTCGATCAACAACGGCGTCACCATGGCCAAGTACGCGGCCGAGGGTGCCCACGTCACGCTGGTGACCTGCACCCTCGGCGAGGAGGGCGAGGTCATCCCCGCGGACCTGGCCCACCTGGCGCCGGACCGCGACGACGCCCTCGGCCCCTTCCGGGCCGGCGAGCTCGCCGCCGCCATGAAGGAACTCGGGGTCGCCGACCACCGCTTCCTCGGCGGCGCGGGCCGCTTCCGGGACTCCGGGATGATGGGCGCCCCGCAGAACGACCGCCCCGGCTCCTTCTGGTCGGCCGGCCTGGACGAGGCCGCCGGGTACCTGGTGGAGGTGATCCGGGAGCTGCGCCCGCAGGTCCTGGTCACCTACGACCCCGACGGCGGCTACGGCCACCCCGACCACATCCAGGCACACCGGGTCGCCATGCGCGGCGCGGAACTGGCCGCCGACGCCGCGTACCGGCCCGGGCTCGGCGCCCCGCACGCCATCGCGAAGGTCTACTGGAACCGCGTACCGGTCTCGGTGGTCGAGGCGGGCTTCGAGCGGCTGCGCGCCGCGGGCACCGCGTTCCCGGGCATCGCGACCCCCGGGGACGTGCCCGGGGTGGTCCCGGACGAGCGGATCACCGCCGAGATCGGCGACGAGGGCGACGCCACCGTCCTGGTGGCGGCGAAGGCGGCCGCCATGCGGGCCCACGTCACCCAGATCGCGGTGGACGGCCCCTTCTTCGCGCTCTCCAACGACCTGGGACAGCCGCTGTTCGCCCGCGAGTACTACGAGTTGGCCGCCGGCCGCTCCGGCGCGCCGGCCGGCGAACGCGAGCGGGACCTCTTCGCGGGGGTGGAGGCGTGACCACCGCGCTGACCCCGGGGCGCGTCGCCGCCCTGCTCGGCCTGCTCGTCGCGGGCGCGCTCACCGGCGCGGCCGGCTGGCTCGTGGTCGACCTGTGGTTCCCGGCCGGCCTGCTGCTGGCGCTGCTCGCCCTTTGCGGGGTGTTCCTCGCGGGCCGGATCGCCGTCGGCGCGGGACCCGGCGTGGGCGCGGGCGCGGCCGGCTGGTTCCTCTCCTACGTCGTCCTCAGCCTCCCCCGTCCCGAAGGGGACTTCCTGCTCGGTTCCTCCGGGATCGGCATGTACGCATACCTTTTGGGCGGAAGTGCCGCCGCTGTGATCTGCGCCACGATGCGCGGCTCCGCGCAGGGGCCGGATCCGGCCGCCAAGTCCCGCGGATAACAGGGCCCGGAACACCCGCACCCGCCGATCGGGGACGTGTTGCGGGGGTTTGACGGGCCCTCGCCCGGGGGCGTGCGGAAGCAGAAGAGGAACCCGGGATTCCTGCCCGACAGTTGCGCACGGGCGGCGGCCAGTATGGTGGACGGGCCGCCGAGCTGCCCGCGCACGGAATGACGGGCGGCGGAGCCAACCGGGAGAACCTGCCTTGAGTCGTGAAACCGACAGTTCGTCCCCCGGGCCCCAAGGGCACGGTGGAGCCGCCTACCCCTCGGGTACGCCGCCGTATGGAACCGGCCAGTATCCGTCCGTGCCACCCGGTCCCGGCGCCGCGACCGCCCCGGAGGAGAACCCTGTGACCTCGAACCCGTCCACGCCCGACACCGACGGGCCGAAGACAGAGACCCACCTGACGACCCGGATCCGGATCAACATCCCCGGCTCCCGGCCGATCCCGCCCGTGGTCGTACGCAAACCCGTCAAGGACGGCGGCCAGGACGCGTCCCCGGCCGCCGCCGCGCCGGACCGGGCCGAGACCCCGCGCACGCCCGAGCGCCGCCCCGCCGCGCAGGCACGGCCCGCGGCGCCGGCTCCCGCGCTCCCCGCGGCCCAGCCCCCGGCCCGCGGACAGTCCGCCCCCGCACCCGAGCCCGCCCCCGCGCCCGCAGAGGAGCCGGCCAGCGACTGGTTCGCCCCGCGCAAGGCGGCGACGCCCCCGCCGGCGGCGACGCCCGCGCCCGAGGCGGCCCCCGCCCCCGCGCCCGGTGCTCCCGGCTCGCACGCCCCCGGTGCTCCCGGCGCGGGCTACGGCTCCGCCGCGCCCACCGGCACCGGTGCGGGCTTCGCGCCCCCGGCCGACCCCGGGCGCCCGCAGCCCCCGGCCGCGTACGGCAGCGGAGCCGGCTTCGCACCGGCCCCCGCCGTCGGCGGCCCCGGAGCCGGCGCGCCCCAGGGGTACGCCGGGTACGACAACGGCCCCGTCACGGAGGCCTTCCCCGCCTTCGCGGAGCCGGCCGGGCCGACCGGCGGACCCGCACTGGGCACCGCACCCGTCGGCGCCGAGGAGACCCCGAGCTGGCCCGGCCCCGAGGCCTTCGCCGCCCCGGCCGCCGCGCCCGCCCCGGCCCCCGCCCCCACCCCGGTGCCCGCGCCCGGCCCCGCCGCCCCGCCGCCCGGCCCGCAGCCGCCGCGCCAGACCCGGCCGGCGCCCGCGCCGGCCGGCAAGTCCGGCAAGGCCGCCCCGGCCGGCAAGCCCGCCAAGAAGGGCCGCTCCAAGCTGGTCATGCTGGGCGGCGGCATCGTCGTCCTCGCGGGCGTGGCCTACGGCGCCGGTCTGCTGATGAACCACTCCGACGTCCCCAAGGGCACCACCGTCCTCGGCGTCGACATCAGCGGCACCCGTGACGACGCCGTCGCCAAGCTCCAGACCGCCTTCGGCAAGCGCGCCGCCGCCCCGCTCCAGCTCAGCGTCGGCGGCAAGACGGTCGAGCTGAAGCCCGAGAAGGCCGGCCTGACCCTCGACAGCCAGACCACCGTCCGCAACGCCACCGGCAGCGACTACAACCCGGTGACCGTCATCGGCTCGCTCTTCGGGGTCGAGCGCACGGCCACCGCCGTCATGCCGGTCGACGAGGAGAAGCTGCGGGTCTCCCTCCAGGAGCTGGCCGGCACCGCCGGATCGGCCTCCGAGGCCACCATCAAGTTCGACACCGGCAAGGCCGTCGCCGTCCCCGGCAAGGCCGGCGACGGCCTCGACGTCGACGGCTCCGTCGACAAGGTCACCAAGGCCTTCCGGGAGCTCGTCGCCAACGGCAAGGCCCCCACCGTCGAACTCCCCGTCGCCAAGAAGGAACCCACGGTCACCCAGACCGAACTGGACCGGGCCATGAAGGAGTTCGCGGAACCCGCCATGTCCGGCAACGCCACGGTCAAGGCGGGCACCAAGTCCATCGCCTTCGGCGCCAAGTCCCTGCCGAAGATCCTCAGTATGTCGGCCGTGGACGGACGCCTCGTCGAGAAGTACGACCTGGAAGCCCTGAAGGCGACCTACGGGAACACCTTCGACGGCATCCTGATCACCCGGGGCACCGGCGCCAAGACCCCCGTGACCCCGCAGGACGTCGCGGGCGCCCTCGGCCGGGCCCTGATCGGCAAGACGCCCGCCGAGCGGACCGTCACCATCGACACCAACCCGAGCTGACCGGCCCGCCCGACCGGCCCCCGCACGGCCCCTACGCGAAGCCCCCTCCCGCCCCGGGAAGGGGCTTCGCGGCCTTCCGGCACCCCGCCCGACCAGGCCCGTCACCTCCACCGCATGACATCCGTCATGCGGGAGTCACGACGGGCGACACTGCCGCGCCCACCCCCGTACGGGCGAACCTTGAGCCATGACGACGACGACAGCGGCACATCCCGCCGCCCCGGGCCCCGCAGGCGGAGCCGGTGAGACCGGCATCGTGGTGAGCTTCCGGGACGTGACCAAGAGCTACGGCCAGGTCCGGGCGGTCGACGGCCTCTCCCTCACACTCCACCCGGGGGAGACCGTCGCGCTCCTCGGCCCCAACGGCGCCGGCAAGTCCTCCACCCTCGACCTCCTCCTCGGCCTGCGCCCCGCCGACTCCGGCACCGTCCGCCTCTTCGGCACCACCCCCCGCGAGGCCATCGCCGCCGGCCGGGTCGGCGTCATGCTCCAGAGCGGCGGCCTCATGGAGGACGTGACCGTACGCGAACTCGTATCCCTCGGCTGCGCCCTGCACCCCCGTCCGTACCCGGTGGACGAGGTGCTCTCCCGCGCCGGCATCGAGGACATCGCCGGCCGCGTGGTCAACAAGCTCTCCGGCGGTCAGGAGCAGCGCGTGCGCTTCGCGCTCGCCACCGCCGGCCACCACGACCTGATCGTCCTCGACGAGCCGACCACCGGCATGGACGTCACCTCACGCCAGGCCTTCTGGGCCACCATGCGGGAAGAGGCCGCCCAGGGCCGCACCGTCCTGTTCGCCACCCACTACCTGGAGGAGGCGGACGCGATCGCCGACCGCGTCCTGGTCCTCAACAAGGGCCGGCTCCTCGCCGACGGCACCGCCGCCGAGATCAAGGCCAGGGCCGGTGCCCGCAAGGTCGCCTTCGACCTCGACGGCGGGATCGACGAGCGGGTGCTGCGCGCGCTGCCCGGCCTGACCTCCTTCGACCTGACCGGCTCGACCGTACGGCTCCAGTCGCGCGACGCCGACGCCACCGTGCACGCCGTGTACGCGCTGGGGCTCCGCCCCCGCAACCTGGAGGTCGCCGGCCTCGGCCTGGAACAGGCCTTCATCGCCCTCACCGAGGCCGAGGAGGCCACCCGATGACGAACTCGGTCAACACCGGCACCCTGCGGCTGGTCGAGCTGGAGATCTCCCGCGCCCTGCGCAACAAGAAGTACCTGTTCTTCACCGTCATGTACCCGGCCGCGCTCTTCCTGATGCTCGGCGGCACCCTGGACGGCACGACGAAGGTCATGGGCGCCGAGCTGGCCATGCCCGCCTTCTACATGGTCGCCATGGCCTCCTTCGGTGCGCTGACCGCCGTCCTGATGGGCAACAGCGAGCGCATCGCCAGGGAACGAGAGAAGGGCTGGGTGCGCCAGCTGCGGCTGACCGCCCTGCCCGGACACGGCTACGTCCTCGCCAAGACCGCCAGCGCGGGCGTCCTGTCGCTGCCCTCCATCCTGGTCGTCTTCGCCGTCGCCGCGGCGGCCAAGGGCGTACGGTTCGACGCCTGGCAGTGGTTCGCCCTCACCGGTGCGATCTGGGCCGGCAGCCTGGTCTTCGCCGCCCTCGGCGTGGCCATCGGATACCTGGCGACCGGGGACAACGTCCGCCCCATCACCATGCTGTTCTACTTCGGCCTCTCCATCCTCGGCGGGCTGTGGATGCCCACCGCGAACTTCCCCGCGTGGCTCCGCGACATCTGCGAGTGGCTGCCGACCCACGCGTACGCCGGTCTCGGCCAGGCCATCGAGCTCGGGGGCGCGCCGCACGCCGAGGACGTGGCGATCCTCGCCGTGTACTTCGTACTGTTCACCGGTGCGGCCGCCTGGCTGTACCGCAAGGACTCGCTGAAGGCTTGAGGCAGTGACGCTGACACAGGAGGCCGACGGGCCGCACCGGATGGGCCGGGCACCGCGGATCACCACCCACAAGGTGGTGAAGAGCCTGTGGATCGGCATCTGGCTCTTCTACCTCAGCGCCCCCGTCACCGACCTGATCAGCGGCGGGCACGGCACCTGGGCCCGGCTGCTCGGCGGCCTGGGCCTGCTGGCCTTCACCTCCTGGTACCTGGTGCTGGTCTTCCGCACCGCCAGGCCGATGCCGGTGCCCAGGGTCCTGCTCTCCCTGGCGGTGCTCGCCGCGCAGGCCGCCGTGCTGTCGCTGACCCTGGGCCGCGAATGGCTGGTGCTCTTCGTGTACGTGTCCATCTCCTCCGGTGCCGCCCTGCCGGGGGAGGTCTCCCGCTGGACCGTGCCGGGCGCGACCGCCCTGCTGACGGTGGTGGCCTTCGCGGTGCCGGGCGGCACCCAGTACCTGGCCGGGCTGCTGATCCCGGCCCTGATGGGCGGCTTCGCGATGGTCGGGGTCCGGGCGATGATCCGGACGACCGTGGAACTGCGCGAGGCCCGGGCGACGGTGGCCCAGCTCGCGGCCAACGAGGAGCGCCTGCGGATGGCCCGGGACCTCCACGACCTGCTGGGCCACTCGCTGTCGCTGATCACGCTCAAGAGCGAGCTGGCCGGCCGGATGCTGCCCGGACAGCCCGAGCGGGCCGCCCAGCAGGTGGCGGACATCGAGCGGGTCAGCCGGCAGGCGCTGGTCGACGTACGGGAGGCCGTCAGCGGATACCGGCGGCCGACGCTGTCCGGCGAACTCGCCGGCGCGCGCACGGCGCTGGCCGCCGCGGGCGTGGCGGCGGACCTCCCGGCCGGCTTCGAGGACGTCCCGCTCCCGGACGAGGCGGAGTCCGCCCTGGCGTGGTCGCTGCGTGAGGCGGTGACGAACGTGGTCCGGCACAGCGGGGGCCGGCGGTGCACGGTCACCCTGACCACCCAGCAGACCCTGGCGGGTCCGGTCGTGGAGCTGACGGTGTCCGACGACGGCACGGGCGGCCCCGCCGTCCCCGGCAACGGCCTGACCGGCCTGACCGAACGCCTGGAGGCGGTCGGGGGCAGCCTGTCGGCGGGCCCGGCGGGCAGGACCGGCTTCCGCCTGCTGGCGCGGGTCCCCCTAGGATCCGGGTCATGAGCGAACCCGACGCCGCCCCCATCCGGATCCTGCTGGCCGAGGACCAGTCGATGGTGCGGGAAGCCCTCGCGGCCCTCCTCGGGCTGGAGCCCGACATCGAGGTGCTGGCCCAGGCCGCCCGTGGCGACGACGTGCTGGAGGCGGCCCGGGCCCATGACGTGAACGTCGCGCTGCTGGACATCGAGATGCCGGGAATGACGGGCATCGAGGCGGCCGCGCAGCTGCGGGCCGCCCTCCCCGACCTCAAGATCGTCATCCTGACCACCTTCGGCCGCCCCGGCTACCTCCGGGGCGCGATGGAGGCGGGCGCCTCGGCATTCCTGGTCAAGGACGCCCCGGCGGCCCAGCTCGCCGACGCGGTACGCAGGGTCCTGACGGGGGAGCGGGTCATTGACCCCACCCTCGCGGCGGCGGCCCTGGCGGAGGGGGCGAACCCGCTGACGGACCGCGAGCGGGAGGTCCTGCGGGCGGCGGAATCCGGCGCGACCAACGCCGAACTGGCGGCCGGCCTCGGCCTCTCCCAGGGCACGGTCCGCAACTACCTCTCGACGGCCATCCAGAAGCTCGCCGCCCGCAACCGTGCCGAAGGGGTCCGCGTGGCCCGCGAGAAGGGCTGGCTGTAGCCCTGTCCCGCTCCCAGGCGCCACGGCCCGCGCGGCCTCCCGGCGCCGGCCCGGACGTCAGTTCAGCAGCGCGCGGGCGGCGACGGCCTCGCCGCGGATGCGGGCGGCGGTGGCGGCGTCCACCGCGTCCATGACCTCCGCGTACGCCTCCAGTTCGGCCGCGCCCTCGCGGAACGCGCCCCGTTCCACCAGCAGCCGCGCCCGCTCGTACCGCAGCGACGCCGGGTGGGAGGGCAGCAGCAGCGACAGGTCCAGCGCCCACAGCGCGACCCCCGACTGCTCCGGGCGGGAGGAGGCCCAGGCGCGGATGTTGTTCAGGATCCGCAGCACGATGTCCAGGGTCCGGGCCGGGGTCTTGGGGGAGGAGGCCAGCTCCGCCGGGCCCGCGCCCAGCGAGGCGCCGCCGGCGAAGGGGTCCACCACCACCGACTCCTCCGGGTCCCCGAAGCCCACCACGAAGTGCCCCGGCAGCCCCAGCCCGTACACCGGCGCGCCCGCCCGCCGGGCCACCTCCAGCCACACCACCGAGAGCAGGATCGGCAGGCCCCGCCTGCGCCGCAGCACCTCGTGCAGGAGGGAGGACGACAGCCGGTCGTAGTCGTTCGGGGTGCCGTGGAAGCCCAGCCGGCCCCCCAGCAGCTCCGTCACCGCCGAGGCCCACGCCCGCGCGTCCCGCAGCCCGTACGGCAGCATCCCCGCGAGCCGGTCGAGCTCGATCTCGGCCTCGTCCATCGCCCGTTCGTCCAGCTCCGGGTCCGCCTCCGCGGCCAGCAGCAGGCACATCCGGGCCAGGTCGGGCCGCTCCGAGCGGGCCTCCTCCGCGAAGAGTTCCCGGGTGTTCACCGCGCCGCCCGGAAGTGGTGGTAGGCGTGGTGCGCGGCGAAGCCCATCCCGTCGTACAGGGCCCGCGCCGGCGGGTTGTCCGTCTCCACCTGCAGCCACGCCGCGGACGCGCCCTCCTCCAGGGCCCGCCGGGCCAGCGCCGTCATCACCGCCGTCGCGAGCCCCCGTCGCCGCTCCTCCGGAGCGACGGTGACGGCCGCGAAACCGGCCCAGCGGCCGTCCACCACGCACCGCCCGATGGCCCGGCCGCCGCCCAGGGAGGCGAACCACACCGACGGGCCCCCGACCAGCACCCGCCGGGCCGGCTCCGGGTCCCGGACCTTGCCGTAGCGCTCCAGCCACCGCTCGTCCGGCTCGCGCGTGAGCCGGACGTCCGCCACGTCCGCGTCGGCGTCGGCGACCGGGGCCAGCGCCCCGACGCGCACCTCCGCGGAGACCTCCTTCACCCAGCCGTGCCGCTCCAGCTCCGCGCAGAGCAGCTCCTGCGTCCCGGCGGTACCGGTCGCGGCCTGCACATACGCCGGAAGGTTGCGCTCCGCGTACCAGGCGGTCACCCGCTCGAGTGCTTCGCCGACGGGTATCCCGGGGTCGCCGAGCGCGAGCACGGAGTTGGCCCGCCGGGTGAACCCGGCGGCGGCCCGCAGCGTCCACTCGCCGAGCCGCTCGCTCTCCAGCGGCTGCCATGCCCGCGCCGTGACCCGTGCCAGCTCCTCGAAGGAGGCGGCGGGACCCCTGCGGCGGGCCGGCGCCGGAGGCACCACCTTGCCCGCCACCAGCGACGATTCCGCGATGTGGACGGACACGCCGTCCTTGCGTGTGATCGTCAGCACACCCCCGGTCCAGGATGTGAGAACCCCGACCGCGTCCGCGAACGACGGGGTGGCGCTCCCCCCGTCCTCCACCCGTCGTACAGAGACTCGTTTACCCACGTCAGCGGGGGTAATACGGATCTCCAGCAGTCCACCGGCAGTGATTTCCACAGCTCTGTCCGCCCCTCCTGTTCGGATCGTGCCCGGGAACGGAGATACTAGGTGCGGGCATCGACGACGCCGCGCTCCCGCGCGAATGGAAAGCCCTACCGAGGAGGAACGAGAGCGTGACCTACGTCATCGCGGAGCCTTGTGTCGACGTCAAGGACAAGGCATGCATCGAAGAGTGCCCCGTCGACTGCATCTACGAGGGCCAGCGGTCCTTGTACATCCACCCGGACGAGTGCGTCGACTGCGGCGCGTGTGAGCCGGTCTGCCCGGTCGAGGCCATCTTCTACGAGGACGACACCCCGGAGGAGTGGAAGGACTACTACAAGGCGAACGTGGAGTTCTTCGACGAGCTCGGCTCGCCCGGTGGTGCCTCCAAGCTCGGCCTGATCGAGCGCGACCACCCCTTCGTCGCGGCGCTGCCCGCCGACATCAACGCCGGCGAGCACTGACCGTTCCACGGCAGACGCGCCTCTCGGTCCCGTACGGCCCCGCTGCCGCGCGGGACCGAGCCGTTTCCCCGTACGACACAGCCCCCGCAGCAGCCCAGAGAGAGCAGAGAGCACCGTGGCCGCAGTTTCCGACCGTCTTCCCGCCTTTCCCTGGGACAAGCTGGAGCCGTACAAGGCCACGGCGGCGGCCCACGCTGACGGCATCGTCGACCTGTCGGTCGGCACCCCCGTGGACCCGGTGCCCGACCTGATCCGGCGCGCCCTGGTCGCCGCCGCGGACTCCCCGGGCTACCCGACGGTGTGGGGGACGCCCGCGCTGCGCGACGCGATCACCGGCTGGCTCCGGGGCCGGCTCGGCGCGAGCGCCGCCGGACACCGCAACGTCCTGCCGGTGGTCGGCTCCAAGGAACTGGTGGCCTGGCTGCCGACCCAGCTGGGTCTCGGCGCCGGCGACAAGGTGGCCTACCCGCGGCTCGCGTACCCGACGTACGAGGTCGGCGCGCGGCTGTGCGGCGCCGAGGCCGTCGTGTACGACGACCCCATGGAGCTGGACCCGGCGGGCGTGAAGCTGCTGTGGCTCAACTCCCCGTCCAACCCCACCGGGAAGGTCATCCCGAAGGAAGAGCTGGTCCGGATCGTCGCCTGGGCGCGCGAGCACGGCATCCTGCTCTTCAGCGACGAGTGCTACCTGGAGCTGGGCTGGGAGGCCGAGCCCGTCTCCGTCCTCCACGACGACGTGTGCGGGGGTTCCTACGAGGGCCTCGTGGCGGTGCACTCCCTCTCCAAGCGGTCCAACCTGGCGGGCTACCGGGCCGCGTTCATCGCCGGTGACGCGGCCGTGCTCGGGGAGCTGCTGGAGATCCGCAAGCACGGCGGCATGATGACCCCCGCCCCGGTGCAGGCGGCCACGGTGGCGGCCCTCGGCGACGACGCCCACGTCGAGGAACAGCGCGCCCGCTACGCCGCCCGCCGCGAGGCACTGCGCACGGCCCTGGAGGCGCACGGCTTCCGCATCGAGCACAGCGAGGCCAGCCTCTACCTGTGGGCGACCCGTGACGAGCCCTGCTGGGACACCGTCGCGCACCTCGCCGGACTCGGCATCCTGGTCGCCCCGGGCGACTTCTACGGCGAGGCGGGCGCGAAGTTCGTCCGCGTCGCCTTCACGGCCACCGACGAACGGGTCGCGGCCGCGGTCAAGCGCCTCGGCTGAGCCGACGGCTCGCGTACGACGCCCCGAGGGGGCCGGGAGCAGCCGCTCCCGGCCCCCTCGGGCGTTTCCGCGTCCAGCGGTGGTTCAGCCGCCCAGCGGCAGGCCGCCCAGGGGCAGCTGGCCCACCGGCAGCTGGCCGGCGACCGGCAGGCCGCCCAGCGTCTGGCCGGCCGCGCCCGCGCCGCCGACGACCTCGGAGGCGGGACCGGTGACGGGGGCGGCGGCCGGGAGGGCCTCGGTGGCGGTGTGCGCGGCGTCGGTGGCCGCGCCGGTGTCGGGGGCGGTGAGCGTGTTCAGCTTCGGCAGGGACTCCAGGCCCACGGCGTCGGCCGCGCTGGCGGCGCCTGCCGCACCGACCACGGGAGCGGTACCGGCTGCGAGGAGAAGCGCGGCGCGGGCGATCCGACGGGTCAGGGGGAGGGTCATGATGCTCCTAAGCGGTAGCGGCTGAGTACGCCGTGTACAACCGCTCCCGGGGTGGGGGGAGTTGCGGACCAGCCGGGTAAAGGATCGGTAACGCATCGTTTAATCGGCTTCCGTGACAAGAGCACCGGACCCCCGCCGACCTGCGCTTCTGTCCGCCTTCCGGGGGTACGGCCCGAACGCGTGGACACCCCTCCCGGGTGACGGCCCGTACGCCTGACCGGGCCGGCCGCTGAGCGTCCGGCGAGCGGACTGTCCGGGGTGCCGGCGGTCAGCGGGCCGTGGCGGGGGCCACGAAGATCCGTACCTCGCCCGGAGCCGCGTCGTGCGGGTCCCCGGCGCCGCCCTTGCGGCCGCCGCCCTCACCCCGCCACGCCCCGCCGTCCCGGCCGGCCACCCACGAGGAGCCGTCGTACGAGACCCTGGCGATGCCCAGTTCCTTCGACCGGGCCACCGCCCAGTGGGCCATCGCCCGGCCCCGCCGCGCCTCCGCCGGGCCGCCGCCCTCCTTGAGCCGCAGCCCCACCTCGGGCTCCGGGACCGCCCCGCCCGGCGCCGACCGCCCCGCCGGAGCGCCCGCCCGGCCCGCGCCCAGCGCGTCCCGCGCGGCGGGGCCGAAGGCCCGCGTCAGCTCCGCCCGCACCTTCTCCGGATCGCCCGCCGAGGGCGCCGGGCCCGAGCAGGCCAGGGAGGCCGGTACGCCGTTCTCGCCGAAGGCGGCCGTCAGCACCGTCGCGTCCGGCTCGTGCTTCGCGTACGCCTGCGGGAAACCGCTGAGCTGCACCTTCTGCGCGGCCACCGTCAGCGGCAGCCGGGTGTAGCCCTTGATCTCCGCGAGCCGGTCGTAGAAGATCCCCGCCGAGTACACCGGGTCCATGATCTGCTCCGGGGTGCCCCACCCCTGCGAGGGCCGCTGCTGGAAGAGCCCCAGCGAATCGCGGTCGCCGTGGTCGAGGTTGCGCAGCGCCGACTCCTGCATCGCCGTCGCCAGCGCGATGGTCACCGCCCGGTCCGGGAGCCCCTTGGAGATCCCGACGGCGGCTATCGTCGCCGCGTTCGCCGCCTGCTCGTGGGTCATCTCGTACGTCTGGACGGTCCCCGCGCCCGCGGAGCCGGCTCCCGTCGCCGTGGCCGTGCAGTAGGAGGCGCCGTTGTTGGAGTCGCGCTGGACGGCGAAGTACCCGATCACCCCGAGCAGGACGACCAGGCCCACGGCCTTGCGGAACGGCCGGCGGGAACGGGAGCGGGAGCGATCGGTCTCGGACACGCGGCCCACCGTACTTGAGGCCGATTAACCGTCCACCGGCCGGACGCTCCCCCTTCCCGCCCATCCCGGGGCGTTAGGGTCAGTTCCATGTCCGAATCCGAGCTGGACCTCACCCTGGACGCTGCCGAGCTGACCGCCCGGCTCGTCGACATCCCCTCCGTGAGCGGCGACGAGAAGGTGCTCGCCGACCTCGTGGAAGAAGCGCTGCGCGCCCTCCCGCACCTCACCGTCGACCGCCTCGGCAACAACGTGGTGGCCCGTACGCACCTCGGCCGCGCCGAGCGCGTCGTCCTGGCCGGCCACCTCGACACCGTGCCGATCGCCGACAACGTCCCGTCCCGCCTGGACGAGAACGACGTGCTGTGGGGCTGCGGCACGACGGACATGAAGTCCGGGGTGGCCGTGCAGCTGAGGATCGCCGCGACGGTCCCCGAACCCAACCGCGACCTCACCTTCGTCTTCTACGACCAGGAGGAGGTCGCCGCCGACCTCAACGGCCTCGGCAAGGTCGCGGCCGCCCACCCCGACTGGCTGACCGGCGACTTCGCCGTACTGCTGGAACCCTCCAACGCCGAGGTCGAGGGCGGCTGCCAGGGCACCCTGCGGGTGCTGCTGCGCACCAAGGGCGAGCGCGCCCACTCCGCGCGCAGCTGGATGGGCTCCAACGCCATCCACACCGCGAGCCCCATCCTCGCGAAGCTGGCCGCGTACGAGCCCCGCAAGCCGGTCATCGACGGCCTGGAGTACCACGAGGGCCTCAACGCGGTCCGCATCGAGGGCGGCGTCGCCAACAACGTCATCCCGGACTCCTGCACCGTGACCGTGAACTTCCGCTACGCCCCCGACCGCAGCGAGGCCGACGCGCTGGCCCACGTACGGGAGGTCTTCGCGGACTGCGACATCGCCGAGTTCGTGGTCGACGACTCCTCCGGCGGCGCCCTGCCGGGCCTGTCCCACCCGGCCGCGGCGGCCTTCATGGAAGCGGTCGGCGGCCGGCCGATGCCCAAGTTCGGCTGGACGGACGTCTCCCGCTTCAGCGCGCTCGGCGTGCCGGCGGTCAACTACGGGCCGGGCGACGCCCTGCTGGCCCACAAGGTCGACGAACGCGTCGAGACGAAGGCGATCCTGCACTGCGAGGAACGACTCCGCGCCTGGCTGACCTCGTAAATTCCCCCTCCCGTCACTTTTGTGCGCCTAACCTGATCCAACGATCAGCTGGAGGGAGCACATCATGGGCAACCACGGCAGTGCCGAGGGGTCCGCTCGTCGGCCCGAGGAGCAGCAGCTCGGGCCGGTGCTGCGCAGACGCGGCCAGGTGCAGGCGGGCAGCACGACGGACCAGAGGCTGCTGGACTCGGCCGGACCCTCCGAGTGGGTGCACACCGATCCCTGGCGGGTCCTGCGCATCCAGTCGGAGTTCATCGAGGGCTTCGGCACCCTGGCGGAGCTGCCGCCCGCGATCAGCGTGTTCGGCTCGGCCCGCACGCCGGCGGACTCGCCGGAGTACGAGGCGGGCGTACGGATCGGCAGCGCGCTCGTCGAGGCCGGCTTCGCGGTGATCACCGGCGGCGGCCCGGGCGCCATGGAGGCCGCCAACAAGGGCGCCCGCGAGGCGAACGGCATCTCCGTCGGCCTGGGCATCGAGCTCCCCTTCGAGCAGGGGCTCAACCAGCACGTGGACCTCGGGCTGAACTTCCGGTACTTCTTCGTCCGCAAGACGATGTTCGTGAAGTACAGCCAGGGCTTCGTGGTGCTGCCGGGCGGACTGGGCACCCTGGACGAGATGTTCGAGGCGCTGACCCTGGTGCAGACGCAGAAGATCACCAGGTTCCCCATCGTGCTCTTCGGCACGGAGTACTGGGGCGGTCTGGTCGACTGGCTGCGCAACACGGTCATCGCCCAGGGCAAGGCCTCGGAGAAGGACCTCTACCTCTTCCACGTCACCGACGACGTGGAAGAGGCCATCGCGCTGGTGACGAAGGAAGTCGGCAAGTAGGGACGGCGGGCCGCGCCGCCCCGGCGCCGCGGCCCGGCCTCCCCCCCCAGGGGCGTCAGGCTGCCGACGGGGGTCAGGCGAGTCCGCGGCGGGCGACGGCCGGCGGCCGGTGGCCCTGGATCGAGCGGACCATGTCGAGCACCTGCCGGGTCTCCGCGACCTCGTGGACGCGGTAGACCTGCGCGCCGAGCCAGGCCGAGACGGCGGTGGTCGCCAGGGTGCCCAGCAGGCGCTCCTTGACCGGCTTGTCGAGGGTCTCGCCGACGAAGTCCTTGTTGGACAGGGAGACCAGCACCGGCCAACCGGTTTCGGTCATCTCCGCGAGGCGGCGGGTGGCCTCCAGTGAATGCCGGGTGTTCTTCCCGAAGTCGTGCCCCGGGTCGATCATGATGGACTCCCGGGGCACCCCGAGGGCCTCGGCCCGCTCCGCGAGCCCGACCGTGACGCGCAGGACGTCCTCCATCACGTCCTCGTACGAGGTCCGGTGCGGCCGCGTGCGCGGCTCGACCCCGCCCGCGTGGGTGCAGACGATGCCCGCGCCGTAGCGCGCCGCGACCTCCGCCAGCCGGGGGTCCACCCCGCCCCACGCGTCGTTCAGCACGTCCGCGCCGGCCTCGCAGACCGCCTCGCCGACCTCGTGCCGCCAAGTGTCCACGCTGATCACCACGTCCGGGTGGCGGCGGCGCACCTCCGCCACGAAGCCGACCGTGCGCCGGGCCTCCTCCGCCGCGTCCACGTGCTCGCCGGGCCCCGCCTTGACCCCGCCGATGTCGATGATCGCCGCGCCCTCGGCGACGGCCCGCTCCACCCGCTCCAGGGCCGGCTCGTCGCGGAAGGTCGCGCCCTGGTCGTAGAAGGAGTCCGGGGTGCGGTTCACGATGGCCATGATCACCGGCTCGTGGGTGTCGAACTCGCGCGTGCCCAGTCGCAGCATCCTGCTCTTTCCTCCTTCGGCGACCCTCGCGCCTCGTCTGCGACCTTAACCTGGTGGCCGGAGTCTCTCAGGGGAGTTGATCGTGTTCTGGTTCTTGCTGATCGCGCTGGTCGTGGTCGTGGCCGCGGTCACCCTCGCGGTGGTCGGCGCGGGCGCGGAAGCCGTGCTGCCCGAGGCCGAGCCGGACCGGGTGGCCGACGCGCTCCCGGAGAGCCGGCCGGTCGTACGGGCGGACATCGACGCCCTGCGCCTGCCGGTCGCGCCGCGCGGCTACCGGATGGCCGAGGTGGACGACGTACTGGACCGGCTCGCGGCCGAGCTGGCCGAGCGGGACGCGCGGATCGCGGAGCTGACGGCGGCGCGCGCCCAGGCCCCGGCGGACCGGGTCGACCTCACGAAGGACGAGCGGTGAGCGGCGCCGGGCCGCTGGCGGGCCCGGACGGCGGTCTGCGCTGTCCGTGGGGGCTGTCCACGGAGGACTACGTCCGCTATCACGACACCGAATGGGGAAGGCCCGTCCACGGGGACGACGCGCTGTACGAGCGGCTGTGCCTGGAGGCCTTCCAGTCCGGGCTGTCGTGGCTGACGATCCTGCGCCGGCGCGAGGGCTTCCGCAAGGCGTTCTCGGACTTCCGGATCGCCGCGGTCGCGGAGTTCGGCCCGGCCGACGCGGAGCGGCTGATGGGCGACGAGGGGATCATCCGCAACCGGGCCAAGATCGAGGCCACCCTCGCCAACGCGAAGGTGCTGGCCGGCTGGGACGCGGGGGAGCTGGACCGGCTGATCTGGTCGCACGCCCCCGAGGAGCCGGGCCGGGCCCCGAGGAGCACCGCCGACGTGCCGGCGGTGACCCCGGAGTCCACGGCCCTGGCCAAGGCCCTCAAGAAGGCGGGCATCCGCTTCGTCGGGCCGACCACGGCCTACGCCCTGATGCAGGCGTGCGGCCTGGTCAACGACCACCTGGAGGGGTGCGTCTTCCGCGAGGGCTGAGGCGTCAGCGGCCGAGGTACCGCGGCGGCTGCTTCGAGAGGAAGGCCTCGACGGCGATGGAGTGGTCCTCGGATGCGCCCGCCCGGGTCTGGAGGACGTCCTCGCGCTCCAGGGCCTCCGGGAGGGAGTGCGACGCCCCGTAGGCCAGGGACTCCTTCAGGGCCGCGTAGGCCACCGTGGGGCCCGCGGCGAGGGCGCGGGCGACCGCCTCGGCCTCGGCGTGCAGGAACTCGGCGGGGACCAGGCGGTTCGCGATGCCCAGCTCGTAGGCCTCCTGCGCCTTGACGGAGCGGGGGAAGAGCAGCAGGTCGCAGGCGCGGGAGGCGCCGATCAGGCGGGGCAGTGTCCAGGACACCCCGGAGTCGGCGGTCAGCGCGACCCCGGCGAAGGAGGTGTTGAAGGACGCCGTGTCCGCGACGACGCGGTAGTCGGCCGCGAGCGCGAAGCCGAAGCCGGCCCCCGCGGCGACGCCGTTGACCCCGGCCACGACGGGCTTGGGCATCTCCGTCAGGGCCCGCACGATCGGGTTGTAGTGCTCGGAGACGGTGCTCATCGTGAGCTTCGAGCCGCTCTCGCGGTCCGCCGCCAGGTTCCCGATGTGCTCCTTGAGGTCCTGGCCCACGCAGAAGGCCCGGTTCCCGGCGGCGGTGAGCAGCACCGCCCGTACGGCGGTGTCGGCTGCCGCCGCCCGGACGGCGTCGCGCAGGGCGACCTTGGCCTCCGTGTTCATGGCGTTCATCGCGTCGGGCCGGTTGATCGTGACGGTCGCGAGTCCGTCGGTGACTTCGTAGAGCACGCTGTCGGCCATGGTCGGGGGTCCCCCTTCGTCGCGGGCTTGGCTACCGGCCGGTACCGGCCGGTGCAAGGGCCAGCATGGCGGACGGGACCGGGGGTGGTCATGTGATGTGCGTCAAACAAAGCGGAGCCCCATCCCTGGGGGCAGCGGCGAAGTATCGCAGGCGGATCCCCGAAATGAGTGGTTTTGGCCGAGCGCGTTGCGCAAGCGTTCCCGTCCGATGTTGGTCATCGGGTCCTGACATGCGGGATAATGGCTGGGAAGCAATGTGTTCGATGCCGGGTACTAGGCGCCTGAACGGGGCCGTCGGCTGACGATGAGCTGGTTTCAGGAAGGGGAACGAGCATGGCGGCCATGAAGCCGCGGACGGGCGACGGCCCGCTCGAGGTCACCAAGGAGGGGCGAGGCATCGTCATGCGCGTACCGCTCGAAGGCGGTGGTCGGCTCGTCGTCGAGCTGACCCCGGACGAGGCGGACGCCCTGGGTGACGCCCTGAAGAAGGTCGTCGGCTGAGCCTCGGCACCACCAGATCTTGACACCGCCCCCGTCGCTCAGCGGCGGGGGCGGTGTTGCGTTCCCCGGGCCGGCCCGGGGGCCGCCCGGTGCCCGCGGGGCGGCCGGCGGGTCAGCGGCGGACCGCGCAGAGGAGCCCGTCGCCCACCGGGAGCAGGGCCGCCTCCAGGGCCGGGCTCTCCCGGACGCTGCGCAGCAGCTCGCGCACCCGGATGACCTCCACCGGCTGCGCGGCGGAGTCGACGGTGCGCCCGTCGGCGAAGACCCCCTCGAAGCACACCAGCCCGCCCGGCCTCAGCAGACGCAACGATTCCGCGAGGTAGTCGAGGGACTCGGCCGGGTCGCCGTCGCAGAAGACCAGGTCGTACCCGCCGTCGGCGAGCCGGGGCAGGACGTCCAGGGCGCGGCCCGGGATGAAGCGGGCCCGGTTGCCCGCGAAGCCGGCGGCGCGGAAGGCCTGGCGGGCGAAGGCCTGCCGGTCGGCCTCGGGGTCCACGGTGGTCAGGACCCCGTCCGGCCGCATCCCGTGCAGCAGGTGGATCCCCGAGACGCCGGTGCCCGTACCGATCTCGGCGACGGCCTTGGCGTCGGCGGTGGCGGCGAGCAGACGCAGCGCGGCCCCGGTGCCCGGGGACACGGACCGCAGGCCCGCTTCCCTGGACCGGTCTCGGGCCCATCGCAGAGCGTCGTCCTCGGCGACGAACGCGTCGGCGAACGCCCAGCTCGTCTGCCGGTTGCCGCTAATGACCCTCTCCTGTCCCCATAGTTGGCGCAACGGTGACTGTATCCGCTGGCGTCGGGAACCCGCAGATGGGACCGGGCGTTGGGAGGGTGAGAGGCGGGATAGAGGGGACGGCTGTGGGCAGATCGGCGGTCCGGACCCCGAGGCTCGTGCAAAGTTAGTGCAAAAACGCTTATCCAGAGCTGACGGGAGGGGTGGCTATGGTAGGGGCTCCACTGGACACCACCAGAGCCGACAGGGGAGGTGCGGCTGCGCTTGTGGATCGTGGAGGCGTTCTGAGACGTCTCTTCTGGTCGGCGGGTGAGCCGAAATCCGTGACCTACACTGCTGACCGCTTCCACACCGCCCACACCGCGACCACCGCGACCTTCGCCGCCGATGCGGGCTCCCAGGCGTGGACCCCTCCCACCTGGGAGGAGATCGTCAGCACGCACAGCGCGCGGGTCTACCGCCTCGCCTACCGCCTGACGGGCAACCAGCACGACGCCGAGGACCTGACGCAGGAAGTCTTCGTCCGCGTCTTCCGCTCGCTGTCCACGTACACGCCCGGCACCTTCGAGGGCTGGCTGCACCGCATCACCACCAACCTGTTCCTGGACATGGTGCGCCGCAAGCAGCGCATCCGCTTCGACGCGCTGGGCGACGACGCCGCCGAGCGGCTGCCGAGCCGTGAGCCGTCCCCCCAGCAGGTGCTCCACGACACCCACTTCGACGCCGACGTGCAGCAGGCGCTGGACACCCTCGCGCCCGAGTTCCGTGCCGCCGTGGTCCTCTGCGACATCGAGGGCCTGTCCTACGAGGAGATCGCCGCCACGCTCGGGGTGAAGCTCGGCACGGTCCGCAGCCGGATCCACCGGGGCCGCTCGCACCTGCGCAAGGCGCTCAAGCACCGCTCTCCCGAGGCCCGTGCCGAGCAGCGCGCGCTGGCGGGCGTGTCGGTGGGCGCGCCGGGTGCCGGCGGAGAGGGCGGACCCGAGTGAGCGGAGCCAGTCCCTCCCCCGCCGAACAGCACCTGGGCGACCGGCTCGCCGCCCTCGTGGACGGGGAGCTGAAGCACGACGCGCGCGAGCGGGTGCTGGCGCACCTGGCGACCTGCGCCAAGTGCAAGGCCGAGGCCGACGCGCAGCGCCGGCTGAAGACCCTGTTCGTGGAGAGCGCCCCGCCGCCGCTGTCCGCCGGGCTGCTGGCCCGGCTCCAGGGGCTGCCGGGAGCGGGCCCCGAGGGGCCCGCCGGGCCGGGCGGCGGACCGGGGGCTCCGCTCGCGCCCCCGGCTCCGGGCATCGACCCCTTCTCCGCGTTCGGGTACTCCGCCCCGGCCGCCCCGCGCGAGGGTTTCCGTATCCACGAGGTGGGCCGGCCCAGACGCCGCTTCGCCTTCGTGGCGGCGGGAGCCGTGTCGCTGGCCGCGCTCGCGCTCGGCGGCTCGCTGCCGCTGGACGGGCTGGAGCCGAAGGCCCGGGGCGAGGCGCCCGCGACCCGGCCCGGACCCTCCGTGCCGCTGACCGACGCCTTCGTCCGTGACCGCGTCCCCACCCCCGTGGCGCCGACCGGCCCGGTGCCGGCGGGGCAGCTGCCCTCGGTGGCCCCCTCCGTCCCGGTGACGGCCGAGCCGGTGTCGCTCAGCCGCTGACCCGGGCCCCCCGGGGGCCCCGGCACCTGGTTGAATCTGCGGCACACGCGCCGCCCCGCGGTGCGCCAGGCCCGCGGGGGAGTGCCCATGTCCGACAGTCAGCAGAACGGTCCGGCTCCGGCGTGGTGGAGCCGGCCCGCGGACGCCCCGGAGCCCGGGCCTCGGGCGGACACCGCCGGGGCCCCGCCCGTTCCCGCCTCCGAGCCCGGTCCGGCCGCCGCTCCCACGACCGGGTCCGGCCTCCGCTACGACCCCTGGGCCGCCGCCCCGCTCCAGGTCGTCGACCGCGGCGGGACGCGCCGCGCCCCCGGGCTGTGGACACTGACCCTGCTCGGCACCGTCATCGCCCTCCTCGCGGGGTGCGCGGGCGGCTACCTCGGCATCCTCGCCGAGCGGCGCACCGCCACCCGGCTGGAGCTCCCGCAGGCCGCCGCCGACGACGACAAGGGCAGGGCCCCCGGCAGCGTGGCCGGCATCGCGGCCGCCGCACTGCCCGGCGTGGTCACCCTGCACGTCAGCGGGGGCGGCGGCAGCGGCACCGGAACCGGCTTCGTCCTCGACGGGCAGGGCCACATCCTGACGAACAACCACGTCGTCGCCGGCGCCCGGGACATCACGGTCACCTTCAGCACCGGCGAGAGCGTCCCCGCCGAGCCGGTCGGCCACGACAGCGGCTACGACCTGGCCGTGGTCAAGGTCAGCGGTGTCCGCGGCCTGCGCCCCCTGGCCCTCGGCAACTCCGAGAACGTCCGCGTCGGCGACCCGGTGGTGGCCATCGGCGCCCCCTTCGACCTCTCCAACACCGTCACCTCGGGCATCATCAGCGCCACCGGCCGCCCCATCACCGCGGGCGGCGGCAAGGGTGACGGCAAGGACGACGGCAGCGACATCAGCTACGTCGACGCCCTCCAGACCGACGCCCCCATCAACCCCGGCAACTCCGGCGGCCCCCTCCTCGACTCCCGTGCCCACGTGATCGGCATCAACAGCGCCATCCGCGGCGCCGACAAGGGCGAGGACGGCGACGACCCCACCCGCCAGAGCGGCAGCATCGGCCTCGGCTTCGCCATCCCCGTCAACCAGGGCAAGCGGGTCGCCGAGGAACTCATCCGCACCGGCCGCGCCACCCACCCCGTCATCGGCGTCAACCTGGACATGGAGTACAAGGGCGACGGAGCCCGGGTCGACGCCAAGGGCGAGGGCGGCAAGCCCTCCGTGGTGGCCGACGGGCCGGGCGCCCGCGCCGGGATCAGGCCCGGCGACGTGATCACCAAGGTGGACGGCGTACGCGTACACGGCGGCGACGAGCTGATCATCAAGATCAGGGCGCACCGGCCGGGCGACCGCCTCGGCCTGACCGTGCTGCGCGACGGCCGGGAACGCACCCTGACCGTGGTCCTCGGCTCGGCGAGCGGCTCCTGAGACGCCCCGGGGCGCTGGCGGGCGGCGCGGTCCACCACACGAATACCGGATGACGCCCGGGTGAATCCGCGAACGGTCCCGCACCGGCGTAGGGGCGCGCAAGAAACGCCGGGTACCGTTGACCGGGCCGGATGTGGAGAGAGCCGAGGAGCGGCAAGGTGTTCAACGACATAGGCGCACTCGAGCTGGTCACCATCGTGGTGCTCGCCATCCTCGTCTTCGGCCCGGACAAGCTGCCGAAGGTGATCCAGGACGTCTCGGGCTTCATCAGGAAGATCCGCGCGTTCTCGGACAGCGCCAAGCAGGACATCCGCTCCGAACTGGGCCCGGAGTTCAAGGACTTCGAGTTCGAGGACCTGAACCCGAAGACCTTCATCCGCAAGCAGCTGAACGAGAACGAGGACCTCCGGGAACTGCGCACCAGCTTCGACCTCCGCAAGGAACTGAACGAGGTCACCGACGCGGTCAACGGCCGCGAGGCCGACGAGCCCCGGGCCGCCGCCGCGCCCGCCGCCGGCACCGGCCCGGACCTGCTGAAGAAGCCCGCGCCCCCCGCCCAGGACACGCGCACCCCCTTCGACGCCGACGCCACCTGAGCCGCGGCCTGCCCGTCGATCCGGGGCCGGATGGCTATCCTCCATCTGTCCGGACCCGGGCCGCCCGCGGAGGGGGGCACCCCAGCGCAACGAGGGCCGTTCCGGACCCCACGGAACGAGAGGCCACTCATGGAGACGACGAGCAGTAGCCGCGTAGGCACGCAGCCCGCCGAAGCCCCCGAAGACGCACCGCCCGCGCTGACCGAGCCCGCGGAACACACCGGCCAGGCCGCCCCCGGCCGGCCCCCCGAGGCCGCCGCACCCGTCCCGCCGGCCCGCCGGGCGGCGGCGGGCTACCTGAACGCGGCGTTCCCCTGGTACGGGCTGGACGGGGCCTTCACCGGCCCCCGCTGGCTCATGCAGGTCGGCACCGGAGCCGACGGCACCGTGGAACACGGCTCCACCGGCCACGGCGACGAACCGTCCGCCCGCGGCGAGATCGCCACCGGCGAGAAGGACCGCTTCGCGGTGGTGGTCACGGTCGCCAGCAACCCCCTGCGCCGCAGCGGCGACGGCACCGGCGTCCTGGAGGCCACCTCGGTCTCCTCGGCGGCCTGGCTGGCCGGCTCGGGGCTGCTCGCCTACAGCTGGCCGCCGCAGATGGACCACACCCGGCGCGACGACTGGCTGGACCAGCAGACCGAGGCCGCCTGGGAACTCGCCGACGACCTCACCGGGCCGGACTGGTCGACGCTGTCGCTGCCGGTGGACGGCGAACCGACGCCGTTCCACTACCGCGAGTCGGAATTCGGGTGGGTGCTCGCCGGCTCCACCGGGAACGGGGTCCACCTCGGGGCGTACGGGCGGGGGATGAGCGCCTACGGGCTGGGGTTCTGCGCGATCGCCGACCTCGGGGCGTACGAGTAGACCCGGCGCGCGGACCGGGTACGCGAAAGGGCACCGCCTTGCGGGCGGTGCCCTCGACGCGGGCCGGGCGCGACTCCGGCGACAGGCCTCAGAACTTGTTGCGCGGGGTGATCCCCAGGGACATGCCCGACAGGCCGCGCGCGCGGCCGCCCAGCTTGCCCGCGATCGTGCGCAGGGCCGCACCCGCGGGGGAGTCCGGGTCGGACAGGACGACCGGCTTGCCGTCGTCGCCGCCCTCGCGCAGCCGCACGTCGATCGGGATCGTGCCGAGCACGGGAACCGTCGAGCCGACCGTCCTCGTCAGACCGTCGGCGACCTTCTGACCGCCGCCCGAACCGAACACGTCCACCATCTCGTCGCAGTGCGGGCACGGCAGGCCCGACATGTTCTCGACGACGCCGACGATCTTCTGGTGCGTCTGCACCGCGATCGAGCCGGCCCGCTCCGCGACCTCGGCGGCCGCCTGCTGCGGGGTCGTCACGACGAGGATCTCGGCGTTCGGCACCAGCTGCGCCACGGAGATCGCGATGTCGCCGGTGCCCGGCGGCAGGTCCAGCAGCAGCACGTCCAGGTCGCCCCAGAACACGTCCGCCAGGAACTGCTGGAGGGCTCGGTGCAGCATCGGGCCGCGCCACACCACGGGGGTGTTGCCCGGGGTGAACATGCCGATGGAGATGACCTTCACACCGTTGGCGGACGGCGGCATGATCATGTTCTCGACCTGGGTGGGCTTGCCCTCCACGCCGAGCATCCGCGGCACGCTGTGCCCGTAGATGTCGGCGTCGACCACGCCGACCTTCAGACCGTCGGCCGCCATCGCCGCGGCCAGGTTGACCGTCACGGAGGACTTGCCGACGCCGCCCTTGCCGGAGGCGACCGCGTAGACACGGGTCAGCGAACCGGGCTTGGCGAAGGGCACCTCCCGCTCGGCGGTGCCGCCGCGCAGCGTGGCCGCCAGCTCCTTGCGCTGCTCGTCGCTCATCACGTCCAGGGAGACGGCGACGGAGGTGACGCCCGCGACCTTCTCCACGGCCTCGGTCACGTTCTTCGTGATGGTCTCGCGCATGGGGCAGCCCGACACCGTGAGGTAGACCGTGACGGCGACGGCGCCGCCCTCACCGATCTCCACCGATTTGACCATGCCGAGCTCGGTGATCGGCCGGTGGATCTCGGGGTCGTTGACCGTCGCCAGCGCGTCCAGGATCGCGTCCTGCTCCGGCACGGCGGCGGAGGGTGTCTCGGTAGCCATGTCCCCGATGGTACGGCTCGGCGGCAGGGCTCAGGTAAGCCGATCAGCGGTCGTCTTCGTCACTTTCCCCGGGGAATAGGCGCCGCTCGTCCATCTCCTTGATCAGGTCCTGGAACTCCGACCTGATCCAGTCCCGGGTGGCGACCTCGCCCAGGCCCATCCGCAGCGCCGCGATCTCCCGCGTCAGGTACTCCGTGTCCGCGATGGAGCGCTCGTTCTGCTTGCGGTCCTGCTCCAGGTTGACCCGGTCCCGGTCGTCCTGCCGGTTCTGCGCGAGCAGGATCAGCGGGGCCGCGTACGAGGCCTGGAGGGACAGCATCAGCGTCAGGAAGATGAAGGGGTACTCGTCCCAGCGCATGTCCTTCGGCGCGAAGATGTTCCACAGCACCCACACCACGATGACCAGGGTCATCCAGACGATGAACCGGCCCGTGCCGAGGAACCGCGCCACCCGCTCCGACAGCCGCCCGAAGGCCTCCGGGTCGTACTCCGGCAGCAGCCTGCGGCGCGCCGCACGCGGCTGGTCGAGCCGTACGCGCGAACGCGTCAGCGCGCTCGCCCCGGCCGGCGCCGCGCTCCTCGCGCGTTCGCCGGAACGTTCCGTCCGATCGTGGCGCAACCGCTCCGCGGCCTCCTCCAGCCGCTCCGAGAGCCCCTCCCGGGCATGCTCGCGCCGCTCCCGGCGCCGCTCCCGCGCCGCATCGCCACGCCCGCGCTCAGTGCCCACGCAGGGCCTCCTCGGAGTGGAAGTCCGTCTCCCGCCAGTCGTCGGGCAGCAGGTGGTCCAGTACGTCGTCGACGGTGACCGCCCCCAGCAGGGAGCCGCTCTCGTCGACGACGGGCGCCGCGACCATGTTGTACGCGGCCAGGTAGCTCGTCACCGCCGGCAGCGAGGCGTCCGGGCGCAGCGGCGGCAGGTCCGCGTCCACGAGGGAGCTGACCAGGGTGAACGGGGGGTCGCGCAGCAGCCGCTGGAAGTGCACCGTCCCCAGGTACTTGCCCGTCGGCGTCTCGTCCGGCGGCCGGCAGACGTAGACCTGCGCCGCCAGCGCCGGCGACAGGTCCGACTTGCGCACGCGGGCCAGCGCGTCCGCGACCGTCGCGTCCGGGCGCAGCACGATCGGCTCGGTCGTCATCAGACCGCCCGCCGTGTTCTCCTCGTACGACAGCAGCCGGCGCACGTCGGCCGCGTCGTCCGGCTGCATCAGCGTCAGCAGCCGCTCCTTCTCCTCCTCCGGCAGCTCCGAGAGCAGGTCGGCCGCGTCGTCCGGATCCATGGCCTCCAGGACGTCGGCGGCGCGCTCCTCCTTCAGCTTGCCGAGGATCTCCACCTGGTCGTCCTCGGGCAGCTCCTCCAGGACGTCCGCGAGCCGGTCGTCGTCGAGCGCGTTGGCCACCTCGGCGCGCCGCTTCGGCGTCAGGTGGTGCAGGACGTTCGCCAGGTCCGCCGGACGCATCTGCTCGAAGGTCGCGACCAGGTTCTCGGCGCCCTGGCCCTCCTCCTCCAGGGAGAAGCCGGTGACCGCCGACCACTCCACGGTCAGCGTCTCGCCGCGCCGGCGCAGCGCGCCGCCCTTGCCCTTGCGTACGAAGATCCGGTCGATCTCCCAGTCGCGGCGCGCCGGCAGCTGCTGGATGGCCACGTCCAGGACGGTGGCCTCCTCGCCCGTGGCGACCAGCGTCACCCGGCGGTCCAGGAGTTCGCCGAGGACCAGCCGCTCGGTGGGGCGCTGCTCGAAGCGCCGCATGTTGACGACACCGGTGGTGATGACCTGGCCGGACTCCACACCCGTCACCCGGGTCATCGGCAGGAAGATCCGGCGCCGGCTGAGCACCTCGACCACCAGGCCCAGCAGCCGGGGCGGGCGGCCGCCGACCCGCAGCATCGCGACGATGTCGCGGACACGGCCGACCTGGTCGCCGTTGGGGTCGAAGACGGGCACACCCGACAGATGCGAGACGAAGATCCGCGGGGCGCCTGCAGCCATCCGTGCGCCTCCTAGAGCGTCCATCAACAGTCGTGCCGAGCCTCAGGCTAGCCCGTGCCGGGGGAAGGCGTCCTGGTGGGGCCGTCCGGCCGGGGTCCGGCCGGGGTGTCCGGGGGCCCGGCGGGACCGCGCCCCGGGGCGGGTACGCTGCCTGCTGCCCGCAGACCCCCGACGAGAGGCACCCGCCCGTGACCGCCTACACCTCCGCCGTACGGTTGCGCCGGGCCGCCTTCATCGGTGCCCTGTGCGCGGGCCTCACCGTCGCCGGGACGGGCTGCGCGGAGAAGCCGGACCCGGACAAGGGGACGAACGGGGTCGGCAAGCTCGCCCCCGAAAAGATCGAGGGCCAGGCGAAGGCCGCCGCGACCGCCGCGAACTCGGTCCACCTCTCGGGCACCCTCGTCACCGGCGGCAAGACCTTCACCCTCGACATGCGGCTGAAGGCGGACGGCGGCTCCGGCGAGGTGAAGTCGGCCGAGGACACCTTCCAGCTGCTGCGGGTCGGCGAGCAGCTGTACCTGAAGGCCAGCGCGGCCTTCTGGGGGAAGTCCGACTCGGCGGGCAAGCTCGGCGACAAGTACGTGAAGGTGCCCGAAGGGGACCCCTCGTACAAGCAGTTCCGCGGCTTCACCGACATGCACGTCCTGCTGGACGGGCTGCTGGGCCTCCAGGGCAAGCTCAGCAAGGGCGCCTACACCACGGTCGGGCACACCCGCGCGGTCCCCGTCTCGGCGGACGCCGGCAAGGGCGGCAAGCTGTCGGTGTCCCTGGAGGGGACCCCGTACCCGCTGCTGATGGAGCGCGCGGGCGGCGCCGGCCGGGTGGAGCTCTCCGAGTGGGGCAAGCCCTTCCCGCTGGAGGCGCCCGCCCAGGACCAGACCGTGGACTACGGCAGCCAGCTGCCCACCACCAAGGACGGCAAGGGCACCGCCCCCACCGCCTCCCCGGCCCCCTCGAAGTCGGGCCAGGGCTCCGACCCCACCCGCTAGCGGGCGGCCCTCTTCCGCTTCAGCAGCAGCTTCGGCAGGCCCGCGGGCACCGGCCCGCGGGTGACGGCCGGGGAGCCCAGCGGCCGGGCGGCCAGCGAGCCGGCTGGCAGCCGGTCGGCCACCGCCACCGGCTCCAGGCGCAGCAGCCGGCACTCGCGCGCCCAGCGCCGCGTCATCTCCTCCGAGTCGGGCGCGTTCAGCCGCTTCCCCTTGAGTTCGGCGACGGCGGCCTCCCAGGACTCGCTGCCGGGTACGAGCTCCCGTACGGCCGCGGTCCAGGCCACGAGCCGGCCGCCCTTGTCCTTGCTGCGTACGGTCACCTCGGCCGAGGCGCCGTCGGTGAGCCCGGGGAACGGCTGCTCGCCGGGCCCGTCGCCGAGCACGTGCGCGGCGCCGTCCACCCAGGCGTGCCACAGGGCCCGGTCGGCACCGGTGCCGCGGACCCAGATCAGGCCGGACTTCTTGGAGGCCTCCTCGACGAGGGCCAGGTCGAGCGCGCTGAGAGTCATGCGCACAGGGTAGGCGGTGGCCACCCGGCCGGTGAGACCGGCGGCACCCGGAGTCCTACAGCCAGCCGTTGCGGCGCAGGGTCCGGTGGATGGCGAAGCAACTGCCCACGATGGCGGCCATCACCAGGGGATAGCCGTAGCGCCAGTGCAGCTCCGGCATGTGCTCGAAGTTCATCCCGTACACGCCGCAGATCATCGTCGGCACGGCGATGATCGCCGCCCAGGAGGTGATCTTGCGCATGTCCTCGTTCTGCGCGACCGAGGCCTGGGCCAGGTTCGCCTGGAGGATGGAGTTCAGCAGCTCGTCGAAACCGATGACCTGCTCGTGCACCCGCGCGAGGTGGTCGGCCACGTCCCGGAAGTACTTCTGGATGTCGGGGTCCACCAGCCGCATGGGCCGCTCGCTGAGCAGCTCCATCGGGCGCAGCAGCGGCGAGACCGCCCGCTTGAACTCCAGCACCTCGCGCTTGAGCTGGTAGATGCGGCCCGCGTCGCCGCCCCGGGCGACCCCTTTGGCGGGAGCGGCGAAGACCGCGCTCTCCACCTCGTCGATGTCGTCCTGCACGGCCGCCGCGACCGCGATGTACCCGTCGACCACGTGGTCGGCGATCGAGTGCAGCACGGCCGAGGGGCCCCGCGAGAGCAGCTCCGGGTCGTCCTGGAGGCGGTGGCGCAGGCTCCGCAGGGAACCCTGCCCGCCGTGCCGGACGGTGATGACGAAGTCGGGGCCGGTGAAGCACATCACCTCACCCGTCTCCACCACCTCGCTGGTGGCGGTGAGTTCGGCGTGCTCCACGTAGTGGATCGTCTTGAAGACGGTGAAGAGGGTCTCGTCGTAGCGCTCCAGCTTCGGCCGCTGGTGGGCGTGCACCGCGTCCTCCACGGCCAGCGGGTGCAGGCCGAAGGTGGCGGCGATCCCGGCGAACTCGTCGTGGGTGGGCTCGTGCAGACCGATCCAGGCGAAGCCCCCGTCCTCGCGCACCCGGCGCAGGGCCTCACGGGGCGTCAGGCAGTCCCCCTGCGCTCGCCGGCCGTCGCGGTAGACGGCGCAGTCGACCACCGCGCTGCTGGCGGAGGGGTCGCGGGTGGTGTCGTAACCGGGCTGTACGGGGGTGGGCTTGCGCAGTGCCGGACGGACGGCGGCACGGAGGTAGGGCAGCATCGACATGGCAGGCTCCTTCTCGCGCACGGCCGCTGGACCGTACGGGTGGGAGGCCCTCTGCGGACCGGGGGCGGGCAGCCCGGGGCCGACGGAGGGAAACAGGACGGGAGGACAAAGTTCTGCCGTCGCTCTTCTGCTGATCAGAAGATCAAAGGTGGCTGGAGCCGCCCTTGACGGACGCCGAAGAGCGATTGGTACTGCACGATCGACTTCGGTCCATCGCAGCCCCACCTCCTCCGGCCGGTCCCCCGTGGGGGACGTCCTGTCGCCGGAGCCCTGAAACAACTCTTCTGAGTGCGGCCCCGACCAGCTGTCAACACTATCAGCCGACGGATGGTCAAGACCCGCCCTTTACCCGCCGGATACGAGTTCTATGCTCGCTGCATGGCAGAAATTCTGGCCCTCGTCGAAGCCCGGCTGCGCAGCACGCTCGGCGAACCCGACGCCCGCGCCTCCGTCACCTTCCTTGGCACCGACCGCATCGAGGTCCTCCGCTTCACCGAGGGCGACTTCGTCCGGTACGCGACCCTCGGCATGTCCGCCCACCCGATGTCCGACCCCACCGCCGTCGTCGCCGACCCGGAGCGCGGCCCGCGCGCCGAACTGGTACTGACCGTACGCGCGGGCCTCGCGCCCACCGACAAACTGCTGCGGCCGCTGGCGGTGCTGGCGGCCTCCCCGATGGTCGAGGGGCTGGTCGTGGCCCCCGGCGCCTCCCTCGACATCGGCGAACCGCTGTGGGACGGGGCGCCGTTCAGCTCCGTCCTCGTCGCCGAGCCCGGCGGACTGGTCGAGGACCTGGAACTCGACGCGCCCATAGACCCCGTCCGCTTCCTCCCCCTCCTCCCCATGACGGCGAACGAGGCCGCCTGGAAGCGGGTGCACGGAGCCGCCGCGCTCCAGGAGCGCTGGCTCGCGCGCGGCACGGATCTGCGGGACCCTCTGCGTACGGCCGTCGCACTGGACTGAGCCCGGACGGGTGACCGCGTCTTGACGAGGCCCCGGGCGGGGAGGAGCGTGCTTCTTATGAGGGGCGAACCGAGTTGCCCGAAGTGCGGTGGCCGGGTCCGTGCGCCCGGCCTCTTCTCCGACTCGTGGCAGTGCGCGGTGCACGGCGCCGTCCACCCGCTACAGCCTGTGATCCCGCCCAGCGTCGAGGGGCTGGAGGTGGTCGTCAACCGGGCGAACGTGCCCGTGTGGATGCCGTGGCCGCTGCCGGTCGGCTGGCTGTTCACCGGCGTCGCGAGCGCCGGTGACGACCGCAGCGGTGGCCGCGCCACCGCCGTGGCCTGCACCGGCCCGGGACCGCTGGGCGGCCTCGGGGAGCTCGTCCTGATCGCGGAGGAGCTGGGCGTCGGCCTCGGCTCCCGCTTCGCCGGCATCGACGCCCCCGACCCGGGGCCGTACATCGACGTCTCCTCCCCGCCGCACGCCAAGGTCATCGCCGCCGGCCGGCCGACACCGCTGTGGCACCTCAACGGCGCCCCCGACGACCGCGCCGTCTTCGCGGGGGAGGCGCGCGGGCTGTGGCTGTGGGCCATCGTCTGGCCGGAGCAGACGGGCCTCCTGATGTACGACGAGCTGGTACTGACGGACCTCCGTGACGCGGGCTCGGAGGTCGAGCTCCTCCCGTGCGGCGCCCTGAGCCCCCGCATCCTGGGACCGTGAGGGCGGGCCGGGACACCGCCCCCACCCCACCCCCCCCGCCCCGTGGGGCCGGCTCGGGCCGCGCGAGCGGTACCCTGGAGTGTCCCCCGTCCGCGTGAACCCTGGAGTCCGGCTGTGCGCATCGACCTGCACGCCCACTCCACGGCCTCCGACGGCACCGACACCCCCGCCGAGCTGGTGCGCAACGCCGCCGCTGCCGGGCTGGACGTGGTCGCGCTGACCGACCACGACACCGTCGGGGGATACGCCGAGGCCATCGCCGCGCTGCCGGCCGGGCTGACGCTGGTCACCGGCGCCGAGCTGTCCTGCCGCCTCGACGGCGTCGGGATGCACATGCTGGCGTACCTCTTCGACCCCGAGGAGCCCGAGCTCGCTCGCGAGCGGGAACTCGTACGGGACGACCGCACCCCCCGCGCCCAGTCCATGGTGGGCAAGCTCCAGGCGCTCGGGGTGGACGTCACCTGGGAGCAGGTGGCCCGGATCGCCGGCGACGGCTCCGTGGGCCGGCCCCACATCGCCACCGCCATGGTCGAGCTGGGCGTCGTCCCCACCGTGTCCGACGCGTTCACCGCCGACTGGCTCGCCGACGGCGGCCGCGCGTACGCCGAGAAGCACGAGCTCGACCCCTTTGACGCCATCCGCCTGGTCAAGGCGGCCGGCGGGGTCACCGTCTTCGCGCACCCCGCCGCCGTCAAGCGCGGCGAGTGCGTGCCCGAGTCCGCGATAGCCGCCCTCGCGGCCGCGGGCCTGGACGGCATCGAGGTGGACCACATGGACCACGACACCGCCACCCGCGCCCGGCTGCGCGGACTGGCCGGGGACCTCGGTCTGCTGACGACCGGCTCCAGCGACTACCACGGCAGCCGCAAGACCTGTCGTCTCGGGGAGTACACCACCGACCCCGAGATCTACGGCGAGATCACGCGCCGCGCGGCGGGGGCCTTCCCCGTGCCCGGTGCCGGTGGAGACGCCCGCGCGTAAGCGCCGCGCCCACACCTCCCCCTCCCGCTTTTCGGTAACACCCCTCACTGCAAGGCATCACTGTGTTTGATTTCGCCGTCTTCGGATCCCTTTTTCTCACGCTTTTTGTGATTATGGACCCCCCGGGGATCACGCCGATCTTCCTGGCCCTGACCTCCGGCCGTCCCGCGAAGGTCCAGCGCCGCATGGCCTGGCAGGCCGTCTGCGTGGCCTTCGGAGTCATCGCCGTCTTCGGCATCTGCGGCCAGCAGATCCTGGACTACCTGCACGTCTCCGTCCCGGCGCTGATGATCGCCGGTGGTCTGCTGCTCCTGCTGATCGCGCTCGACCTGCTCACCGGCAAGACGGACGAGCCCAAGCAGACCAAGGACGTCAACGTCGCGCTCGTCCCGCTGGGCATGCCGCTGCTGGCCGGTCCTGGTGCGATCGTCTCCGTCATCCTGGCCGTGCAGAAGGCCGACGGCGTGAGCGGCCAGGTCTCCGTCTGGGTGGCGATCGCCGCCATGCACGTCGTGCTGTGGCTGACCATGCGCTACTCGCTGGTGATCATCCGCGTCATCAAGGACGGCGGCGTCGTCCTCGTCACCCGGCTCGCCGGCATGATGCTGTCGGCCATCGCCGTCCAGCAGATCATCAACGGCGTGCTCCAGGTGATCCGCGCCGCCTGACCGCCCCCACGCATGCGAAACGCCCCCGCACCGGATCGGTGCGGGGGCGTTTCGAAAGCATCAGGAGGACGCACTCTCGGCCGGTCGGATCAGGATGCGCTGGCCGATGGAGGCCGCCTGCTGCACGATCCGGTTGACGGAGGCCGCGTCCACGACGGTGCTGTCCACGGCGGTTCCGTCGACGTCGTCCAGGCGCAGAATTTCGAAGCGCACGGCTTCTCCCTTCGTCGGTGTTCTCCTTGCACAGGGGTCAACAGGTGCCGCGCGAGAAACATTCCCTACGCTAAGGAAATTTTTTCCCTACCTAACTACCGGGCGCTGGAAGATCGCCAGAAGTCCCCTAGAGCACCCGCCGTGACCTGCGGGTTCTCCGCGTTGGGGGAGTGCTCCGCGCCCTCAACCACCACACGGGAAGCAGCCAGACGGACGGCCATGTCGTCCATCAACGGCACCGGCCAGGCGTAGTCGACCACCCCGGACAGGACCAGCTTGGGCAGCGGCACCGCCGCCAGCTCCGCGACCCGGTCGGGCTCCGAGATCAGCACCCGCCCCGTGGTGATCAGCTGCTCGGGGACCGTGCGCAGCCACCGCTCGCGCAGGAACGCCGCCAGCTCGGCGGAGTCGGGCTCGGCGTCCGGCGGATCCTGGGCGCGCATCGCCGCCCATACGGCCCCCATGTCCTCCCTCAGCTCCTCCAGCGCCATGACCAGCAGCTTCGTACGGGCCTGCTGCTCCTCCGCGATGGCGGCGGGCCCGCTGCTCAGCAGGGTGAGGGAGGCGAAGGGCGCGGCGTCGCGGAGCACCGCGGCGCGCGCGACGAGCCCGCCCAGGGAGTGGCCGACCAGGTGCAGCGGCTCTCCTCCCGGGCCCGCGCCCAGGGCGCGGGCCTGCGCCAGCACGTCGAGCGCCAGCTCCGGGAGCTCGTACGCGGCCTCGTCGCGCGGGCCGGGGCTCTCGTACTGGCCGCGCCCGTCCACGGCGACCACCCGGTATCCGGCGGCGGCGAGCGGCTCCAGCAGGGCGATGAAGTCCTCCTTGCTGCCCGTGAACCCGGGGACCAGCAGGGCCGTTCCGCGTACGGGCTCACCCGCCTCGTGGACGGCGAACTCGCCACGGGCGGTGTGCAGGCGGTACGCGCGGGCGACCGGGGGCAGGGTGAGGCGCGGCGGCTTGCTCATGGCCCGAGGTTACCGGCCCGTAGGGCGGCCCGGGTACGGCGACGGCCCCGGCCCCCTCGAAGGGGACCGGGGCCGTCGTACGGGCGTCTTGCCCGGCCGGGTCAGCGGAACCGGCGGGTCGTCCTGACCGGCTCGACCGGCGGGGCCATCTGGAAGTCCGGCTCCGGAGCCGCGGCCACGGCCGCCTTCCGGGTCCGGGTCCGGCGCGGCGCGGGGGCGTCGGCGACGGCGCCCTTGACCACGTCGGGGATCGGGGTCGGCGCGGCCTTGCGCGTCGGCACCCGGCGCGGCTTGACCGGGGCCGCCTCGGCGGCCGGGTCCTCCACGGCGGGGGCCTCGGCGGCGGCGGCCTTGCGGGTCCGCGTCCGCTTCGGCTTGACCGGGGCCTCCTCGGCCACGGCCGGGGCCTCGGCCACGGGAGCCTCCACGACGGGGACCTCCACGACGGGAGCCTCCACGGCGGCGGCGGCCTTGCGGGTCCGCGTCCGCTTCGGCTTGACCGGGGCCTCCTCGACGACGGCCGGGGCCTCGGCCACGGGGGCCTCCACCACGGCCGGGGTCTCGGCCACGACCGCCGCCGGAGCGGCGACCGCGACCGGAGCCTCGGCGACGGCGGCCTCGGCCACCGCGGCGACGGCCGAAGCGCTCACCCGGGTCCGGCGGCGGCGCGGCCGGCGCGGCTCGTCGGCGGCGGGAGCCTCGGCGGCCGGGGCCTCGGCCACGGCGGCGGACTCGACGCCCGCCTCCGCGTCCAGCTCGGCACCGCCACGGGTCCGGCGGCGCTGACGCGGCGTCCGGGTACGCGGCGGCCGCTCCTCGGTCACCACGGCGGCGGCGGCAGCGCCGCGGCCGCCACGGCCACCACGCCCGCCGGTCTCGCCCAGGTCCTCGAGGTCCTCGGCCTTCAGGCCGGCCCGCGTGCGCTCGGCACGCGGCAGGATGCCCTTGGTGCCGGCCGGGATGTTCAGCTGCTCGTACAGGTGCGGGGACGTGGAGTACGTCTCGACCGGGTCGTTGAAGTCCAGCTCCAGCGCCTTGTTGATCAGCTGCCAGCGCGGGATGTCGTCCCAGTCGACCAGGGTGACGGCGATGCCCTTGTTGCCCGCGCGGCCGGTGCGGCCCACGCGGTGCAGGAAGGTCTTCTCGTCTTCCGGCGTCTGGTAGTTGATGACGTGCGTCACGCCCTCGACGTCGATGCCGCGCGCGGCGACGTCGGTGCACACCAGCACGTCGACCTTGCCGTTGCGGAACGCGCGCAGCGCCTGCTCGCGGGCGCCCTGGCCCAGGTCGCCGTGGACGGCGCCCGAGGCGAAGCCGCGCTTCTCCAGCTGCTCGGCGATGTCGGCCGCCGTGCGCTTGGTACGGCAGAAGATCATGGCCAGGCCACGGCCCTCGGCCTGGAGGATGCGGGAGACGAGCTCCGGCTTGTCCATGTTGTGCGCACGGAAGACGTGCTGCGTGATGTTGGCGACGGTCACGCCCTCGCCCTCGGGCGAGGTGGCGCGGATGTGCGTCGGCTGCGACATGTACCGGCGGGCCAGGCCGATGACGGCGCCCGGCATGGTCGCCGAGAACAGCATCGTCTGGCGCTTCGCGGGCAGCAGGTTCATGATCTTCTCGACGTCGGGCAGGAAGCCCAGGTCGAGCATCTCGTCGGCCTCGTCCAGGACGAGCGCCTTGACGTGCGAGAGGTCGAGCTTCTTCTGGCCCGCCAGGTCCAGCAGGCGGCCCGGGGTGCCGACGATCACGTCGACGCCCTTCTTGAGCGCCTCGACCTGGGGCTCGTACGCGCGGCCGCCGTATATGGCGAGGACGCGGACGTTGCGGACCTTGCCCGCGGTGAGCAGGTCGTTGGTGACCTGGGTGCAGAGCTCGCGGGTGGGAACCACCACGAGGGCCTGGGGAGCGTCGGTCAGCTGGTCGGGCCTGGCCCGGCCGACCTCGACGTCCGCGGGGACGACGACCCGCTCCAGCAGCGGAAGGCCGAAACCGAGCGTCTTGCCGGTTCCGGTCTTCGCCTGGCCGATGACGTCCGAGCCGGAGAGGGCGACGGGGAGGGTCATCTCCTGGATGGGGAAGGGGGACACGATGCCGACGGCTTCGAGGGCCTCGGCCGTCTCGGGGAAGATCCCGAGGTCACGGAAAGTAGTCAGGGTGCTGCCTCTTCTGTGAGACGCGGCGCGAGGCGGCGAGGGGGTCTTACCGTGCCGGGCCTGCAGTACTGCGCCCACGTTCGGGCGAGCCGTACAAAGCTGCGCGGGACCACTGGCCTTCGCTCAAGCGCTTCTGCCGCTGAGGGGGCCCCTCGTGCGGGCCGGTACGCATGGGCGCACCACCACGCTGAGGGCGGTCGGGTGGAGCCGATCGGGCCACCGACCGGGCATCCTCATTCGGATGGCCCGCCGAGTATCCGGCAGGCGCATTACCACTGTACCCCGGAATCGCGCAGGTGTGTCGGGTGAATTCACCACGTAGGCGTGTTTACACGGAGCGGCAGTGCGCGGCCGTGGTGACTTGTGCGCCCTTTAGGCGGGCTATTGTGCGGAGCATGTCGACCGTAGAAAACGCATCTCCCGCCGACGACAACACCCCGGGGGCCCAGGGAATCGCCAACCAGGACTGGGCGACGGCCTCCGCCTCCCCCCAGTACCGGGCCGCCGTCGTGGACCTGCTGGGCGCGCTGGCGTACGGGGAGCTCGCGGCCTTCGAGCGCCTCGCGGAGGACGCGAAGCTCGCCCCCACCCTCGGCGACAAGGCCGAGCTGGCGAAGATGGCCTCCGCCGAATTCCACCACTTCGAGCGGCTGCGCGACCGCCTCGCGGCCATCGACGCCGAGCCGACCGCCGCGATGGAGCCCTTCGCCAAGGGCGTGGACGACTTCCACCGCCAGACCGCCCCCTCCGACTGGCTGGAGGGCCTGGTCAAGGCGTACGTCGGCGACTCGATCGCCAGTGACTTCTACCGCGAGGTCGCCAACCACCTCGACTCCGACACCCGCGCCCTGGTCGTCGGCGTCCTCGACGACACCGGCCACGGCGGCTTCGCCGTCGAGAAGGTCCGCGCCGCCATCGAGGCCGACCCGCGCTGCGGCGGGCGGCTCGCGCTGTGGGCCCGCCGGCTGATGGGCGAGGCCCTCTCGCAGGCGCAGCGCGTGGTCGCCGAGCGCGACGCGCTGTCCACCATGCTGGTCGGCGGCGTCGACGGGATGGCGGCCGGCTTCGACCTGGCGGCCGTCGGCGAGATGTTCACCCGGATCACCAAGGCGCACACCAAGCGCATGGCGGCCCTGGGCCTCGCGGCCTGACGGTCCCGGGAACCCTCCCGGCACGCACCCCGCTCCACCCGGACGCGAGCTCTGCTCAGCCCCCCGACGAGAGCGAAAACGGAGCGCGCCGGGGGGACCGCCGGGAGCCGGCGGCGGGACGCAGCAGCAGGGAGAGCACGACGGCGGACACGCCGACGCCCCCCAGCAGGGTCGCGAACAGGGTGTTGTGCCCCGGGCCCAGCGACATGTGCGTCAGATACGCCCCGAAAAGGGCGCCGGCCACCCCGCTGACCAGGACCGTTCTCGTGGAGGGCAGTCGCTGCGCGAGGACCCGCGAGGCGGCGCCGGACAGTGCGAGGCCCAGCAGACCTGAGCCGAGCGCCTCCATCAGCAGCATCTGGTCACTCCCATGCGTCGGGGCAAACGGGTCACTGCGCTCCCTACCCGAAGCGGAAGAAAGGGAAACGGCCCGGCGGAACCATCCGCCGGGCCGTTTCCTTCGTCCTCGGTGCCTCGAAGAGCGTCAGAGCGCCCCGAAACCGACCTTGCGCACGCTCGGCTCGCCCAGGTCGACGTACGACAGGCGGTCGGACGGCACGAGGACCTTGCGGCCCTTGACGTCGGTCAGGCTCAGCAGCGGCGCCGTACCGGACAGCGCGGCGGCCACGATGGCCTCCAGCTCCTCGGCGCTCAGGTCGCTCTCCAGCACGATCTCCCGGGGTGCGTGCTGCACGCCGATCTTGACCTCCACGGCTTTGTCCCTCCGACGGTCCGGTTCGCGCGATCAGCCGCGCCGTACCCGGTCCACATTAGCCCGGAGAGGGGACACGATCGGCTCGCGGCGGACACGCTGGCAGCGAACAACCGCCGGTCAGGCCTCCGTGCCGTGCAGCGGGAAACCGGCGATACCGCGCCACGCCAGCGAGGTCAGCAGGCCCACCGCCGTGTCACGGGCGACCGGGCTCTCACTGGAGAGCCAGTACCGGGCGACGACCTGCGAGACCCCGCCCAGGCCCACCGCCAGCAGCATCGACTCGTCCTTCGACAGGCCCGTGTCCTCGGCGATGACGTCCGAGATGGCCTCCGCGCACTGGAGCGAGACCCGGTCGACGCGCTCGCGCACCGCCGGCTCGTTCGTCAGGTCCGACTCGAACACCAGCCGGAAGGCGCCCCCCTCGTCCTCGACGTACGCGAAGTAGGCGTCCATCGTCGCCGCCACGCGCAGCTTGTTGTCACTGGTCGACGCCAGCGCCCCGCGCACGGCCTGCAGCAGGCTCTCGCAGTGCTGGTCCAGCAGGGCCAGGTACAGGTCGAGCTTGCCGGGGAAGTGCTGGTAGAGCACCGGCTTGCTGACGCCGGCGCGCTCGGCGATGTCATCCATCGCGGCCGCGTGGTAGCCCTGCGCGACGAAAACCTCCTGGGCCGCGCCCAGCAGCTGGTTGCGCCGGGCCCGGCGCGGCAGTCGCGTGCCCCGCGGACGCGCTGCCTCGGTCTGCTCGATGGCTGTCACGCCGCCTCCCACTTTCTCTAAGAACACAGTGCGCTCTGCGCCGCGCCGCCATCGTACTTTTCGGTAACCGGATCTGGTGGGTTCAAGCCGAGTTTTCTCGCGGTACGGACCGCTCGGACACACGCCTGACACGCTGGTCAGCGCCCGTCGGAGGACGGGGTCAGCGGTAGTCCTCCTCGTCCAGCGGGACCACCCGGGCCTGCTCGGCGGCGTCCGCCACCGGCGCCTCGTCCGGATCCAGGCCGACGAGCGGATCGTCCTCCTGCGGCTGGATCTCGGTGTGCTGCTCGGCGGCGTCGGCTTCCGGCGCCTCGGTACCGAGGTCGTCCCGCAACTCTTCCCGGAAGGTGTCCGGCTCCGCAGGGTCCACAGTCATTCCGCTCCCCTCGCCTTCGCTCGTCATCCCACTACGAGACTAGGAGGATCGGCAGTCCGCCGCCAGACGGTCCTGTGACCGCGAACACAAGCGAACGCAAGGGGCCGGGCGTGATCGTCTCGTAACATTGGCCCATGTCTTCGACCGAGCCGCCGGGCGTACGGTCCACCACCGGACCGGCCTCCCAGGCGGGTGCCGTCCGGGTGGCCGACGGGGAGCAGCTGCGCACCGTCGCGCTGCCGGGCCTGGAAATGAACGTACGTTTCCGGCCGCCGCAGCGGGCGGGCCTGCCGCCGGCGCTCTTCGTCCACGGGCTCGGCGGTTCCTCCCAGAACTGGTCGGCCCTCATGGAGCAGCTGGCCGGAAGCGTCGACGGCGAGGCCGTGGACCTGCCCGGATTCGGCTGGTCCCCGCCGCCCGCCGACCGGGACTACTCGGTGACCGCGCTCGCCCGCGCCGTCATCCGCCACCTCGACGCCGCCGGGCGCGGGCCGGTGCACCTCTTCGGCAACTCCCTCGGCGGGGCGGTCTCCACCCGCGTCGCGGCCGTCCGCCCCGACCTGGTGCGCACCCTGACGCTCGTCTCGCCCGCGCTGCCGGAGCTGCGCGTGCAGAGGGCGGCCGTGCCCACCGCCCTGCTCGCCCTCCCGGGCGTCGCCGCGCTCTTCGGCCGGCTCACGTACGGCATGACGGCCGAACAGCGCACCCGGGGAGTGACGGCCCTCTGTTACGGAGACCCCTCACGGGTGACGGCGGAGGGCTTCCGCGCCGCCGTCGAGGAGATGGAGCGGCGCATGGCGCTGCCCTACTTCTGGGACGTGATGACCCGCTCCTCGCGGGGGATCGTCGACGCGTACACCCTCGGCGGGCAACACGGACTTTGGCGCCAGGCGCAGCGCGTGCTCGCGCCGACCCTGCTCGTCTACGGTGGGCGAGACCAACTGGTCTCGTACCGTATGGCGCGCAGGGCCGCCGCGTCCTTCCGCGGCTCGCGGCTGCTGTGCCTGCCCGAGGCCGGGCACGTGGCGATGATGGAGTACCCCGAGGTGGTCGCGGCGGCCTTCCGGGACCTGCTGCGTGACACCGCCGAGCGGGTATCCGACCGAAGTACCGAAGACGGCAAGGGCTGAGGACGTGGGACGACATAGTCGCAAGGCCTCCGCCCCGGTCCGTCCGCCCGCGGAGCCCGGGCAGCCGACGGCGGCGTACGAGCCGCAGGGATACGCGGCCGGCCCCCACGCCGTCGGCCCCCACCCGGACGGGCTGTACACCCCCGAGCCGTACGAACCCGAGGCCCCCGCGCACCGGCAGTACGCGCACGATCCGTACGAGCCGGCACCCCACGAGGCCAACGCGCACCGGCAGTACGCGCACGAGCCCGCGCCCCACGAGGCCCCCGCGCACTACCCGCACGGTCCGTACGAGCCGGCGCCCCACGAGGCCCACGCGCACCCGCGGTACCCCCACGACCCGTACGAGCCCGCGCCCCACACCGGCGCTGCCGGCGGAGCGCACGGGGACGCCGAGCCCACCGTGGTCCACCAGGGGTACGCGCCCCACGCCCGCCCCGCACCCCGCGGTGCGCGCCCCGGCGGTCACCCCGAGCAGCGCGAAGGCGGCGGCGCCGGCCGGGCCCCCGGGACGGGTGCCGTCCACGGCGACCGGTTCGGCGCCCCCCGGGCCGCCACCGCCGCGCCCGCGCCCGCTCCGGCGGCGGCCCGGCCCGCGCCGGGATCCGCCCCGCGCGACCCCCTCGGCTCGACCGGCTCCCACCGCCGGGTGCCCGGGCCCCGCACGCCCGCAGCGCCCGCCGCCCCCGCGAGCGGCCGTGGCGCGAAGATCCGTACGTACACCGGAATGGCCGCGGCGGCCGTCACCACCGTGCTCGCCGTCGTCGTAGCCGGACAGGTGGCCACCGAGGGCGACTCCGACGCCGCCGCCACCCGCGCCGCCGGGGACGACGCGCTCCCGCGCACCCAGAGCGACCGCTCGCCGGCCTCCCGCTCCGACGGCCGCCCCACCCCGTCCGTCCCGCCCGCCCCGGCCGCGCAGCCGCCCACGTACGAGGAGCGGATGGCGCGGCAGCTGCCCATCGACGCCAAGCTCGCCGGCCCGGGGACCTTCGACACCGTGCCCGGCGTCGACAAGGCCCCGGGCAAGGGGAAGCGGGTGCGCTACCGGGTCGACGTGGAACAGGGCCTCGGCATGGACGCGCAGCTGTTCGCCGACGCCGTGCAGCGCACCCTCAACGACCCGCGCAGCTGGGCCCACGACGGTGCGATGACCTTCGAGCGGGTGCCGGGCGGCGAGGCCGAGTTCGTGATCACCCTGGCCAGCCCGGGGACCACCGGCGTCTGGTGCGCGAAATCCGGTCTGGACACCACCGTCGACAACGTCTCCTGCGACTCCGCCGCCACCGAGCGCGTGATGATCAACGCCTTCCGGTGGGGCCAGGGTTCGCAGACCTACGGCCCCGACCAGATGCTCGCCTACCGGCAGATGCTCATCAACCACGAGGTCGGACACCGGCTCGGCCACGGACACGTCAGCTGTCAGACCCCGGGCGCGCTCGCGCCGATCATGCAGCAGCAGACGAAGTCCCTGACCATCGACAACATCCCCTGCAAGGCCAACCCCTGGGTGTACCCCGGCAACTGACCGGGTCCGCGGCCCCGGACCCGGTCCGCGGCCCCGGACCGGGTCCGCGGTACCGAACGCCGGGTGGCCTTCGCGTTACGCCCTTCCTAGCGTCCTCGAACGCGAACCGTACGGGAAAGTTACGACTCTTCACCCCTTCCGGTGGCGCGACGGACAACCGTCCGCCGCGCCACCGGCGCATCCGCTTGAGTTTCCCGCGGCGGGTCGCCGGACCGACGGCGACCGCCTGGAACGGGAGATCGGGGGTGCCACTCGTGCGGATCGGACTGGTCACGGAAGGTGGTTATCCGTACGCGGCGGGAGAGGCCAGGCTCTGGTGCGACCGGCTCGTGCGCGGACTGCCGCAGCACGAGTTCGAGCTCTACGCGCTGAGCCGCACCGCCGGCCAGGAGGAACGCGGCCGGGTCACGCTCCCGCCGCACGTCACCCGTGTGCGCACCGCCCCGCTGTGGGCCCCCGCCGACGACGGGCGGACGTACTCCCGCCGCGAGCGGCGGCGCTTCGCGGAGGGCCTCGCGGAGCTGGTCCGGGGGATCTGCGAGGACGGGCCCGAGGCCTTCGCCGCCGGACTGTACGGTCTCGCCGAACTCGCCGGTGAACAGGGCGGGATGTACGCGGCCCTGCGCTCCGAGACCGCCGTGCGGGTGGTGGAGGCCGGCAGCCGCGCCCGGGGCGCGAGCCGCGCCGTGCGGACGGCGGCGGTCCCCGACCTGCTCCAGTTCGTCGACGAACTGGAGCGCGCGCTGCGCCCGTTGTCCCTCGACTGGTACGAGGACGAGGGCCTCGGCCGGGTCGACGTGTGCCACGCCGCCGCCGGCGGGGTGGCGGCCGTTCCCGGACTGCTGGCCAAACGCTTCTTCGGAGTCCCGCTGCTGGTCACCGAGTACGGCGTCCAGCTCCGCGCCCACTATCTGGAACGGCGCGAGGAGACCCGCCCCGCCGTACGGGCCCTGCTGGCCGCCCTCCACATCCGCCTCGCCGGGGAGATCTACGCCCGCGCCGACCTGCTCACCCCCGGCAACGCGCACGCCCGCCGCTGGCAGGAGCGCTGCGGGGCGTCCCGGGAGCGGCTGCGGACGGTCTACCCGGGCATGGAGGCGGACCGATTCGCCACCGTCGGCGAGGACCCCGGCCGCGGGGACCCGGACACCCTGGTGTGGGTCGGGCGGGTCGAGCCGGCCAAGGACCTGATCGCCCTGCTGCACGCCTTCGCGGAGGTCCGCCGGGCCGCACCCCACACCCGGCTGCGGATCTTCGCCTCGGCGGCCGCCCCCGGATACCTGGCCGACTGCCGCTCGCTGGCCGCGCAGCTCTTCCCCGACGAGGCCGCCGACGCGCGCACGGTGGGGGAGAGCCCGGTCACCTTCGAGGAGATCGGCGGCCCCGAGGCGCCCACGCCCGCCGACGCGTACGGGGCCGGGCGGATTGTGCTGCTGTCCTCGGTGATCGAGGGCTTCCCCATCACCCTCGCCGAGGCCATGTTCTGCGGCCGGGCCACCGTCTCCACCGACGTCGGAGCCGTCCGCGAGGTCATCGGCGGCACTGGGCTCGTCGTCCCCCCGCGCAACCCCCGCGCCCTGGCCGAGGCCTGCCTCGCACTGCTGGAGGACCCCGAGCGGGCCCAGCGGCTGGGCGCCGCGGCGCGGGCGAGGGCGTTGGAACTCTTCACCGTCGAGCAGAACGTGGAGGCCTTCCGCGAGAGCTACCTGCGGCTGCTGGCCACCGGCTCGGCGCGGCCCGAGGGCGAGGTGCCGTTCGACTGTCCGGCGGAGGCGCGCGTGCCGGGGCCGTGGGTCGCCCGCCCGGCCGAGACGGGACTGGCTTCGGAGGCGATGGCATGACGACCTCGGACCTCGCGGGCGCGGCGCCCCCGCCGCCCGGGGCCCTGCCCGCGGACCCCGCCCCGGCTCCCGCCGGCGTGGCCGGTCCGCACGGGGCCGGTCCGCACGGGGCCGGGCCGGTCGCGGCCGCCACCGGGGCGGGGGCCGCCGGGGATGCGGCCGCCGGGCCGGAGAAGGCCCGCCGCAGGCCCGGCGGGGACCCCGTCAAGGCACTGCTGCACCGGCACCGGGAGCTCTGTGAGCGGGCCGTCGACCCGCTGGAGATCGCCGCCGGACTGGAGGCGCACGGCCTCACCGACCGCACCGCCGCACGGTTCCGGCACCGGGACGTCTTCACCCTCGCCGAGGAGCTGTACGCGCGGACCCCGCGCGGCGAGGCCCCCGGCCCCGCGCCCGCGCAGCCCCCGGCCACCGCCCGGGCCGTACGCGGCTTCGGGTACGCCCTGCTGCCCGGTGCCCTCGCCCTCGGCGCGGCCGCCACCGGGACCCCGGGGGCCGGACCCCTCGCGGCGCTCGTCACCGCCGCCGCGCTGGTGTGGCCCGGGCGCAGCGCCCGGGGCCGCTTCCCCCGCGCCGTCCACCTGCTGGCGGCGGCCGCCGTCGGCTGGGCCGTCCACCGGCACGGCCCCGCCCTCGGCGCGGCCCTCGCGCTGGCCGTCGCCCCCGGACACCTCGCCGCGGTCCTCTACGCCGCCCGGGCGCGCCGCCGGCTCGCCGGGAGCCGGGCCCTGGAGGACTTCGCCGCCGGGGCGCGGCCGCTGCTCGCCGGGACCCTCCTGCTGTTCGCCGCGGCCGCCATGGGGGCGGCCGCGCTCACCGGGGCCGCCCCGGGGACGGCCGTACCGCTCGCGGTGCTGCTGTTCCTGGCCCGGCTGCTGCTCCGGCACGGCGCCCGCCGCCCCCCGGTGGCCGCGGCCCTGGCGCTCGCCCTGGTCCCGGCCCCGGCGGCGGTCGCCGCCGCCGCGGCGGGACTCCTCGTACACGCCTTCCTCGCGCTGTCCCGTGCCTCCGCACACGCGCGTCACCGACCCCAGCGACACCAAGGAGAAACAGGATGACCGGCCAGCCAATCGACCAAGGGGTTGCGCGATGAGGGTGCTGCTGATCGGAGCCAACGGATACCTCGGGCGCTACGTCGCGGACCGGCTGCTCGCCGACCCCGCCGTACAGCTCACCGCGCTCGGCCGCGGCGACGACGCCGACGTCCGCTTCGACCTCGCCACCGGCAGCCCCGGCGCGCTCACCCGGTTCCTGGACGCCGTCCACCCGGGCGTCGTCATCAACTGCGCGGGCGCCACCCGCGGCGGCGCCCGGGAACTGACCCGGCACAACACCGTCGCCGTCGCCACCATCTGCGAGTCCCTGCGCCGCAGCGGCTGCGGGGCCCGCCTCGTCCAGCTCGGCTGCGCCGCCGAGTACGGGCCCAGCCAGCCCGGGTCCTCCACGGCCGAGGACGCGGTCCCGAGACCCGGCGGGCCGTACGGCGTCAGCAAACTCGCCGCCACCGAGCTCGTCCTGGGCTCGGGACTGGACGCCGTCGTCCTGCGGGTCTTCTCGCCCGTCGGACCGGGCACCCCGGCCGGCTCCCCGCTTGGCCGGCTCGCCGAGGCGATGCGGCGGGCCATGCAGTCCGGGGACGGCGAGCTCAAGCTGAGCGGCCTCGGGGTGCAGCGCGACTTCGTCGACGTACGGGACGTCGCGCGGGCGGTGCACGCCGCGTCCCTGTCCGCCGCCCAGGGCGTCGTGAACATCGGCACCGGCCGCGCGGTGCGGCTGCGCGACGCGGCGGCCGTCCTCGCCCGGGTCGCCGGCTACGGCGGCGCCCTGCACGAGCTGGACGTACCGCACGGCGACGGCCGGCACGGGCACGGCGGCCGCCCCCCGGGCCTGTCCGCCATCGGCTCCCCCCGCTCCGAGGCCACGCCCGAGCAGCTCGCCGCGGCCCCCCAGGCGTACCCCTACCCCGACGGCTGCGGCGCCTGGCAGCAGGCCGACGTCCGCACCGCCCGCGACCGGCTCGGCTGGCGGCCCCGGATCAACCTGGAGGAGTCCCTCGCGGACATCTGGATGGAGGCGGCGTGCCGCATCTGACCACCCCGCCCGGGTCCACGGCGACGGCAGCGACCGAGGCCGGCCGGCTCGGCCTGGGCATCCCCGGCTACGCGCACCCGCTGGTCGCCCCGGTGGAGTGGGCCGAGCTGACCCGCCCCGGGACCCCCCTGCACTGGGCGGTGCTCAACGTCGCGGCCGGCCCCGGCGGCCGGCCCGACCCGCACTGCACGGAGGCGGCCGCGAAGCTGCGGGCCGCGGGCGGAACCGTCCTCGGGCACCTCGCCGTACGGAACGGCTCCCGCTCCTTCGGGGAGCTGCTCTCCGACGCGCACCGGTTCCGCGACTGGTACGGCGTCAGCGGCTTCTACCTGGCCGGCACCCCCGCCGACCGGGCGGAGCTGTCCGCCGTCCGCCGGGTGACCGACGCGCTGAGGGGGCTCGGAGAGGACGTGCGGATCGTGCTGGGGCACGGAACGCACCCCTACGAGGGCTACGTGGAGGCCGCCGACCAGCTGGTCACCTACTCCGGGGCCTGGGCCGACTACCGCTGGTCGCAGGTGGCGGAGTGGACCGCCGACCATCCGCCGGAGCGGTTCTGCCACCTCGTCCACGGGGTGCCGCGCATGCACCTGGAGGAGGCCATGCGGATCGCCCGCTGGCAGGGAGCGGGCACCGTCTGGTTCACCGACCGGCGCGGCGCGGCCGACCGAGACCCCTGGGCCTCCATGCCCGCGTACTGGGACGAAATCGTCTCGCGGATCGGGACGGGTGTCTTGGAATGAAGACGGGCGTGGCACTGTTACGGGATAGAACAACCCTTAAATGCTCCCCGCGTCCGCGGGGATGACCCTGGAGTCCCCGTGTCGCTGCCACCCCTGGTTGAGCCAGCCGCTGAGCTCACCGTTGACGAGGTCCGTCGGTACTCGCGTCACCTGATCATCCCCGACGTCGGGATGGACGGGCAGAAGCGCCTGAAGAACGCCAAGGTGCTCGCCGTGGGTGCCGGCGGTCTCGGCTCGCCCGCCCTGATGTACCTGGCCGCGGCCGGTGTGGGCACGCTGGGCATCGTGGAGTTCGACGAGGTCGACGAGTCGAACCTGCAGCGCCAGATCATCCACAGCCAGGCGGACATCGGCCGTTCCAAGGCCGAGTCCGCCCGCGACAGCGTGCTGGGCATCAACCCGTACGTGAACGTGGTCCTGCACGAAGAGCGGCTCGAAGCCGACAACGTGATGGAGATCTTCAGCCAGTACGACCTCATCGTCGACGGCACGGACAACTTCGCCACGCGCTACCTGGTCAACGACGCCTGCGTGCTGCTGAACAAGCCGTACGTATGGGGTTCGATCTACCGCTTCGACGGCCAGGCCTCCGTCTTCTGGTCCGAGCACGGCCCCTGCTACCGCTGCCTGTACCCGGAGCCCCCGCCGCCGGGCATGGTCCCGAGCTGCGCCGAGGGCGGCGTACTGGGCGTGCTCTGCGCGTCCATCGGCTCGATCCAGGTCACCGAGGCCATCAAGGTCCTCACCGGCGTCGGCGAGCCGCTCGTCGGCCGCCTGATGATCTACGACGCCCTGGAGATGCAGTACCGCCAGGTCAAGGTCCGCAAGGACCCCGACTGCGCGGTCTGCGGTCCGAACCCGACCGTCACCGAGCTCATCGACTACGAGGCCTTCTGCGGCGTCGTGTCGGAGGAGGCCCAGGAGGCCGCCGCGGGCTCCACGATCACTCCCAAGCAGCTCAAGGAGTGGATCGACGCGGACGAGAAGATCGAGATCATCGACGTCCGTGAGAAGAACGAGTACGAGATCGTCTCCATCCCCGGCGCGAAGCTGATCCCCAAGGGCGAGTTCCTGATGGGCACCGCCCTCCAGGACCTGCCGCAGGACAAGCGGATCGTCTTGCACTGCAAGACGGGTGTCCGCAGTGCGGAAGTCCTCGCGGTGCTGAAGTCCGCGGGCTTCTCCGACGCGGTGCACGTCGGCGGCGGCGTCATCGGCTGGGTCCACCAGATCGAGCCCGAGAAGCCGGTCTACTAGCACCGGTCCACCGGTCCACCGGTCCACCGGTCTTCCCGGTAGTGTCCCGGAAAGGGGCCGTACCCGCCCGGCGGGTACGGCCCCTTCCTCATGCCGCCGCGCAGACGGTGCCCGCGCCCGGCACCTTCCCGTCCAGCAGGTACGCGTTCACCGCGCCCTGGACGCACTTGTCGCCGCTGTTGTACGCGCCGTGCCCCTCGCCCTTGTACGTCAGCTCCACCCCCACCCCCTTGCCGAGCCGCTCGGCCATCTTGCGCGCGCCCTCGTAGGGGGTCGCCGGGTCACCGGTGTTGCCGATCACCAGGATCGGCGCGGAACCGGGGGCGGAGACATCCGGGGTCCGCCAGGCGCCGGGCACCGGCCAGTCGGTGCAGCTCAGCAGGGCCCAGCCGAGGAAGTCGCCGAAGACGGGCGAGGCCGAACGGAACCGCGGCAGCCGGGCCTTGGTCTCCTCCAGGGTGTAGCGCTCCTTGGAGTCGGCGCAGTTGATGGCGGTGTTGGCCGCGCCGATGTTGCTGTAACGGCCGTTCTGGTCACGGCCGTTGAGCGCGTCGGACAGGGCCATCAGCAACTGCCCCTGGCCGCCTTCGGCCTCGTCCAGCCCCTGTTCCAGCAGCGGCCACAACTCCTTGGAGTACAGGGCCTGGGCGATGCCGTTGGTCGCCTGGGACTCGGTGAGCCGCCGGCCGCCGATGCCGGGGATCGGCCTGGCGCCCAGGTCCTTCTGCAGCTTGATGACGTTCGCCTCGATCTCCTTGGCGGTGCTGCCCTGGATCCGGCACTGGTCGCCGCGGTCCACACAGTCCTGGGCGAAGTTGCCGAGGGCCAGCTGGAAGCCCTTCGCCTGGCCGAGCGCGCCCTGTTCGGCGTCCTTGGTGGGGTCCACGACGGCGTCGAAGACGGCCCGGCCGACGTTCTTCGGGAAGAGGTGGGCGTAGACCCCGCCGAGTTCGGTGCCGTAGGAGATCCCGAAGTAGTTCAGTTTCTGATCGCCGAGGGCCTGGCGGATCCGGTCCAGGTCGCGGGCGGCGTTCTCGGTGCCCACGTACGGGAGCACCTTGCCGGACTTGGCCCGGCAGGCCTCCTGGTAGGTGCGGATGCCTTCGACGTAGGCCTTCTCCTCCTGCGGGGTGTCGGGGGAGGAGTCCTGCGCGTAGTAGGCGTCCAGCTGCCTGTCGTCCTCGCAGCGGACGGGAGCGCTGCCGCCGACCCCGCGCGGGTCGAAGCTCACCAGGTCGTACCGGGCGCGCAGGGCCTCGTACTCCTTGGCGGCGCCCGGCAGCGTGGCGATCCCGGACCCGCCGGGCCCGCCGAAGTTGAACACCAGGGAGCCGAGCCGGTCGGCCTGGCGGCGGGCCTTCGCGCGGATCAGGGCGATGGGGATGGTCTCGCCCTCCGGCTCGGCGTAGTCGAGCGGTACGTCGAGCGTGGCGCACTGCCAGTCCCGGCCTGGTGCCGGCCCGCTGCCCTGGGCGGCCGTGGGGGCGTTGCACTCGCCCCAGGAGAGGGGCTTTACCGGCTCGGCGGCGCCGGACCCGGTTCTCCGGCCGTTGCTGCCGTCTCCGTCGGAACAGGCGCCGGTCGTGAGCAGCGTGGCGGCGAGGGCGGCGGCGGTGGTGGCCCGGAGGACGTTTCTCGGCATGCCCCCATCCTGTGGGCGCACCCCGCCCCCCGCCCGCGCGCTGACCCGTCCGGGGGACGGGACGGCGACCGTTGCCCGCCGGGGGCGGAAGGTGGCGGTGGTGGCGAGGGGCTCCGTGGCGGGGGCGGCTGCGGCCTCGCGGGCCGGAGCGGGGCTGGTGGTGACGAAGGGCAGGGTGACGAGGGCGGGCGGCAGTGGCCTGTCGGGTACGGCGCTCGGGGCGGCTCGCGCCGTGGCCGGGGCCTGACGGGTGTCGGAGCGGGGCCGGTGGCTGCCACGGACGCCCTGGCCGAGGCGGCCTGGCCCGGCCTGGGGGCCGGAGCGTGGCCGGTGGTGGTGAGGGGCTCCGCGGCGGAGGCGGAGGCTCGGGATTGCCCGGGCCCCGGCGGTGGCCCTCCGAGGCCGGAGCGTGGCCGGTGGTGGCGAGGACTCCGTGGCGGGGGCGGCGGTGCCGTTCGCCGCCGCCGAACGGGCCGACGTGGCGGCGACCGGGAGGTCGCCCGGTGACAGAACCCGGCGTACAGGCCGGCTCCACGCCAACGCCTCTCCGCTCCCGGCGTGCCCGCCCCGCCCGCGGGGGCGCCCGCTGGACCTCGGGCCCCGCGGGCGGGACTCGGGGCGGGGTCGGCAGAGCCGGCCGCCGACGTGGGAGGCGCGGGGTCCGGGGCGGAGCCCCGGGGAACGGGCGAAGGGTGGGGAGGGGCAGGCCCCGCGCAGGGGCCGCGTACACGGCCCGCCCCCCCCGCTGCGCCACCCGCGGAGCTAGATCGCTTCCTTGCGGGTCAGGAAGTTGAACGACAGCCACCCCGGCAGCACCGGCAGCCAGAAGGTCATCAGACGGAACAGCAGCACCGCCGAGATCGCGACCTCCTTCTCCAGCCCCGCCGCGATCAGACCCAGCGTCAGGGTGGTCTCCACCGCCCCGATGCCGCCCGGCGTCGGCGCCGCCGAGCCGAGCGCGTTGCCCGCCAGGAACACCACCGCGATGCTCGCGTAGCTGATGGCCTCCCCGCCCCCGAAGGCGCGGATCGAGGCGTCCAGGCACATCACGAAGCAGCCGGTCAGCAGCAGCATGCCGCCGATGCCGGTCATCAGCTTCTGCGGCCGCTGGAGCACGTCCAGCATGCGCGGCACCACGCCCGCGAACAGCGCCCGCACCCGCGTCACCACGAACTTCCGCAGGAACGGCACCGCCGTGACGACCAGCACCAGCACCGCCACCGTCAGCAGGCCCGCGATGACCGTCCTCGACGGGGTCATCTCCGGGGTCTTCTCCGTGCCCGTCAGGTAGCCGAAGGCCAGCAGCAGCAGGATGTGGCTGGCCAGCCCGAAGAGCTGCGAAGCGCCGACGCTCGCCACCGCCAGCCCCGGCCGGACGCCCGCCCGTTGCAGGAACCGGGTGTTCAGCGCGACACCGCCCACCGCCGCCGGGGCGACCAGCTTCACGAACGACCCCGCGACCTGCGCGACCACCGTCCGCAGGAAGGACACCCGTTCCGGGACGAAGCCCAGCAGGCTCATCGCCGCCGCGAAGTACGTCAGCGCCGAGAAGGCGAGCGCCGCCCCGACCCAGCCCCACTGCGCCTGGCCGACGATGGTCGCGAAGTCCACGTGCGCCAGCTGCGTGAGCAGGAAGTACGCGCCGAAGGCACCCGCGATAAAGGAGACCAGCGTGCGCGGCCGGATCCGCTCCAGCCGGGCCGGCTCCACCGGCGCCTGCGGGCGGATCAGCAGCACCTGCCGACGGATCTGGCTGAGCAGGTCCTCCTCCCGCGCCCCCTCCAGCGCGTCGTCCAGCGCCCTCTTCTCGGCCTTGCGGTCGGCGGCCGGGCTGGGGGCCGCCGGTGCGGCGCCGTCGCCCGCCTCGCGCGCGGCCTTCGCCGCCCGCGAGGACTCCAGCACGGCTTCCCGCTGCCGGTCGGCCCGCTCCCGGGCCAGCTTGCGCAGGGTCGCCCGGGTGGACCGGCTCAGCGCGATCGGCTGGAGCAGCGGCAGGCAGTCCGCCACCGCGTCCGGGCCGAGCACCGACACGGCCGAGGCCACCGACCGCTCCGCGCCGATCCGCAGGCCGAGCGTGGTCAGCAGCTGCGCGATGTCCATCCGCAGCACCAGGTCACCGGCCGCGATCTCACCACCCCGCAGGTCCGTGAGGATCACCTTGCCGGAACGATCCACCACCAGCGCGTCTCCCGTGAGCCGGCGGTGCGCGATCCGGCGCGACTGCAGGGCCCGTACCTGCTCCCACGCGTTGCGGATCAGCTCGTCGGTGATCTCCTCGTCGGCGAGGGCGTCCAGGTTGCGGCCGCCCAGGTGCTCGTAGACGAGCATCACGGCGTCCGGGCCCAGCTCGGAGGTGGCGATCAGCTTCGGCGCGTTCGCACCGGCCGCGATGGCGGCGTACGCGAGCAGGGCCTCCTGCTCCAGCGCCTGGCGCAGGGACTGGATGCTGCGCCGGGTGGTGATCCCGCGCAGGGTCATCCGCCGCCAGACCCGGTAGAAGAAGCCCTGCGCCTGCTGTTCGCGGTCCACGACGGTGACGTCCAGCGGAGGACCGTCTTCCAGCGTGACGTGGTACCGGCGGCCACGGTCGCCGATCTCCGTGCCGTCCCCGTCCGGGGCCTCCGCGCGCATCGCGCTGACCGGCTGGAAGCCGACGCGGCGCAGCCCGGCGAGGAGGTTCTGCCCGGTGGGCCGGACGTTCGGCGAGCCGACCGCGTACAGGGTTCCGTACGCCACGCTCCAGCCGATCAGCACCGTCAGGATGATGGAGAACGGTGTGGTGTACCCGCTGACCAGCATCGCGAAGGCGTCCAGCAGCAGGACCACCCACAACGCGACCCGCCAGCGTGGCCGCCGGGTCATCCCGACGGCGGTCATGTACGCGATCACGGGCGCGAGGTACCCGTGCACCGGGTCCGTGGAGGCGCCGGGCGTGCCCGTGGCACGGGTGAGGGCGTCCTGGATGGTCCCGGGGGCGCCCTGGGACACCCACAGGTCGGTGGCCAGGGTCACCCCGTGCGCGAGGACCGCCGCGAGGACGCCGTCGGCGATGCGCAGCCCGTCGCGTTTGATCAGCCGCTCGATGGCGAAGGCCACCGGTACGAGGAGCACGGCGATGCTGGACACCAGCCCCGCGACCTTGATCAGCAGGTCCGGCGCCTGGCCGGTGCCCTGCGTGATGTCCTGCTCCAGGCCCGCGGTGGTGCCGTGGGCGAAGGCTGCGATGCCGAGCACGACGGCGATGCCGAGGATCCCGGCGAGCAGACGGACCAGGTCGGAGGGCCGGTGCACGCGGGCGGCGAGCAGCGGCTCGTCCACCTCGACCCGGTCGGCCGCCGTCGGCGTGTGGCCGGGCGGGTCGTCGGGGTGCGCCTCGTCCGGGCGCGCGTCATCGCCCCTCGCCGCGCCGTCCGGAGGGCTCACGACCCGCTCCTTCGCCGTCACATCCGTCTCTTCTTGATCACGTATCACCAGTCACCGCCCGGAAGATGGTGGCACGGACCGGCGGCCGAGCGGGGCAGCAGGGTGCGCGCCGGTACGGAAGGAAGGCTTCCACCGGGCAGCCCGGAACATCCGGCACCATGTGCCGAATGAGCGAAGAGCTGCCCGCCTACGCGGAGCGGGTACTGGAGGTCGCCGAGCGGATTCCGCCCGGCCGGGTGATGACGTACGGGGACGTCGCCGAGTGGCTCGGCGAGGGCGGACCGCGCCAAGTCGGGCGTGTCATGGCCCTGTACGGAGGAGCCGTGCCCTGGTGGCGCGTGGTGCGGGCGGACGGCGTACCCCTGCCCGGCAGCGAGCGGCGCGCCCTCGGGCACTACCGGTCCGAGGGCACCCCGCTGCGCGAGACCGCCTCCGGCGAGCCGCGGCTGGCGATGCGCAGGGCGCGCTGGGACGGGCGCGAGGAGGGACGCGGGGGCGACGAGGCTCACACCTGACAGCTTCCGGCATGCGAGACGCGGACGGAGGGTCGAAGGCCCGTACGGAGGACGGGGCCGCAGGCCTCCCGGGCGACGCCCGGCCCCGGCGGGACGGACTGCGGGGGCCGCCGCGGTTGGCGTAGCGTTGCCTCTTCGGCGTACGCGGCCGGGGCCCACCCGACCACTGCGGCCGCCGGCCAGACCGCAGCGACCGCAGACCCACCAGGACCGGCACCCCACGTGATCACCTCTTCTCCCGGCCGCTCGGAGCGGCGTACGCGGACACCCGACGCGTACCGCCTGGTGCGGACCGGGCCGCGGCAGGTGGCCGTCCCTGTGCTGGACGCAGCGCAGCGCGCGGTGGTTGATCACACCCGCGGACCGCTTCTGGTGCTCGCCGGACCGGGCACCGGCAAGACCACCACCCTCGTCGAGGCGGCCGCCGCCCGGGTCGAGGCCGGCACCGACCCCGCCCGCGTCCTGATCCTCACCTTCAGCCGGAAGGCGGCCGTGGAGCTGCGCGACCGCGCCGCCCTGCGGCTCGGCGGCGCCCGCGCCCCGCAGGCCACCACCTTCCACTCCTTCTGCTACGGCCTGGTCCGCGCCCACCAGGACCACGAGCTGTTCGCGGACCCGCTGCGGCTGCTGTCCGGCCCGGAGCAGGACGTGATGGTCCGCACCCTGCTGGAGGGCCAGCGGCGGCTGCGGTCCATCCGCTGGCCGGACGACCTGCGGGCCGCGCTGACCACCCGCGGGTTCGCCGACGAGGTCCGCGCCGTCCTCGCCCGCGCCCGCGAGCTCGGCCTGGGCCCCGAGGCCCTCGCCACCTTCGCCGAGCGCATCGGGCGCCCCGACTGGAAGGCGGCCGCCGCCTTCCTCTCCGAGTACCTCGACGTCCTCGACCTCCAGGGCTCCCTGGACTACGCGGAACTCCTCCACCGCGCCGTCCTCCTGGCCGAGGGCACCCCGTCGCTGTCCTCCGCCTACGACGTGATCTACGTGGACGAGTACCAGGACACCGACGCCTCCCAGCTGCGGCTGCTGCGCGCGCTTAACGGCCCCGCCGGGACGCTGGTGGCCTTCGGCGACCCCGACCAGTCGATCTACGCCTTCCGGGGCGCCGACATCAACAACGTCCTCGACTTCGACTCGGCCTTCCCCGGCGCGCAGGTCCGGGCGCTGGCCGTCGGCCGCCGCTCGGGCTCCGCCCTGCTGGCCGCCACCCGCCTCCTCACCACCCGCATGCCGCTGCCGCGCCTGCCCGCCGCCGCGGTCCGCGCCCACCGCGACCTCGCGCCCGCGCGGGAAGGCGGCCGGGTCGAGGTGTACACCTACCCGACGGCGGGCGCCGAGCTCGACAACATCGCCGACATCCTGCGCCGGGCCCACCTGGAGGACGGCGTGCCCTGGCGGGACATGGCCGTCCTGGTCCGCGCGGGCGGCCGCACCCTCCCGGCGATGCGCCGCGCCCTGATCGCGGCGGGAGTCCCCGCGGAGACCGACGCGGCGTCCACCCCCCTGCGCCACGAACCCGCCGTGGCCCCCCTCCTGACGGCCCTCCGCCTCACCGCCACGGCGGCGGCGGGACCGCTGCCGCCGGACGAGCGGGATGCCCCGGCGGACCCGGCCGGCCCCTCCGCGCCGCTGCCGCTCGACGGCGGGGACGCCCCGGCGGACCAGGCGGGCTCGCCCGCGACGCCGCTCGGCGGCCGGGAGGCTCCGGCGGGCCAGGCGGCGGCGCCGGTGCCGCTCGACGGCGGGGAGGCCGCGGTGGACGCGGCAGCCGCCCCCGCCCCGCCGCTGCCGCTTGACGGCCCGGATGCCCCGGCGGACCCGGCCGGCCCCTCCGCGCCGCTGCCGCTCGACGGCCGGGACGCCCTGGAGGACCCGACCGACCCGGCGGCCCCGGCCGGCCCCGCGGCCGGCGGAGGCGAAGGGTGGGTCGGGGTCGAGGGGGCCCTCGCGCTGCTCACCTCGCCGCTCGGCGGGATGGACGCCGCCGACCTGCGCCGGCTCGGGCGGGCGCTGCGCGACGAGGAGCGGGCCGCCGGGGTCGCCGTACCCGCGCCCTCCGACGTGCTGCTGGCCCGCGCCCTCGCCGAGCCCGAGCGGCTCACCGCCCACGACCCCGCCTACGCCCGCGGAGCGCAGCGCCTCGGCCTGCTGCTGCGCAAGACCCGCGAGCTGCTCCAGGGCGGCGGCACCGCCGAGGAAGCCCTGTGGGCCCTCTGGGACGGCACCCCCTGGCCGCAGCGCCTCGAACGCCGGGCGCGCCGCGGCGGCACCGCCGGCCGCAACGCCGACCGCGACCTCGACGCGGTCTGCGCCCTCTTCGACAACGCCGCCCGCGCGGAGGAACGTACAGGCGGCCGCGGCGCGCTCAACTTCCTCGAGCAGCTCGAGGCCGAGGACATCGCCGCCGACACCCTCACCGGGCGCGCCGTACGCACCGACGCCGTACGCCTCATGACCGCGCACCGCTCCAAGGGCCTGGAGTGGGGGCTCGTCGTCGTCGCCGGGGTGCAGGAAGGGCTCTGGCCCGACCTGCGCCGCCGCGGCTCCCTCCTGGAGGCCGACCGGATCGGCCGCGACGGCCTCGCCGAACCCCTCACCCCCGGCGCCCTCCTCGCCGAGGAACGGCGGCTCTTCTACGTCGCCGCCACCCGCGCCCGCCACCGGCTCGTCGTCACCGCCGTCAAGGCCCCCGCCGAGGACGGCGACCAGCCCTCCCGCTTCCTCACCGAACTCGGCGTCACCCCCAAGGACGTCACCGGCCGCCCCCGCCGCCCCCTCGCCGTCCCCGCTCTCGTCGCCGAGCTCCGCGCCACCACCGTCGACCCCGACGCCTCGCCCGCCCTGCGCGACGCCGCCGCCCGCCGCCTGGCCCGCCTCGCCGCGCTCACCGACGACGACGACCGCCCGCTGGTCCCCGCCGCCCACCCGCAGCGCTGGTGGGGCCTGTACGAACCGACCCGCGCGCCCGCCCCGCTCCGCGACCGGGACCGGCCCGTCGCCCTCTCCGGCAGCGCGCTGGAGCAGCTCGCCAACACCTGCTCCCTCCAGTGGTTCCTGGGCCGCGAGGTCAAGGCCGACGCCCCCTCCACCGCCGCCCAGGGCTTCGGCAACGTCGTCCACGTCCTCGCCGACGAGGTCGCCTCCGGCCGCACCCCCGCCGACCTCGCCGTCCTCATGGAACGCCTCGACTCCGTCTGGGACGCCCTCGCCTTCGACGCCCCCTGGAAGTCCCGCCAGGAGAAGGACAACGCCCGAGCCGCCCTCGAACGCTTCCTGCGCTGGCACACCACCGACCGCGGCGGCCGCACCGCCGTCGCCACCGAGCACGACTTCGACGTCACCCTCGACGCGGGCGAGTACGCCGTACGGATCCGCGGCTCCATGGACCGCGTCGAGGCCGACCCGCAGGGCCGCGCGTACGTCGTCGACTTCAAGACCGGCAAGGGCGCCCCGACCAGGGAAGAGGTCGCCCGCCACCCGCAGCTGGCCGTCTACCAGCTGGCCGTCCGCCAGGGAGCCGTCGACGAGGTCTTCGACGGCCGCCGCCCCGAACCGGGCGGCGCCGAACTCGTCCAGCTGCGCCAGGGCGCCGCGAAGCGCGACGGCGGCGACGCCGTCCCGAAGATCCAGGCGCAGGAGCCGCTGTCCGGCGGCAGCTCCGGCGCATGGGTCGGCGACCTGCTGGCCACCGCCGCCGGACGGGTCCTCGACGAACGCTTCGCCCCCGCCACCGGCGAGCACTGCACCCGCTGCGCCTTCCGCAGCGCCTGCAGCGCCCTCCCCGAGGGCCGCCAGACCGTGGAATGAGACGGCGGCGGGGAGTGTCGGCGGCTGCGGCTAGCCTTTTGAGGTGACCGCGTACGTGTCCGGGCGCCCCCCCGTCCTCGACGATCCCGAGCAGCTCAAGGAGCTCCTCGGGATCCCCTTCACGCCCGAACAGCTGGCCTGCGTCACCGCCCCCGCCGCCCCCCAGGTGATCGTCGCGGGCGCCGGTTCCGGCAAGACCACCGTCATGGCCGCCCGCGTCGTCTGGCTGGTGGGCACCGGCACCGTCGCCCCCGAACAGGTCCTCGGCCTGACCTTCACCAACAAGGCCGCCGGGGAACTGGCCGAGCGCGTGCGCAAGGCCCTCGCCCGGGCCGGCATCACCGACCCCGACCCTTCCCCGGCCGACGTCGAGGCCGGGACGGCCGGCGGCGAGCCCCGCATCTCCACCTACCACGCCTTCGCCGGGCAGCTCCTCAAGGACCACGGCCTGCGCATCGGCCTCGAGCCCAGCGCCCGCCTCCTCGCCGACGCCACCCGCTTCCAGCTCGCCGCGAAGGTGCTCCGCGAAGCCCCCGGCCCCTACCCGTCCCTCACCAAGTCCGTGCCCGACCTGGTCAGCGACCTCCTCGCGCTCGACGCGGAACTCTCCGAACACCTCGTCGAGCCGGCCGCGCTGCGCGCGTACGACACCGCCCTGCTCGACGGGCTCGCCGGCGCCAAGCTCACCAACGACGACCTGCGCAAGGTCCCCGAAGCGGTACGCGGCCGCCTTGAGCTGCTCGAACTGGTCTCCCGCTACCGCGCCGCCAAACGCTCCCGCGACCTCTTCGACTTCGGCGACCAGATCGCCCTCTCCGCGCGGCTCGCCACCACCCGCCCGGAGGTCGGAGCCCTGCTGCGCGAGGAGTTCCGGGTGGTCCTCCTCGACGAGTACCAGGACACCTCCGTCGCCCAGCGGCTGCTGCTGTCCGGCCTCTTCGGCGCGGGCACCGGGCACGCCGTGACCGCCGTCGGCGACCCCTGCCAGGCCATCTACGGCTGGCGCGGCGCGTCCGTCGCCAACCTCGACGACTTCCCCGAGCACTTCCCGCACGCCGACGGCCGCCCCGCGACCCGCCTCTCCCTCAGCGAGAACCGCCGCAGCGGCGGCCGCCTCCTCGCCCTGGCCAACGGCCTCGCCGCCCCGCTGCGCGCCCTCCACGAGGGCGTCGAGGCGCTGCGCCCCGGCCCCGGCGCCGAGCACGACGGCGTGGTCCGCTGCGCCCTGCTGAACACCCACGCCGAGGAGCTGGAGTGGCTCGGCGACTCCGTCGCGCACCTGGTGCGCACGGGCACCGAGCCGGGCGAGATCGCGGTGCTGTGCCGCTCCGCCGCCGACTTCGCCCGCATCCAGGCGGTCCTGGTCGCCCGGGACGTCCCGGTGGAGGTCGTGGGCCTGTCCGGCCTGCTGCACCTCCCGGAAGTGGCCGACCTCGTCTCCGTCTGCGAGGTGCTCCAGGACCCCGGGGCCAACGCCGCCCTGGTACGCCTGCTCATCGGCCCCCGCTGGCGCATCGGCGCCCGCGACCTGGCCCTGCTCGGGCGCCTGGCCCGGCAGCTGGTGGCCCGGCCCGGCGCCGACCGGGGCCCCGACGGCCGGCTCGCCGCGGCGGTCGAGGGCGTCGACCCGGCGGAGGTCGTCTCCCTGGCCGACGCGCTGGAGACCTTCCTCGACGGCGGCGCCGCCGAGGACCTGCCCTTCTCCGCCGCCGCCCGGGTCCGCTTCGCCCACCTCGCCCAAGAGCTGCGGGACCTGCGCCGCGCCCTCGCCGACCCCCTGATGGACGTCCTGCACCGGGTCCTGGCCACGACGGGCCTCGACGTGGAGCTGTCCGCCTCCCCGCACGCCCTGGCCGCCCGCCGGCGCGAGACGCTCTCCGGCTTCCTCGACGTCGCGGCCGGCTTCGCCGCGCTGGACGGCGAGGCGACCCTGCTGGCGTTCCTCGGCTTCCTGCGCACGGCCGCGCAGTACGAGAAGGGCCTCGACCACGCGCTGCCCGGCGGGGAGAACACGGTCAAGGTGCTGACCGCCCACAAGTCCAAGGGCCTGGAGTGGGACGTGGTGGTCGTCCCCGGCCTCTGCGCGGGCTCCTTCCCGAAGGAGAAGGCCCCCGAGGCCTGGACCTCGTACCCGAAGGTCCTCCCGTACGCCCTGCGCGGCGACGCCCCGACCCTGCCCGGGGACCCGGAGTGGACCGCGGCGGGCCTGAAGTCCTTCAAGGCGTCCCTGAAGGCCCACAAGCAGACGGAAGAACTCCGCCTCGGCTACGTGACCTTCACCCGCCCCCGCTCCCTCCTGCTGGCCTCGGGCCACTGGTGGGGCCCCACCCAGAAGCGCCGCCGGGGCCCTTCCGCCTTCCTCCAGGCCCTCCACGACCACTGCGCGGCCGGCTACGGCGAGATCGAAGCCTGGGCGGACGAACCGGCCCCCGACGCCGAGAACCCGGCCCTGGCGGCCGACGCCGACGCCGGCCACACCTGGCCCCTGCCCCTGGACCCGGCCTCCCTGGCCCTGCGCCGCGAGGCGGCCGCCCTGGTCGAGGCCCACCTCGCCGCCCCCCGCCCCCAGGCCCCGGACGAGGAAGACCCCTACCTCTGGCCCCCGCACTGCGAGGACCCGTCCTACGACGACGAACCCCCGCCCGACGAGCCCGCGCCCGCCGAGCCCGCGCCCGCCGCCTCCGCCTCCGCCGAGGACGACCTGTGGGCCGGCGAAGCGGTACCGACGGACCCGTGGGCTCCGCCGGGGCCCGCCGCCCCGCCGGAGGACCTCTGGGCCGGTGAAGCCGTCCGGCCCGCCCCCGCCGCCGGCCCCGGCCACCGGGGCGGCGAGGCCGTCGTCCCCCGGCAGGCGGGCCCGGCCCTCCCGTACCCGCACGCCGGCGGCCCGCGGCACGCCGCCGGCGATCAGCTGACCCCCGAGGAGGCCCGGACGGTGGCCTCCTGGGACCGTGACCTCGACGCCCTCGAGGGCGAGCTCCGCCGCGCCCGCGCAGCCGTACGGGACGTCGAGCTGCCCTCCGCCCTGTCCGCGAGCCAGCTCCTGCGCCTCGCCGCCGACGAGCAGGGCTTCGTACGCGATCTCGCCCGCCCCATGCCCAAGCCGCCGCAGCCCGCGGCCCGCCAGGGCACCCGTTTCCACGCCTGGGTCGAGTCCCGCTTCGAGGAACTGCCCCTGCCGCTCCTCGACGACCTCCTCGACCCCGCGACCGACCTCCCCGGCTCCGGCCAGGAAGTCGCCGACGAGGCCGACCTCGCCGCCCTCAAGGCGGCCTTCGAGCGCAGCGAGTACGCCGAGCGCACCCCGTACCGGATGGAGGCCCCGGTCCAGCTCACCCTCGCCGGCCGGGTGATCCGCGGCCGGATCGACGCCGTGTACCGCAATCCGGACGGCTCGTACGAGGTGGTCGACTGGAAGACGGGCCGCACCACCCAGGCCGACCCGCTCCAGCTCGCCGTGTACCGCCTGGCCTGGGCCGAAGCCACCGGCACCCCCCTCGACCGGGTCTCCGCCGCCTTCCTGCACGTCCGCAGCGGCCGGGTGATCCGCCCCCGCGGCCTCCCCGGCCGGGAGCGTCTTGAGCGGATCCTCCAAGGCGAATCCGGCGCGGACGGTGCCCACGAGGCGGACGGTTAGGCTCGTGGCCATGAGCGAAACCCCGGACAGCGTCGTCCGCACGTACATCGAGACCCACCGCGCCGCCTTCCTCGACGACCTCGCCGAGTGGCTCCGCATCCCCTCCGTCTCGGCCCAGCCCGAGCACGCGGACGACGTACGCCGCAGCGCCGACTGGCTCGCCGCGAAGCTCAAGGAGACCGGCTTCCCCGTCACCGAGGTCTGGGAGACCGCCGGCGCCCCCGCCGTGTTCGCCCACTGGCCGGCCGCCGACCCCGCCGCCCCCACCGTCCTCGTGTACGGGCACCACGACGTCCAGCCCGCCGCCCTCGCCGACGGCTGGCACACCGAGCCCTTCGAGCCGGTCGTCAAGGACGGCCGGATGTACGCGCGGGGCGCGGCCGACGACAAGGGCCAGGTGTTCTTCCACACGCTCGGCCTGCGCGCCCACCTCGCGGCGACCGGCGCCGGCGCCCCCGCCGTGCACCTCAAGCTGCTCGTCGAGGGCGAGGAGGAGTCCGGCTCCCCGCACTTCCGCGCCCTCGTCGAGGACCGCGCCGCCGCACTCGCCGCCGACGTCGTGATCGTGTCCGACACCGGCATGTGGTCCGAGACCACCCCCACCGTCTGCACCGGCATGCGCGGCGTCGCCGACTGCGAGATCGACTTCCACGGCCCCGACCAGGACATCCACTCGGGCGCCTTCGGCGGGGCCGTGCCCAACCCGGCCACCGTCGCCGCCCGCGTCGTCGCGGCGCTGCACGACGAGGACGGGCGGGTCACGATCCCCGGCTTCTACGACGGCATCGCCGAGCTGACCGAGGCCGAGCGCCGGCTGATCTCCGAGCTGCCCTTCGACGAGGCCGAGTGGCTCCGTACGGCCAAGTCCCACGCCACCGCGGGCGAGGCCGGCTACTCCACCCTGGAGCGGGTCTGGGCCCGCCCGACCGCCGAGGTCAACGGCATCGGCGGCGGCTACCAGGGCCCCGGCGGCAAGACCATCGTGCCCGCCTCCGCCCACCTGAAGCTGTCGTTCCGCCTGGTCTCCGGGCAGGACCCGTACGAGGTCGAGGCGGCCGTCCGGGACTGGGTCGCGGCCCGGGTGCCCGACGGCATCCGGCACAGCATCACCTTCGGCGCACCCACCCGTCCCTGCCTCACCCCGCTGGACCACCCCGCGCTGCGGTCCGTGGTCCGCGCCATGGGCCGCGCCTTCGGGCAGCAGGTCCGCTTCACCCGCGAGGGCGGCTCCGGGCCGGCGGCCGACCTCCAGGACGTACTGGGCGCGCCGGTGCTGTTCCTGGGGATCTCCGTACCCTCCGACGGCTGGCACTCGCCGAACGAGAAGGTCGAGCTCGACCTGCTCCTCAAGGGCGTGGAGACCACCGCCTACCTGTGGGGCGACCTCGCCGCGAACTGGTCGCCGCGGACCGCCACCGCCGCCACCACCTGACAACCGTTCCGTACGCCTGCCTTGTCCCACCACCGGGGGAGTTGGAAGTACCAGTGAGCACCCATACCGAGCGCCCTCTCTCGCTCACCGCGCCCAGCGGGATCGACCGCGCCGCGCACCACCGCCTCGACGAGGCGTGGCTCGCCGCGGCCTGGAGCCACCCGACGACCCGCGTCTTCGTCGTCTCCGGCGGCCAGGTGCTGATCGACGACACCCCCGACGGCGGGACGGGCATCGTGATGACCCCCGCCTTCGAGGCCCCGGTCACCGAGACGCACCGGTACTTCCTGGGCACCGACGAGGACGGCGTACGGTACTTCGCGCTGCAGAAGGACTCCCTGCCGGGCCGCATGGACCAGTCGGCCCGCCCGGCCGGGCTCCGCGAGGCCGGGCTGCTGCTGAACCCGCGCGACGCCGGGCTGATGGTGCACGCGGTGGCGCTGGAGAACTGGCAGCGCATGCACCGCTTCTGCTCCCGCTGCGGCGAGCGCACGGTCGTCGCCGCGGCCGGCCACATCCGCCGCTGCCCCGGCTGCGGTGCCGAGCACTACCCGCGCACCGACCCGGCCGTGATCATGCTGGTCACCGACGAGCACGACCGCGCCCTGCTGGGCCGCCAGGTGCACTGGCCGGAGGGCCGCTTCTCCACGCTGGCCGGCTTCGTGGAGCCGGGCGAGTCGATCGAGCAGTCGGTGATCCGCGAGGTGTGGGAGGAGGCGGGGGTGCGCATCGGCGCGGTCGAGTACGTGGCCAGCCAGCCCTGGCCGTTCCCGTACAGCCTGATGCTGGGCTTCAACGCCCGCGCCGTCAGCTCGGAGATCACGGTCGACGGCGAGGAGATCCAGGAGGCCCGCTGGTTCTCCCGCGAGGACTACCGCGCCGCGATCGAGGCCGGAGAGGTCCTGCCCCCGTCGGGCATCTCCATCGCGGCCCGCCTGGTCGAGCTCTGGTACGGCCAGCCGCTCCCCAAGGGACCGGCCACCGTCTGAGGGCTCCGTCCGGGACGCAGACGGCCCCCGCCGGGGCGGGGGCCGTTCCGGGAGCGGGCGGGTCAGACGGCGAGGGCCTGCTTGACCTGGGCCAGGCTCGGGTTCGTCATGACGGACTCGTTGCCGGCGGAGGACTTCACGAGCACGGTCGGAACCGTCTGGTTGCCGTTGTTGGCCTTCTCCACGAACGCGGCGGACTCCGGGTCGAGCTCGATGTTGATCTCGTTGTACGCGATGCCTTCCCGGTCCAGCTGCGTCTTCAGCCGACGGCAGTAGCCGCACCAGGTGGTGCTGTACATCGTGACGGTGCCCGTGTCCTGCATGCTCGCTCCTCTGTGAGGTCTCGGTGGATCGCGATGCCGGTCGATCCGAGCCGGATGATCCGAGGAGTCGAACGTCCCGCCGCGCCGCGCCATTCCCGCCCCGGCGACCGGTGTGACCGATCCGACTGCCGGTGCGAGCGATCCGCCTGCCGGCCGGTCCGCTCCCGGGATACCCGCCGGTCCGGCGGTTCCCGCCGGTATGACGGACCCCGCGGCCCTGTGGACAGGTTTCCCGTCCGGCCCACCGGACCTGGCAGCATGGCGGGGTGACAGCAGCAACGCACTCCTCATCCGTACCGGCCGGCGGCGGCGCGCCCGACGTCGACGCCGACGCCGTGCTCCAGGGCCTCGACCCTGAGCAGCGCGAGGTCGCCACGACCCTGCGCGGTCCGGTGTGCGTGCTGGCCGGCGCCGGTACCGGCAAGACCCGCGCGATCACCCACCGCATCGCCTACGGGGTCCGCTCGGGCCAGCTCATGCCGGCCAGCGTGCTGGCCGTCACCTTCACCAACCGCGCCGCCGGGGAGATGCGCGGCCGGCTGCGCGCCCTCGGCGCGGGCGGGGTCCAGGCCCGCACCTTCCACTCCGCCGCCCTGCGCCAGCTCCAGTACTTCTGGCCCCGGGCGATCGGCGGGGAGGTGCCCCGGCTCCTGGAACGCAAGATCCAGTTCGTGGCCGAGGCCGGCGCGCGCTGCCGGGTCCGCCTCGACCGCAACGAGCTGCGCGACGTCACCGGCGAGATCGAGTGGGCCAAGGTCACCCAGACCGTGCCCGCCGACTACCCGGCCGCCGCCCTCAAGGCGGGCCGCGAGGCCCCCCGCGACATGGCGGAGATCGCACAGATCTACGGCACGTACGAGCAGCTCAAGCGGGACCGCGGCATGATCGACTTCGAGGACGTGCTGCTCCTCACCGTCGGCATCCTCCAGGACCGCCACGACATCGCCGAGCAGATCCGCACCCAGTACCAGCACTTCGTGGTGGACGAGTACCAGGACGTCAGCCCGCTCCAGCAGCGCCTGCTGGAGCTGTGGCTCGGCGACCGCGACAGCCTCTGCGTCGTCGGCGACGCCAGCCAGACGATCTACTCCTTCACCGGGGCGACCCCCGACCACCTGCTGAACTTCCGCACCCGCTACCCGCAGGCCACCGTGGTCAAGCTGGTCCGCGACTACCGCTCCACCCCCCAGGTGGTCCACCTCGCCAACGGTCTGCTGAACCAGGCCCGCGGCCGGGCCTCCGAACACCGGCTGGAGCTCGTCTCCCAGCGCGAACCCGGCCCCGACCCGGTCTACGCCGAGTACCCCGACGAGCCCGCCGAGGCCGAGGGCGTGGCCCGCCGCATCCGCGACCTGATCGCGGCCGGGGTCCCGGCCGGCGAGATCGCCGTCCTCTACCGCATCAACGCCCAGTCCGAGGTGTACGAGCAGGCCCTCGCCGACGCCGGCGTCCCGTACCAGCTGCGCGGGGCGGAGCGCTTCTTCGAGCGCGCCGAGGTGCAGAAGGCGGTCCTCGCGCTGCGCGGTGCCGCCCGCTCCGCGGGCAACGACCCGCTGCTGGACGACGTCGTCGAGCTGGGTGCCCAGGTCCGGGCCGTGCTCAGCTCCACCGGCTGGACCGCCGAGCCGCCCGCCGGCTCCGGCGCGGTGCGCGACCAGTGGGAGTCGGTGGCCGCGCTGGTCCGTCTCGCCGAGGACTTCGCCCGCAGCCGCCCGGGCGCCGGGCTGGCCGAGCTCACCGTCGAGCTTGACGAGCGCAAGGCGGCGCAGCACGCGCCGACCGTCCAGGGCGTCACCCTCGCCTCGCTGCACGCCGCGAAGGGCCTGGAGTGGGACGCCGTGTTCCTGGCCGGCCTCACCGACGGCATGATGCCGATCACATACGCCAAGACCGACGAACAGGTCGAGGAGGAGCGCCGGCTGCTGTACGTCGGCGTCACCCGGGCCCGGCTCCACCTGACCCTCTCCTGGGCCCTCTCCCGGGCTCCCGGCGGCCGGGCCTCCCGTCGCCCCAGCCGTTTCCTGAACGGGCTGCGGCCGGGCTCCGCGGCTCCCGTGAGCCGGCCGGGCGTCCCGGCCGAGGGCGCACCGCGCAAGCGCGGCCGCCGGGGGCCGGTGCTGTGCCGGGTCTGCGGCAGGACGCTGACGGAGGCCGGGGACATCAAGCTGATGCGGTGCGGGGACTGCCCGTCGGACATGGACGAGGGCCTCTACGAGCGGCTGCGCGAGTGGCGCGCCGGCCAGTCGAAGCTCCAGGGATTGCCCGCGTACTGCGTGTTCACGGACAAAACCCTCATGGCGATCGCGGAGGCCGCACCCTCCGAGCCCGGGGAGCTCGCGATGATCTCCGGGGTGGGCGGCCGCAAGCTCGAGCGCTACGGCGCCGATGTCCTGGCCATCTGTACTGGTCAGGAACCTGAGGGCGGGGATTCTGACGACGCGTAGAAACTCGTCGGAAAAATAGTTTGCACATGCCCGTCGCAGCCCCATAGGTTCTTAGCAACGGAAACGGTGGCTTCTCCGAAGCCCTGGATCCGTGCTGTACTTATCCGAATACATGGGACAGGCCCCCGGGCCCGGTCCCCGAGACGCCGAGAGGAGGCGAGACCAGTGGCCAGCTTCATGACCTTCACCAAAATGACCGATCGCTCGGTCGACGCTTCCTGCCTGCTCGGTTCCGTCTCCCTCCGGGGCACCGGTCTGTCCGCGATTTCCGCTGACAGCCCCGCCCTGCTGGCGACCCTTCCGGTCAGCGAGCGCAATGAGCGACCGACCCAGGCACTGGTGGCAGTAGCGGAAGCCCCGCAGGCGCACGGCGCCTATGGCTTCGCGGCCGCGGCCGGTGCCGCCAGTGCCGGATTCAAGACGCAGACGAAGCAGCAGCACCACCTGATGTGGGCCTTCCGTGGGCTCGAACCCTGGAGTGATCCAGCCTGATCGCATGATCAGGCCGGCGCCTTCAGGGCCGCGGAACCCCACCCGGGATCCGCGGCCCTTCTGTTTGTCCCCGAACGGGGACGACGGAGCGAAGGGGCCTCGGGACTGGCAGGACCAGCCGCCACCCGGCCGACCGGCCGGAACGACTAGCCGAACAAGACGAGGAAGAAAACACCGTGCAACTCGAAGCGCACGCCCCGTCCGTACCGCAGACCCAAACGATCTCCCCGCCCGCAGTCCCGGAGGACTCCACCGTGACCCCCCTCACCGCGCTCACCGCGCTCGACGACGCGATCGAGAACCTCGGCGTGCCCGTCCCCTGCCGCACCTTCGACCCCGAGGTCTTCTTCGCCGAGTCCCCGGCCGACGTCGAGTACGCCAAGTCCCTCTGCGGCACCTGCCCGCTGGTCGAGGCCTGCCTCGCCGGCGCCAAGGAGCGCCGCGAGCCCTGGGGCGTCTGGGGCGGAGAGCTCTTCGTCCAGGGCGTGGTCGTGGCCCGCAAGCGGCCCCGCGGCCGCCCGCGCAAGAACCCGGTCGCAGCGGCATGACCGCCACCGGAACCATCGACCGCCCCCTCACGCACGACCCCCTGAAGCAGGCCCCCATGTCCCCCTACGCCACCACGAGCGAGCAGCCGCACGGCTCCGCCACCGCAGACTTCATCACCGCCGGTGCGATCACCTCGCGCCAGAACAGGACCCGCGAAATGCAACTCATCCCAGAAGCCCTGGCCCGTGCCCATATGGACGACCGCATGCGCGAGGTGGACGCCGAGCGTCACGCCCTGCGCCTGGTCGCCGCACGGCGCATGCAGCGAAAGGCCGAGCGCGTCTCCATGCGCGCCCGGCGCGCGCTGGCCATGGCCGTCATGCACTGAGCGCGCGACGAGCCCCACGGGGCTCGGAAGCGGCTTGAAGGCGACTCGAACGCCGCCGGATCCGGCTGAACGCGGCCGGCGGCGGCAGCACCCGGGGGGACCGGTCCGAACGGACCGGTCCCCCCGGTGCGTTGCGGGGCCCCGCACGACCCGGCGGGGATATCGTCTGGTGGTGGACCAGCCGACCCCCCACCCCACCCCGCCCGGGCCCGGCGCCCAGCCCGTCGTCTGCGCGCGCTGCGGTGCCCGCTCCCCGGAAGGCGCCCCGCCGCCACCCACCTGGACGTGCTCGGTGGAGAACGGGACCAGACAGTACTTCTGCGTCGACTGCGCGCGCGCCAACCTCAGGGCGATCGAGGGCCGGCTCGACTCCTCCTGGTGGTGACTCCCGCCTGGTACGGCCCGTGCCCTCCCGGCCGCGGGCCCGGCCCCGCACCGGCCGGCTTCGGGCCGGTCAGTCCTCGGGCAGGAACCCCGGCAGCCAGGACTCCAGTTCGTCGCGCAGCCGCACCGTCGCCCCCAGCTGGCACAGGACGCCGATGGTGCTCAGCGACACCCGGTGGATCAGCAGGTAGGACGGCGGCAGGTTGATCTGCCGCCCCAACTGGTGGGCGGGGGAGCGCGGATCGGCGATCCGCGCCGCCTGCCCGCGCAGCCACGGCCGGGTGAAGGTGAACTCCTCGGCCTCGGCGGGCTCGATGATGGGCTTGAGGTAGTCGAGCACCGCGTCCGGATCCAGTTCGACGCTCTCCCTGACGAACCCCTCCGCGCGCAGGTGCCCGTAGACCCCCTCGGCGTCCCCGTCCAGAGTCATCCGCAGCGACCGGCCGATCGGCTTGGGCCAGCCGCCCGGCAGCCGGTCCACCGTGCCGAAGTCCAGCACGCCCAGCCGCATCCGGCCGTCCGCCCCCGTTATCAGCCGGAAGTTCCCCGGGTGCGGATCGGCGTGAAGCAGCCCGGTGCGCGCGGGCCCCGAGAAGAGGAACCGGGCCAGCAACTGCCCTGCGCGGTCACGCTCCTCCTGCGTACCGTCCGCTATCACCTCCGACAGCGGGGTGCCCTCCATCCACTCGGTCACCAGCACCTGGTCGCCCTGGTGCACGACGTCCGGGACCACCACGTCCCCGTCATCGTCGAAGGCGTCGGCGTGGGTGCGCTGGGCCTCGGCCTCCAGCTCGTAGTCCAGCTCCTCCGCGACCCGGTCGCGCAACTCGGTGATCAGCGGCTTGATGTCCATGCCCGGCACCAGCGGACCCAGCAGACCGGCGAACCGGCCCAGCTGCTTGAGGTCCGACAGCAGCGCCTCACCGGCCCCCGGGTACTGGACCTTGACCGCCACCTGCCGCCCGTCGTGCCACACCGCCCGGTGCACCTGCCCGATCGAGGCGGCCGCGGAAGGCTTGTCCTCGAACTCCTCGAACAGCTCCCGCCAGTCGGCGCCGAGCCGCTCCGCCAGCACCTCGTGCACCCGCTCCGCCGGCAGCGGCGGAGCCGCCTCCTGGAGCTTCGTCAGCGCGGCCCGGTAAGGCCCGGCGACCTCCTCCGGAAGCGCCGACTCGAAGACCGAAAGGGCCTGCCCGACCTTCATCGCGCCCCCCTTCAGCTCCCCGAGCGTGCGGAACAACTGCTCGGCGGTGCGCTGCTGGAGCTCGCGCGCCACGATCTCGGCGGACTTGCCGCCGATCCGCTTGCCCAGCCCCCACGTTGCCCGGCCGGCGATGCCGAGCGGTAGCGCGGCCAGCTTGACGGTGCGCGTGACCGCCTTCCGGGGAAGATCAGACATGAGTCCCTCCAGTTCCCAGACCGCTCTGCCGCAAGCGGCGGTTCGAGGCGCGGCGCGGCCCCCGTCGCATCCTGCCATGACCCCCCGGGCGCCCGGACCGGGGCACCTGCCCCGGGTCCGGCGGGAGTCCGGCGGCTCACGACCGCACCGCCCGGGAGTCCGCCCCCGCGGGCTCCGCCGCCACCCCGCCCGGGAGCCCCGCCGCCACCGGCTCCGCCGCCGCGCAGGGGCAGTCCGGATGCGGCCGCAGCGCGGAGCGCGCCCAGTGCAGCGCGGGCAGGGCGGCCTCCCAGCGGGCGGCCGTCGAAGCGGGCAGCTGCCCGTCGAGGAAGGCCAGGGCGTGCGCCGCGGCCAGGCCGGCCACCGCCGTCGACAGCCCCAGGTCGCAGGCCGCCGTCCCGCGGCGGCGGTGTGCCGAGCGCCACTGGACCAGCATCCGGGGCCAGGCCGGATCCCGGTCGACGCGGTCGCGCTCCATGCACCCCGCGCAGGCCGTGGATCCGGGGAGCACCAGGGGCCCGACCAGCCCCGTCCCCTCCAGCACCCCCGCGTACAGGTGCGGGGTGCCCGTCGCCACCCAGTCGGCGGCCGTCGCCGGATCGGGGGCCCAGGCCTGGAGCCCGTCCCGGGGCGCGACCACCACCAGGGCCAGCTCCGGCCCCGGGCCCTCGGGATCACCCGCGCGCGGAACCCGACCCGGCGCCGACTCCCGCACCAGCACCCCCGCGGCCTCGGCCCGCGGCCTGCCCACGCTCCCCGGATCCAGGCCGCCCGGGGCCACGTCGGCCGCTTCCGCCCGGCCCCCGTCGAGCACCTCGACCCGGCCCACCCCGGCCCCCGCCAGTACGGAGGCGATCACCGCTCCCACCCGGCCGCTCCCGCGCACCTGGACCCGTAACGCCCTGCGCGCCGCGACCCCCATCAGGTCACCGCCCGGCTCCCGGTGCACCAGCGAGAGCGAGGCCAGATCGGGCCCCAGCCGCTCCAGCGCCTCCGGCCGGCGCCGCACGGCCTGCGCCCGGGGCCCGCCGGCGGTGAGGTCGTCGAGCAGCCCGGCCCCGGCGAGGTGCCGGACCAGCCCGTCCACCTGCCCCTCCGGCAGCCCCATCCCGGCGCCCTCGGCCCGCAGCAGCTCCATGCTCCGCGTCCCGTCGATGCGGTCGATGAGCGACCCGGTGGCCGTGTCCAGCGGCCCGAGCACCACCGCGTGGGCGGGCGTCACCCCGAACTGCACCGTCTGCAGATCCCGCCACGCCCGCGCCAGCGCCGGCTTCACCTTCGGATACATCGCGGCCTCCCCGTTCACCGATTTCCCGATTCCCACTGACGCGGCCGGTTCTCCCGTGTTGCTCCGCGTCTTCGCCACGATGCCCGAGCGCCGGACCGGGTGCCGGAGTTTGTCCACAGGCAAGGGGTATTGGGCATATGAGATGAAGAAGGGGCGTACGTGTGTCCCCGCCGCGAACCGGTCGTGCTCGAACCGCGGACGCGCGGGACTTCCGCCACGGCGACCGGGTACGGTCGAGGCGTGCCAGCCGACCCGCCACAGAGCGCCGTCGAAGTCCGCCGGAGCGCGCGCCGCCGCAGGACCGTGTCCGCCTACCGCGAGGGCGAGCGGACGGTCGTCCTGATCCCCGCCCGGATGTCCGAGGCGGAGGAACGGCGCTGGGTGGGCGTCATGCTGGACAAGCTCGCCGCCCAGGAGAGCAGGCGCACCCTCGGCGACGCGGAACTGATCGCGCGCGCGGAGCGTCTGTCCGAGCAGTACTTCAGCGGCCGCGCGCGGCCCCGCTCGGTCCGCTGGGTCACCAACCAGAACACCCGCTGGGGCTCCTGCACCCCCGCCGAGGGCAGCATCCGGCTGTCCCACCGGATCCAGGGGATGCCGGAGTACGTCGTCGACTACGTGCTGCTGCACGAGCTGGCGCACCTCCTGGTGCCCGGGCACGGCCCCCGCTTCTGGCAGCTGCTGGAGGCGTATCCGAGGACCGAACGGGCCCGCGGATTCCTCGAAGGAGTGGCCGCGGCGGAGCGCATGCCCCGCGTCCCGGCCGCCCGCGAGGAATGATCTTCCGTCGCGGAAGGCGGTGTGTACCGGGTCGGTACCGGGTCGGTGCCGGCTTGGCCGGATGTCGGCAGGAGCCGTTAGCCTGAGCGGCACACATCGAGCGGTGAGCAAGCCGCACCCACGGCGGTCGCGGTCCACACGGCGTTCGCAGTACACGCAGCATCCGCAGTACACGCAGCACTGACAGACAGCACTGACAGCACCAACAGCACTCACGCATTCAACCGGGCAGCGCGCAGCAGGCGGCGCACGCAGTCGGAGTCGGGATGGGGGACGGTCGGACACATGGCCAGGGAATTCCAACGCGGCCACAAGGCCAAGATCAGTGATCTGACGGCGGGCACCGATCTGTACGTGGGCGTCCAGATCGCCGGGCCCGGACTCGCCTTCGACATCAGCTGCTTCGGCCTCGACGCCGACGAGCGCCTGTCGGACGACCGCTACTTCGTCTTCTACAACCAGCCGAAGTCGCCCGAGGAGTCGATCCAGCAGCTCGGCCCGCAGGCCGGGGACACCGAGTCCTTCCGGGTGACCCTCGACCAGGTGCCCGCGTCGATCCACAAGCTGTCCTTCAGCGCCACCCTCGACGGCCCCGGACAGATGTCGCAGATCGGGCCCGGTTACATCCGGATCGTGGCCGGCGGCGAGGAAGTCGTCCGGTACTCCTTCACCGGTGCGGAGTTCAGCACCGAGCGCGCCCTGATGATCGGCGATTTCTACCGCAAGGACGTGTGGCGCTTCGCCGCCGTCGGCCAGGGCTTCGACGGCGGGCTCGCCGCGCTGCTGCAGCACTTCGGCGGCGAGGTCGCGGAGGAGGAGGCGCAGCCCGAGCCGCAGGCCCCGGCCCAGCCGCAGGCCGCCGCGCCCGGATTCGCCCCGCCCCCGCAGGCCCCCGCCCCCGCCCCGCAGGCCCCGGCCCCGTCCTTCGGCGCCCCGGTCCAGCAGCCGCCCGCCCCCGCCCCGTTCGCCCCGCCGCAGCAGCAGCCCCCGGCCCAGCAGCCCCCGCAACAGCAGCCCCCGGCCCCCGCGCCCGTGCACGCGGCGCCCACCATGGTCGCCCCGCTCGGCGCTCCCGCCCCGGCGGCCCCGTACGGCCAGCCGCCCCACCCGCCGCAGCAGCCCGGCCAGCCCCCGTACGGCCAGCAGCCGCAGCCCTCGTACGGCGGCCAGCTCCCGCCGCAGGCCCCGGCGCCCGCGCCCTACGGCCAGCAGCCGCAGCCCTCGTACGGCCAGATCCCGGGCCAGCAGCCGGGCGCCCCGCAGGTCCCCTACGGCCAGCAGCCGCCGTACGGCCAGCAGGCCCCCTACGGCCACGCCCCGCAGGCCGCCGCGGCCGGCGCCGGCCTCGCCGCCGCCCTCCAGCCGTACAAGGAGGCCCCCACCGGCGCCCGCTGGACCCCGCAGAACCAGCAGCTCATGCGGGTGGACCTCGCGATGGGCGGTCAGGCCGTCCTCGCCCGCCAGGGCAGCATGGTCCTGTACCAGGGCAAGGTCGACTTCAGCTACAAGGGCGCGGGCTTCGCCGGCCGCATCGTCGGCAACGCCACCGGCCAGGAGATGCAGCTGATGCGCTGCACCGGCCGCGGCCAGGTCTTCCTGGCCGAGAACGGCGCCCACCTGCACGCCATCGAGCTCCAGGGCGACGGCATCTGCGTCTCCGCCGAGAGCGTCCTCGCCTTCGACGAGTCCCTCCAGCACGAGGTCCGCCGCATCGAAGGCCACGGCATCCCCGGCGGCGCCCTGTTCACCATGCTGTTCCAGGGCACCGGCACGGTCATCGTCAAGACGCACGGCGTGCCCGTCGTCCTGCCCGTGACCCCCACCACCTTCGCGGACAGCAACGCCATCGTCGCCTGGTCGGCCGCCTCACAGGTGATCATTTCCAGCCAGGTCCGGCTGCGCCGCAACGCCTACCCGGGCCACAGCGGGGAGACCGTGAACCTGCAGTTCCGCGGCGCCCCCGGCAACTTCATCGTCGTCCAGCCGTACGAGGTCTGAGGGAGCCCCACATGAACGCCATGAACGCAATGAACCAGCAGCTCGCGGGCTACGCCCCGACCCCCGTCACGGCCCGCATGGAGAACCACGGCCGCGCCATGCTCAAGGTCGCCATGCAGAGCGGCCAGGACCTCTTCGCCCGCACCGGATCGATGGTCGCCTACGAGGGCTTCGTCCAGTACGAGCCCAACCCGCCCGCCGTCCGCCAGATGGCCTCCCAGTGGCTGACCGGCGAGGGCGCGCCCCTGATGAAGTGCACCGGCGACGGCCTCCTCTACCTCGCCGACTACGGCGCCGACGTCGTCTGCATCAACCTCAACAACGAAGCCCTCTCCGTCAACGGCACCAACCTCCTCGCCTTCGACGCCCACCTCCAGTGGGGCGTCGAGCGGGTCAAGGGCATGGCCAAGTTCGCCGGCCAGGGCCTGTTCAACGTCCAGGTCGCCGGCACCGGCTGGGTCGCCGTCACCTCCCGCGGCACGCCGATCGTGGTCGACTGCGGCCGCGGCGATGACGAGACGTACGTCGACCCGGACGCGCTCGTCGCCTGGTCCCCGAACCTCAAGGTCAAGGGGAAGCGCAGCTTCAAGGCCTCGTCGATGATCGGCCGGGGCAGCGGGGAGGCCTACCAGATGGCCTTCTCCGGCCAGGGCATCGTCGTCGTACAGCCCAGCGAGGACAGCACCGACCGGCTCCGGACCCGGGGCTGAGGGGGAGCGGACACATCATGCAGAGCTCACTTTTCGGCCACGCCGAACAGCAGTCCCAGGACCGCTACACCGTCCAGAACCCCCAGCTCCTGAGGGTCACCCTGACCGGCTCCGACGACGTCCTCGCCCGCAAGGGCGCCATGGTCGCCTACCAGGGGATCATCGACTTCGACGGCGAGTACCAGAGCGGCAACCAGCGCGGCGCCCGCCGCCGCACCGGCGAGGGCCTCGACCTGATGCGCTGCTCCGGCCAGGGCACCGTGTACTTCGCCAACCTCGCCCAGTACGTCCACGTCGTCGACGTCGACCACGACGGCCTCACCGTCGACAGCGCCTACGTCCTCGCCATGGACTCCACGCTGCACACCGAGGTCATCGCCGTCGACAGCCAGTACGGGATCTCCGGCACCGGCAAGTACCAGCTCAACATCTCCGGCCGCGGCAAGGTCGCCCTCATGACCTCCGGGCAGCCGCTGATGATGCAGGTCACCCCGGACAAGTACGTCAACGCCGACGCCGACGCGATCGTCGCCTGGTCCACCTCGCTGCGCGTGCAGATGCAGGCCCAGACCCACTCCACCGGCGTGTGGCGGCGCCGCGGCAACACCGGCGAGGGCTGGGAGCTCAGCTTCCTCGGCACCGGCTTCGCCCTGGTGCAGCCCAGCGAGGTGCTGCCCCCGCAGAACGCCCAGCTCGGACAGGGCGTCGCCGCCCAGTACGGCATGGGCCAGAACGGCGCGCACGCCCAGAACCAGAACAACGCCTGGAACTGACCCGGCCGGCACGGCGCGGGGGGCGGACCCGTACGGATCCGCCCCCCGCGCACACCGTCACGCGCCGAGCCGCGCCCGGGTCGCCTCCAGCAGCCGCACCACCGAGGTGTCGGCCACCGCCGCCACCTCCGCGTACGGGAACCAGCGCAGGTCGAGCGACTCGTCGCTGATCTCCGCCTGCGCGCCGGCCGGAGCCAGCACCGCGTACTGCACGTCCAGGTGCCAGTTGCACGGCGCCGGGATCGGGTGCCGGTCCAGGCGGACCGGCCCGCCCGCCACCAGGGTCAGCCCCGAGCCGATGCCCGACTCCTCCACGGCCTCGCGCATCGCCGCACCGGCGAGACTGGTGTCGCCGGGCTCGCAGTGCCCGCCCATCTGGAGCCACATGCCGAGCTTCTTGTGCAGGGTCAGCAGCACACGGCCGCCGACGGGGTCGACGACCAGCGCGCTGCCCGTGACGTGCCCGGCCGTGCAGGGCTTGTAGACCCCGTCCGGGTGGGCGGCCAGGTGCTCCAGGTAGACCCCGCGCAGCTCGTCCTGCCGCGCGTCCTGGCCCTCGTACCCCTTCAGGACCAGGACGGCGTCCTCGTACAGGCTCACTTGTCGCCGTCGCCCTCTTCGTCACGCCGCTCGGCGGCCTCGCCGAGCATCTTGTCGATCTCGGAGAAGTCCAGCTGCTCGCGGTGCACGAACCCGTCCGGGTCGTCCAGGTCGGACGCCGTCGGCAGCATGTCCGGGTGCTCCCACAGCCCGTCGCGGCCGTCCACGCCGCGCGCGTCGGTGAGCGAGGCCCACAGCCGCGAGGCGTCGCGCAGCCGCCGCGGACGCAGCTCCAGCCCGATCAGCGTCGCGAAGGTCTGCTCCGCCGGACCGCCCGAGGCACGCCGCCGGCGCATGGTCTCGCGCATCGCGTCGGCCGAGGTCAGCCGGGGCTTGGCCGCCTCGTGCACGACCGCGTCCACCCAGCCCTCGACCAGCGCGAGCGCCGTCTCCAGGCGGGCCAGGGCGGCCTTCTGCTCGGGGGTGTCCTGCGGCTGGAACATCCCGCCCTGCAGGGCCTCCTGGAGCTGCTCCGGGTTCGTCGGGTCGAGCTGGCCGACCACGTCCTCCAGCTTCGAGGTGTCCACCTTGATGCCCCGCGCGTACCCCTCGACCGCCCCGAACAGGTGCGAGCGCAGCCACGGCACGTGCGCGAACAGGCGGGCGTGCGCCGCCTCGCGCAGCGCCAGGTAGAGCCGTACCTCGTCCGAGGGGACTCCCAGGTCCTTGCCGAAGGCCTCGATGTTCAGCGGCAGCAGTGCCGCCCGCCCGGCCGGGCCCAGCGGCAGCCCGATGTCGGTGGAGCCGACGACCTCGCCCGCGAGGGTGCCCACGGCCTGACCGATCTGCTGGCCGAACATGGCCCCGCCCATGGAGCGCATCATCCCGAGCAGCGGGCCCGCCATGGCCTGCATCTCCTCGGGCAGCACGCTGCCCATGGCCGCGCCGACGCGCTCGGCGACCGGGTCCACGAGCTCCTTCCACACCGGAAGGGTCGCCTCGACCCACTCGGCGCGGCTCCACGCGACGGCCGCGTTGGCGCCCGACGGCAGGGAGGTCGCACCGTCCAGCCACAGGTCGGCCAGGCGCACGGCCTCCTGGACCGCGGACTTCTCCGCGACGCCGACGCTCACGTCCTTGACGCCGTCCGCGGTGCCCTGCGCCACGGTCTGGCGGGCGATGTCCTTGGCCATGTCCCAGTTGACCGGTCCGCCCTCGTAGCTCAGCATCTGGCCGAGCTGCCGGAAGGCGGCACCGAGGTCGTTCGGGTTCATCGAGCCGAACATCGCGGCGAACGGATTCTCCGCACCGCCGGGCAAGCCGCCCGGGCCGAACCCGAACGGATCGGCGGGACCGCCCTGGCCGCCCTTCTTGCCCTTGTCGCCGTCCTCCGGCTCCTCCGGCGGAAGGCCGAATCCGAATGGGGTGTCGCTCACGGGTTTCCTCGGCTCGTAGGGCCGCCGGCGGGAGCCGGCGGGCGATGGTCCGACAACACCACCCAGCGTAGACACCACTCCCGCTTCCGGGCTCGGTGCTCCGCCCGGTCCTGGGCTGCGGCAGGATGGACATCACCTGGTGGGTACGCGTCACGGCGCGTCCCCACTGAAGACAACCGCTGGAGACGCCCGGTGAGTTCCCCAGATCCGCAGGCTCGCGCGCCGCACGACGCCGAAATCCGCCCTGAGCACGACGACAGCGCCCCCGGCGTTCGCCAGCCGCGAAACCAGGCCGGCCCCCGCAGGCACAGCCCGGTGATCGCGGTGACCGGCGCCGCCTCGGGCGTCGGAGCCGCCCTGGTGAGCCGCCTCGCCGCATCCGACGAGGTCAAGCAGGTCGTCGCCATCGACGAGCGGCGCGGGGACTGCGCCGCCGCCCAGTGGCACGTCCTGGACGTACGGGACCCCGCGATCGCCGAGAAGCTGCGCGGCGCCGACGTGGTCGTCCACCTCGCGCTCGACCTCGACCTGGAGACCGACCCGGCGGCGCGCACCGCGTACAACGTGCGCGGGACCCAGACCGTGCTCACGGCCGCGGCCGCCGCCGGCGTCCACCGGGTCGTGCTGTGCACCTCCGCCATGGTCTACGGGGCCCTGCCCGACAACGACATCCCGCTCTCGGAGGACTCCGAGCTGCGCGCCACCGCCGAGGCCACCGGCGTCGGCGACCTGCTGGAGATCGAGCGCCTCGGCCGCCGGGCGCCCCGCGCGCACCCGGGGCTGAACGTGACCGTTCTGCGCCCGGCGGTCCTCGTCGGCGGCACCGACACCGCCCTGACCCGGTACTTCGAGTCGCCCCGCCTGCTCGTGGTGGCCGGATCCCGCCCCACCTGGCAGTTCTGCCACGTGGAGGACCTGGTCAGCGCCCTGGAGTACGCGGCCCTGGAGAAGGTCGAGGGCGAGCTGGCCGTCGGGTGCGAGGGCTGGCTGGAGCAGGAGGAGGTCGAGGAGCTCAGCGGGATCCGCCGCATGGAGCTGCCCTCCGCCGTCGCCCTGGGCGCCGCCGCCCGGCTCCACCGGATCGGCCTCACCCCCTCCCCGGCCGGCGACCTCGCGTACACGATGCACCCGTGGGTGGTCAGCGTCAGCGGGCTGCACGCCGCGGGCTGGCGGCCCCGCTGGACCAACGAGGAGGTGCTGGCCGAGCTGCTCCAGGAGGTGGCGGGCCGGCACACCGTCGTGGGCCGCCGCCTGGGCCGCAAGGACGCCGCCACGGCCGCCGGTGCCGCCGGTGCGACGGTGGCCCTGCTCGGTGCCGCCGCCGCCGTACGCCGCGCCCGGCGCCGCCGCGGACTCTGAGCCGCGGGGGCGCGGCCCCGGACCGGTCCGGGGCCGGGGCGGGGCCGGTTTCCTGTAGGAGGCTCCCAACCGGGGCGCCGGGCCCCGGGCGAAACGGCTATTCCACCGGGTCCGTGGCTAGGGCACGATGGGGAACATGGCACCGCACTTCGACCACCCCGGCGAGCAGGCCGCTCAGGACCCCGTCCGGCTGCTCGAGATCCGTGAGACCCCGCTCTCCATCGACGAGGTCTTCCAGGCCGTCGGCGACGACGCCACGGGCGGCACCACCCTCTTCGTGGGGACGGTGCGCAACCACGACGGCGGTGCCGACGTCGACTCCCTCGGCTACTCCTGCCACCCGACGGCGGAGGCCGAGATGCGCCGCATCGCGGACCGTGTCGTGGCGAAGTACCCGGTCCGCGCGCTGGCGGCCGTGCACCGCATCGGCGACCTGGCCGTGGGCGACCTGGCCGTGGTCGTGGCCGTCTCCTGCCCGCACCGGGGCGAGGCCTTCGAGGCCTGCCGCATGCTGATCGACGACCTCAAGCACGAGGTGCCGATCTGGAAGCACCAGACCTTCGCGGACGGCACGGAGGAGTGGGTCGGCGCCTGCTGAGGCCGGGGGCCGGGCACCCGGCCCGTTCCGGCGGGGAGTAGCGTCACCCCCGTTCGGCCGCGCAACACGCCCTCGATTTGCGTAACCCCCCTCCGGGCACGAGCGTTGAAGCCACAACGACACGCACTTTCGGGGCAGGGAGGCACCTTCATGGCATCACTGGTGTGGCTGCTGATTCCGCTGTTCGCCGCGATCGGAGCGGCGATATGGGGCAGCTGGGCGGCCCGGGACCGCACCCAGGGGGACATATCCGAGCTGGCCGGCTACGCCAGGTTCCGCGAAGCCATGGACAGGGCCGACCGGGCCAGGACGAACGAAAAGGCGCACTCCGGTTCCGACGCCGTCTGACGCGTCCCGTGAGCCCCTTCCCCGTCCCCACGGGCCCCGCCCCCGCCCGTCCCGCACGCCCCCGACCAGGGCCCCGCTGAGAATCCGGCGAGGGTTCCGCCCGCGGGCCCGTACGGACCGGCCCCACGGGCCGCCCTGGCGGGCCGTCCCGTACTGTCGATCCATGCCACGCCGCACCGCGACGATGCTCGCTTCCTTCCTCGTGCTGTTCGCGCTGCTCTGCGCGGGCGTCTTCATCAAGGTCCCGTACTCCGAGATGAGCCCGGGCCCGACCGTGAACACACTGGGCGACTCGCGCGGCGAGCCGGTGCTCAACATCTCGGGGCGCAAGACGTACCCGACCAGCGGCCACCTGAACATGACCACGGTCCGCGTCACCGGCGCCGACTACGACATGAACCTGCTGGAAGCGGTGTACGGCTGGATGGCCGGCGACAACATCGTCGTACCGCACGAGAACCTCTACCCGAACGGCAAGACGGACAAGGAATCCACGCAGGAGAACGCCGAGGAGTTCAGCCAGTCGCAGGAGAGCGCCAAGGTGGCCGCCCTCAAGCAGCTCGGCATCCCGGTCACCGCCCGCGTCGTCGTCTCCACCGTCGTCAAGGGCAGCCCCTCCGAGGGCAAGCTGCACGCCGGGGACGTGATCAGGGAGGTGGACGGCGCCGCGGTGACCGCCCCGGGGGACGTCGCCAAGCTGGTGACCAAGCACAAGCCCGGAGAGCCGGTCGAGTTCACCATCGTGCCCGCCGCCGAGGCGGCCGAGGCCGAGAAGGCGGGCCGCGAGCCCACCGGCACGTCGAAGGTGACCATCACCGCCGGCAAGGCGGAGGACGACGGCCACGCCATCGTCGGCATCCGGGCCGGAACCGACCACACCTTCCCGTTCTCGATCGACATCAAGCTCGCCGACGTCGGCGGCCCGAGCGCCGGCCTGATGTTCGCCCTCGGCATCGTCGACAAGCTCACCCCCGAGGACCTCACGGGCGGCCGGTTCGTCGCGGGCACCGGCACCATCGACGACGAGGGCAAGGTCGGCCCCATCGGCGGCATCCAGATGAAGACCATCGGCGCCCGCAAGGCCGGGGCCGAGTACTTCCTGACCCCGGCCGAGAACTGCGCCGCCGCCGCCCGGCACACGCCCGAGGGCCTCACCCTGGTGAAGGTCTCCACCATCGGCGACGCCACCACGTCCCTGGAGAAGATCCGCAAGGGGGACACGGCCGCACTGCCGAAGTGCACCGCGTCCTGACCGGCGCCCCGCCCCCGCCCCCACAGGGCCTAGACGAAGGTCGCCGCCAGCGCGTCGGCCAGGCCCGGCACCAGGCTCGCGCCGGTCAGCACCTCGCTGGGGGAGTCCTTCTCCCTCAGCCGTACGGCCGACTCGCGCGACCCGTCGCGCAGGACGCCCACCGTCAGGCGCACCTCCTGCCGCTCGGGGTGCGCGGCGACCCACTTGGCCAGCTGCTTGTCGTTGAGCCCCTCCGGTACGGCGGCCTCGGCGGACGGCGGGAGCATCAGCCGCTCCACCGTCAGGGCGCACCCGACGACCGCGTCGGGCCAGGCGATGGTGCCCAGGAACTTGTCCAGCGGGGTCCCGGCCGGCACCTCGTCCTGCTCGATCGGGGTCAGCTGGTTCTTCCCGGTGTCGTCCTGGTCCTGGCCGAGCTGACCGGCGAGGCGGGGTTCCTGCCGGCGCAGCCGGGCCGTGTCGACCAGGGCGAACAGCCGGGCCGGCTTGTCCCAGCCGAGGGTGGAGGCGTACTCGTCGATCTCGAGGACGGCGCGGGTCAGCGGGCTGGCCGCCATGGGGGTGCCGGGGGAGGGCGAAAGGTTGGACATGGACAACATCCTGCCTCCTTTCCCCCCGATACCGGGAACTGACTAAAGGCTCAGTAAGTTGCAGGGGTGGGCCCTACGATCGTGGGCCCAGGACCAGACACAGCGACTTTCGAGGTGCGCACCTTGGCTTTCCAGATGCCGGACCGCGGCGGAGGCCCCTCCGGGCCACGGATGAGAGTCGGCCGCCCCTCCCGGCGTGCCCGGACTCTTCTGACGACATTGGGCGTCCTAGCCGTCCTGGCCATGGCGTTCATCATGTTCGCCGGGTTCTGGACGGACTGGCTCTGGTTCCGCTCCGTCAAGTACTCCTCCGTCTTCACCACCACCCTGTGGACCAAGGTCGGCCTCTTCGCCGTCTTCGGTCTGCTGATGGCGGGTGCCGTCGGGCTGAACATCTGGCTGGCGTACCGGCTGCGGCCGCCGCTCAGCGCGATGTCGATGGAGCAGCAGAGCCTCGACCGCTACCGGATGAGCGTCGCCCCGTACAAGAGGTGGCTGCTCCTGGCCGTCGCGGCGATCGTCGGGCTGATCGCGGGCGCCTCGGCGGCGGGCCAGTGGAAGACCTGGCTGATGTACGTCAACGGGGTGCCCTTCGGCCGCAAGGACCCCCAGTTCCACCTGGACGTGTCGTTCTACACCTTCGACCTGCCCTGGTACCGCTTCCTGCTCGGCTTCGGCTTCGCCGCGGTCGTGCTCTCGGTGATCGCCGCCGTCGTCGTGCACTACCTGTACGGCGGACTGCGCGTGACCAGCCCGGGCGCCCGGGCCACAGCCGCCGCGACCGGGCACCTGTCGGTGCTGCTCGGCCTCTTCGTCACCTTCAAGGCCGTCGCGTACTGGCTCGACCGGTACGGCCTCGCCGTGAAGTCCAGCGACTTCAAGGCCGCCGACAACTGGGCCGGCCTGCGCTACGTCGACGCCAACGCCTACCTGCCGGCGAAGACGATCCTCGTCGCCATCGCCGCCATCTGCGCGGTGCTGTTCTTCGCCACCCTGTGGCGGCGCACCTGGCAGCTGCCGGTGATCGGCTTCGGCCTGATGGTGCTCTCGGCGATCCTGATCGGCGGGCTGTACCCGGCGATCGTGCAGAAGTTCCAGGTCCAGCCGAACGAGCAGGCCAAGGAATCCCCGTACGTCGAGAAGAACATCAAGGCCACGCGCGACGCGTACGGGATCGACGAGGCCGACGTCAAGGACTACCCGGGCGTCCCGCAGACCGAGGACCGCACCAAGCTGCGGTCGGTGGCGGACACCACCGCCAGCCTGCGCCTCCTCGACCCGAACATCGTCTCGCCGGCCTTCCAGCAGCTCCAGCAGGTCAAGGGCTACTACGGCTTCCCGTCCACGCTGGCGGTCGACCGGTACGCGGGCCAGGACACGGTCATCGGGCTGCGCGAGCTGAACATCGGCGGCATCCCGAAGAACAACTGGATCAACGACCACTTCAAGTACACGCACGGCTACGGCGTGGTCGCGGCCAAGGGCACCACCGTCAAGGACGGCGCCCCCGACTTCACGCAGTCCGACCTGCCCTCCAAGGGGATGTTCGGCACGGACTTCGAGCAGCGCATCTACTACGGCGAGCAGACGAAGCAGTACTCGATCGTCGGCGGTCCGCAGAAGGAGCTCGACTACTCGGACGACAAGGGCGAGAAGGAGACCAGCTACCGGGGCGACTCCGGGGTCAACCTGGACAACCCGGTCAACCGGGCGGCCTACGCGCTCGCGTTCAGCGAGCCGCAGATCCTGTACTCCGGGGCCATCGGCGAGGGCTCGCGGATCCTGTACAACCGCACGCCCAAGGACCGCGTCGAGGCCGTCGCCCCCTGGCTGACCATCGACGGGGCCCCGTACCCGGCCGTCATCGAGGGCCGGATCAAGTGGATCGTCGACGCCTACACGACGACGAACGGCTACCCGTACGCCTCGCGCACCACGCTGGGCCAGAGCACCGCGGACTCGCTGACCAACAGCCAGCGCGCGGTGGTCGCCCAGGAGAACCAGGTCAACTACATCCGCAACTCGGTGAAGGCGACCGTCGACGCGTACGACGGCACGGTGGACCTGTACCAGTGGGACACCAAGGACCCGGTCCTGAAGACCTGGATGAAGGCCTTCCCCGGCACGGTGAAGCCCAAGGGCGAGATCTCCAAGCCGCTCATGGACCACCTGCGCTACCCGCAGGACCTGTTCAAGGTCCAGCGCGAGCTGCTGACCCGGTACCACGTCACGGACCCGCAGACCTTCCTCAGCGGCAGTGAGGCGTGGGCCGTCCCGGACGACCCGACGACCAAGGCCGGCACGGCGGTCCCGCCGTACTACCTGTCGATGAAGATGCCGGGGCAGCCGGAGAAGGACCAGGTCTTCTCGCTCACGACGACCTTCACGCCGAACGAGCGGCCCAACCTCAGCGCCTTCATGGCGGTGAACGCCGATCCCGGGACCCGGGACTACGGCAAGATCCGAATCCTGAAGATGCCGACCAGCAAGCCGCCGGACGGCCCCGGCCAGGTCCAGAGCAAGTTCCAGTCGGAGCCCAAGATCGCCGAGTCGATCCGGCTGCTGCGCGGCGGTGACTCGGAGATCGAGTACGGCAACCTGCTCGCGGTCCCGATGGACGGCGGAATGCTCTACGTGGAGCCGGTGTACGTGCGCAGCTCCGGGCTGAAGTACCCGCTGCTGCGCAAGGTGCTGGTGACCTACGGCGGCCAGACGGCCTTCGAGGACACCCTGGAGAAGGCGCTGAACGTGGTCTTCGGAGCCGAGGCCCCGACCACGCCCACCACGCCGACCCCGCCCACCACGCCGACGAACCCGAACACCCCGCCGACCGCGCAGGACCCCACGGTCAAGGCGGCCCTCGCCGACGCCCAGAAGGCCGTCGAGGAGGCCGACAAGGCCATGAAGGCGGGCGACTGGGCCGCGTACGGCAAGGCGCAGAGCGACCTCCAGGCGGCGCTGAAGCGGGCGATCGACGCGGAGGCGAAGCTGACGGCGCCCAAGCCGGGCGGCTAGGCGGTGCGCGAAAGCCGGTAATGGCTCCGTCCCGCGTCGTGATACTGTGGTTTCACCGACGCGGGGTGGAGCAGCTCGGTAGCTCGCTGGGCTCATAACCCAGAGGTCGCAGGTTCAAATCCTGTCCCCGCTACTGAAGACGAAGGCCCGGATCCAATGGGATCCGGGCCTTCGTCATGCCCGGACCGCCCGTCGGGTACGACCGGCCGAAAGGGCCGCAGGGAGACACGGGGTCACTGGGGCGGGTGAGTTGGGGCGGGAACGTGTTTGACTTGTCTCTCTGTGGGCATGTCGACAAAACGCTGTAGTGACCTCACTGGCTGCGACATACCAGGTGTACGCGGGTAGCAGGTGATGCGACGATGGGATTTATGGGGGACAGGTCAACTCTGCTGGAGACAGGGCGGTTTGTGAGGGCGGAGGCCGAGCCGGGCGTGGGAACGGGCGAGGCCGCTCCGACTGTTAACGCGCAGACCGCACTGACCGATGCGGATTTCGCGGCAGAAGCCTTCGGCGACGCCGAGGGCGCCACCGACGCCGAGCTGGAGGCCCGCCACCGAGTGGCCGCCGACAAGGGCGACCCGGGCGCCATGAGCGTGCTCGGTGCCCTGCTGCTGCGCCGCGGCGACCTGGCCGGGGCGGAGCCCTACCTGCGCGGAGCCACCGCCGCGGGCGACCGCGCCGCCGCCAACAACCTCGGCGTCCTGCTCCTCCAGCGCGGCTACCCCGACGAGGCCGCCGGCTGGTGGCGGGTCGCCGCCGTCGCCGGGTCCGCCCCCGCCGCGCACGCCCTGGGCCGCCACTACCGCGAGCGCGGGGACGAGCCCGCCGCCGAGTACTGGCTGCGCCAGGCGGCGGAGTCCGGACACGCCCTGGGCGCGTACGCCCTGGCCGACCTGCTGGAGCACCGCGGGGACAAGGGCATCGAGCGCTGGTTCCGGGCCGCCGCCGAACAGGGGCACCGCGAGGCCGCGTACCGCCTGGCCCGTCACCTGCGCAAGGGCGACCCCGCCGAGGCCGAGCAGTGGTACCGCCAGGCCGCCGCGCGCGGACACCGGCGCGCCGGGCTGCACCTGGGCGCCCTGCTGGAAGCCCGCGGCGAGCTGAAGGAGGCCGGCCGCTGGTACCTGAGCTCCGCCAAGCAGGGCGAGGCCCGTGCCGCGTGCGCCCTCGGCTTCCTGCTGCGCGACGCCGGTGACGAGGACAGCGCGGCCGCGTGGTGGCACCGGGCCGCGCAGGACGGCGACGGCAACGCGGCGAACGCCCTGGGCGCGCTGCACGCCGCCCGGGGCGAGACCCAGACCGCCGAGAAGTGGTACCGGGCGGCGATGGACGCCGGCGACCAGAACGGCGCCTACAACCTCGCCCTGCTCTGCGCCGCGCAGGAGCGGACCGCGCAGGCCGAGCAGTGGTACCGCCGGGCGGCGTACGCCGGGCACCGCGAGGCGGCCAACGCGCTGGCGATCATGCTGCTCCAGGCCGGTGACGCGGCCGGCGCCGAGCCGTGGTTCTCCAAGGCGGCGGAGGCCGGCAGCGTCGACGCCGCCTTCAACCTCGGGATCCTCTTCGCCAGCCGGGACGAGGACCGCGCCGCCCTGAAGTGGTACGAGCGGGCCGCCGCCGCCGGGCACACCGACGCGGCGCTCCAGGTCGGGATCGCCCTGGTGCGCGACGGCGAGGAGCGGGCCGCCGAGCGGCACCTGCGGTGCGCGGCGGGCGGCGGCAGCGCCGAGGCGGCCTTCCGGCTGGCCTCCCTGCTGGAGTCGCTGGCCCCGCCGCCGGAGCCGGTGGCCCTCGGCGAGCCCGCGGGCGGCGGTGCCCGCACCGAGAGCGAGGAGTGGTACGCCCGCGCCGCCGAGCAGGGCCACCGGCGGGCGCAGGTGCGGGTCGGGATGCTCGCCGCCGCCCGGGGCGACCTCGCGGTGGCCGCGCGGTGGTACCGGGAGGCGGCGGAGGCAGGCTCGCGCAACGGCGCCTTCAACCTCGGGCTGCTGCTGGCCCGCGAGGGCAACGAACCGGAGGCGGCCCTGTGGTGGACCCGCGCGGCGGTCGCCGGGCACGGCCGGGCGGCCCTGCGGCTCGGGCTGCTCGCGGCCCGGCACGGGGACCTCGCCGAGGGGCAGAAGTGGTGCGTACGGGCCATGGAACTGGGTCCGGCCGAGGTGTCCGAGCGCGCCGCCCGGCTCCGTGACGCCCTGGCCGAGGAGCTCTCCGCCTAGCAGTCCCCCCGCGCGACTGATTTGCATCTGCCGGGTGGCGTCCCGTAGAGTCAGGTTTACCGACGCGGGGTGGAGCAGCTCGGTAGCTCGCTGGGCTCATAACCCAGAGGTCGCAGGTTCAAATCCTGTCCCCGCTACTGAAGGCCCGAGGCCCGGATCCCATGGATCCGGGCCTCGAGTCGTTTCCGAACGCGAAACGGGAACGCGCCGCCGGGGCGAGAGGACGCGAAGAGGCCACGCGAAAGGGCCGGGGGTTCCTGACCCCCGGCCCTTTCGTGCGTCCGTCAGGCGCCCGCGCAGTTCGGGCACACCCCGCGGTACGTCACCTCGACCGCCGAGACCACGAAGCCGAAGCGCTCGCCGTGGGGCAGGTCGGCCAGCGGGTCGCCCGCCGGGTGGACGTCGCGGATGGCGCCGCACTGGGCGCAGACCAGGTGGTGGTGGGGGCGGTGGGCGTTCGGGTCGTACCGCTTGGCCCGCCGGTCCGTCGAGACTTCCAGCACCTCGCCGAGCGAAACGAGCTCGCCCAAGGTGTTGTAGACCGTCGCTCGAGAAATCTCGGGCAGTTTGGTCACAGCGCGTGCGTGCACCTCGTCTGCCGTCAGGTGAACGTGGTCACCGTCGAGCACCTCGGCCACGACGCGGCGCTGGGCCGTCATGCGCCAGCCGCGTCCGCGAAGTCGTTCCAGCAGGTCACTCATACCCGCCAGCCTAACAGCGGGGAATCGGTGCAGATCCCGAACTGGTATGGACTTGGATGTTTGCTTGACTTAGACAAAGTCCATTGTAGGATCGGTTACGGCAAACGCCCAGGACAGGACATGCAGGAATGACGCAGGAGGCGCACGTGACGCAGGGACCGCTCACCACGGAGGCCGGGGCTCCGGTCGCCGACAACCAGAACAGCGAGACGGCCGGCGTCGGTGGCCCGGTTCTGGTCCAGGACCAGCTCCTGCTGGAGAAGCTCGCGCACTTCAACCGCGAGCGCATCCCGGAGCGCGTGGTGCACGCCCGTGGCGCCGGCGCCTACGGCACCTTCACGGTGACGGCGGACGTCACCCGGTACACCCGTGCCAAGTTCCTCTCCGAGGTCGGCAAGAAGACCGAAACGTTCCTGCGCTTCTCCACCGTCGCGGACAGCCTCGGCGGCGCCGACGCGCGCCGTGACCCGCGCGGCTGGGCGCTGAAGTTCTACACCGAAGAGGGCAACTACGACCTCGTCGGCAACAACACCCCGGTCTTCTTCATCCGGGACGCCATCAAGTTCCCCGACTTCATCCACACCCAGAAGCGCGACCCGTACACCGGCTCGCAGGAGGCGGACAACGTCTGGGACTTCTGGGGCCTGTCGCCCGAGTCCACCCACCAGGTGACCTGGCTGTTCGGTGACCGGGGCATACCGGCGTCCTACCGCCACATGAACGGCTACGGCTCGCACACGTTCCAGTGGAACAACGAGGCCGGCGAGGTCTTCTGGGTCAAGTACCACTTCAAGACCGACCAGGGCATCAAGAACCTCACCCAGGCCGAGGCCAACCGGCTCGCCGGCGAGGACCCGGACTCGCACCAGCGCGACCTGCGCGAGTCCATCGAGCGCGGCGACTTCCCGAGCTGGACCGTGCAGGTCCAGATCATGCCGGCGGCCGAGGCGGAGAGCTACCGCTTCAACCCGTTCGACCTCACCAAGGTGTGGCCGCACGCCGACTACCCGCCGATCGAGATCGGCAAGCTGGAGCTCAACCGCAACCCGGAGAACATCTTCGCCGAGGTCGAGCAGTCGATCTTCTCCCCGGCGCACTTCGTCCCCGGCATCGGTCCCTCCCCCGACAAGATGCTCCAGGGCCGTCTCTTCGCGTACGGCGACGCCCACCGCTACCGCGTCGGCATCAACGCCGACCACCTGCCGGTGAACCGCCCGCACGCCACCGAGGCGCGCACCAACTCCCGTGACGGCTACCTGTACGACGGCCGCCACAAGGGCGCCAAGAACTACGAGCCGAACAGCTTCGGCGGCCCCTTCCAGACCGACCGCCCGCTGTGGCAGTCCACCCCCGTAACCGGCGGCACGGGCAACCACGCCACCCCCTCGCACGCCGAGGACGACGACTTCGTCCAGGCCGGCGACCTCTACCGCCTCTTCTCCGAGGACGAGAAGTCCCGTCTGATCGAGAACCTGTCCGGCTTCATCGCCAAGGTCTCCCGTGACGACATCATCGAGCGCGCGATCGGCAACTTCCGCCAGGCGGACGAGGACTTCGGCAAGCGGCTCGAAGCCGCGGTCCAGGCCCTGCGCGGCTGACCCGGGCCGCTTGCCGTAGCGGGACGGCGGGCCGGAACCCCTTCGCCGGGGTTCCGGCCCGCCGCCGTCCGTCGTGCCGGGCGGTTACGCGGGCACGGCCCGGCGGGCCGGGACCCAGCAGCGGATGACGTCGCGGACGGAGACGATGCCGACCGGGCCGCCGTCCTCCAGCACGATCAGGTGCCGGAACCCGCCGTGGACCATGGCCTCGGCGGCCTCCTGCACGGTGGCCTCGGGGGTGCAGAAGACGACGTTGTTCGTGGTGTGGGCGCCCACCGACTCCCGGTCGGGGTCGTGGCCGGCGCCGATCGAGTTCAGTATGTCGCGCTCGGTCAGGATGCCGATGCCGCTGTGGTCGGGGTCGAGGACGACGGCCGCGCCGACGCGCCGGCCGGACATCAGGCAGGCCGCCTGGCGGAGGGAGTGGGCGGGTCCGAGGGTGAGGATCACGGTGCTCATGGCGTCACGGACGAGCATGAAGGGAGCCACCTCCTGGGGTGAACCCCCGCCCGGGTGGGTGCGGCGGGTGAAGGGCCTCGCTTAGAGAAGCGATTCACAAGCGCACAAGCGGGGGGATCCTCAGAGTCCCACGCACACGGAAAGTCATCAAGGGGGTGCGCACGGCGCGCACGGGCGCCGCGCCCGGCGAGTTTTCAGGCCGCCCGGTTGAGGTACCCCAGCATCTCCTCGTGCAGCAGGCCGTTCGACGCCGCGGCATTGCCGCCGTGCACCCCGTCCACCCCGTCCAGGCTGGTGAAGCGGCCCCCCGCCTCCTGGACCACGACCGCGATGGCCGCCATGTCCCACAGGTTCAGCTCCGGCTCGGCGCACAGGTCCAGCGAGCCCTCCGCGACCATCATGTACGGCCAGAAGTCGCCGTACGCCCGCGTACGCCAGCACGCGCGGGTCAGGTCCAGGAAGCCCGGCAGCCGGCCCTGTTCCTCCCAGCCGCTCAGCGAGGAGTACGCGAACGAGGCGTCGCCCAGGGAGGCCACCCCCGAGACGGAGACCGGCCCGGCCGGCTCGCCCAGCGCGCCGCCCGCGAAGGCGCCCCCGCCCTGCGAGGCCCACCAGCGGCGGCCCAGCGCCGGGGCCGAGACCACGCCGACGACCGGACGGAACACCCCGTCCCCGCCCTCCTCCATGAGGGAGATCAGCGTCGCCCAGACGGGGACGCCGCGCACGTAGTTCTTCGTACCGTCGATCGGGTCCACGACCCAGCGGCGCGGGCCCCCGCCCATCAGCCCGTACTCCTCGCCCAGGATCGCGTCGTCGGGCCGCGCCGCCAGGATCCCCGCCCGGACGACCTCCTCGGCGGCCTTGTCGGCCTCGCTCACCGGGGTCATGTCCGGCTTGGTCTCGACCTGGAGGTCGAGGGCGCGGAAACGGCGCATCGTGGCGGCGTCCGCGGCGTCGGCGAGTTCGAGGGCGAGGCGCAGGTCATCGGCATACGTGGACATGCCCGAACAGTATCGACACTCGCCGGGCCCGGCGAGCGAGGTCCACAGTGCGGCCGGGACGCGCCCTTGACGGGATCTGGCGGCCCGTCAACTCTGGTGGCTGGAGCCCGGCCGGTGGACCAGCGGGGAGGTGGCGATGCCGACGGCCCGAGAGTCCCTGCTGCAAGCCGCCGAGACCGCGCTCGCCTCGCGGCCCTGGCCGGCCGTACGGATGGTCGAGGTCGCGGCCGCCGCCGGGGTGTCGCGCCAGACCCTCTACAACGAGTTCGGCGGCAAGGCGGGCCTGGGCCGCGCCCTCGTGCGCCGCGCCGCCGACTGGTACCTGGACGGGGTGGAGCGGGCGCTGGCCGCGCCGGACGCCCGCGGCTCCGCCGAGCGGCTCGCCGCGGTCGCCGAGTGGACCGTACGGGCGGCCCGCGCCCGGGTCCTCGTACGGGCCCTGCTGACCGGTTCCTGGGGGCCGGGGCTGCCGACGCCGCCCCCCGCCGGGAGCCGGCAGGCGTTCGGGCCGGGGGAGCTGACCCGGGCGGCCCGAGACCGGGCCGCCGCCGCGCTGCCGCAGGAGCCGCCCCGCCGCTGCGAGCTCGCCGTACGCCTCGCGCTGTCCTACGTGGTCGCGCCGGGGACGCCGGACCAGGACCCGGCGGCGGTGGAACTGCTGCGGCTGCTCAGTGCGCCGAACCGGAGAGCTGGAGGCCGATGACCCCGATGATCACCAGCGTGATCGAGACGAGCTTGAGGGTGGAGACCAGGTCGCCGAGGAAGAGCATGCCGTAGATGGCCGTCCCGGCCGCCCCGATGCCCGTCCACACCGCGTACGCCGGTCCCACGTCCAGCTTCTTCAGCGCGAGGGTCAGCAGCCCGAAACTGCCGAGCGCGAAGCACGCGAAGGCGATCGTCGGCCACAGCCGGGTGAACCCGTGCGACAGCTTGAGGCACACCGCGAAACCCGTCTCCAGGATCCCGGCGACCACGACCAGCAGCCACGCCATGGCGTACGCCTCCCCGCATCAGGTGACCCGGCGTCACGTGATGCGATTATGCATTCACCGGACAGGGGCGGCGGCAAACCCCACCGGACGGTCAACCTGCCGCCGGTCCGCCCTCAGTCGCCTTCGCGGCGCTCGCGGGTCTGGAGCAGCCGCCGCAGCGAATACAGCCGCGCGGGGTCCGCGTGGCCCTCCTCCACCCACCGGTCCAGCGCGCAGTCCGGCTCGTCGTGACCGCACGCGCGCGGGCACTCCTCGGTCCCCGGCACCAGGTCGGGGAAGGCCAGCACCACCCGGGACGGGTCCACGTGGTGCAGGCCGAAGGAGCGCACGCCCGGGGTGTCGATGACCCAGCCGTCGCCGGAGGGCAGCGGCAGCGCGAGCGCCGAGGTGGTGGTGTGCCGGCCGCGGCCGGTGACGGCGTTGACATGACCGGTGGCCCGCTGGCGGCCCTCGGCGACCAGCGAGTTGACCAGGGTGGTCTTGCCGACGCCGGAGTGGCCGACGAAGGCGGTGATCCGGCCCTCCAGGAGCTCGCGCACCCGCTCGGCCGCGCCGCCCGTCTCCAGTTCTTCGCGGTTGGTGACCACGTACTTCAGGCCGAAGGTCGAGTAGACCTCCAGGATCTTGTCCGCCGAGGTCAGGTCGGACTTCGTCAGCACCAGCAGCGGCTCCAGCCCGGCGTCGTACGCGGCCACCAGACAGCGGTCGATCATCCGGGGCCGGGGCTCCGGGTCGGCCAGCGCCGTGACGATGGCCAGCTGGTCGGCGTTGGCGACGACCACCCGCTCGTACGGGTCGTCGTCGTCCGCGGTGCGCCGCAGGACGGACTTGCGCTCCTGGATCCGCACGATCCGCGCGAGGGTGTCCTTCTTGCCGGACAGGTCACCGACGAGCGACACCCGGTCGCCGACCACCGCCGCCTTGCGTCCCAGTTCACGTGCCTTCATGGCGGTGACCTTGCGGTCCTCGACCAGGCAGGTCAGCCGGCCGCGGTCCACGGTGAGGACGAAGCCGTCGGCCGCGTCCTCGTGCTTGGGCCGGATGCTGGTCCTGGCCCGGTTGCCCTTGGGGTTCGGGCGCTGGCGGATGTCGTCCTCGTCGGTGTGCTTGCCGTACCTGCGCATGACGGGCCCCTACGCTCCCGCTCCCGTCGTTCCCGCGAGCATGTCTTTCCACATCCTGGGGAAGTCCGGCAGGGTCTTCGCGGTCGTCGCCACGTTCTCGATCTCCACGCCCGCCACGGCCAGGCCGATCACCGCTCCCGCGGTGGCCATGCGGTGGTCGTCGTAGGTGTGGAACACGCCGCCGTGCAGCGTGCGCGGGCGGATGCGCAGGCCGTCCTCGGTCTCCGTGACGTCGCCGCCGAGACCGTTGATCTCCGCGGTCAGCGCCGCCAGCCGGTCCGTCTCGTGCAGCCGCAGGTGCGCCACCCCGCGCAGGACCGACTCCGAGTCGGCCAGGGCCGCGACGGCCGCGATGCCCGGGGTCAGCTCGCCGACCTCGCTCAGGTCCACGTCGATGCCGTGGATCTTGCCGGTGCCGGTGAAGACCAGACCGGCCTCGGTCAGCTCGCAGGAGCCGCCCATCGCGGTGAAGATCTCGCGCAGCGCGTCACCGGGCTGCGTGGTGCGCGCGGGCCAGTCCGGGATGGTGACCGTACCGCCGGTGATCAGCGCCGCGGCCATGAAGGGCTGGGCGTTGGAGAGGTCGGGCTCGACGACCATGTCCCGGCCGAGCAGCGCGCCGGGCGTCACCCGCCACACGTCCTTCTCGCCGCCCGCCTCCGGGGTGTCGACCTGGGCGCCCGCCGCGCGCAGCATGTCAACGGTCATCCGGATGTGCGGCATGGACGGCAGCTTGCCGCCCACGTGCCGGACCTCGACGCCCTGGTTGAAGCGCGGCGCCGACAGCAGCAGCGCGGAGACGAACTGGGAGGAGCTGGAGGCGTCGATCTCGACCGTGCCGCCCTCCAGGGCCCCGCCGCCCTGGACGGTCATGGGCAGTGCGCCCCGGCCGTCGTCGTCGATCCGGGCGCCGAGGGTGCGCAGGGCCGTGATGACCTGGCCGAGCGGCCGCTCGTAGGAGCGCGGGTCGCCGTCGAAGCGGATGTCGCCGTCGGCCAGGGTGGCCACGGGCGGCAGGAAGCGCATGACGGTGCCCGCGTTGCCGACGTCGACGGTGGCCGGGCCGTGCAGGGCGGCCGGGATGATGCGCCAGGCCTCGCCGCTGTCGCCGTCGGCGGAACTGGAGGAGACGGTCTCCTCGATGCCGACGCCCAGCGCCCGCAGGGCGTCCGACATCAGCTGGGAGTCGCGCGAGCGCAGCGGGCGGCGCACCCAGCCCGGCTCGGCCGCGAGGGCGGCGAGCACGAGTGCGCGGTTGGTGACCGATTTGGACCCCGGCACGGTGACGGTGGCGTGGACGGCCCCGTCCGCGAACGGAGCGGGCCAGAGGTCGGGAAGCGCGGGGGTGTCGGTCATGGCCCTTACTTTAGTGGCTCCCCACGGCCCCGGACCTGGATCGCTGCCCCGTCTCAGAGGGCGAGCAGCCAGCGCCCTCCGCCGATGAGGCAGCACAGGGTGACCGTGTGGAACAGGAGCAGCCAGGCGACGGGGTGCACGTGCGTGAGCCGGCCCAGCTGGTCGGCGTCGGACTCCGGCGCCCCGCCGCCGCGGCGCTGGGCCTGGAGCTCGAACACCGGCCGCACCGCGCCGAGCAGAGCGAACCACACCACCGCGTACGCGAACGCCGCCTGCACCGCTTCGGGGGCCTTCCACGACACCAGCAGGAAGGCCCCGCCGGTCAGGACGACCGTCAGCAGCCCGTACGCGTTGCGGATCATCACCAGCATCACCAGCAGCAGCGCGGTCGCCACCCACAGCAGCAGCGTGATCCGGTGCGCCGCCAGCAGGGCCGCGCCGCCCAGGCCCAGCAGCGCGGGCGCCGTGTAGCCGGCGGCGAGCATCAGGACCATGCCGATCCCGGTCGGCTTGCCCCAGCTGAGGGTGAGCCCGCTGGTGTCGGAGTGCAGCCGTATGCCGGTGAGCCGGCGCCCGGTCAGCAGGGCGAGCAGCCCGTGGCCGCCCTCGTGCGCGATGGTGATCGCGTTGCGGGAGAGCAGCCACACCGGCCGCGGCGCGACGACGGCGAGCGCGGCCAGTCCCGTCGCCACCACCAGCCACCACGGGGGCGAGGTCTGTATTCCGGTGAGCCGGTCCCAGAGGCCGGCCGTCGTGCTGCTGTCCATGGAGTGGCGGACTCCTTGCGGTCGGGTATCGGTGCCATGGCAGTGTGTCAGCCATGTGCGGAAGGTTTGCGGCGAGTCGGACGCCCCGGGAACTGGCGGGGATATTCGGGATCGAGCGGTGGGAGCCGAGCGAGACCCTGGCCCCCGACTGGAACGTGGCGCCGACGAAGGAGGTCCACGTCGTCCTGGACCGTCCCCTGAAGGACGCGCGGGACCCGCGTCCGGTTCGCCAGCTGCGGGTGCTGAAGTGGGGCCTGGTCCCGTCCTGGGCGCAGAACCCGGAGGGCGCGGCCCGGATGATCAACGCCCGGTCCGAGACCCTGCACGAGAAGCCCTCCTTCCGCCGCGCCTTCGCGCAGCGCCGCTGCATCGTCCCCGCCGACGGGTACTACGAGTGGGTCACCGCGCACGACGAGCGGCAGCTGGAGGTCGAGGGGAAGAAGAAGCGGGCCCGCAAGCAGCCCTACTTCGTGCTCCCCGCCGACGGCTCGGTCTTCGCGATGGCCGGGATCTACGAGTTCTGGCGCGACGCGGCCCTGCCCCCCGACCACCCCCGGGCCTGGTGGGCCACCTGCTCGGTGATCACCGCCGAGGCCGAGACGGCACCGCTGGGGGTGCCGCCCGCCGAGGGACCGCGCTCGCTCTCCGAGATCCACCCCCGCATGCCGCTGATGCTGACCCCGGACCGCTGGGACGCCTGGCTGGACCCCGCCCGCACCGACGAGAACGGCCTGCGGGAGCTGCTGGCGGCCCCGCCCGGCGGGCTGATGCGGGCGTACCCGGTGGCCACGGCCGTGAGCAACGTACGCAACAACGGGCCCGAACTCCTCGCGGAGCTGGAGGCGCCGGAGGAGGCCACCCTGTTCTAGGTGGTGTCGTCAGCGCCCCGCCCGGCCCGGCGCTCCCGCCACGACACGCCCCCGTGTCCCCTCGGCGGGGGCGGCCGCTCCCGCCCGGCAGGATGGGTCCATGAGCACGCGTACCGAGAGTGTCGCCACCCCGGCCGGCGAGGCCCGGATCACCTGGCACACCGCCCGCGCCGCCCGCCTGGTGCTGGCCCTGGGCCACGGCGCGGGCGGCGGCATCGAGGCCCGCGACCTCCAGGCCCTGGCCGCCGCCCTCCCCGCCCGGGGCGTCACCGTGGCCCTGGTCGAGCAGCCCTGGCGGGTCGCCGGGAAGAAGGTCGCCGCCGCGCCCAAGGTGCTGGACGAGGGCTGGCGGGCCCTGTGGCCCGCCCTGGAGCGGCCCGGGCTGCCCGTGGTGGCCGGCGGGCGCAGCGCGGGGGCCCGGGTGGCGTGCCGCACCGCCGCCGGGCTGGGCGCGGCCGGTGTGCTGGCGCTGGCCTTCCCGCTGCACCCGCCCGGCAAGCCCGAGAAGTCCCGCGCCGAGGAGCTGCTGGGCGCCGGACGGCCGACGCTGGGGGTGCAGGGCGGCCGGGACCCCTTCGGGCGGCCGCAGGAGTTCCCGCCGCCGGGCGCGGGGGACCCGTACGAGCTGGTGGAGGTGGCCTTCGGCGACCACGGTTTCGCCGTGCCGAAGAAGGGCGGCCCGACGCAGGGGGAAGCCCTGGAAGTGATCACCGGCGCGGTGGCCCCGTGGCTCGCCCGGCTCATCGGCTGAGCCCCGTTTCCCGGCTCGGGGGAGCCCGGCTCCGGTCGGGACCTGACAGATTCCGGGGTGACCCCGCTCACCCGGCCCCGGCGGACCCCGCCGGACGCCGGAAACCCTTGGCGCACCAGGGAATGCCCTGCCCGGGCCGCCTGTTGTGGGGAGTGTCGGAACGCAGGGGAAAGACGTCGGAGGAGAGGGAGCGCATGACCCAGGTCATCAGCCAGAACCGTCCGCAGGCCGCTGACCTGGACTGGACGGTGCTGCCCGCCCCCAAGCGCGGCTCGCTTCGGGCGGCGGAGGGCCGGGATGGTCGACTATTCTCCGATTCGAGCGGATCCGCTTTCGGAGCCGCCACGCTGTCGGAGGAGGTGGGTCCTGTCGCTGGGACCGACGAAGGCCAGGCACAGGAGACGACCGCGGAGCGCAACGCGCGCTTCGAGCGGGACGCCCTCGGCTACCTCGACCAGATGTACTCCGCCGCGCTGCGCATGACGCGCAACCCGGCCGACGCCGAGGACCTAGTCCAGGAGACCTACGCGAAGGCGTACGCGTCCTTCCACCAGTTCCGCGAGGGCACCAACCTCAAGGCGTGGCTCTACCGCATCCTCACCAACACGTTCATCAACTCCTACCGCAAGAAGCAGCGCGAGCCGCAGCGCAGTGCCGCCGAGGAGATCGAGGACTGGCAGCTCGCGCGTGCCGAGTCGCACATGTCGACCGGTTTGCGTTCCGCCGAATCGCAGGCGCTCGACCACCTGCCCGATTCGGACGTGAAGGAAGCGCTCCAGGCCATTCCGGAGGAGTTCCGCATCGCGGTCTATCTTGCCGACGTAGAGGGCTTTGCGTACAAGGAGATCGCGGACATCATGGGTACACCCATCGGTACGGTCATGTCGCGGCTGCACCGTGGGCGCCGTCAACTCCGCGGAATGCTGGAGGACTATGCCCGTGAGCGCGGGCTGGTTCCCGCCGGCGCGGGAGAGTCGAACGACCTGAAAGGCTCGGGCTCATGAGCTGCGGAGAGCCGCACGAGACGGAGTGCGCCGAGGTCCTGGACCATCTGTACGAGTTCCTGGACCACGAGATGCCCGACAGTGACTGCACGAAGTTCGAGACGCACTTCGGCGAATGCAATCCCTGTCTGGAGAAGTACGGCCTGGAACAGGCCGTGAAGAAGCTGGTCAAGCGCTGCTGCGGATCGGACGACGTGCCGACCGACCTCCGCTCCAAGGTCATGGGACGGATCGAACTGATCCGTTCGGGTCAGGCCGTGCCCGAAGGCGACATCACCGCCGGACCCGCGACCGGCTGAACGGCCGGCGTCCTTCCGCTGAACCGCCGCCCCCGGAACTCCACTTCGTTCACTCGAAGGTGCTAATCCGGGGGCGCCCGTACGGTGCAATAGGAAAATGGGCCCCGCTCGGTTCGGGGGCCGCCCTATTCTCCCCTCGCGGTACCGCTCGTGTCCGGTACCCGGTTTTCCCGGCCCCCGGGGGAGGAGAGCGCCATGCGGGTACTGCCCCCGGCGGCGCGCGCCTGCGTCCTGGCCGCCGTTCTCGCCGCCGCGGCCTGCGCCGCCCCCGCCCTCCTCGCGCCGGCCTCGACGCCCTGGCCCGCCGTGGCCCTGCTGGCCCTCCTCTCCCTCGGCTGCGAGGGGGCGCGGGCCCTGCCCGTCCTGGGCCGCCGGGTCCCCGAGGGCATCGGCTCCTTCCTCCCGGTGGTGATGGCCGCCGTCTTCCTGCTCCCGCCCCCGGCCGCCGCGCTCGTCGCCCTGCCGGGCGGACTCGCCCAGAGCGTCGTCCAGCGGCCCGCCCGGGTGCGCCGGATCTGGCACGCCGCACAGCAGGCGACGGCCGCGTGGGCGGCCGGGCAGGCCTACGGGCTCCTCGGCGGCCCGCAGGCCCTCACCGGCCGGGGCGGCGGCGCGGGACAGCCCGGGGACGCCGGACCCACCGCCTGGGTGGTGGCCGACTTCCCGTACGTGCTGCTCCCCGCGGCCGTCGCGGCCGTCGTCTTCTGCCTGGTGCTCACCGCCCTCGACGGGGCCGTCCTGGCCGCCGCCGAACACCGGCCCGCCGCCACCGCCTGGCGCGGCACCGCCGCCTCCCTGGCCCCGTACTGCGCGCACGGGCTGGCCGGACTGATGATGGCCGTCATGTGGCGCAGCCCGTACGGGGTTCCGGCCGCGCTGCTCGTCCTGCTGCCGATGTACATCTCCTGCTGGGTCTTCGCCCAGTACCACCGCGAGAGCGCCGCGCACCGGGCCACGATCCGCGCCCTCGTCCAGGCCGTCGACATCAAGGACCGCTACACGCGCGGGCACAGCGAACGGGTCGGCCAGGCCTCCGCCATGATCGCCCGCGAGCTGGGCATGGGCGACGACCGCCTGGAGGTGGTCCGGATCGCCGGGATCCTGCACGACGTCGGCAAGCTGGGCGTGCCGACCCGGCTGCTGCGCAAGGACGGGCCGCTGACCCCGGAGGAGCGCAGGATCATCGAGCTGCACCCCGAGTACGGACACGAGATGGTGCGGGGCATCGGATTCCTCGGGGAGGCCCGGTCCGCGATCCTGCACCACCACGAGCGGGTCGACGGCCGCGGGTACCCGTACGGGCTGAGCGGGGAGCAGATCCCGGTCCTGGCCCGCGTGGTGGCGGTGGCCGACTCCTTCGACGCGATGACCTCCACCCGCTCCTACAGCCGGGCCCGGCCGGTGGAGACTGCCCTGGCGGAACTGGAGCGCTGCGCGGGCGCGCAGTTCGACCCGGCGATGGTGCGGGCCCTGGTCGCCGCCATCGGCCGGCACGGCTGGCACCCCGTCGTCACCTCGGACGCGGACCTCCAGGTCATCCCCGCCGCACCCGGCCCGCCACCCCCGGGGCCCGGCGGGGCGGCGGCCGGCGGGGCGGCTGCCGGGGATCCGCGGGCCGCCGATCCGGCCGGGCGGGCCGGGGGCGGCCGGTGAGGGCCCTCGCCGTCTGGGCGGTACGCGCCGCCGCCGGGCTGCTCGCGGCCGCCGGGCTGGGCCACACCCTGTGGACCGGCGTCGTCGAGCCCGGCACCGCCCTCGCCTTCGGCACGCTGGTCGCCCTCGGCGAACTCGCCCGGCGCGACCCCCGCCCGGCCTCCGCGGGCCCCTCCACCGGGGGCGCCGGCCCCGCCGAACCCCGCCAGCCCGCACCGCTCGGCTCCGCCGGAGCCCTCGCGTACGCCCTGCTCGGACAGAACGCCGGACACCCCACCCACCACGGGGTGCTCCAGACCGTCACCGTCGTCGTCGCGGCCGCCCTCGCCGGGATCGTCCCGCACGTCGCCCGGGGCCACGGCCCGGCCCTGGACCACGTCGCCCGCCGGGTCCTCACCGTCGCCTTCGCCGCCGCCTGCTTCCAGCCGCTCCACCACTCCGGGCGGCTCGGCGAACACCTGGGGCAGGGCCCGTACCTCGTCCTGTTCCTGCTGCTCCTGCTGGGCCTCACCGCCCTGTGCGACGCCGTGCTCGCCGCCGTCCCGGCCGGGGCCCGCACCGGCTGGCCGTACGGGCCCCTGCTCCGCGACGAGCTGCGCGCCCTGCCCGGCACCGGCTCGGCGATCTGCGCCACCGGGGTCGTGATGGCCCTCGGCGTGGCCGTGGCGGGCCTGTGGGCCCTGCCGGTCTTCTGCGTGCCGCTGCTGCTGACCCAGATGTCCCTCCACCGGATCACCGCCGTCCGCACCACCTACCGCCAGACCATCACCTCCCTCGCCCGGGCCACCGAGATCGCCGGGTACACCGCCCCCGGGCACGCCCGCCGGGTCGCCGCCCTGAGCCGCGAGGTCGGCCGCGAGCTGGGCCTGTCGGAACGGGAGCTCACCGTGCTGGAGTACGCCGCGCTGATGCACGACATCGGCCAGCTCTCGCTCGTCGACCCGGTCCCCGCCGGAGCCACCGCGGACCTGCCCGCCGCCCAAGCCCGCCGGATCGCCGAGCTGGGCGGTGAGGTGGCGCGCCAGACCGGGGTGCCGGCCGAGGTCGCGGTGATCGTGGAACGCCAGGCGGATCCGTACCGCGAGCAGCCCTTCGCCGCCCGGATCGTGCGCGCGGTCAACGCGTACGACGACCTCGCGGGCGGGAGCCGTCACCCGGGCGGCTCACTGGCCGCACTCGAACAGCTGCGCCTGGGCACCGGGCGCGACTACCAGCCGGAGGTCGTGGAGTCCCTGGCGAGGGTTCTGGCCAGGGGAGGACGCGGCAGAGTCGTAGCCGTTCCGCCGGGGTAACCCATGGGTAATGAGCGGCTGTCCGAGCGGGCATGGTTGGATGCAGTAGGAGTGTCCGTGAGGGTGTGCGCAAGGCTGCACCTGTCCCCCAGCCACCGCTGGGGGTGCCCCCAAGCAGGCGGGAATCGTGAGGATCTTCGGGAAGGTACGGCATCGGCCCTCCGCTTCGTGGCGGCAGGCCACCGACCGCGCGTTCACGCTGATCGGCGACGGTCGGTACGAGGACGCGGGCGCGCTGCTGACCAGGGCTGCGGACCTGGAGCCCTGGCTGTCCGAGTCCTGGTTCAACCTGGCCCTGCTGCACAAGTTCCGGCACGACTGGGAGCAGGCCAGAGCGGCGGGGCTGCGCGCGGTGGCCCTGCTCGACCGGGAGACCGGCGCCCCGGACTGGTGGAACGTGGGGATCGCCGCGACCGCGCTCCAGGACTGGCCGCTGGCCCGCCGGGCCTGGCAGGCGTACGGCCTGAAGGTGCCCGGCGACCCGCACAGCACGGCGGGGACGGGCGAGCCGGTGGGCATGGAGCTCGGAAGCGCCGCCGTCCGGCTGTCCCCCGAGGGCGAGGCCGAGGTCGTGTGGGGCCGCAGGCTGGATCCAGCCCGCATGGAGGTCCTGTCCATCCCGCTGCCCTCCTCCGGGCGGCGCTGGGGCGAGGTCGTCCTGCACGACGGGGTGCCGCACGGCGAGCGGGTCACCGCGGCCGGCCCCTCGTACCCGGTCTTCGACGAGATCGAGCTGTGGGCCCCCTCGCCGGTGCCGACCTGGGTGGTGCTGCTGGAGGCGGCCACCGAGGCCGACCGTGACGCGCTGGAGCAGCTGGCCTCGGACGCCGGCTTCGCCGCCGAGGACTGGTCCTCCTCCGTGCGGCTGCTGTGCCGCACCTGTTCGGAGAGCGAGATGCCGAGCGGCGAGGACAATGGCGACCACCTGGACCCGCACGACCACAGCGAACCGGGCCACCCCGGCCCGCTCGGCCACCGCACGGCCGGATCCGGCTCCCTGTGGGTGCCCGAGCGCGAATGCGGCATCGCGGCACCGGCGGGCCTGGTGCGAGGGCTGCTCGACGGCTGGGTCGCCGACAGTCCGGACAGCCGGGAGTGGCGGGATCTCGAAGAAGTCTGCTGACCCAGGGCCGTAGGCTGTACGGGCACACCACGGACTTGAGGGAAGGCGTACGGCGGACATGGCGCAGCAGGAGAACCAGGTGACCCCGATCGACGACGAGGGCTACGTCGTGGACACCGAGGACTGTGAGGCGCGCGAGCTCGCCTACCGCGAGCGCGGTACGTCCCGCCCGATCACGGTGGTCGGCAACCCGGTGCTGCACCGCGAGTGCAAGGACGTCACGGAGTTCGGCGACGAGCTGGCGCAGCTGATCGACGACATGTTCGCCAGCCAGAAGACCGCCGAGGGCGTCGGCCTGGCCGCCAACCAGATCGGCGTCGACGCCAAGGTCTTCGTCTACGACTGCCCGGACGACGACGGCGTGCGCCACACCGGCGTCGTGGTCAACCCGAAGCTCGTCGAGCAGCCGGCCGGCTCCCGCGTCCTGGACGACTCGAACGAGGGCTGCCTGTCGGTCCCGACCGCGTACGCCTCCCTGGCCCGCCCGGACTACGCCGAGGTCACCGGCCAGGACGCCCAGGGCAACCCGATCAAGGTCCGCGGCACGGGCTACTTCGCGCGCTGCCTCCAGCACGAGACCGACCACCTGTACGGGTACCTGTACATCGACCGCCTCTCGAAGCGCGACCGCAAGGACGCGCTGCGCCAGATGGCGGAGAACACCCCGCGCTACGAGATCGTCCCGAACGACTGATCCCGGCCGCGCGCCGCACACGGACGAAGGCCCCGCTCCGGAACCGGAGGCGGGGCCTTCGTGTGTGGGGGGTGCGGGGCGCGGCCGGCGTGACCGGATGACATCACCGTCGGCGGACCGCGGCCAGACCCGCGCCGCCGGAATGTCAAGTCATGGTCGATAACCGGCCGTTGGGCGGTGGTCAGGCCGCGGTGCGGGGCCCCCGGAAGGTGCGGCGGAAGGTGTTCGGGGTGGTGCCCAGGGTCCGCAGGAAGTGGTGGCGCAGGGCCGCCGCCGTCCCGAAGCCGCTGCGGCCCGCGATGGCGTCCACCGTGTCGTCCGTGGCCTCCAGCAACTCCTGCGCCAGCAGCACCCGCTGGCGCAGCACCCACTGGTAGGGGGTGGTCCCCGTCTCCTGGAGGAAGCGCCGGGCGAAGGTCCGGGGGGACATCCGGGCCCGCTCCGCCAGCCGCTCGACGGTGATCTCCTCGTCCAGGTGGCGGGCCATCCACCCGATCACCTCGCCGACCGTGTCGCAGGCGGTGCGGGGGAGCGGCCGCTGGATGAACTGGGCCTGGCCGCCGTCCCGGTGGGGCGGTACGACCATCCGCCGGGCGATGGTGTTGGCCACCTCGGCCCCGTGCTCCTGGCGGACCACGTGCAGGCAGGCGTCGATGCCCGAGGCGGTGCCGGCGGCGGTGATCACCGCGCCCTCGTCCACGTAGAGCACGTCCGGGTCGACCCGGGCCGCCGGGAAGCGGCGCATCAGCGCCGGGGCGTGCAGCCAGTGGGTGGTGCAGCGCCGCCCGTCCAGCAGCCCGGCCGCACCGAGCATGAAGGCTCCGCTGCACACGCTGAGCACCCGCGCCCCCCGGTCCACGGCCCGGCGCAGGGCGTCGAGGAAGGGCTCGGGGTAGTCCCGTACCGGCGCCCGCCGGTCGGCGGGCAGGCAGATCAGATCGGCCTCCTCCAGCCGCTCCAGCCCGTGCGCCGGCGCGATGGTGAAACCGACGTCCGCCATGGTCAGCGGCCCTTCCTCGGCCGCGCACACCGCGAAGTCGTACACGGGCAGCCCCTGCTCGCTCCGGTCGATCCCGAAGACCTCGCAGAAGATCCCGAACTCGAAGGGCGCCACTCCGTCGACGAAGGCCACCGCCACGTTCTTCAGCATGGACCCCAGTGTGGCAGTAATTCGCTCTTCCATGACAGTCCTGCCACTGTCCGGTTCCGGCGGTACCGACGATCTTTGAGTCATGAACACGTTCCTCGACTACCTCACCGTCCTCGCCGTGGCCACCCTGCTCCTCGCCCCCGCCCTGCACGGGGCCCTGCACGAGCGCCGCACCGACCGCCAGCTCACCGCGGCGGCCCGCCCGGAGCCGGCGCCGCGCCGGACGGCGGCCGGTCCCCGCCGGGCCGGAACCCGGTCCGCCGCGTGGCGCCGGGGCCGCGTGGCGCACTGACTGCCCCTCGCAGGGCAAGACCGCCCAGGCGACCGCCAAGCTGACCCGCGAGAAGCAGCGGCTGACGCCCGCGCCCGGACGCGGAACGGCCCCGCCCGTGAACCACGGGCGGGGCCGAAGCGGGCTGCGACCGCGGCCTAGAAGTCCTCGTCCAGGTCGACGGTGCCCTCGACCGCGACCTGGTAGGCCGACGGGCGGCGCTCGAAGAAGTTCGTCAGCTCCTGGACGCCCTGGAGCTCCATGAAGGAGAACGGGTTCTGCGAGCCGTACACCGGCGGGAAGCCGAGGCGGACCAGGCGCTGGTCGGCGACGCACTCCAGGTACTCGCGCATCGACTCGGTGTTCATGCCCGGCAGGCCGTCACCGCACAGGTCCCGGCCGAACTGCAGCTCCGCCTCGACGGCCTCCTTCAGCATGTCGGTGACCTGCTGCTGGAGGGCGTCGTCGAAGAGCTCCGGCTCCTCCTTGCGGACGGTGTCCACGACCTCGAAGGCGAAGTTCATGTGCATGGTCTCGTCGCGGAAGACCCAGTTGGTGCCCGTCGCCAGCCCGTGCAGCAGGCCGCGCGAGCGGAACCAGTACACGTACGCGAAGGCGCCGTAGAAGAACAGGCCCTCGATGCACGCGGCGAAGCAGATCAGGTTCAGCAGGAAACGGCGCCGGTCGGCGGCCGTCTCCAGCCGGTCGATCTTCTCGACCGAGTCCATCCACTTGAAGCAGAACTGCGCCTTCTCACGGATGGAGGGGATGTTCTCCACCGCGTCGAAGGCCGCCGCGCGGTCGTCGGGATCGGGCAGGTAGGTGTCGAGCAGCGTCAGGTAGAACTGGACGTGCACGGCCTCCTCGAACAGCTGGCGCGACAGGTACAGGCGCGCCTCCGGGGAGTTGATGTGCTTGTACAGCGTCAGCACCAGGTTGTTCGCGACGATCGAGTCGCCCGTAGCGAAGAACGCCACCAGACGGCCGATCATGTGCTGCTCGGAGGGCGTCAGCTTCGCGAGGTCCGCGACGTCGGAGTGGAGGTCGACCTCCTCCACCGTCCAGGTGTTCTTGATCGCGTCCCGGTAGCGCTCGTAGAAGTCCGGGTAGCGCATCGGACGCAGCGTCAGCTCGAAGCCCGGGTCGAGAAGGTTCTTCTGGTCGTTGGAGCTCATTACTGGCAGGCCTCGCAGGACTCGGGGTTCTCAAGGGAGCAGGCCAGCGCCTCGGCGTCGAGGGCCTGCGGGAGGGGCGTGGCGGCGGCGGCCGGGACGGCGGCGGCGCCGGACGCGGCGCGGGCGATCTTCGTCGCCGGGCGGGAGCGCAGGTAGTACGTGGTCTTCAGGCCCTGCTTCCAGGCGTACGCGTACATCGAGCTGAGCTTGCCGATGGTGGGCGTCTCCAGGAACAGGTTGAGCGACTGGCTCTGGTCCAGGTACGGGGTACGGGCCGCCGCCATGTCGATCAGGCCGCGCTGCGGGATCTCCCACGCCGTGCGGTACAGCTCGCGGATCTCCGCCGGGATCCAGCCGAAGCCCTGGACGGAGCCGGAGGAGTCGCGCAGCGCCTCGCGGGTCTGCGCGTCCCACACCCCGAGCTCCTTGAGGTCCTCCACCAGGTAGGCGTTGACCTGGAGGAACTCGCCGCTGAGCGTCTCGCGCTTGAAGAGGTTGGAGACCTGCGGCTCGATGCACTCGTACACGCCCGCGATCGAGGCGATGGTGGCCGTCGGGGCGATGGCGAGGAGCAGCGAGTTGCGCATGCCGGTCTTCGCGATCCGGGCGCGCAGGGCGTCCCAGCGCTCGGGCCAGGTGGGCTCGACGTCGTAGTGGTCGGGGTGCAGGACGCCCTGGGCGGTACGGGTCTCGGCCCAGGCCGGGAGCGGGCCGCTGCGCTCGGCGAGGTCGCAGGAGGCCTCGTACGCGGCCAGCATGATCCGCTCGGAGATCCGCGTGGACAGGGCCTTCGCCTCGGCGGAGTCGAAGGGCAGGCGCAGCTTGAAGAAGACGTCCTGGAGGCCCATGGCGCCCAGGCCCACCGGACGCCACCTGGCGTTGGACCGGCCGGCCTGCTCGGTCGGGTAGAAGTTGATGTCGACGACGCGGTCGAGGAAGGTCACGGCCGTGCGGACGGTCTCGTCCAGGCGCTCCCAGTCCATCCGGCCGTCGGCGACGAACGCGCCGAGGTTGACCGAGCCGAGGTTGCAGACGGCGGTCTCGCCGTCGTTGGTGACCTCGATGATCTCGGTGCAGAGGTTGGAGGAGTGGACGACGGTGCCGGGCAGCGCGGTCTGGTTCGCGGTCCGGTTCGAGGCGTCCTTGAAGGTCATCCAGCCCTGGCCGGTCTGCGCGAGCGTGCGCATCATGCGGCCGTACAGGTCGCGGGCCGGCATGGTCTTCTTCGCGAGGCCCGCCGCCTCCGCCTTGAGGTAGGCGGCGTCGAACTCGTCGCCGTACAGGTCCACCAGCTCGGGGACGTCGGCCGGGGAGAACAGCGACCAGTCGGCGTCGGCGTTCACGCGGCGCATGAACTCGTCCGGGATCCAGTGCGCGAGGTTGAGGTTGTGCGTGCGGCGCTGGTCCTCGCCGGTGTTGTCGCGCAGTTCCAGGAACTCCTCGATGTCCGCGTGCCAGGTCTCCAGGTAGACGGCCGCGGCGCCCTTGCGGCGCCCGCCCTGGTTCACGGCGGCGACGGAGGCGTCGAGGGTCTTCAGGAACGGCACGATGCCGTTGGAGTGGCCGTTGGTGCCGCGGATCAGCGAACCGCGGGCGCGGATGCGGGAGTACGAGAGGCCGATGCCGCCGGCGTGCTTGGAGAGGCGGGCCACCTGGTGGTAGCGGTCGTAGATCGAGTCCAGCTCGTCCAGCGGGGAGTCCAGCAGGTAGCAGGAGGACATCTGCGGGTGGCGGGTGCCGGAGTTGAAGAGCGTGGGGGAGGACGGCAGGTAGTCGAGGCGGCTCATCAGCCGGTAGAGCGAGGCCACTTCCTCGACGGCCTGGACGCTCTCGTCCTCGGCGAGACCGCAGGCCACGCGCAGCATGAAGTACTGCGGGGTCTCGATCACCTGGCGGGTGTGCGGGTGCCGCAGCAGGTAGCGGCTGTGCAGGGTGCGCAGGCCGAAGAAGCCGAAGCGGTCGTCCGCGCCGTCGGCGAGCGCGTGCTCGACCAGCGCGTTCAGCCGGCCGGCGTGGGCGGCGACGAACTCGGCGGTCCGGTCGGCGATCAGGCCCTCGCGGTGGCCGACGGCGACGGACTCGGCGAAGGAGGTGGCGCCCTGGCCGGCGGCCTCGTCGGCCACGGCCAGCGTCAGCAGGCGGGCGGCGAGGCGGGAGTAGGCCGGGTCCTCGGAGATCAGGCCCGCCGCGGCCTCGGTGGCCAGCCCGCGCAGCTCGGCCTCGTCGGCCGCGGAGCTGCGTCCGCGCAGCGCGGCGGCGGCGACCCGGCCGGGGTCGGTGTCGGGGAGGTCGGCGGTCAGCTCGGTGAGAGTACGCAGCAGCGCGGCCCCCGGGCCTTCGGTGGTGTCGCCAGAAACGGACTCGGCGCGCGGTGCGGAAGGCGCGATGGTCACGGCGGGAGCTCTCCCTCGCTCGGCCCGGTCATCGGCGGATCGGGGCAGGGGGAGGCGCGTGCGGGCGCGACGGTATCGCGTACTCACCGCACGGCGTCCACCGGCCCAACCGCGAAGCCCGGACGTGTCGGCACCCGGTTCGGTCGACCCGGGCGCACTGTCGGCAGGTCCTCGGACTTGTCATACCGTTGCGGGACAGTTCCGGATTCACACCGGATTCCCCTGCGGCGACAGCGAGGATGAGCATACATGTGGGGGGCCACCGATGCGCGACCCCCCACATGTTGTGTCGGTGCGGCTACAGCTCCAGACGGTAGGTCAGCAGCGTCAGGGCCGGGAACGGCGACCAGTCGAGCTCCGGAGTGCGGACGAAACCCATTCGCTCGTAGATCCGCCGGGCGCCCGGCATGGCCGGCTGCGTGGACAGCACCAGCGCCGTGAGCCCCAGGGCCCGGGCCCGCTCGGCGCAGGCCCGTACGAGGGCCTCCCCGACCCCCTGCCGGCGCGCCTCGGGAGCCACCGCGAGCATCCGGAACTCCGCCTCCTGCGGCCCGGCCACGTCCGCGAGCCGGCTCCCGGGTGCGGCGAACGTCACGCCGCCGAGCAGCCGGCCGTCCCGCACGGCGACCAGCACCTCGCCTTCGCCGGCCCGCCCGGCCACGTCGCGCAGCGCGTTCAGGTAGGTGTCGTCCTCGTTCTGGTCGAGCAGCCCGTCCCCGGTGTAGGCCGCGCCGGTGATCTCGCCCAGCCGCTCGCACTCGTCCGCCCTGGCGGTTCTGATGTCGAAGTCCATGCCCCCGAGTGTGCGCCACGCCTGCCGGCTGCCCGGCGCCGTCGTCGCGGGAGGTGTGCCGGACGCGCCGAAGGGCCCCGCCGTCCCGGTGCGGGACGGCGGGGCCCTTCGCGGGCACGGGTGCCCTCAGCAGCAGCGGAAGCCCTCCCGGGGGTCCGCCTCGCGGGCGTCGGTACGGGCCCGCTCGAAGGCGCGCCGGGTCATGACCTCGGCGTCCGGGTCGTGCGAGCGGGCGTGCGCGACGTAACGGTCGTACGCGGCCTCGCCGGAGAACTCCCGTACGAAGAACCGGGCCTTCGCCAGCGCCCCGCGCACCCGGCTCACGCGACCGGTTCCTTGGCCGGGCTGCCGCGCCCGTCGAGGCCGGCGGCCGCGAGCTCGGCCTTCTCCTCGGCCGTGGCGATGAGCCCGGCCGGGGCGATGATCTTCGACTCGGTCCACGGCACCTCGGAGAGGCGGACGGACTCGGGGTGGGCGATGGCCTTGAGGCAGGTCCGGGCCGCGTCCGCCAGCACGATGATGATCAGGACCGCGAACAGCGCCGACAGGACCCCGTCGACCGTCGCGTTGGTGACCACGGTGTGCATGTCGTCCATGTTCTTGGCGGGCGGGAGCACCTTCCCGGCGTCGATGCCGGTCTGGTACTTGTCGCGCTGCGCGAAGAAGCCGACCTTCACGTCGTCGGAGAAGACCTTCTGGTAGCTCGCCGTGAGCGTGACGGCCACGTCCCAGGCCAGCGGAACGGCCGTGACCCAGGCCCACTTGAGCCGCCCGGACTTGACCAGCAGCGTGGTGCAGACGGCCAGCGCGACCGCCGCGAGCAGCTGGTTCGCGATGCCGAACAGCGGGAAGAGCTGGTTGATGCCGCCCAGCGGGTCCTTCACGCCGACCCACAGGAAGTAGCCCCAGCCGCCGACCACGACGGCGCTCGCGAGCCACACGCCCGGCTTCCAGCTGACGTTCCTGAAGGACTTGTGGACGTTGCCGAGGGTGTCCTGGAGCATGAACCGGCCGACGCGGGTGCCCGCGTCGACGGTGGTCAGGATGAACAGGGCCTCGAACATGATGGCGAAGTGGTACCAGAAGGCCTTCATCGCGGTGCCGCCGACCACCGCCGAGAAGATCTCCGACATGCCGAGCGCGAAGGTCGGCGCACCGCCCGTACGGGACAGCAGGCTGGCCTCCTCCACGTCCTTCGCGGCCTGCGCGAGGGCCTCCGGGCTGATGGCGAAGCCGAGGTTGGTCACCGCCTCCGAGGCGCTCTGGACGGTGGTGCCGACCACGCCGCCGGGGGAGTTGACCGCGAAGAACAGGCCGGGCTCGATGATGCACGCCGCGATCACCGCCATGACGGCGACGAAGGACTCGGTGAGCATGGCGCCGTAGCCGATGATCCGGACCTGGGTCTCCTTCTGGATCATCTTCGGGGTGGTGCCCGAGGCGACCAGCGAGTGGAAACCGGACAGGGCCCCGCAGGCGATGGTGATGAAGACGAAGGGGAACATCGCCCCGGCGAAGACCGGGCCGTCGCCGCGCGAGGCGAAGTCGGTGACCGAGGGCATCTTCAGCGTCGGCATCGCGAGGACCACGCCGATCGCCATCAGCGCGATGGTGCCGACCTTCATGAAGGTGGACAGGTAGTCGCGGGGCGCGAGCAGCAGCCACACCGGCAGCACCGAGGCGACGAAGCCGTACACGACCATCCAGATGACCAGCGTCTCCTTCTCCAGGGTGAAGGTGTCAGCCCAGGAGGACTCGGCGACCCAGCCGCCGGCGACGATCGCGAGCAGCAGCAGCGCGACGCCGATGAAGGAGACTTCGGTGACCCGGCCCGGGCGCAGGACGCGCAGGTAGACGCCCATGAAGAGGGCGATCGGGATGGTCATGCCGATGGAGAAGACGCCCCAGGGGGAGTGCGCCAGCGCGTTGACGATGACCAGCGCGAGCACCGCCAGCAGGATGACCATGATGACGAACACGGCTATCAGGGCGGCGGCCCCGCCGACGGGGCCGATCTCGTCCCGGGCCATCTGGCCGAGCGAACGGCCGTCGCGCCGGGTGGAGAAGAACAGGGTCACCATGTCCTGGACGGCGCCGGCGAAGATGACGCCCGCGACGATCCAGATGGTGCCCGGCAGGTAGCCCATCTGCGCGGCGAGGACCGGGCCGACCAGGGGCCCGGCGCCGGCGACGGCGGCGAAGTGGTGGCCGAAGAGCACGCGCCGGTCGGTGGGATGGAAGTCGACACCGTTGTCGAGGCGTTCGGCGGGGGTGGCCCGCGTCTTGTCGACCTTCAGTACGCGGTCGGCGATGAAGCGCGCGTAGAAGCGGTAGGCGATGGCGTACGAGCCCAGCGCGGCGGCGAGCAGCCAGGCGGCGGAGATCTCCTCACCGCGGGAGAGCGCCAGTACGCCCCACCCGAGGGCGCCGACGAGGGCCACGCCCACCCAGATCGCCACGGACCGCGGAGAGGGCCTCCCCGAGGGCGAGGGCGAATCCGTGCCGGGGCGTGGACCCGCCGCTCCTCCCGCTGTCGGAGCCCCGTCCGTACCTGTTGCTTCCGGTTCCGGCATGATCCTCGTCCCCTCGTTGATCATCTGCGTGAGCGCAGGGAATCTACGGGGGTCCCACCCGTGGATGTAAGCCCCCGTCCGCATAGCGGTACGAGCGTCCACCCCAGGTGGAAGGGCAGTCAACCAGTGATCACGTGGCAGGTCGCCGGAGACGGGCAACGAACTTGTAACGGTCGCCGCGATATACCGATCGCACCCATTCGACCGGTTCTCCATCGGCGTCGAGGGAGTGCCGCGAGAGCATCAGCATCGGCAGGCCCACGTCCGTGCCGAGCAGTCCCGCCTCGCGCGGGGTCGCCAGGGAGGTCTCGATGGTCTCCTCGGCCTCCGCGAGACGGACGTCGTACACCTCCGCGAGGGCGGTGTAGAGCGAGGTGTACTTGGCGAGGGAACGGCGCAGCGCCGGGAAGCGCTTGGCCGACAGGTGCGTGGTCTCGATGGCCATCGGCTCGCCGCTCGCCAGGCGCAGCCGCTCGATGCGCAGCACGCGTCCGCCGGTGGTGATCTTCAGCAGGCCCGCGAGGGTGTCGTCGGCGGTGACGTACCCGATGTCCAGGAGCTGCGAGGTGGGTTCCAGGCCCTGGGCGCGCATGTCCTCGGTGTAGGAGGAGAGTTGGAGCGGCTGGGAGACCTTGGGCTTGGCGACGAAGGTGCCCTTGCCCTGGATGCGTTCCAGCCGTCCTTCGACGACGAGCTCCTGCAGGGCCTGCCGGACGGTGGTGCGGGAGGTGTCGAACTCGGCCGCGAGCGTGCGTTCCGGCGGCACCGGGGTGCCGGGGGGGAGCGTTTCGGTCATGTCGAGCAAGTGCCGCTTGAGTCGGTAGTACTTGGGCACGCGCGCCGTTCGAGTGGCCGGCGCGCCTTCCGGCTCCGTGGTCGCCCCTTCGGTGGCCATCGCCGCCCGCCTTCCCGACTCCAGTTTCGCTGCCGTCACCGGCTCCTCCGATATGTGCGGTCACATGGTGACACGGGTGGGAGGGCAGGCCTCCTCCCCGCCCCGAGGTGTCGGTCCGATAACGGACCGAGCACCCGCTCATTAGACCCTTGACACCCCTAAAGGTCTAGGCCAAGCTCCCGGTACTGGTCTAAACCAATGTGGATCAGATCCCGGCCCCACGGCAGTACTTGGTACGTACGTCACCGCGGCGGGCGAGGGAAGGTGCAGCAGCATCCCTGAGGAGGGTGGCGTGAAGCGCAAGCTCATTGCGGCGGTCGGTGTCGTGGGCATGATGGTCGGAGTCGCGGCGTGCGGCAATGGCGGCGACGACAAGCCGAACGCCGACGCGTCGGGTGGCGCCAAGGAGATCACCGTCTGGGTGATGGACGGCTCCGCACCCAAGGCGTGGATCGAGCAGGTCAACAAGGAGTTCTCGGCCAAGCACCCCGGTGTCACGGTCAAGGTCGAGGAGCAGAAGTGGACGGGCATCCAGGAGAAGGTCACCACGGCCCTCTCCGAGAACACCCCTCCGGACGTCCTTGAGCTCGGCAACACCCAGACCGCCGGCTACGCGGTCACCGGCGGCCTCGCCGACCTGACGAAGGACAAGGCCAAGCTCGGCGCCGACGCCTGGCAGAAGAGCATGCTCGCCTCCGCCGAGGTCGACGGCAAGCTGTACTCCGCCCCCTGGTACGCGGCCAGCCGCGTCGTCGTCTACGACAAGAAGGCCTACGAGAAGGCCGGCGTCACCCCGCCCAAGACCCGCGACGAGTGGATCGCCGGCCTGGAGAAGCTGAAGGCGGCCGACCCCTCCGCGCAGCCGATCTACCTCCCCGGCCAGAGCTGGTACATCCTCGCCGGCTTCATCTGGGACGAGGGCGGCGACCTCGCCGTCAAGGACGGCGCCAAGTGGAAGGGCCAGCTGGGCACCCCGCAGGCCGCCTCCGCGATGGACTTCTACAAGAAGCTCCAGTCCTTCTCCACCGCGCCCAAGGACAAGGACGAGGCCACCCCGCAGCAGTCCACCGACATCGTCCCCAAGGGCGGCGTCTCCTCCTGGATCGGCCTCGGCTGGGAGGCCGGCGGTGCCGAGAAGGCCCTGAAGGACGCGGGCAAGGAAGCCGACTTCGGCTACTTCCCGATCCCCGGCAAGACGGCCGACAAGTCCGGCACCGTCTTCCTCGGCGGCTCGAACCTCGCCGTGGCCGAGCGCTCCAAGAACAAGGAGCTCGCCAAGGAGTGGCTGGCCCTCGCCACCGGCAAGGACCAGATGACCAAGTACGCCGCCGAGGTCAAGGGCGCGCTGCTGCCGAACCAGGTCGGCGCGAACTTCACCCCGGCCGCCGGCTCCTTCGCCGAGGCCATGGCCAAGGCCGGCCTCAACGGCAAGATCACCCCGGTGACCGCTGGCTGGGCCAACGTCGAGACCGAGCCGAACCCGATCAAGGAGTTCATGACCAAGGTCCTGAAGGGTGAGGACGCCGCCAAGGCGGGCGCGGACGCGGACAAGGAAATCGCGAACCGCATCAACAAGTAACAACGGCCCCACCCGGCAGTACCCGCACAGCCCAGCAGTGTGAACGCACCGGGGGGCGCGGCGGGCGGCCAGCCGCCCCGCCGCGCCCCCGGTCGCGCATTTGACTCCACAGTCAACCGCGAGGAAGCCAAGCCCATGACCGTGCACTCCCAGGGAGCGGCGACCAGCGCTCCACAGGACGCACCACACAAGTCCGCCGGACGGCCGCCGAAGGCGCCCACCGCCAAGACCGGCCCCGGCCCCGGTGATACGTCTCCTCGCGGGGGCAGAAGGCCCCTCCCCTCGGGATGGGTGCCCTACCTGCTGGTGCTGCCCGCCGTGGCGGCCATCGCGCTCCTGCTGCTGTACCCGCTGATCAAGAACGTGATCCTGTCCTTCCAGGACATCAACAAGATCGAGTTCATCCAGCGGAAGTACCCCTTCGCGGGACTGGAGAACTACACGCAGCTGCTCGGCGACACGAACTTCTGGACCGTCGTCGTCCGCAGCTTCGTCTTCACCTTCGCCAACGTCGCGCTGATCATGGTGATCGGCAGCCTCATCGGCATCCTGCTCAACCGGCTCGGCAAGTGGATGCGCCTGGTCCTGTCGATGGCGCTGGTGATGGCCTGGGCCATGCCCATCGTCGCCTCCGTCCAGGTCTTCTACTGGCTGTTCGACGAGCAGTTCGGCGTCATGAACTGGGTGATGCGCACGATCGGCTTCTCCGGCTACGAACAGCACAACTGGTTCGAGACCGGCCTGTCCACCCTGACGATCGTCACGCTCCTGGTGGTCTGGGGCTCCATCCCCTTCGTCGCCCTCAACATGTACGCCGGCCTCACCACGGTCGGCGCCGAGCTGTACGAGGCCGCCCGCATGGACGGCGCCAACGGCTGGCAGACCTTCTGGAAGGTCGTCTTCCCCAACCTGAAGCCCTTCTTCCTGGTCACCACCTTCCTCGAGGTGATCTGGGTCTTCAAGGCCTTCACCCAGGTCTACGCGATGAACAAGGGCGGCCCCGACCGCGCCTCCGAGATCCTCCCGGTCTTCGCCTACGTCGAGGGCCAGAGCCAGGCCCACTACGGCCTCGCCGCCGCGATCTCCGTCCTGACGATCCTGATCCTGCTGGTCGTCATGTCCTTCTACTTCCGCCTGATCCTGAAGCAGGAGGAGGAACAGTGAGCACCACCGCCGCCCCGAACGAGCCCGCGCAGCGGCTCCGCACCCGCCGGCCGCTGCGCCCCGCGACCGTCGCCAAGAACCTCGGCGCGCTGCTCCTGGCGCTGGTCTTCGTCTTCCCGGTCTACTGGATGTTCTCCTCGGCCCTCAAGCCGAACGGCGAGATCCTCACCAAGGACCCGGTCTTCGTCTTCACCCCGACGCTCGACAACTTCGGCAAGGCCACCGGCGTCGACGGCTTCTGGACGTACGTCACCAACAGCCTCGTGGTCACCGTGGGCGCCGTCCTGCTGGCCCTGCTGGTCGCCCTCGCGGCGAGCTTCGCCATCGCCCGCATGAAGTTCAAGGGCCGCAAGGGCCTCGTCCTCGGCGTGATGATGGCGCAGATGGCCCCCTGGGAGGTCATGGTCATCGCGATGTACATGATCGCCCGCGATGCGGAGATGCTGAACAGCATCGGCCTGCTCACCGCCGTCTACTTCGTGATGGTCCTCCCCTTCACCATCTGGACCCTGCGCGGCTTCATCGCCGCCGTCCCGGTGACCCTGGAGGAGGCCGCCCAGATCGACGGCTGCACCCGGGGCCAGGCCTTCCGCAAGGTGATCTTCCCGCTGCTGGCCCCCGGCCTGATGTCCACCTCGCTCTTCGGCTTCATCACCGCCTGGAACGAGTTCGCGATGGTCCTGATCCTGAACAAGGACAAGTCCGCCCAGACCCTGCCGCTGTGGCTGACCCAGTTCAAGACCGCCTTCGGCAACGACTGGGGCGCCACCATGGCCGCGTCCTCGATCTTCGCGATCCCCGTCCTGGTGATCTTCATCTTCCTCCAGCGCAAGGCCGTCGGCGGCATGACCTCCGGCGCCGTGAAGGGATAACGGCCCATGACTGTCCTTGCGCACCGCCCGGACACCCTGACCCGCGACGCGCTCGCCGTGCTCCAGCCCGGCTTCGAGGGCACCACCGCACCCGCCTGGCTGCTGCGCCAGGTCGGCGAGGGCCTCACCGCGGTCGGCCTGTTCGGCCGCAACATCGCCTCGCCCGAGCAGCTCGCCGCGCTCACCGCGCAGCTGAGGGCGGTACGGGACGACGTACTCGTCGCCATCGACGAGGAGGGCGGCGACGTCACCCGCCTGGAGGTCCGGGACGGCTCGTCCTTCCCCGGCAACCTGGCCCTCGGTACCGTCGACGACACCGCGCTGACCCGCGAGGTCGCCCGCGAGCTGGGCCGCCGTCTCGCCGAATGCGGGGTCAACCTCAACTGGGCCCCCTCCGCGGACGTCAACTCCAACCCAGCCAACCCGGTCATCGGCGTCCGCTCCTTCGGCGCCGACACCGCCCTCGCCGCCCGGCACACCGCCGCGTACGTCGAGGGACTCCAGGCCGCCGGCGTCGCCGCCTGCACCAAGCACTTCCCGGGCCACGGCGACACCAACGTCGACTCGCACCACGCGCTGCCCCGCATCGACGTGGACCTGGACACCCTCCAGGCCCGGGAGCTGATCCCGTTCAAGGCGGCCATCGAGGCCGGCACCAAGGCCGTGATGAGCGCCCACATCCTGGTGCCCGCCCTCGACCCCACCCGCCCCGCCACCCTCAGCCCGCAGATCCTCACCGGTTTGCTGCGCAAGGAGCTGGGCTACGAGGGCCTCATCGTCACCGACGGCATGGAGATGAACGCCATCGCCGGGACCTACGGCATCGAGCGCGGCTCGGTGCTCGCCATCGCGGCCGGCGCCGACGCCATCTGCGTCGGCGGGGGCCTCGCCGACGAGGCGACCGTGCTGCGCCTGCGCGACGCGCTGGTCGCCGCCGTACGCGAGGGCGTGCTCCCGCAGGAGCGGCTCGCCGACGCCGCCGCACGGGTGCGCGCCCTCGCGGAGTGGACCCGCCGGTCCCGGCCGGACGCGCCGCGGGAGGGGAGCGGCGCGTCCGGCATCGGCCTGACCGCGGCCCGCCGCGCGCTGGCCGTATCGGGCCGGGCGGCTCCGGTCCGCGCCCCGTACGTCGCCACGCTCGCGCCCGTCGCGAACATCGCGGTGGGCGACGAGACCCCCTGGGGGGTGGCCGCGGAGCTGGCCGGGCTGGTCCCGGGGACCGGCTCGGGCGTCTACCCCGAGGGCTGCGCCGCCGCCGACGTACTGGCGGCCGCGGGGGACCGCACCGTCGTCGCGGTGGTCCGCGACGCGCACCGGCACCCGTGGATGACGCAGGTACTGGACGCGCTGGTCGAGGCCAGGCCGGACACCGTGGTCGTGGAGATGGGCCTGCCGCGTGCCGAGCCGCGCGGGGCGCTGTACATCGCCACGCACGGGGCCTCCCGCGTGTGCGGGCGGGCGGCGGCCGAGGTCATCGCCGGGCGCGGCTGAGACGCGAGAAGGCCGGGCCCCCGAGGAGGGGGGCCCGGCCTTCTCGTTTGCCGTCCGGTGTTACAGGCCCTGCCAGGAGGGCTTGTTGGCGTAGGTGTGGCGGAAGTAGTCCGCCAGCTTCAGCTTCGAGGCGGCCGCCTCGTCCACGACGACGGTCGCGTGCCGGTGCAGCTGGAGCGCGGAGGCCGGGACCAGCGCGGACAGCGGGCCCTCGACGGTCTGGGCGACCGCCTCGGCCTTGCCCTCGCCGGTGGCCAGCAGGATCAGGTGGCGGGCGTCGAGGATGGTGCCGATGCCCTGGGTGATGACGTGGTGCGGCACTTGCTCCAGGTCGTCGTCGAAGAAGCGCGCGTTGTCCACGCGGGTCTGCTCGGTCAGCGTCTTGATGCGGGTGCGGGAGGCCAGCGAGGAGCAGGGCTCGTTGAAGCCGATGTGCCCGTCGGTGCCGATTCCCAGCAGCTGGAGGTCCACACCGCCGGCCGCGGCGAGGGCCCGGTCGTACGCCTCGCAGGCCGCCTGGACGTCGTCGGCGGAGCCGTCGGGGCCCATGAAGGAGGCCTCGGTCAGGCCGAGGGGCTCGACGACCTCGCGGAGCACGACCGCGCGGTAGGACTCCGGGTGTCCGGCCGGCAGGCCGACGTACTCGTCGAGCTGGCATATCCGGGCCCGGGAGGCGTCGACCTCGCCGGCCCTGACCTTGGCCGCGAGGGCTTCGTAGACGGGCAGCGGGGTGGAGCCGGTCGCCACGCCCAGCAGGGCGTCGGGCTTGCGGCGGACCAGGGCGGCCATGGCCTCCGCGATGAGCGCGCCGCCTGCCTTGGCGTCCGGGACGATGACAACTTCCACGCTGGGCCTGCCGATCTGAGAGGGAGGAAGGGATGGTCGCTTGTGGTATAGACCAATCTAGCAGAGCCCGCCCGCGGAAGGCGGCCCTCCGGCCCCTCTTCCATGGTGGTCCCGATGCCCTCCGGGCGCCCCCGCTCCCGTGCCCACCCGGCCGGAGCCGGGGGAGGCGGCGCCGGTCACGGGCGGCGGCCGGGGTGCCGTAGGGATTCCCTAGTGGCCGCTATAGAATGCGGCGCATGGTGACAGGACAGCGCGGCAGGCCCCGCTCCTTCGACCGGGCGGCAGCCCTCGACAAGGCGATGCTGACCTTCTGGGACCAGGGCTACGAGGCCACCTCCATCGCGGACCTGACGCGCAACCTGGGCATCGGCGCCCCCAGCCTGTACGCGGCCTTCGGCGACAAGCGCAAGCTCTTCGACGAGGCCGTGCTGGCCTACGGCAGCCGGTACGGGCACTTCGCGGACGTGGCGCTCGCCGAGGAGCCCACGGCCCGCGCGGCCATCGGCCGCATCCTGCGGGAGGCGGCCGGGATCTACACCGACCCCGCCCACCCGCCGGGCTGCATGGTGATCAGCGCGGCCGCCAACACCACCGCGCGGGACGTGGCCGACGCCCTGCGCGAGCGCCGCAACGCCAACCTGGAGTTGTTCGAGCGCCGGATCGAGGCCGACGTCGCGAGCGGCGAGCTGCCCGCCGGCACGGACGCGCGGGCGCTGGCCCGCTTCGCCGGGGCGGTGCTCCAGGGAATGTCCCAGCAGTCGTGCGACGGGGCGAGCCGGGAAGAGCTGGAGGCGGTCGCGGAGCGGGCGCTGCTGGCCTGGCCGCGTTAGCGTCGCCGGGAGGAGGATCCGCACGAGAGGGGGCCCGCCGAGGGGGATTCCTCTGGGCCACGGTGCCGGGGCGGGACCCTCAGCCCACCCGGCACCGTAGCCCGGAGTACTCACGGCCGTAGGGTGTGCGGTGCCCGGCGGCCGTTGCAAGGCGCCTACGCGGTCAGGGCAGAACGCGCGGCCACCTCGATCCGTCCTCCTGTGCGGGGAGGGCGGAAGTCTGGAACCATTGTGGACTAGACCAATCTGTCCTGTCCATCCAATGGAGGGGTCTGCAGACCCGTCACTTCCTCCAACAGTACGCGGACTGTGCCCCTCCTGGATACTCCTGAGTATTCGCCGTGGGGAAAGTCATCCCCGTACCCGGGGTACGCTCGCAAGGTGCCCTCCATGAACGACCTCGTACGCCAGCACACCGCTCTCAGTGAAGCCGAACTGGAGTGGCTGCACCTGCTGGTCTCGGAGTGGCAGCTGCTCTCCGACCTCTCCTTCGCCGACCTCGTGCTCTGGGTCCCCACCCTCGACGGCACCCGGTACGTCTCCGTCGCGCAGATGCGGCCCAACACCGGCCCCACCTCCTACCAGGACGACATGGTCGGCCACCTCGTCCCGCGCGGCCGCCGCCCGCTGCTCGACGCCGCCCTCGACGAGGGCCGGATCGTGCGCGAGGGCGACCCGGAGTGGCGCGAGGAGGTACCCGTCCGCGTCGAGTCGATCCCCGTCCGCCGCGAGGGCCGCGTCCTGGGCGTGATCGCCCGCAACACCAACCTGCTCACTGTGCGTACGCCGAGCCGGCTGGAGCTGACCTACCTCCAGTCCGCCTCCGACCTTGCCCAGATGATCGCCGCGGGCGCCTTCCCCTTCCCGGGACAGCAGGTCGACATGGACGCCTCCCCGCGCGTCGGGGACGGCCTGATCCGGCTCGACGCCGACGGCGTGGTGACGTACGCGTCCCCCAACGCCCTCTCCGCCTACCACCGCCTCGGCCTCGCCGCCGACCTGGTCGGCCAGGACCTGGGCACCACCACCGCCGAACTCGCCCCCTCCCGGGGGCCGGTGGACGAGGCCCTCGTCAAGCTCGCCAGCGGCTGGGCCCCGCGCGAGACCGAGGTCGAGGGCAACGGCGGGGTCATCCAGCTGCGCGCCATCCCGCTCAAGCCCAAGGGCACCCGGATCGGATCCCTCGTCCTGTGCCGCGACGTCACCGAACTGCGCCGTCGCGAACGTGAACTGATCACCAAGGACGCCACCATCCGGGAGATCCACCACCGGGTGAAGAACAACCTCCAGACCGTGGCCGCCCTCTTGCGGCTCCAGGGCCGCCGCATGGATTCGCCCCAGGCCCGCGAGGCGCTCAACGAGGCGGTGCGCCGCGTCGGTTCGATCGCGATCGTGCACGAGACCCTGTCTCAGAACCTCGACGAGCGGGTCGAGTTCGACGAGATCGCCGACCGCGTCATCGCGATGGTCGCCGAGATCTCGCCTGGCAGGGTGCAGTGCCGGCGCCTCGGCCGGTTCGGGATCCTGGACGCGGAGGTGGCCACTCCGCTGTCGATGGTGCTGACCGAGATCCTGCAGAACGCCCTGGAGCACGCCTTCACCCAGGGGGAGGGCGGCACCGTGGAGGTGTCGGCGAGCCGGTCCGGCACCGGCCGCGAGGACTCCCGGCTGCTGATCACCGTGGTAGACGACGGCTGCGGCCTGCCCGAGGGCTTCGACCCCCAGCGGGCCGGCAACCTCGGGCTGCAGATCGTACGGACCCTCGTGGAGGGCGAGCTGGGAGGCACCTTCGACATGGTCCGGGCCGAGCCGCGCGGCACCAGGGTCGTCCTCGACATCCCCGCCAGCCCGCAGAAGTGACGCCGACGGCCCGTCACCCACCGTGACGGGCCGTTCGGCCGCGCTGTGGCGGCACAGCACTGAGCCCCGGACCGATGGTTCCCGGTCCGGGGCTCGAGAGCACGTTGCTGAGCGCTTATACGGTTACTACGCGCTGCGGCTCGAGGCTCGAAAGTCGATGTCAGGCGGTGGCGTTACGCGCCCGATTGCGAGCGGCGCGGCGCTTCATGGCGCGGCGCTCGTCCTCGCTGAGACCGCCCCAGACGCCGGAGTCCTGACCGGACTCGAGCGCCCACTGCAGGCACTGCTCCATGACGGGGCAACGGCGGCAGACGGCCTTGGCTTCCTCGATCTGCAGCAGCGCAGGACCGGTGTTGCCGATGGGGAAGAAGAGCTCGGGGTCTTCCTCGCGGCAAACGGCGTTGTGACGCCAGTCCATGGCTGCTCCATCTCCTTGTATTGCGGGCAGGTTGCTTGTGAATGTGAACGCTTTCACGAATCCCCCCGTGAGGGAAGGGCCGACGCCCAGTCGCCTGGTGCGGTCCGAAGATTCGTGGAGGGGTTCTGGCGGTCTGTGTGGGTGCCGGGTTGTGCGGGCTGTCCCGATCGCCATGTAGAGATTCGCAAACCTCGGACGGGGATACAACCCCTTCCGGAAAGTTTTTTTGGATTCGTCGGTGTCTACTAGGTCACAGCCCTAGTTCCTGGGGGTGGACTGGCGTGTAAACGTTCGACTGAAAGGACTTTAGGCCCTTCCACTCACACAATCACACGCAGTGCACGGCGTACGCCTGTGAACCGAACGCTGGTGCGCAGTCCGAGGTGATCCCCGTCCATCTGGAAGGGGAGCGGAACCTTCGAATGCAAGGTGAAGTCGGTCAGATCGTGCAGGGACACCGCGTGCTTGCCGTGCGGGCCCCGCTCAGGAGTCGAGGTCAGGAGCTGTGTCGCGTACCGGGCGACGGCCGGAGTTGACAAACGGTCGAGCGCCAGTACGTCAAGTGCGGTATCGAACGACGCCTCCGGAGAGGCGTACAGGGGCCGGTTCCCCAGGTACGTCCAGGGGGAGGTGTTGCAGACTATCGACAGCACCAGGTCCGTCACCGGATCCGCGCCGGGCCGCTCCAGCGTGATCGTGCCGTGCCGCCGGTTGGGCTCCTCCCAGAACTGGCGCATCAGCTGCCGCACGTACAGCGCGTGCGTCGAACGCTTGCCGCGCTCCCGCTGCTGCTCGACCCGCCCCACCACGCCCGCGTCGAAACCGAAGCCCGCGCAGAAGGTGAACCAGCGCTCCGGAACGGACTCGTCCTCGCTCCCCGGGACGCCGGCCGCCAGCCCCAGACCCACGGTCCGCTCGCGCTTCTCCCGCAGCGCGTCCAGCAGGGCACCCGTCGCCTCGACGGAATCGTTCGGCAGTCCGAGCGCGCGGGCGAACACGTTCGTGGAGCCGCCCGGCACCACCGCGAGCCCCGGCAGCCGCTCCGGATCGGGGCCGTCGTGCAGGAGCCCGTTGACGACCTCGTTCACGGTGCCGTCACCGCCGAGCGCCACCACCAGGTCGAAACCCTCCCGCGCGGCCCTGCGCCCGACGTCGCGCGCGTGCCCCCGGTACTCGGTGGTCACCGCCTCCAGCTTCATCTCGCTGGCAAGGGCATGGGTCAGGACGTCGCGCGTGCGCGCACTGGTGGTCGTCGCTGCAGGGTTGGCCACGAGGAGAGCGCGCATGAGCGCCAGACTACCCACCCCTCCACATGGGCCCCATACCGACCGTACCGTCCGGGCCCTCCGGCACGCCGCTACCCTGCTGGGGTGAGCAAGAAGCCGACCTCCCCAGCCCCCGCCGCCCCCGAGTCCGCAGCGCTGCCGGGCCGGCTGACCGCCGCCGCCGTACTGACCGCGCTGGAGGGCCTGGCCCTGGCCGGGCTCGGCGTCTACATGCTGTTCGTCGGCATCGCCGGCGACCCCGACTCCCCGCAGCAGGCCGAGACCGGCGGCCTCACCCTGCTCGCGCTCGCCGCGCTCCCGCTGATCGCGGCGCGCGGGCTGCGCCTGGGCCGCCGCTGGAGCCGCGGCCCGGCACTGATCACCCAGCTGATGGCGCTGCCGGTGGCCTGGACCCTGTGGACCACCGGCGGGGCGATGACCGTCGCCGCGGTGGCCCTGGCCCTGGCCGCGGTGGCCGTCGCCGCGCTGCTGGTGAACCCGACGGCGACCGAGGCGCTGGGCATCGGACCCGGGGACCAGTCCCGGTAGTCCGGGCCCGGCAGTCAGGGCCCGGCCGGTTCTCCCGGGCCGTTCCGCCCGGGCCCGCTACTCCTCGACCAGGAGCTTCTCCCGCAGCTGGGCCAGGGTGCGGGCCAGCAGCCGGGAGACGTGCATCTGCGAGATGCCGACCTCCTGCGCGATCTGCGACTGGGTCATGTTGCCGAAGAAGCGCAGCAGCAGGATCCGCTTCTCCCGCGGCGGCAGTCCCTCCAGCAGCGGCTTGAGGGACTCCCGGTACTCGACGCCCTCCAGCGCCTCGTCCTCCGAGCCCAGGGTGTCCGCGACGGCCGGCGACTCGTCGTCGGTGTCCGGCACGTCGAGGGAGAGCGTGCTGTAGGCGTTCGCCGACTCCAGCCCCTCCAGCACCTCCTCCTCGGAGATCCCGAGCCGCTCGGCCAGCTCGTGCACCGTCGGGGAGCGGCCGTGCTGCTGGGACAGCTCCGCCGTGGCCGTGGTCAGCGAGAGCCGCAGCTCCTGCAGGCGCCGGGGGACCCGTACCGCCCAGCCCTTGTCGCGGAAGTGCCGCTTGATCTCGCCCACCACGGTGGGTGTGGCGTACGTGGAGAACTCGACCCCGCGGTCCGGGTCGAACCGGTCCACCGATTTGATCAGGCCGATGGTCGCGACCTGGGTCAGGTCGTCCAGCGGCTCGCCGCGGTTGCGGAAGCGCCGCGCCAGGTGCTCGACCAGCGGCAGGTGCATCCGCACCAGCCGGTTGCGCAGCTCCGCCCGCTCGGGTGATCCCTCGGGCAGCTGACGCAGCTCGAAGAACAGGGCCCGCGCGCCGCTGCGGTCCCGCGGATCCGGAACCGCCAGGGGCGCGGCCGGCGCCTCCGGCGCCCGGGCCTCGGGGGCCTGGGCGTCCGGTGTCCGGGCCTCCGGGGCCGCGGCCTCCGGTGGCAGTGGTTGGTCGTGCTGGTTCTCGCTCATAGGGCCCGCCCGTCGCTCCGCCGAGTCCAAAAAGCCGTCTTCCGCATCGGCGTCAGCCGGGTGCGGCCGGGCGTGCTGCTGCTCCGGGATGCCGCCGTCGACCTCGTGCCTCACCCGGGGCCGATCCCCGCCCCGCACCGGGATCTCCCCGCCGCTCACGCCGGGCCTGGTCCCGCGCCGCGCTGTTTGTAGAGGCTGATGCTCACTGTCCTGTTCTCCTCGACCGTCGCCTCGACCTTGCCGGCCAGGGCCGACAGGACCGTCCACGCGAACGTGTCGCGCTCCGGCGCCCGCCCGTCGGTGGTCGGGGCGGAGACGGTCACTTCCAGCGAATCGTCGATCAGCCGGAAGACGCAGCTGAGGACGGAGCCGGGCACGGCCTGCTGGAGCAGGATCGCGCAGGCCTCGTCCACCGCGATGCGGAGGTCCTCGATCTCGTCGAGGGTGAAGTCCAAACGTGCCGCGAGTCCGGCCGTGGCCGTTCGCAGCACCGACAGGTAGGCACCCGCAGCCGGCAGCCGGACTTCCACGAAGTCCTGGGTCCCGGGCTCGCCTGCGATCTGGGACACCCTCACCTCCAAGGTGGTACGAGCTCTGTTCGCCGGTGACGCTACCGCGATCCGGGCGATCGTGTCGCGGCACCCCTCATGAGCCCGCTCTGGAGCGACCGGGCCGACCCCGCCAAGTGCGGTGACTGATGGTAAACCTACGAGTACGCACAGTGGCTAGAGGTCTGCGGGCCCAATTCTGGGGAACCGGCGGAGGGTTGACCTACCCCGCTCCCGGCGATCGAACCGTCGTCCCCGGATGATCCAACCCGGCTCCTCAGACCAGGGAACCGTCGACGAAACACCAGCGCCAGGTCTCGCCCGGCTCGAAGCTCCGCATCACCGGGTGGCCGCTCTCGTGGTGGTGGGCGGTCGCGTGCCGGTGGGGGGAGGAATCGCAGCACGCCACGTACCCGCAGCCGAGACACATCCGCAGCTGTACGGGATGGCTCCCGAGCACTTCGCATTCCGGGCAGGTCAGTGCCTGCGGGACCGGTTCGGGGCGCGGCAGTTCGGCAACGTGGGTGCACTCGCTCATGATGGCCAGGTTACGGCCGGGGTGCGGGCGCGACGACGGTGACGACGGAGGAGGGTGGATCTTCGATGGAGGTATTGCCGCTGGTGGCGCTGGTGGCCGGCAGCGCCGCCGTGGCGGGGGTGGCCCGGCGCACGCCGGTGCCGGCGCCGCTGCTGCTGGTCGCGGCGGGTCTGGTCGCGGCGTACGCACCGGGGGTGCCCTCGTACGCCCTCGACCCGCACATCGTGCTGCCGCTGCTGCTCCCGCCGCTGCTGCACACGGCCGCGGTGGACAGCTCGTACCTGGACCTGCGGGCCAACGTACGGCCGATCGCGCTGCTGTCGGTGGGGTACGTGCTCTTCGCGACGCTCGCCGTCGGTTACGTCGCCTACCTGGTCGTGCCGGGGCTGTCGCTGCCGGTGGCGCTGGTGCTGGGCGCGGTGATCGCGCCGCCCGACGCCGTCGCGGCGACGGCGATCGCCCGGCGGCTGGGCCTGCCGAACCGGATGACGACGATCCTCCAGGGCGAGTCCCTGGTGAACGACGCCACCGCCATCACCGCCTACAAGGTGGCGCTGACCGCGGCGGTCGGGGTGAGCGCCGGCTGGGCGGGCGGGATCGCGGAGTTCCTCCGTGCGTCCGTGGGCGGGGTCGCGGTGGGCCTGCTGCTGATGGTGCCCATCCACCAGCTGAGGAAGCGGCTGCGGGAACCGCTGCTGCAGAACACCCTGTCCCTGCTCATCCCGTTCGTGGCGTACGCGGCGGCGGAGCGGGTGCACGCGTCCGGGGTGCTGGCGGTGGTCGTCGTCGCGCTGTACCTGGGGCACCGGAACTGGCAGGTCGACTTCGCGACGCGGCTCCAGGAGGAGGCCGTGTGGAAGGTGGTCGCCTTCGTGCTGGAGTCGGTGGTCTTCGCGCTGATCGGGCTCCAGCTGCCGGTGGTGCTGAAGGGGCTGGGGGAGTACGAGGGGGCGGCCGCGGCCTGGTACGCCCTCGTGGTGTTCCTCGCGGTGGTGGTGGCACGGTTCGTCTGGGTGTTCCCGGCGACCTTCGTGCCGAGGTGGGTGTCGCAGCGGATCCGGCACCGGGAGCCGGACACCGACTGGAAGTCCCCGGCGATCGTGGGATGGGCCGGCATGCGGGGGGTCGTCTCGCTGGCGATCGCGTTCTCCGTGCCGATGGGGGTGCCGCACCGGAACCTGCTCCTCTTCCTCACCTTCACGACGGTCATCGGCACGCTGGTGGTGCAGGGGCTGACGCTGCCGCCGCTGATCCGGGTGCTGAAGCTGCCGCCGAGGAACGCGCAGGCGGAGACCCTCGCGGAGGCGCAGGCGCAGAGCGAGGCCTCGCGGGCGGCGGAGGAACGGCTGGCGGAGCTGCTGCGGGACCCGGCGAACAGCACCCTGCCGCCGCCGCTGGCGGACCGGCTGCGGACGGTCCTGGAACGGCGGCGCAACGCGGTGTGGGAACGGCTGGGGGAGGTCAACCCGGTGACGGGGGAGTCGGCGGACGACGTCTACCGGCGGCTGGCGCGGGAGATGATCCAGGCCGAACGCGAGGTCTTCGTCTCCCTCCGCGACCGCCGCCGCATCGACGACGAGATGCTGAGGGCGCTGCTGCGGCGCCTGGACCTGGAGGAGGCGGCGGCGTACCGGGAGGAGACGGGCTGACGGTGCCCTTGCCCTGGCCGGGCGGTTCGGGGTGGGCGGCATTGCCCTGTCGGGCGGTTGCCCTGGCCGGGCGGGGTGCGGTGGGGTGGCTTCGGGTCGGGGTGTTGCCCTGCCGGGCGGGGTGCGGTGGGGTGGTTTTGGGTCGGGGGCGGTGCCGGGGTGGGGTGTCGTCCGGGGCGGGCTTCGATGTTCGGCGCCTGTTCCGGGT
>NZ_JBVISF010000005.1:0-142766 GCF_055575675.1 Streptomyces sp. NPDC034043
CATTCCGAACCCGGAAGCTAAGCCTTTCAGCGCCGATGGTACTGCAGGGGGGACCCTGTGGGAGAGTAGGACGCCGCCGAACAATCATTGTGGGAAAGCCCCGCACCTTCTGGTGCGGGGCTTTTCTGCGTTCAGGGCCGTTTTCCGGCCGCCGTACCGGCGTCGGAGCGGCCGGCCCGCTTCACCAGTCGGCCGGATAGTCCTTCAGGCTGCTCGTGTCGAGCGTCCAGCGGCCGGCGGTGACGACGTCGCCGAAGGCATACGGCACCTTCTTGCGGTAGCGGATGCCGTCCGGTCCCTCCGAGGGCTCGCTGTGCACCGTCACTGTCTTCTTGTCCCTGCGGGGGTCCACCACGACGTACAGCGGGACGCCCATCCTCGGGTAGTCGTGCAGCTTGTCACGGACATCCGTCAGGGAGTTCGTACGGGAGACGACCTCCACCACCATGAGGACGTCGCGGGAGTTGACGACCTTGGCGCTGTCGTCGGCGTCCTCCTCGGCGATGACCATCAGGTCCGGGACCTTGGTCAGGCCGGTCACCGGATCCCCCATGTTCGTGTCGTTGAGGGCCATCACCTCGGGTGTCTGGGCCTCGACCTGGCGGCGCAGGCGCACCACGTTCAAGCCGTGGGGAGCCGTGGGGCTCATCATCGTGAGGAAGATCTGACCGTCGGTGGTCTGCACCTTCCACCGGTCTTCCTGGTGCTCGGCCAGCTCCGAGAGCTGCTCCGCGAAATCGTGCAGACGGCGCATCTGCTCCGGGGTGAGGTCGGCCATGGTGTCCTCCTGGGGGGTGCCCGACCAGCCTGTCCAGCCGTGTCACCGAACACCACCGGAGGCTACAGGCGGCCGGCGGCCTTCAGGGCGAGGTAGGTGTCCGCCAGGGCGGGGGCCAGGGTGTCCGGGGTGGCGTCGACGATGTGGACGCCGTGGCGGGTGAGCTGCTCCGCCGTGCGGCGGCGCTGGGACTGGGTCTGGGTGGCGGCCGCGGCCTCGTAGACGGCGTCCAGGGAACCGCGTGCGGAGGCCATCGCGGCGATGTGGGGGTCGGCCACCGAGGCCAGGATGACCGTGTGGCGCTGGGTGAGCCGGGGAAGGAGCGGCAGCAGGCCCTCTTCGACGGGGGCCGCGTCGAGGCTCGTCAGGAGGACCACCAGGGAGCGGCGCGAGGCGCTGCGGAGGATGGTGGAGACCAGTGTGCGGGAGTCGGTCTCGACGAGTTCCGGTTCGAGGCCGGCCATGGCGTTCACGAAGGCCGGGAGGGTGTCCGCGGCGGAGCGGCCCTGGACCTGGGCGCGGGGGCGGCGGTCGTGGGCCAGCAGGTCGACGCGGTCACCGGCGCGCGTCGCCAGCGCGGCCAGCAGCAGGGCGGCGTCCATGGCGGAGTCCAGGCGGGGCGCGTCGCCGACGCGTCCGGCCGAGGTGCGGCCGGTGTCGAGGCAGATCAGGATGTGGCGGTCGCGTTCGGGCCGCCAGGTGCGGACGGCGACCTCCTGCCGGCGGGCGGTGGCGCGCCAGTCGATGGAGCGGGTGTCGTCGCCCGGGACGTAGTCGCGCAGGCTGTCGAACTCGGTGCCCTCGCCGCGCGTCAGCAGGCTGGTGCGGCCGTCGAGTTCGCGCAGGCGCGCGAGGCGGGACGGGAGGTGCTTGCGGCTGGTGAAGGGCGGCAGGACGCGGACCGTCCAGGGGACGTCGTGGGAGCCCTGGCGGGCCCACAGGCCGAGCGGGCCGTACGAGCGGACGGTGACGAGCGCGGCCTTGCGGTCGCCGCGCCGGGTGGGGCGCAGGCGGGTCGTGAGGCGGCGGCGTTCCCCCGCGGGGACGGTCAGCGCGTGGCGGGAGGCGGCCGATTCGGTGCCGGGGTGCCAGCTGCTGGGGGGCCAGGCGTCGCGGAGACGGGCGCGCAGCGTGCGGGTGCCGGGGTTGGTGACGGTGAGGTGGACGTCGGCGGTGTCGCCGAGGCGGACCGTGGTGGCACCCGTTCGGGTGAGCCGCAGGCCGCGTACGGGGGCGGCGAGGGCGTAGTCGACGGCGCAGGCCAGGCCGAGGGTGCCGTTGACGGCGAGGAGGCCCGTCCAGCTCGGTTCGAGGATGCCGACGGGGAGGCTGCCGAGTGCCGCGAGCAGGGCGGCGCGTCCGGTGAGGGCCATCAGCGGGGGACGGGGACGTGGGTGAGGATCGCGGAGATGACCGCGTCGGCGGTGACGCCCTCCATTTCGGCTTCCGGGCGCAGCTGCACGCGGTGGCGCAGGGTGGGCAGGGCGAGGGCCTTCACGTCGTCGGGGGTGACGTAGTCGCGGCCGGTGAGCCAGGCCCAGGCGCGGGACGTGGCCAGGAGGGCGGTCGCGCCGCGGGGGGAGACGCCGAGGGTCAGGGAGGGCGATTCGCGGGTGGCGCGGCAGATGTCGACGACGTAGGCGGTGATCTCGGGGGAGACGGTGGTCTCCTCGACGGCCTTGCGGGCGGCTTCGAGCTCCTGGGCGCCGGCGACGGGGCGGATGCCCGCGGCGTGCAGGTCGCGCGGGTCGAAGCCGGCGGCGTGCCGGGTCAGGACGCCGATCTCGTCCTCGCGGGAGGGCAGGGGGACGGTGAGCTTGAGGAGGAAGCGGTCCAGCTGGGCTTCGGGGAGGGGGTACGTGCCCTCGTACTCGACGGGGTTCATGGTGGCGGCGACGAGGAAGGGTTCGGGGAGCCGGCGCGGGGTGCCGTCGACGGTGACCTGGCGCTCCTCCATGGCCTCGAGGAGCGAGGACTGGGTTTTGGGGGGCGTGCGGTTGATCTCGTCCGCGAGGAGGAGGTTGGTGAAGACGGGGCCGTCCTGGAAGGAGAACCCGGCGGTGCGGGCGTCGTAGACGAGGGAGCCGGTGACGTCGCTCGGCATCAGGTCGGGGGTGAACTGGACGCGCTTGGTGTCGAGTGCGAGGGAGGCCGCGAGGGCGCGGACGAGGAGGGTCTTGGCGACGCCGGGGACGCCTTCGAGGAGGACGTGGCCGCGGCACAGGAGTGCGACGACGAGGCCGGTGACGGCGGAGTCCTGGCCGACCACGGCCTTCGCGATCTCGGTGCGGAGCGCTTCCAGGGAGGAGCGGGCGCTGTCCGTGGTGGCCGTCATGAGGTGCGGACCTCTCTTTCGAGGGCGTCGAGGTGGTCGGCGAGCGCGACGAGTGCCGCGTCGTCTGCGGGGGTGGTGCCGAAGAGGGTGGTGGCCGTGTCGGGTCCGGCCGTGCGGGTCAGGCGGGCGGTGACGGCGGGGACCAGGGCGGCGGGGTCGTGGGCCTGGGCGGGCGGTACGCCGACCAGCGCGGCGAGGCGTTCGCGGGCGGCGGCGCGCAGCACGGTGGCGGCGCGGTCGCGGGCGGAGGCCTTGCGGTAGAGGCGGGCGTGGCCCTCGGTGGTCTCGGAGGCGCGGATGGCGACGGGCAGGTTCTCGGTGACGAGGGGGCCGAGGCGGCGGGCGCGCCAGAGGGCGGTGAGGGCGGCGGCGACGAACAGCTGGAGCAGTGCCCAGAGCCAGCCGGAGGGGACGAGGTCGAGGAGGCTCTTCTCCTCGGCGGGGCCGTCGGCGGGCATGTCCGCGAGGGTGGGCAGGTACCAGACGAGGTCGGGGCGGGAGCCGAGGAGCTGGAGGGCGAGGGAGGCGTTGCCTTCCTCGGCGAGGTGCCGGTTGAGCAGGATCCGCTCGGAGCCGAGGAGGACGGTGTCGCCGCCCTTGGTGGTGCCGGGGAGTACGAGGACGGTGGGGTGGCCGTCGCTGGGGTAGCAGGCGGTGGCTCCGGGGTGGCCGGTGCCGTAGCTGAGGCCGCCGCCGGTGCCGGCGCGGCCGGCGGTGGTGGCGGCGGGCAGGGCGCAGGCGGGGTCGAGGTCGTCGCCGTGGGCGGAGGACTGGGTGTGGGTGGCGGGGGCCAGGTGGGGGAGGCCGGGGCCGCTGGGGGCGATGAGGACGGTGCGGCCGCCGGAGCGGTCCATGGCGGAGCGGACGGCGCGTCGCTGGGGTTCGCCGAGGAGGTCGGGGTCGGTGATGAGCAGGGTGGTTCCGGGGCCGGCCGCGGCGGCGGCGTCGGCCGCGCTGGTGACCACGCGGGTGGTGACGCCGCGTTCCTCGAGGAGCTGGGCGATGGCGCGGCTGCCGTCGCGGTCGGCGGAGCGCGGGTCGAGGCGGCCGTGGTGGTCGCCGGCCTGGAGCCCGGCGAGGAGCACGGCGGCGGCGAGGAGGACGCCGAGGATGAGGAGCGGGCCGCGGGCGCGGGCCCAGAGCTGGGCGGCGGTGGGGGCGGTGGAGGTCCGCCCGTCGCCCCTGCCGGGCCCGTACGGGGTGGCGGGGGCCGGGGTGGGGTTCGTGGGGCCGGTCATGCGGTGGGTCCCGTCAGGAGCGGCTTGGCGCGTTCCAGGGCGAGGTCGAGGGTGCGCAGGCGGGCGTAGGCGTCGGCGTCGGCGGTGCGGCCGCCGTAGGTGACGTCGTCGAAGGCGCGTGCGGCGGAGCGGAGGGCGGCGGCGTGCTCGGGGAGGGAGCGGGCGGCTTCGGCGGCGGCTTCGTCGGCGGTGCGGCCGGGGCGGGGGTCGAGGAGGGTGCGTTCCTCGAGGGAGCGGACGACGGCGCGCATGCGTTCCTGGACGGCCTCGTTCCAGCGGCCGGCCGCGGCGTGGGCATCGGCGGCGGTGCGGTGGTCGGAGGCGCTGCGCGGGCCTTCGTCGAAGAGGGTGCCCGGGCCGGTGGCGGTGCGGCGGGGGGTGCCGAGCCGCCACCAGAGGGCGGCGATGAGGAGGACGAGCACCACGGCGATGGCGAGGAGGCCGGCCCAGCCGCCGGGGGCGACTCCGGAGGCGCCGTCGATGACGTCCCCGAGCCACTCCCAGAAGCGGTCCAGGGCGCGCTCCAGCAGCCCGGGCTCCTCCTGGTGGTAGGCGGGCTTGGCCAGCTCGCGTTCGGCCGCCTCGCGGGCGGCCTCGCGCGGGGTGGTCAGCGGCGGTGTCTCGGCGGCGGGCAGCAGGGCCGCGGTGCTGGTGGTGATGAGTCCCCCCGTGCTCATCGGTGGGTCAGCCCGCGGGCCGGTCGGCGGGGCTCGTGGCGCCGTAGCCGTCCAGGCCGGCGGCGCGGGCGAGCTCCAGGTCGAGGGCCTCGCGGCGGATGCGCTGGTCGATGTAGAGGAGGGTCGTGACGCCGGTCTGCATGGGCACGGTGACGGTGGCGCCGACGACCCCGCCGATCGCGCTGATGATCAGGAAGGCCCAGCTCGGTGCGGCGGAGCCGTTGAAGAGGCTGGTGAGGCCTTCGGGAGCGGCGAGGAGGGCGACGCCCACGAAGGGCGTCACGATCACCATGGCGGTGATGGTGCGGATCGCCCAGATCAGCAGGCTGATGCCGAAGATCCTCCACCAGGAGCCCTTGACCAGCTTCGTGGACCGTTTGAGGGCGGCGACCGCCGAGCCGCGTTCCAGCATCAGCGCGGGCGGGGCCAGCGCGAAGGTCACGTAGAACCAGGCCAGGAGCACGAAGCCGAAGGGGACGCCGAGGGCGGTCAGTAGGGCGCTGCCCGCGAGGATGCCCGGGAGCGTCGGGAGCAGGACGGCGGCGACGGAGCCGAGGAGCAGCAGGCCGGTCAGGGCGAGCATGCGGGGGGCGAGCGGGCGTACGGCCTTCAGGGTGCCGGAGACGGTGGACGCCTGGCCGAGGACGGCGCGGCTGACGACGGGAGCCAGCAGGGCGGTGATCAGGAGCAGCCCGAGGATTTCCAGGAAGTACTGGAGGGCGTAGAACAGGGCGGTGTTGCCCATGACCTCGGTGGCCTGGGCCCGGGTGAGGTCTTCGTCGGCGACGGGGAGGCCGTCCAGCCAGGCGCGCTGGACGAGGAGCAGGACGATCTGGGTGAGGGCGGCGACGACCAGGCTGACGGAGAGCACGGGACGCCAGTGGCCGCGCAGGGTGCTGACCGCGCCGTCGAGGATCTCGCCCAGGCCCAGGGGGCGCAGGGGGATCACGCCGGGCTTGGCGGCGGGCGGGGTGCTGTCCCAGCCGCCCGGGTACGGGCTGCCGGGCTGCGTTCCCCAGCCGGGGTTCTGCGGCTGCTGCGGGTTCGGGGCGGGCTGCGGGGCGGGGCCGGGCGCGGGGCTCGACCACTGGCCGGGCGGCGGCTGGGCGGCGGACCACTTGCTGCCGGCGCCGGGGGCGGTGCCCTCGCCGGAGCCGGTGCCCTCGCCGGGGGCGGTGCCGGACGGCTGGGCGGCCGGCCGGCCGGCGTCGGAGCCCTGGCCGTCGGACGGGGATCCGGGCGCGGCCCAGCCCGGAGAGTCGTTCATCGTCGCTCCTTCACGTGCACCTGCCGTGGCGGGCGCGCTGGTCGGCTGCCATCGTGCCATGGGGGCGCTCCGAGGGGACCGGCCGTCCCCCGGATCCCGCGCCGCCCGCCCTTCAATTGTCGCGCGGATCCGGGGCAGACTGGGCGTCCTGATCTCCACGCAGGTCCGAGGGGCGATTTCCAGCCCTTTTGGCTGTGGGGCAGCTCACCGCCGGGTAACGATTAGCTAATGGGATGATGTCAACCATGAAGGGACGCGTCCTTGTCGTCGACGACGACACCGCGCTGGCCGAGATGCTCGGCATTGTGCTGCGTGGAGAAGGTTTTGAGCCGTCGTTCGTAGCGGACGGTGACAAGGCACTGGCTGCCTTCCGGGAGGCCAAGCCGGACCTCGTCCTGCTCGACCTCATGCTGCCCGGACGGGACGGCATAGAGGTGTGCAGGCTGATCCGGGCCGAGTCGGGCGTGCCTATTGTCATGCTCACCGCCAAGAGCGACACGGTGGACGTGGTGGTCGGCCTGGAGTCCGGCGCCGACGACTACATCGTCAAGCCGTTCAAGCCGAAGGAGCTGGTGGCCCGTATCAGGGCGCGTCTGCGCCGGTCGGAGGAGCCCGCGCCCGAGCAGCTCGCCATCGGTGACCTGGTCATCGACGTGGCGGGGCACTCGGTCAAGCGCGACGGCGCCTCCATCGCGCTGACTCCGCTCGAGTTCGACCTGCTGGTCGCCCTCGCCCGCAAGCCCTGGCAGGTCTTCACCCGCGAGGTGCTGCTGGAGCAGGTCTGGGGCTACCGGCACGCGGCGGACACCCGCCTGGTCAACGTGCACGTGCAGCGCCTGCGCTCCAAGGTCGAGAAGGACCCGGAGCGCCCCGAGATCGTCGTGACGGTGCGCGGTGTCGGCTACAAGGCCGGACCCAGCTGACGTGCAGCCCGGCAAGGCCCGGGGCGGCTCCCGCTGGGGAGTCCCGCGGGGCGCCCGGCTGCTCCAGGACGGAGCACCCGGCGGCCCCCTCCTGCGGCTGTGCGTACGCCTCGTACGCCGGCCGCTGCTTCCGGCTGTCCGGATCTGGCGGCGCAACATCCAGCTCCGGGTGGTCGCCGCCACCCTGCTGATGTCGCTCGCCGTGGTCCTCGCGCTCGGCTTCGTCGTCATCGCCCAGGTCTCCAAGGGGCTCCTCGACGCCAAGGAGGAAGCCGCCCAGAGCCAGGCCGCCGGAGGGTTCGCGGTCGCACAGGAGAAGGCCAACACCCCCTTCGCCGCCGACGGGCCCGACGCCACCGACAACAAGGTCGGCAGGGACGCCAGTACCTGGATGAACTCGCTCGTCAAACAGCTCGCCAGCGGCGGCCAGACCGCCTTCGAGGTGGTCGCGCTCGGCGCCGGCACCGGTGAGCAGGCCGCACCGGGCGCCCAGGGAGTCAAGGGCGCCCGCGCCTCCGGGAACGTCGACCCGACCGCGAGCGTCCCGCCGGCGCTGCGCCGCTCCGTCAACCACGCCACCGGCACTTTCAAGACGTTCTGGCAGATCCGGTACACCGCCGGGGCCGGGGAGAAGCCCCCGGCGCCCGCGCTGGTCATCGGCAAGCGGCTCACCGACATCAACGGCGACCCGTACGACCTGTACTACCTCTTCCCGCTGACCCAGGAGGAGGAGTCCCTCAACCTGGTCAAGGTCACCATCGCCACGGCCGGCGTCTTCGTGGTCGTGCTGCTCGGCGCCATCGCCTGGCTCGTGGTGCGCCAGGTCGTCACTCCGGTCCGGATGGCCGCCGGGATCGCCGAGCGGCTCTCGGCCGGGCGGCTCCAGGAGCGGATGAAGGTCACCGGCGAGGACGACATCGCCCGTCTGGGCGAGGCCTTCAACAAGATGGCGCAGAACCTCCAGAGCAAGATCCAGCAGCTGGAGGACCTGTCCCGGTTGCAGCGCCGGTTCGTCTCGGACGTCTCGCACGAGCTGCGGACCCCCCTCACGACGGTCCGGATGGCCGCCGACGTCATCCACGACGCCCGGGTCGACTTCGACCCCGTCACCGCCCGCTCCGCCGAACTCCTGGCCGGACAGCTCGACCGGTTCGAGTCGCTGCTCGCCGACCTGCTGGAGATCAGCCGCTTCGACGCGGGCGCCGCCGACCTCCAGGCCGAGCCCATCGACCTGCGGGACGTCGTCCGCCGCGTCATCGACGGCGCCGAACCGCTCGCGGAGCACAAGGGCACCCGGATCCGGGTCCTCGGCGACACCCAGCCCGTCATAGCCGAGGCCGACGCCCGGCGCGTGGAGCGGGTGCTGCGCAACCTCGTGGTCAACGCCGTCGAGCACGGCGAGGGCCGCGACGTGGTGGTGCGGCTGGCCTCGGCCGGCGGGGCCGTCGCCGTCGCCGTCCGCGACTACGGGGTCGGGCTCAAGCCCGGCGAGGCCACCCGCGTCTTCAACCGCTTCTGGCGGGCCGACCCGGCGCGGGCGCGCACGACCGGCGGCACCGGCCTCGGCCTGTCCATCGCCGTCGAGGACGCCCGCCTGCACGGCGGCTGGCTCCAGGCCTGGGGCGAGCCCGGCGGGGGCTCCCAGTTCCGCCTGACCCTGCCCCGGACCGCCGACGAGCCCCTGCGCGGATCCCCGATCCCGCTGGAGCCCGAGGACTCCCGGGCCAACCGCGCCAAGGCCGCCGCCGGCGACCCCGGACGCGCGGGCGGGCCCGGCGGTCCCGGCACGAAGCCCGACGGCCGCACCGAGCGGCCCGACCGCGACCCGATACCGCCCAGGCCGGCGGTCGCCACCGCCCAGCCGGTGCCCGCCGACCCCACGGCGCTGCCCGGCAACGGCTCCCGGGTCGTGGCCAGGCCCGCCGATCAGAGCGCAGCACAGGAGGATGGATCCGGTGGAGGACGCTGAGCGCGCGCCGGCAGGCGTACGGGGCCGCGTACGGGGCGAACGGGCCGGGACGGCCCGGCGGCACCGGGGCGCCCTGGTCGCGCTGGCCCTGGCGGCCGTCGGACTGCTGATCGGCGGCTGCGCCTCCATGCCCGACCGGGGCGAGATCCGCCGGGTCGAGGCTTCCCAGGGCGTCGACTCGCAGGTCCGCGTCTTCGGTGTGCCGCCGGCCGACAAGGCCAGCCCGGCCGACATCGTCGACGGCTTCCTGGAGGCCATGACCAGCGACGACCCGCAGCTGGCGACCGCCCGCAAGTACCTCACCCAGGACGCCGCGGACAACTGGCGGCCCGGCTCGGCCGTCACCGTGCTCTCGGCGGGCCTCGGCCGGGTCCCCGCCCCGGGGGACAAGGAATCCGAGGAACCGCGCTGGAAGATCTACGGCAAGAAGCTCGCGACCGTGGACGAGCGCAGCGCGTACCAGCCGGAGACCGGCGGCGGACGCTACGAGGAGTACCTCCAGCTGGTCCAGGTCAACAAGCAGTGGCGGATCGCGACCCCGCCCAGCGGCCTCGTCCTGAGCGAGTCCGACTTCCAGCGCATCTACAAGCCCGTCAACAAGTACTACTTCGCCGGGAACTCGCTCGTCACCGACCCGGTGTACGTGCGCCAGCGCACCGACCCCGACTCCCGCCGGGACCCGACCACCCAGACCGTCCAGTCCCTGCTGGCCGGGCCCTCCAAGTGGCTCGGCCCGGTCGTCTCCACCGCCTTCCCCACCGGCAGTGAACTGCGCGAGGGCACCAAGTCCCTCTCGTACGACGGCCAGAACACCCTGCGCGTCCCGCTCAACCCCATCGCCGCGAACGTCGCGCAGCCGCAGTGCCAGAAGATGGCCACCCAAATCCTCTACACCGTCCGGGACCTGACGAGCTCCAAGCTGGACCGGGTCGAACTGCTGCGCCCCGACGGCAAGGCATCGGCGTGCTGGGTCACCGGCTCGGCGGCCGCGGGCATCGCCAACCGCCCGCCGGCGCCCGAGCACCAGTACTACGTCGACAAGGACGACAGGCTCGTGCGGCTGATGCTCGACGCCAACAGCGAGGAGCAGCAGCAGGACAAGCCGGAGCCGGCCCCCGGTCCGCTGGCCACCGCCGCCGGTTTCAAGGTGGGGTCGGCGGCCGTGACGTACGACGAGAAGCGTGCCGCGGTCGTCTCCCGGGACGGGCACAACCTGTTCGTGGTGACCCTGACGACGGCGGGCCCCATGCCGCAGCAGCCGCTGCTGTCCAGCAAGTCCGGGAAGCTCACCGCGCCGAGCTGGGACGCGCGGGGCGACCTGTGGATCGCGGACCTCGACCCGCAGAGCCAGGGCCTGTGGCGGGTGCCGGGTGGTACCGGCACCCCGCAGAAGGTGGACGTCACCGGGCTCGACGGCGGCCGGATCAGCGGGCTGAAGGCCTCCTCCGACGGGGTGCGCATCGCGCTGCTCGTGGAGAAGGAGGGCGGCCGCAAGAACCTGTTCATCGGGCGGATCGAGCGGCCCGAGGGCAAGGGGGACTCCTCGCGGGTCTCGGTGCGCGAGCTGCGCCCCGCGGCTCCCCAGATGGCGGAGGTGACGGCGATGAGCTGGGCGCCGCACGGCCGGCTGCTGGTGGTGGGCCGCGAGAGCGGCGGCGTCGACCAGGCCCGCTACATGCTGGCCGACGGGTCGATGGTCGCCGCGAGCCTGCCCGGGGCCACGGGGCTGAGCGCGATCGCGGCCTCGGAGGACGAGAGCAAGCCCGTGGTCGCCGCCTCCAGCGAGGACGGCATCGTGTGGCTGCCGTCGGGCGCCCAGTGGCGGACCGTGGCGGCGGGAGCCCGGGCTCCGGTGTACCCGGGCTGACGTCCGGGGCGGAACCCCGCCGCGCCGGCCGTCCACAGGGGTCGCGGGCTCGCGCGCGGCCCGTCAGGGTGGACGGGTGCGGGAGTGGTGGCGGGAGCTGGCCGGGCTGGTCCTGCCGGCGGAGTGCGCCGGCTGCGGGGCCGGGCGCGTGGTGCTGTGCGGGGCGTGCCGGTACGCCCTGAGCGGGACGGGCGCGGGGAGGGTGCGTCCGGTGGAGCGCCGCCAGGGCCCGGCCGGGCTGCCCGCGGTGTACGCGGGGGCCCGCTACGAGGGGGCCGTACGGGCCGTCGTACTGGCCCACAAGGAGCGCGGGGCACTGCCCCTGGCCGGCCCGCTCGGGGCCGCCCTCGCGGCGGCCGTGGCCCGTACGGGGGACGGCGGGGCGCGCGGGGCGGAGCTCGTCCTGGTCCCCGTGCCGTCCGCGCGGCGGGCGGTGCGGGCGCGCGGGCACGACCCGGCGCGGCGGATCGCCCTGGCCGCGTCCGCGCGGCTGCGCCGGGCCGGGGCGCCCGCGCGCGTGGCGCCCGTACTGCGGCTGCGGCGGGCCGTCGCGGACCAGGCGGGGCTGGGTGCGCGGGAGCGGCAGGAGAACCTCGCGGGCGCACTGGAGGTCCGTCCGGGCGGGGCCGCGCTGGCCGCCGGCGCTCGGATCGTCCTCGTGGACGACGTGATCACCACCGGAGCGACGCTCGCGGAGGCGGCCCGGGCGCTGCGCGCGGCGGGGCTGCGGGGGGACGCGGCGGCCGTGGTGGCGGCGCCCGCGCGGTCCTTCCCGGAGGTCCCGGGCGGCCGCGGCCCGGACGGCAACCCGGACAGAGCACAAACCCGTGAATAGATTTGGAACCCCGGGGGAATGCGCATCGTTGCAGGTAGTAAGAGGGAACGCCCACCTGATCGGAGGTACGTTCCGGTAGCGGGTGCCGAGAACCGCCTTTGAGAGATATGTTCGGTTGTGAGGAACTGGCGAACCTTCGGCCCCGGGTATCGGAGCACCAGTCCGTCTGTTTATTGGAATCTTCGTATCGGTACCTGCGAGGGGGGCTCTCTCTACTCCGAAGTCGGTGGGATGTAGATCTTGCCGATGGGGGAGGAGGAGGTGAAAGTCGCCAAGTCCGAGGCTCCGGTGTTCACCGGAGCTTGGTGCGAAAGGGAGACGCTTCGCCGTTGGTGGCGGAGGTCTCCGGGAACGGAGTTCTGCGTGGACATCGTCGTCAAGGGCCGCAAGACCGAGGTGCCCGAGCGGTTCCGCAAGCACGTGGCCGAGAAGCTGAATCCGGAGCGGATCCAGAAGCTCGACGCCAAGGTGATCAGCTTGGACGTCGAGGTGTCCAAGGAGCACAACCCGCGGCAGGCCGACCGTTCCGACCGCGTGGAGATCACTCTGCACTCGCGGGGCCCGGTGATCCGTGCCGAGGCCGCCGCCGCCGACCCGTACGCGGCGCTCGACCTGGCACAGGACAAGCTGGAGGCCCGGCTGCGCAAGCAGCACGACAAGCGCTTCACCCGCCGTGGCACCGGACGGCTCTCGGCGGCCGAGGTCGCCGACCGCGTGCCGGGCGTCGCCACCCTCAACAGCAACGGCGAGCCGGTCTACGAGGACATGGAGGAAGGGGTTCCGGTCAAGCGGATCGGCTCCCTCGAGGTCCAGGGCGAAGGCCCGCTCATCGTCCGGGAGAAGACCCACTCGGCCCGGCCGATGTCGCTCGACCAGGCTCTGTACGAAATGGAACTGGTCGGCCACGACTTCTATCTGTTCGTCGACTCCGAGACCAAGATGCCCAGCGTCGTCTACCGCCGCCACGCCTACGACTACGGCGTGATCCACGTGGACCCCGACGGCGCGTCGAGCTCGGAGCCCTCCGGAGCGGGCGCGGGCGGCGCGCTCGGAGGCTGAAAATCAACCGTTGCCCCCGCGGAACGCACGGCGTTCCGCGGGGGCGCCCGTATGACTCGTATGAGCCATACGGATTTCGCCAGAACCCCGACCCGCAGCGCGGGCATGGAATCATGTCGGGCAGTCAACCGGCGGCCGACCCCGCCGGGTTGGCCCAGCAGCTCAGCACATGCAGGGGGAGGAACGATGGCGGACAGCTTCGGGCCGGCGCGCGGTGACGACGACGGTGCCGGCTGCCGTGGCGCGCAGGACCCGGCCGGTGAGCCGATCCGGGTGCTCGTGGTCGACGACCACGCCCTCTTCCGGCGCGGACTGGAGATCGTCCTCGCCCAGGAGGAGGACATCCAGGTCGTCGGCGAGGCCGGGGACGGGGCGGAGGCCGTGGACAAGGCCGCCGACCTGCTGCCGGACATCGTGCTGATGGACGTACGGATGCCGCGGCGCGGCGGGATCGAGGCGTGCACCTCGATCAAGGAGGTCGCCCCCTCCGCGAAGATCATCATGCTGACGATCAGCGACGAGGAAGCGGACCTGTACGACGCCATCAAGGCGGGCGCCACCGGGTACCTGCTCAAGGAGATCTCCACGGACGAGGTCGCCACGGCGATCCGCGCGGTCGCCGACGGGCAGTCTCAGATCAGCCCCTCCATGGCGTCGAAGCTGCTCACCGAGTTCAAGTCGATGATCCAGCGCACCGACGAACGGCGGCTGGTCCCGGCACCGCGGCTGACCGACCGGGAGCTGGAGGTCCTCAAGCTGGTGGCCACGGGGATGAACAACCGGGACATCGCCAAACAGCTGTTCATCTCCGAGAACACCGTGAAGAACCACGTGCGCAACATCCTGGAGAAGCTCCAGCTGCACTCCCGGATGGAGGCCGTCGTGTACGCGATGCGGGAGAAGATCCTGGAGATCCGCTAGGCGCCGCCGGCCCAGCCCTCAGGGCCGCCGGGCGGCCAGTTCCGCCGAGACGGCCGCCGCCTCCCGGGCGTCCTGCGCGCGCTCCACCCGTACCTCCTCGCACCCCACCCACCGGGCGGCCTCCCACAGGGCCTCGGCCATCGCGCCCGCCGCCCCGGGCGTGGCCAGCGAGAGCTGGCGGGCCACCAGCGTGCGGCCCTCACGGCCCGGGTCGACGCGCCCCTGGAGCCGGCCGCCGGCCAGCAGCGGCATCGCGAAGTACCCGTGTATCCGCTTCGGTTTGGGGACGTACGCCTCCAGGCGGTGCGTGAACCCGAAGATCCGCTCGGTGCGGGGACGGTCCCACACCAGCGAGTCGAACGGGGACAGCAGCGTCGTGCGGTGGCGGCCGCGCGGGGCGGTGGCCAACGCGGCGGGATCCGCCCAGGCGGGCCTGCCCCAGCCCTCCACCGTCACCGGCACCAGCCCGGAGTCCGCGATCACCGCGTCGACCTGCTCCCCCTTGAGCCGGTGGTAGTCCGCGATGTCGGCGCGGGTGCCCACCCCCAGGGACTGCCCGGCCAGCGCGACCAGGCGGCGCAGGCACTCGCGGTCGTCCAGGTCGTCGTGGAGCAGGGCGTCCGGCACGGCCCGCTCGGCCAGGTCGTAGACCCGCTTCCAGCCGCGCCGCTCGCAGCAGACCACCTCACCGGTGTCGAGCAGCCACTCCACGGCGATCTTGGTCTCGGACCACTCGAACCACTCGCCGCCGTTCTTCGCGCCGCCCAGCTCGGTGGAGGTCAGCGGACCGTCCGCCTTCAGCCGGTCCAGGACCGCCCGCGTCGAGAGCTCCTTGTCCTGGAGCACGTGCCAGCGGTGGCCGCGCGCCCGCCGCTCCCGGCGGCGGAACGCGAAGTGCGGCCACTCCTCGATCGGCAGGATGCACGCCGCGTGCGACCAGTACTCGAAGGCGTGACTGTCGCTCCAGTACGCCTTCTCCACCGCCTCCCGGCCCACCGCGCCCAGGCGCGCGTACGGGATCAGCTCGTGCGAGCGGGCCAGTACCGAGATGGTGTCCAGTTGCACGGCGCCCAGATGGCGCAGCACCCCCCGGACGCCGCCCCGGCGGTCGGGCGCCCCGAGGAACCCCTGCGCACGCAGGGCGATCCGGCGCGCCTCGTCGGCGGACAGCGAGAGCATCGTCATGCCGCGAGCCTAGGGGGCGGCACTGACAGCGGGCAGGTACGGGAGGGGCGAGGGCAGGCCGAGGTCGCCGGGCAGCAGGGCGCCGACCCAGCAGTCGCGCAGGGTGCCGCGCAGGTCGAGCGCGGCGCGCAGGGTGCCCTCGACGCGGAAACCGGCCTTTTCCGCGACGGCCCGCGAGGCCGCGTTGCCCACGGCGGCGCGCCACTCCAGCCGGCCGGCGCCGACCTCGGTGAACAGCCAGCGGGCGACCCCGCCGAGGGCCTCCGTCATGTAGCCGCGGCCGCGGTGCTCGGCGGCGGCCCAGTAGCCGACCTCGTACGCCTGGGGGCCGCGCACGTGCACGCCCACGGCGGCGACCAGCGGGCCCTGCGCCCCGAGCCGCACCGCGAAGCCGTACTCGCGGTCCTCGCGCCAGCCGCCGGGGGAGATCTCGTCCACCCAGGCGCGCGCGTGCGCCCGCTCGTACGGGGAGGGCACGACCGTCCAGCGCTGGATGTCGGGGTCCTGGCAGGCGGCGTACACCTCCTCCGCGTCGTCGGGGGCGAAGGGCCTCAACAGGAGGCGTTCGGTGGTCAGCGTGACGGGCTCCATGAACGGAGTGTGGCGGAGGGGGGTAACCCGGGCGAGGGGTTTTCGTTCGCACCGGCACCGAATGCGGTCCCCGTACGTTCTCATTCCGGGCGCCCGTGCCCTGCGGACACGGCGGACCTCCCGACGCGACCACGTCCTCGCTTACGATGGCCGTTGCGGTGGGGCCCACCTGCCGTGCCCGGCTACGTAAAGTGCCCAGGCCCGACCGGCAAGGAGACCAGCCTCAGTGTCCGTCTTCAACAAGCTCATGCGTGCAGGCGAAGGCAAGATCCTGCGCAAACTGCACCGCATCGCGGACCAGGTCAACTCCATCGAAGAGGACTTCGTCAACCTCTCCGACGCCGAGTTGCGCGCGCTCACGGACGAGTACAAGCAGCGCTACCAGGACGGCGAGAGCCTCGACGACCTGCTGCCGGAGGCCTTCGCGACGGTCCGCGAGGCCGCCAAGCGCGTCCTCGGCCAGCGGCACTACGACGTGCAGATCATGGGTGGCGCGGCGCTGCACCTCGGCTACGTCGCCGAGATGAAGACCGGTGAGGGCAAGACCCTCGTCGGCACCCTGCCCGCCTACCTGAACGCCCTCTCGGGCAAGGGCGTCCACCTGATCACGGTGAACGACTACCTCGCCGAGCGCGACTCCGAGATGATGGGCCGGGTCCACAAGTTCCTCGGTCTGAACGTCGGCTGCATCCTGGCCAACATGTCGCCGGCCCAGCGCCGCGAGCAGTACGACTGCGACATCACGTACGGCACGAACAACGAGTTCGGCTTCGACTACCTGCGCGACAACATGGCGTGGTCGAAGGACGAGCTGGTGCAGCGCGGCCACAACTTCGCCGTGGTCGACGAGGTCGACTCGATCCTCGTCGACGAGGCCCGCACCCCGCTGATCATCTCCGGCCCGGCCGACCAGGCCACCAAGTGGTACGCCGACTTCGCCAAGCTGGTCACCCGCCTGACCAAGGGTGAGGCGGGCAACCCGCTCAAGGGCATCGAGGAGACCGGCGACTACGAGGTCGACGAGAAGAAGCGCACCGTCGCCATCCACGAGGCCGGTGTCGCCAAGGTCGAGGACTGGCTCGGCATCGACAACCTCTACGAGTCGGTGAACACCCCGCTCGTCGGCTACCTCAACAACGCGATCAAGGCCAAGGAACTCTTCAAGGCCGACAAGGACTACGTCGTCATCGACGGCGAGGTCATGATCGTCGACGAGCACACCGGCCGCATCCTCGCCGGCCGCCGCTACAACGAGGGCATGCACCAGGCGATCGAGGCGAAGGAAGGGGTGGACATCAAGGACGAGAACCAGACCCTCGCCACGATCACCCTGCAGAACTTCTTCCGCCTCTACTCGAAGCTCTCCGGCATGACCGGTACGGCCATGACCGAGGCCGCCGAGTTCCACCAGATCTACAAGCTCGGCGTCGTCCCGATCCCCACCAACCGCTCGATGCAGCGCAAGGACCAGCCCGACCTCATCTACCGCACCGAGGTCGCCAAGTTCGCCGCCGTCGTGGACGACATCGCGGAGAAGCACGAGAAGGGCCAGCCGATCCTCGTCGGCACCACCTCGGTCGAGAAGTCCGAGTACCTCTCGCAGCAGCTCTCCAAGCGCGGCATCCCGCACGAGGTGCTCAACGCCAAGCAGCACGAGCGCGAGGCCCAGATCGTCGCCCAGGCCGGCCGCCGCGGCGCCGTCACGGTCGCCACGAACATGGCCGGCCGCGGTACCGACATCAAGCTCGGCGGCAACCCGGACGACCTCGCCGAGGCGGAGCTGCGCCAGCGCGGCCTCGACCCGGAGGAGCACATCGAGGAGTGGGCGCACGCCCTGCCCGAGGCGCTCGCCAGGGCCGAGGCGGCCGTGAAGGCCGAGTTCGAGGAGGTCAAGGAGCTCGGCGGGCTGTACGTGCTGGGCACCGAGCGCCACGAGTCGCGCCGCATCGACAACCAGCTCCGCGGCCGCTCCGGCCGACAGGGCGACCCGGGCGAGTCCCGCTTCTACCTGTCGCTCGGCGACGACCTGATGCGCCTGTTCAAGGCGCAGATGGTCGAGCGCGTCATGTCCATGGCCAACGTGCCGGACGACGTCCCGATCGAGAACAAGATGGTGACGCGCGCGATCGCGTCCGCCCAGTCGCAGGTCGAGACCCAGAACTTCGAGACCCGCAAGAACGTCCTGAAGTACGACGAGGTCCTCAACAGCCAGCGCGAGGTCATCTACGGCGAGCGCCGCCGCGTCCTGGAGGGCGAGGACCTGCACGAGCAGGTGCGCTTCTTCATGGACGACACCATCGACGCCTACATCGCGGCCGAGACGGTCGAGGGCTTCGCCGAGGAGTGGGACCTCGACCGGCTGTGGGGCGCCTTCAAGCAGCTCTACCCGATCAAGGTGACGGTGGAGGAGCTGGAGGAGGCGGCCGGCGACCGCGCGGGCATCACCGCCGAGTTCATCGCCGAGTCCGTCAAGGACGACATCCACGAGCAGTACGAGGCGCGCGAGAAGACCCTCGGATCCGAGGTCATGCGCGAGCTGGAGCGCCGCGTGGTGCTGTCAGTGCTGGACCGCAAGTGGCGCGAGCACCTCTACGAGATGGACTACCTGCAGGAAGGCATCGGCCTGCGGGCGATGGCCCAGAAGGACCCGCTGGTCGAGTACCAGCGGGAGGGCTTCGACATGTTCAACGCCATGATGGAAGGCATCAAGGAGGAGTCCGTCGGCTACCTGTTCAACCTGGAGGTCCAGGTCGAGCAGCAGGTCGAGGAGCTCCCGGTGCAGGCCGCGGCGCCGTCCATGGTGAAGGAGCCGGTCCCGGCGGCGCGCCCGGAGATCCGCGCCAAGGGCCTGGAGGCCCCGCAGCGCCCGGACCGGCTGCACTTCTCCGCCCCGACGGTCGACGGTGAGGGCGGCGTCATCGAGGGCGACTTCGACGCGGACGCCGCGGGCGGCGACGGCATGACCCGCGCGGAGCGCCGCAAGGCGCAGAAGGCCTCGGGCGGTCGGCGGCGTAAGAAGTAGCCGGTAGGTAGGTAGTAGGGGCAGCAGGTAGCAGGTAGCAGGTAGTAGGCGGTCGGGGCCGGGCACCTTGGGTGTCCGGCCCTGGTTGCGTGTGGGGGTCGGTGGGGGTTTCGGGGGCGGGGTTCCGGCGGGGCCGTGTCAGGGCTGGTTTGGGGGTTTCCCGTCAGTCCCATCGTCCTTCCGGTTCGGGACGGCCCGTCAAGGGCGCTCCTTCGTCGCGTCGCTTCGCGATGTCGCTTCGCTCCACCCTTGACAGGCCGTCCCGAACCGGAAAGACAAGGACTGCCGGGAAACCCCCAAAAGAACGGTCACGGGGCAGGAGCGGGAGGGACGGGTCCCTCAGTGATGAGGCGAGGGGCCGGGCGTCGGTCCGCCGGGCATCCGGGCCCCCAAAGACCCTCGGCGGTCCACCCCCGCGCGTCAGATCGCTACGTGCTCCTCCCGGCTTGGCGTCCGGCGACCGTCCGTGGCTGATACCCGCACCACATGACGATCAGGGCCCCTTTCGGGACCGGTGGGCGCGTGAGATCGCTACGTGCTCCTCATTTCTCGGCGGCTGATGGCCGTCCGGGGCTGAGATGGTCGTCGCAGGAGCTTTGGGGGTCCTTCGAGGCGGAAACGGACCGTCCCCAAGGCATCTCGTGGGCCTCTCCAGGCCTCTCGACCGTCTGTCGGAGTCTGGGGATGCCTTTCTCAACCGCAGACTCCGACAAGAGCCGTTCAGGTCTCGGCCACGCCTAACAAAGGTGAGTAATAGGGACAATCCCCCGCGCTGGCGGCTCATGGTCACCAGAGGCGGCCCGCAGACGCCTCTCGGGCAGGAGCGCGTAGCGATCTGACGCGCCCGCCGCGCCCGGATGGGGCTGTGGTCGTCATGTGGTGGGGGTATCAGCCCAGGACGGTCGCCGGACGCCAAGCCGGGAGGAGCGCGTAGCGATCTGTCGCGCCCACCGGCTTCCTGTGCTGGTCTGGTGGGCATGTGGTGCGGGTAGCCGGGCTCCCGGCCTGGCCGGGCAGGGCACGGGCCCGAATGCGGGACAGGCCGGCGCCCGACCCGTCGTCTCGTCGCTGAGGGAGCTGCTCCCCTTCTCCTGCCCCGTGACCGTTCCTTCGGGGGCTTCCCGGCAGTCTTTCGGCTTTCCGGGGCGGGTCGGTCGGTCAAGGGTGGCCGAAGGCCATCGCGAAGCGACGCGAACGAAGTGAGCGCCCTTGAGGGACCGGCACGAACCGGAAGGACGATGGGACTGACGGGAACCCCCGCACCGGCCCTGAGACGGCCCCGCCGGAACCCCGCCCGCCGGAACCCCACCCCACCCCCCCTGCCGCCGCAAGGGTGACCGGCCGTCCCCCATCGGGCGGCCCGGGCGGCGGGTTCCGGCGTCCACCCGGGGCCCTTTCCGGCAGGGGTCCGGGGCTTCGCGGTGGGGGGCCGTCGCACGGATAGGTGAACCCGGGCGGGGTTTTCACCGGGGCCCGCGGGCGGTTGCGGAGCGTGTTCGGCGGTCGTAGAAATCCCGCATCAAGTTACCGCCTGGTACCGCCGGGCTCGGTCTGATCGGGGGAATCGCCATGGACACCACCACGCGCGGCACCATCGGCGGCGAGGGCAGCCGCAGCAGGCCCGGAGGGGGGAGCCGGAGCCGGCCCGCCGGCCGGCGCGACCAGCGGCGTCCGGCGGGGGTGCCGCGGCAGGTGCGCCGACTCGCCCCGCACGACTGGTTCGCGGAGCGCCTGCTGGCCGTGCTGAGCGGTCAGCGCCCCGTCCATTCGCTGCTCGGTCTCACCGTGGGCGAGGCGTACGAACAGCTGGTCGCCCTGGCGCCCGCCGGACCGCTGCGCGACCGGCTGCGCCCGGTGCTGCGCCACTGCGGCCGGTTCCACCCCGGCCCCGGGGTGATCGAGGCCTTCGCCCGCATCGCGACGGGGGACCGGGTCTCGGCGATGGCCTTCCGGCTGGAGCAGGGCCCCGACCGCCGCTGGCGCTGCGCCGCCGTCGAGATCCGCGGCCCGCGGCCGTAGCGCCCGCCGGGCCGCCCTCGCCGGTACCCCTCCCCGCCGACGGTCCCGCCAGTCGTATCCTGAGGGCGTTTCCGACTACCGAAAGCAGCCGGCCATGCGCTTGTACGTCCCCCAGACCCTCCCCGGGCTCGCCGAGGCGCACAAGGCGGGGCAGTTGGGGCCCGCCCCGGTCCGTGCGTACGCCGTGACCCCCGCGCTGCGGGAGTGGTACGTGTCGGACGACATCGAGGAGCTGGAGTACGCCGCCCTCGGGCGCGCCGCGCTCGCCTCGCTGCGGATGCTGGCCGCGGACCCGGCCGCTCCGCGCAGGCGGGTCGTCGTCGCGCTCGACGTCGACGACAAGGCCGTCACCGCCGTGCCCGGGACGGACGAGGCCGCCCTCGGGCAGGTCACCCTCGCCGCCCCCGTGCGCCTCGCGGCGGCCGCGGCCGTGCACGTCGACGCCGAGGACGCCGAGGGCGACGTCGCCGCGGCCGCCGCGGCGCTGGAGGCCGCCGACGCGGGGGACGACGACGCGCGGTTCACCGTGGACGGCGCCGAGGACCACGAGCTGCTCTGGTTCGGGATCCAGGAGATCCCCGGGCTGCTGGCATGAGAACGGGTACGGCCCACATCGTGTGGGACTGGAACGGGACGCTGCTGCACGACATCGACGCGGTCATGGTCGCCACCAACGCCTCCTTCGCGGAGCTCGGCTTCCCCCCGATCACGCTGGAGCGCTACCGCGACCTGTACGTCGTCCCCGTGCCCAAGTTCTACGAGCGGATGATGGGCAGGCTGCCCACCGACGCCGAGTGGGTCGTCATGGACGAGGCCTTCCACCGCCACTACTGGACCGCCGCCGAGGACGCGGGGCTCGCCGAGGGTGCGCTGGAGCTGCTCCGGGACTGGCGGGCGGACGGGCTCACCCAGTCCCTGCTGTCCCTCGCGCCCCACGAGAAGCTGGTGCCCCTGGTCCGCGCGCACGGCATACACGAGCACTTCCTGCGCGTCGACGGGCGTACCGGGCCCTCGCACACCTCCAAGGCGGGGCATCTCGTACGCCATATGGAGGCATTGGAAGCAGCCGGTGTGACCGTCAGCCGTACGGTCCTCGTGGGAGACGCCGTGGACGATGCGACGGCCGCGCAGCACGTGGGGGCGCACGCCGTCCTGTACACGGGGGGCTCGCACAGCCGGGCCAGCCTGGAGTCGGCCGGGGTGCCCGTGGTGGACAGCCTGGCCGAGGCCGTGGCGATGGCCCGTGAGCTGGCCGGATAGGCGGTGGGCGGGAGGATCCGGCCACGCGGCTGGCCACACTGTCCAGGTTTTGACCCCGGATTTGTACAGATGCAGTGAATGACGACCGGGGGGTGGGGCGAGATAGCCTTGTACCCGTGATCAGCGCGATAGTCCTCGGGGGCACTGATGCCCCCGGCCCGCGCCCGGCGCGTCCTCGCGGCCGGGCCCTCGCTGATCCCCGCCGCCGGGACCTGTCGATCATGGTCGAAGCCTTCCCGGGCGGCTCTTCCGACGCCACGGCGTCACATCCGATCCGGACGGACATCCCGCCTCATAGCGGCGCTTTGTCATTCCTTCCTTCACCACCTACGTCACGCAATGGCGCGTTGACAGGGAGCCAGAGGACATGCAGACCAAGCTGGACGAAGCAAAGGCCGAGCTGCTCGCGCGGGCGGCACGGGTAGCTGAGAACAGCCCGGCCGGGGGGCTACTTCCGACTGGGTCCGAGCAGGGGGAGCGTCCTGGCCAGGGCGCGACGCTCGCCTACCTCCAGCGCTACTACCTGCACACCGCCCCCGAGGACCTCGCCGACCGGGACCCGGTCGACGTGTTCGGCGCGGCGCTCTCCCACTACCGGCTCGCCGAGAACCGGCCGCAGGGCACCGCCAGCGTCCGCGTGCACACGCCCACGGTCGAGGAGAACGGCTGGACCTCCAGCCACTCGGTCGTCGAAGTGGTCACCGACGACATGCCCTTCCTCGTGGACTCCGTGACGAACGAGCTGTCCCGCCAGGGCCGCGGCATCCACGTCGTGGTCCACCCCCAGGTCGTCGTGCGCCGTGACGTCACCGGCAAGCTGATCGAGATCCTGGGCCCGGACTGCGACGCCCACGGCCCCCGGACCGCGCGCCCGCACGACTCCCTCGTCGAGTCCTGGATCCACGTCGAGATCGACCGCGAGACCGACAAGGCCGACCTCAAGCAGATCACCGGCGATCTGCTGCGCGTCCTGTCCGACGTCCGCGAGGCCGTCGAGGACTGGGAGAAGATGCGCGACGCCGCGCTGCGCATCGCCGACGAGCTGCCGAACGAGCCCACCGCTCCGGACCTGCGCGAGTACGAGCTCGAAGAGGCCCGCGAGCTGCTGCGCTGGCTGGCCGACGACCACTTCACCTTCCTCGGCTACCGCGAGTACGACCTCGTCGACGGCGACGCCCTGTCCGCCGTGCCCGGCACCGGCCTCGGCATCCTGCGCTCCGACCCGCTCCACCACGGCCAGGAGGACGCGCACCCCGTCTCGCCGTCCTTCAACCGGCTGCCCGCCGACGCCCGCGCCAAGGCGCGCGAGCACCGTCTGCTGGTGCTGACCAAGGCGAACAGCCGCGCCACCGTGCACCGCCCCTCGTACCTCGACTACGTGGGCGTGAAGAAGTTCGACGCCAACGGCAACGTCGTCGGCGAGCGCCGCTTCCTCGGCCTGTTCTCCTCCGCCGCGTACACCGAGTCCGTGCGCCGCGTCCCGGTGATCCGCCGCAAGGTCAGCGAGGTCCTGGAGGGCGCCGGCTTCGCGCCGTCCAGCCACGACGGCCGCGACCTGCTCCAGATCCTGGAGACCTACCCGCGCGACGAGCTGTTCCAGACCCCGGTCGACAAGCTCCGCGAGATCGCCACCTCCGTGCTGTACCTGCAGGAGCGCCGCCGGCTGCGGCTGTACCTGCGCCAGGACGAGTACGGCCGCTACTACTCGGCGCTGGTCTACCTGCCGCGCGACCGCTTCACCACCGGTGTCCGGCTGCGCCTGATGGACATCCTGAAGGAGGAGCTCGGCGGGACCAGCGTCGACTTCACCGCCTGGAACACCGAGTCGATCCTCTCCCGCATCCACTTCGTCGTCCGCGTGCCGCAGGGCACCGAGCTGCCGCTGCTGACCGACGCCGACGTCGAGCGCGTCGAGGCCCGTCTGGTCGAGGCCGCCCGCTCCTGGGCCGACGGCTTCGGCGAGGCGCTGACGGCCGAGCTGGGCGAGGAGCGGGCCGCCGAGCTGATGCGCAAGTACGGCACCTCCTTCCCCGAGGGCTACAAGGCGGACCACTCGCCGCGCGCCGCCGTGGCGGACCTGTGCCACCTGGAGAAGCTCTCCGCCAGCGACCGTCCCTTCGCGCTCTCCCTCTACGAGCCCGTGGGCGCGGGCCCCGGCGAGCGCCGCTTCAAGATCTACCGCACCGGTGAGCAGGTCTCCCTCTCCGCGGTCCTCCCGGTCCTCCAGCGCCTGGGCGTCGAGGTGACCGACGAACGGCCGTACGAGCTGCGCCGCGCCGACCGGGTCAGCGCCTGGATCTACGACTTCGGCCTGCGGATGCCGCTGTCCACGGGCAACGGCGACGCGTACCTCGGCGACGACGCGCGCGAGCGGTTCCAGGAGGCCTTCGCGGCCGTGTGGACCGGCGAGGCCGAGAACGACAACTTCAACGCCCTCGTCCTGGGCGCCGGCCTCACCTGGCGTCAGGCCGTGGTGCTGCGCGCGTACGCCAAGTACATGCGCCAGGCCAAGTCCACCTTCAGCCAGGACTACATGGAGGACACCCTCCGCAACAACGTCCACATCACCCGGCTGCTGGTCTCGCTCTTCGAGGCGCGGCTGTCGCCCGGCCGCCAGGCCGCCGGCACCGAGCTGATCGACGCGATGCTGGAGGAGCTGGACGGGGCCCTGGACCAGGTCGCCTCGCTGGACGAGGACCGCATCCTGCGTTCCTTCCTGACGCTGATCAAGGCGACCCTGCGGACCAACTTCTTCCAGCTCGACGAGGAGGGCCGCCAGCACTCCTACGTGTCGATGAAGTTCGACCCGCAGGCCATCCCCGACCTGCCGGCCCCGCGCCCCGCCTTCGAGATCTGGGTGTACTCCCCGCGCGTCGAGGGCGTCCACCTGCGCTTCGGCAAGGTCGCCCGCGGCGGTCTGCGCTGGTCCGACCGGCGTGAGGACTTCCGTACGGAGGTGCTCGGCCTGGTCAAGGCGCAGATGGTCAAGAACACCGTGATCGTGCCGGTCGGCGCCAAGGGCGGCTTCGTCGCCAAGAACCTGCCGGACCCGTCGGTGGACCGCGACGCGTGGCTCGCCGAGGGCATCGCCTCGTACAAGATCTTCATCTCGGCGCTGCTCGACATCACGGACAATATGGTCGGCGGCGAGGTCGTGCCGCCGAAGGGCGTGGTCCGTCACGACGAGGACGACACCTACCTCGTCGTCGCCGCCGACAAGGGCACCGCGACCTTCTCCGACATCGCCAACGGCGTCGCGGAGTCGTACGGCTTCTGGCTGGGCGACGCCTTCGCGTCGGGCGGCTCGGCCGGTTACGACCACAAGGGCATGGGCATCACCGCCCGCGGCGCCTGGGAGTCCGTCAAGCGGCACTTCCGCGAGCTGGGCCACGACACCCAGACCCAGGACTTCACGGTCGTCGGCGTCGGCGACATGTCCGGCGACGTCTTCGGCAACGGCATGCTGCTCTCCGAGCACATCCGCCTGGTCGCCGCCTTCGACCACCGGCACATCTTCATCGACCCGACCCCGGACGCGGCCACCTCGTACGCGGAGCGCCGGCGCCTGTTCGAGCTGCCGCGTTCCTCGTGGGCGGACTACGACACCGCCCTGCTGTCGGCGGGCGGCGGCGTCCACCCGCGCAGCGCCAAGGCCATCCCGGTGAACGCGCAGATGCGCGAAGCCCTCGGCATCGAGGCGGGCATCACCAAGATGACCCCGGCCGAGCTGATGCAGGCCATCCTCCAGGCCCCCGTGGACCTGCTGTGGAACGGCGGCATCGGCACGTACGTCAAATCGACCTCCGAGACGCACGCGGACGTCGGCGACAAGGCCAACGACGCCATCCGCGTCAACGGCTCCGAGGTACGGGCCAAGGTCATCGGCGAGGGCGGCAACCTGGGCCTGACCCAGCTCGGCCGCATCGAGTTCGCCCGCGTCGGCGCCGGCGGCGAGGGCGGCAAGGTCAACACAGACGCCATCGACAACAGCGCGGGCGTGGACACCTCCGACCACGAGGTGAACATCAAGATCCTGCTGAACGCGGTGGTCGCGGACGGCGACATGACCGTCAAGCAGCGCAACAAGCTGCTCGCCGAGATGACCGACGAGGTCGGCTCCCTGGTGCTGCGCAACAACTACGCGCAGAACACGGCCCTGGCCAACGGCTCCGCCCAGGCCCCGAGCCTGCTCCACGCCCAGCAGCGCTTCATGCGCCGCCTGGGCCGGGACGGACTGCTGGACCGCCAGCTGGAGTTCCTGCCCAACGACCGGCAGATCCGCGAGCTGCTCAACGCCGGCAAGGGCCTGACCCAGCCGGAGCTGGCCGTGCTCTTCGCCTACACCAAGATCACGGTGGCGGACGAGCTCATCCACACCGCGCTGCCGGACGACCCGTACCTGCGCCGCCTGCTGCACGCGTACTTCCCGGCCGCCCTGCGCGCGAAGTTCCCCGAGCAGATCGACGCGCACGCGCTGCGCCGGGAGATCATCACCACCCTGCTGGTCAACGACACCGTCAACACCGGCGGTTCGACCTTCCTGCACCGTCTGCGGGAGGAGACCGGCGCCTCCACGGAGGAGATCGTCCGGGCGCAGCTCGCGGCCCGCGAGATCTTCGGCCTGGCCGAGGTGTGGGATGCGGTGGAGGCGCTGGACAACCAGGTCGCCGCCGACGTCCAGACCCGGGTGCGGCTGCACTCGCGGCGCCTGGTGGAGCGCGGTACGCGCTGGCTGCTGAACAACCGGCCGCAGCCGCTGCAGATCACCGAGACCATCGAGCTCTTCGGCGCCCGGGTGTCGGAGGTCTGGGCGCAGCTGCCGAAGCTGGTGCGCGGCGCGGACCTGGAGTGGTACCAGTCGATCATGGACGAGCTGACCGGTGAGGGCGTGCCGGAGGAGCTCGCGGCGAAGGTGGCCGGCTTCTCGTCCGCCTTCCCGACGCTGGACGTCGTCGCCATCGCGGACCGGACGGGCGTGGACCCGCTGTCCGTCGCCGAGGTGTACTACGACCTCGCGGACCGTCTGGACATCACGCAGCTGATGGACCGCATCATCGAGCTGCCGCGGTCCGACCGCTGGCAGTCGATGGCCCGCGCGTCCATCCGCGAGGACCTGTTCGCGGCGCACGCGGCGCTGACCGCCGACGTGCTGGCCGTGGGCGACGGTTCCTCCACTCCCGCGGAGCGCTTCAAGGCGTGGGAGGAGAAGAACGCGGCGATCCTCGGCCGGGCCCGGACGACCCTGGACGAGATCCGGGGTTCGGACGACTTCGACCTGGCGAACCTGTCGGTGGCGATGCGGACGATGCGCTCGCTGCTGCGCTCGCACGCGTAGTCGCCGGCGAGGCCGGACACGGGCCGGGCCCGGACCCCCCTTGTGGGGTTCCGGGCCCGGCCCGTCGCGGTGTCAGCCGCGGGTGAAGGCCTCGTACGCGTCGCAGACCTCCTGGGAGGGGCCGTCCATGCGCAGCACGCCCGACTCCAGCCAGATGGCCCGGTCGCAGGTCTCGCGGACCGTGCCGATGCCGTGGCTGACGAGGAAGACCGTGCCGGCGCGGGCGCGGAGCTCCTCGATGCGGGCCTGGCTGCGGCGCTGGAAGGCGGCGTCGCCGGTGGCGAGGGCCTCGTCGATCATGAGGACGTCGTGGTCCTTGGCGGCGGCGATGGAGAACCGCAGCCGGGCGCCCATGCCGGAGGAGTACGTGCGCATGGGCAGGGAGATGAAGTCGCCCTTCTCGTTGATGCCGGAGAAGTCGACGATGTCCTGGTAGCGCTCGCGGATCTGCTGCTTGGTCATGCCCATCGCGAGCCCGCCGAGGACCACGTTGCGCTCGCCGGTGAGGTCGTTCATCAGGGCGGCGTTCACTCCGAGGAGGGACGGCTGGCCGTGCGAGTAGACCGCGCCCCGGGCCACCGGCTGGAGGCCGGCGATGGCCTTGAGGAGGGTGGACTTGCCCGAGCCGTTGGAGCCGATCAGCCCGATCGCCTCGCCCTTGTACGCGGTGAAGCTGACGCCCTTGACGGCGTGGACCTCGCGGACGCCGGGGGCCGGGCGGCGCGAGACGATCCGGCTGAGCGCGGCGGTCGCGCCGCCCTTGCGGCCGCTCCCGTGCACCTTGTAGACGACGTGGACCCCGTCCGCGATGACGGTGGGGACGCGGGTGTCGGTGTCAGCCACGGCCGTACTCCTCCTCTGCCTTCCAGAAGTAGACGAAGCCGCCGACGCCGGCGAGCAGCGCCCAGCCGATGGCGATCGGCCACACGTGGTGCGGGAGCGAGTCCGCGGTGAAGCTGTCGATCAGGGAGAAGCGCATCAGGTCGATGTAGACGGCCGCCGGGTTGGTCTTGAGCACCAGCGAGACCCACTGGGGCAGGTGGTCCGTGCTGAGCATGGAGTCGATGGACCACATCACGCCCGAGGAGTACATCCAGGTGCGCAGCACGAACGGCATCAGCTGGCTGACGTCCGGGTTCTTGCTGCCGATGCGGGCCATGACCATCGCGCAGCCCGCGCAGAACAGGGCCATCAGGAAGAGCACCGGGACGGCGATCAGCCAGGAGGCGGAGGGGGTCTGGCCGAAGGCCAGGAGCAGGACGACGAGGGCCGCCATGGTGACGAGCAGCTGCTGGAAGAGCTGGACCACGGAGGAGACGGGCAGGCTGGCGCGGGGGAAGTGCAGGGCGCGGACCAGGCCGAGGTTGCCGTGGACGGCGCGGGTGCCGGCGTTGACGGAGCTGCCGATGAAGTCCCAGACGAAGACGCCGGTGATCAGGAACGGCACGTAGTCGGGGACGCCGTGGCTGGCGCGCATGACGATGCCGAAGACGAAGTAGTAGACGGCCGCGTTGAGCAGCGGGGTCATCAGGTGCCAGACCTGGCCGAGTCTGGCCGTGCTGTACGTGGCGTGCATCCGCGCGGTCGCGTACGCCGTCACGAAGTGGCGGCGGTTCCACAGCTGCGCTGCGTAGCGGGGGAGGGAGGGGCGGGCGCCGCTGACGGTCAGGCCGTGGGCTGCCGCCAGCTCGGCGGCGGAGGGCGGCGCGGGGTCCGCGAGGGTCACGGTGGTCACGGGATCGCTTTCGACGGGGGTCGGGGGCGTCGCCTGCTAGGGGCTTACCAGCGGGGCGACGACGGGACGGGTCCGTATCGTCGTGACGTCGACAGTAGGGTGCCGCGCGTTGGAACGCAACCGTATCGTCGTGACGTGCGGGTGCTGTCCTCGCCGCTATGCTCTGGGCATGACCAACGAGCCCCCCGCCGCTCCCGCCGCCCGCCGCGCCCCCGCCGGCGCCGCCGTCCTGCGCGAGGACGTCACCCGGGCGATCCGCGCGGCCGTGCTGGACGAGCTGGCGGCCGTGGGCTTCGCCCGGATGTCGATCGAGGGCATCGCGCGCCGCGCCGGCGTCGGCAAGACCGCCGTGTACCGGCGCTGGAAGTCGAAGCTGCACCTGGTGCTCGACCTGATCGGGGCGGTCGCCGCCGACGGCATCCCCGTGCCCGCCACCGGCTCCCTCTACGGGGACGTACGTGCCCTGCTGGAGGTCATGTCACACGTGCTGCGGCACCCGGTGGCCTCGGCGGTCATCCCCGACCTGCTGGTGGAGGCCGCCCGGAACCCGGAGATCGCCGACGCGGTGCGCGGCGCCCTGCTCGAAGGCCAGCGCCGGCTCGCCGAGGGCATCGTCTCCGAGGCCGTCGCCCGCGGCGAGCTGCCGGGCTCCGCCTCCCCCGAGCGGGCCCTCGACCTGGCGATCGGGCCGCTGTACTGGCGGCAGGTGGTGGTACGGGACGCCGTCCCGGCGGGCTACCTCGACGAGCTCGCCCGCTCCGTCGTGGCCGGCCTGCGCGCCGGCTGACCCCCCGGCCCCCGCCCCCGCCTCAGGGCCACAGCCCCGCCGTCAGCGGGGCCAGGTCCGGCGCCGGCGCGGCGGGCGCGGGCCGGCGCTCCTCCAGCGGGACCACCGCGGGGACCGCGACGGGCTGGCCCAGGAAGACCCGGCGCACCACCCGCTCGGCGGCGTGGCCGTCGTCGTACGAGCAGAAGCGAGAACGGAACGCGGCGCGCAGCTGCGCCGAGCGGGAGCCCCGCCAGTGACCGGTGGCGAAGATGTCCACCAGCTCGTCCTCGGTGCGGGCGATCGCGCCCGGGGGACAGGAACGCAGGTCGAAGTAGGTGCCGCGGGCGGCCTCGTACGCCTCCCAGTCGCCCGCGTGGATCACGATCGGCCGGTCCAGCGCCGCGTAGTCGAACATCAGGGACGAGTAGTCCGTGACCAGCGCGTCCGAGGCCAGGCACAGCTCCTCCACCGACGGGTGGTCCGAGACGTCCAGCAGGCGCGGGTGCGGCTCCCAGCCGCCGGGGCTGCCCGCGTACGTCAGGTGGGTGCGCGTGAGCAGGGTGAAGCGAGGGCCCAGATCCCGCAGCACCCGCTCGAAGTCCAGGTGCACGGGCCGGCTGCGGCGGTAGTCCCGGTGCGTCGGGGCGTACAGGACCGCGATGGTGCCCGGCGCGATGCCCAGGCGCTCGCGCAGCGCGAGGACCTCGGCCTGGCCGGCCCGGTGGAAGGCGTCGTTGCGCGGGTAGCCGTACTCCAGGGTGGTGTAGGAGGCGGGCACGGCCTTCTCCCACACCAGGGTGGAGTGGCGGTTGGAGGACAGCAGGTAGTCCCACTGGTCCGCGCCGCGCAGCAGCCCTTCGAAGTCCGTGGTCGGGGTGGCCGCCGGACGGTCCTGGAGGTCCAGGCCCACCCGCTTGAGCGGGGTGCCGTGCTGCGTCTGGAGCAGGACCTGACCCGGCCGCTTGACCAGGGCGCGGTCGAAGTTGACGTTCGTCGTCAGGTACCCGGCCCGGGCCAGGGCGCTCCAGTACGCGGCCGAGCCGGGCCGCAGCGGGGTGGTCTCGGGCGGCAGGGTGGAGGCGTACCGGGGGTCGCAGATCCACGCCGTGCGCATGCGCGGGGCCAGTTCGCGCAGCTTCGCCTCGATCGCCGCCGGGTTGCAGGCGTAGCCGCCGTGCCAGTACGCGGAGAACACCGCCAGTTCGGGCCGCAGCGGGAGCAGCCGCTGGACCCGGTAGTGCAGGCGCAGGGCGCTCTCGCGCAGCCCCCGCCCCAGCGCCGAGCCGGTGCGGCCCGCCGACAGGGCGGCCGCGCGCAGGACGGAGCCCAGCCGGTAGCAGCGCCGCAGCCCGAGCCGCATCAGGGTGTGCCGGAGCCGGTCGGTGCGGGTCAGGGACAGCGGCAGCGCCCCGGACCCGCCCGGGACGCGGTGGCGGCGCAGCAGGGCCGAGGCCCGCGCGAAGAACTCGGCGCGCGCGGCGCGCGGGAGGCGGCGCGGGTCCGCGTACACGGCGCAGAAGTGCTCGGCCATCCGCCGGTGCACCGCGGGGCGCCAGCGCTCCAGCTCGGGGCGGGAGGCGAGGTGGCCGAAGACCCGCTCGTACTGGTCGAGGACGTCCAGGTGGCGCCGGCTGGTGGTGGTCAGGATCGAGCCGGTGCGCCGCTGGCGGTAGTGGACGCAGACCCGGTCGAGGACGGCCACGGACTCGGCGGACAGCAGCGCCGGGTACGTCCAGGGGGTGTCCTCGTAGAAGCCGGGCGGGAATTCGAGGCCCTCGCGCTCCACGTACTCGCGGCGGTACGCCTTGTTCCACACCACCATCAGCATGCCCAGCAGGGCCGGACGGTCGGCCAGCCGGAAACTGGCGGGGCCCTCCTCGGACAGCCGGTGCGCGAGGCGGTTGCGGACGGTCTCGCCCGTCCAGAAGGTGCGCGCGTAGTCGTACACCAGGACGTCGGGGGAGCCGGTGGCCTTGAGCCGGTCGGTGATGGCCTGGAGGGCGCCCGGCGCGAGGGTGTCGTCGCCGTCGAGGAAGACGAGGTAGTCGCCGCTCGCCCGGGCCAGGCCCGCGTTGCGGGCCGGGCCCAGGCCCAGGTTGTGCGCCAGGTGCACCGCGGTGACCCGGGGGTCGCGGGCCGCGTACTCGTCGATGATCGAGCCGCACGCGTCCGGGGAGGCGTCGTCGACCGCGATCAGTTCCAGATCCGGATAGGACTGGGACAGGACCGAGTCCAGACTCTCCTGGAGGTACGCCTGAACCTTGTACGCGGGCACGATGACGCTGAACCGGGGCACGGCACATCCAGGGGTCGGCGCGGGCATATGGCCCAGGAACCCCGCGCGCGGCGATCGGGTTACGCCCCGTACGGCATTCGGGTTACGCAGCGTCAACGCCCCATGTCGGAGCGGGTTTCCCCGCCGGCCGTGGGCTACTTGACGGCTCCGGCCATCACCCCCGTCACGAACTGCCGCTGGAAGGCGAAGAAGACAAGCAGCGGTACCACCATCGACAGGAAGGCGCCGGGCGCCAGGACGTCGATGTTGTTCCCGAACTGCCGCACCTGCTGCTGGAGCGCCACCGTGACGGGAGGGTGCGTCGAGTCGGCGAAGACCAGCGCCACCAGCATGTCGTTCCACACCCACAGGAACTGGAAGATGCCGAGCGAGGCGATCGCCGGGCCGCCCAGCGGCAGCACCACCCGGGCGAACAGACGCAGTTCCCCGGCGCCGTCGAGCCGGGCCGCCTCCAGCAGCTCGGCCGGGATCTCCGCGAAGAAGTTCCGCAGCAGGAACACCGCGAAGGGCAGCCCGAACGCGGTGTGGAACAGGACCACCCCCGCCGTCGTCTCGAACAGGCCGATGGAGCCGAACAGTTCCGACACCGGGATCAGCGCCACCTGGACGGGGACCACCAGCAGTCCCACCACGACCAGGAACAGCCAGTCCCGGCCCGGGAACTCCAGCCAGGCGAAGGCGTACCCGGCGAACGCGCCCAGGACGAGGACGAGCAGCGTGGCGGGCACCGCGATCGCCGCCGTGCTCAGCAGCGAGCCGGTGATCGTCTCGTTGGCCAGCAGCCGCGCGTAGTTCGACACCGTCAGCCGGGACGGCTCAGTCAGCGCCCGCCACCAGCCGCCCCGGCCCAGGTCGGCCGGGGCCAGGAAGGAGGAGACCAGCAGCCCGAGCGTGGGCAGCAGCCAGAACAGGGCGGCCAGGACCAGGAAGACGCGTACGGCGCCGGACGCGGCGCGCGCCGCGATCCGGCCGGCGATCCGGCTCCCGGCGCCGGCGGCCTTCGCGTCGGCTCTCTTTGCGTCGGCTCTCTTCGCGTCGGTGGCCTTCGCGCCGGCGTCCGGGGCGCTCATCGGGACGACTCCTTCCGCAGCCGGCGGATATTGAGCAGCATCACCGGCACCACCAGCACCAGCAGCAGCACCGCGATGGCGCTGCCCAGCCCCGGATCGGCGTCCGTCCCGAAGGACGTGCGGTACAGCTGGAGCGCGAGCACGTTCGCGTCGTCCTGCACCGCCCCCGGCGCGATCACGAAGACCAGGTCGAAGATCTTCATCACGTTGATGACCAGCGTCACCAGGACCACCACCAGCACCGGCGCCAGCAGCGGCACCGTGATCCGGCGGAACACCTGCCACTCGCCCGCCCCGTCCACCCGCGCCGCCTCCAGCAGCTCGCGCGGCACCGCCGCCAGCCCGGCCGCGATCAGCACCATCGCGAACCCGGCCCACATCCACACGTACGCCCCGATCACCGCCGGGGTCACCAGCACCGGCCCTAGCCACTCGACCCCCGCGTACGCCGCCCGGAAGTTGGCCGCGGGCAGCCGCAGCAGCGCGCCGTCCGCCTCGCCGGGCAGCGTGAAGGTGCCGTCCGGCGCGGCCTTCGCCGAAGCCACCACCCGGCCGTCCTTCACCGCCTCCACCCGCATCCCGGACAGGGCCGGCTCCGCCGGGTCGACCACGTTCACCCGCCCGCCGCCGCCCCGGGCGAAGTCCTGCCAGACGGTCCCCGTCACCTTCCCCGGCACCGCCCCGGCGTTCCCCGCCGCCCCGGACCCCGCCGGCAGGGCCTCCGGCGCCACCCCGACCAGCGGCAGCAGCACCGGCACGCCCGCCCGTACCGGGCCGCGCGTCACCAGGTCCCCGCCCGCGGCGGGCTCCAGCGGGGAGTCCCGGCCCGGGCGGGCCCCCGGGAAGGCCGAGGACGGCGCGAAGGTGTCGTGCACCCCGACCCACACCGCGTTGGCGACGCCCCGCTGCGGATCGTGGTCGTACACGAGCCGGAAGATGATCCCCGCCGCCAGCATCGAGATCGCCATCGGCATGAACACCAGCAGCTTGAACGCAGTCCCCCAGCGCACCCGCTCCGTCAGCACCGCGAAGACCAGCCCGAGGGCGGTCGCCGTGGCCGGGGCCAGCACCACCCACACCGCCGTGTTGCGCAGGGCCGTGACGATCACCGGGTCGTCCAGGATCCGCCGGTAGTTGCCCGCCCCGACGAAGGCGTCGCCGGAGCGGTCGAAGAGGCTGCGGTAGAGGGAGTAGCCGATGGGCTGCACCACGAGCGCGCCCAGCAGCACCAGGGCGGGCAGCAGGAACGCCGCGGCCACCAGCCGCCGGCGCGAGACGTCCTTGCGGCGGGCCCGTTCCCCCGCCCCGGCCGCGGCTCCGGGCCGCGCCGCCGTCTTCACCGTCACGGCGTCAGTTCCCGTACGCCTTGGCCGCCTCCGCCTCCAGCCTCTCCTGCACCGCCGCCACGTCCGACGGGTTCGCCAGGAAGTCCTGGAGCGCCTTCCACATGCCGGCGCCCGGAGTCCCGCCGAAGGCCGCCGGAGCCCGGTCCGACATGTCGAAACGGAAGTCGTCGCCCGCCGCGATCAGCGCCTTGGCGATGCCCCGCTGGATGTCGTTCGGGTACACCGCGAAGTCCACCGCCTTGTTCGGCGACACGAACCCGCCCTCCCGGGCCTGGATCCGGGCCGCGTCCGCCGACGCCAGGAAGGTCAGCAGCGCCTGCGCCCCCTTCCCCGGCTTCAGGGCCACCGCCACGTCACCGCCCGACACCACCGGCGCCTTCGCTCCCACCGCTGGGAAAGGGAAGACCAAGGCGTCCTCGCCCACCTTCGCCCCGGTCTGCGCGATGGTCACCGCCACGAAGTCCGCCTCGAAGACCATCGCCGCCCCCGGCCGGTCCCCGCCCGTGAAGGTCTGCGTCACCGACTTCGCGAACTCCGTCGACAGCGCCCCGCTCGGACCGCCCGCCAAGAAGTCCTTGCGGCCGAACAACTGCCCGAGGGTGGTCAGCGCCTGCCGGACGCTGTCGTCCGTCCACTTGATCTCGTGCCGCGCCAGCCGGTCGTACTTCTCCGGACCCGCCTGCGAGAGGTACACGTTCTCGAACCAGTCCGTCAGGGTCCAGCCGTCCGCACCCGCCACCGACACCGGCGCGGTGCCCGACGCGGACAGCGTGTCGGCCACCGAGAGGAAGTCCTTCCAGGTCGCCGGGGGTTTCACGCCCGCCGCCTCGAAGGCCTTCGCGTTGTACCAGACCAGCGACTTGTTGGCCGCCTTGTAGTAGACGCCGTACTGGGTGCCGTCGACCGCGCCGAGCGCGCGCCAGCCCGGCGAGTAGTTCGCCTCCAGCTGCGCCCCGGCCTCCGGACCCAGCGGCTGCGCCCACTTGTTGCGCACCGCCGACACCAGCGCCCCGACCTGCGGCAGCAGCGCCACGTCCGGCGGCTGACCGCCCGCGATCTTGGTGCCGAGGAAGGTGACGATCGGGTCCTGCGCCGGGACGAAGGTGACGCTCGCCCCCGTCCGCTTCTCGAACTCCTTCAGCACCTTCGTGAAGTTCGCCTGTTCCGGTCCCGTCCAGACCGCCGCGACCGACAGCTTCTCGCCGGGCAGCCGCGGTAACTCGACGGTGCGCTCGTCCTGCCGGCCGGCCTGCGACGGCCCGCCCGTGCCGCCGCCGTCACCGCCCCCGCCGCCGCAGGCGGTGAGCGCCAGCGCGCCCGCCGCGGCCAGCGCCGTCCAGGCTCTGACCGCCGTGCGTTTCGTGTGGCCGGTTCCGTGCTGTACGCGCATGCTCTCGCCCCCGATGCCGTCGTGCCCGTGGTGTGCTGCGTGCCACAAGGTCTACGCCGACCCGCGCACCCCCGCAATACCGCGTGGCGGGGGAGCCGCGGAGCGTCAGGGGGCCGGCGGGAACGGCACCGGTATCGCCGAGACCAGGTGGGAGGCCCGGTCGAGGGCGCTGGCCAGCAGCGCGAGGTCGGTCGGACCGTTGCCCAGCTCGCGCACCGGACGGCGGGCCGGAGGGTCTCCCATCCGCTCCCACTCCACCGGCACCACGGTCGGCCTCAGGGTCGCCGTGCGCGGGATCCGGCCGGTGACCCGGCCCGCCTGGAAGGGCACCGCACGGCCGTCGGCGTACAGCAGCCGCCCCCGGCCCGGCCCCGGCTGGTCCGGGGCGTCCAGCTCCACCCGCAGCGTCGCCAGCCGGGCCGGCTCGGTGTCGGCGGTCCGCTCCGGGCGGGCGCTGGCCACCACCAGGTGCACCCCGAGCCGGGTGCCCTCGCGGGCCACGCCCTCCAGGATCCGCACCACCGAACCGGCGGCCTGCCGGCCCGGACTGCCCAGCGCCGGGGCCACCAGCGCGTCGAAGTCGTCCACCAGCACCACCAGCCGGGGCAGCGGCGTCGGCCCGCCCGCCGGCTCCGTACGCGTGGCGGCCGCCCGCAGCCGCAGGGTGCCGGTGCGCACGGGGTCCCCCCAGCCGGCGGTGCCGGGGGAGGGGTCGAGGTCCCCGCGCAGCTCGCCCGGGGAGGGCCGGCGGGGCGAGACCATCCGCTCCGACAGCTCGCGCCGGGCGTGCCACTCGGTGAACGGGACGCCGTCCAGCAGCTCGTGGCGGCGCTTCAGCTCGGCGCCGAGGGCCTGCGCGAACTCCCGCATGCGCAGCGGGTCGGAGGCCACGAGGTGGGCCGACACGTGCGGGAGTTCCGTGCACGGCTGGAGACCGTCGCCGCGCTCGCCGCCGGCGCCGTCGAGGAGGAGCAGGCCGAGGCGGTCGGGGCGCGCCGCGGCGGCCAGGGAGGCGGCGATGGAGCGCAGCAGCTCCGTCCGGCCGCTCCCGGCGGGGCCCTCCACCAGCAGGTGCGGGCCGTCGTGGACCAGCTCGGCGCCGACCGCCCCGCGCCGGCCCGTGCCCAGGACGATCTCCGCGAGTCCGCCGACGCCCTGGCCCTGGTCGGTGGCCTCCGCCCAGCGGGCCATCAGGGACGCCGGGGTGGCGCGGGCCAGCCCGAGCTCGTCCAGGAGCCGGGACGCCGCCGGGAGGGTGGCCGCGGCCGGGCGGGACGCGCCGCCCTCGGTCGGGGTGCCGTCCGCGCGCAGCGGGGCCAGAGCCCGGGCGAACCGCTCCGCCCAGGCCGCCGAGACGCCGTCGGCCACCGCCGTACGGCCCGCCGCGACCGGGTGGCCGCCGTTCACCGCGAAGCTCCGTACGGCCGTGGCCACATCGCCGCTGAGCAGGGCGATCCGGCCGCAGTCGCGGAACGCCGGGGTGGCCGCGCAGGCCGCCTCGTACGTCGCCGCCACCGGGGAGGCGGCGGTGGCGGCCGGGGTCTCCGCGAGCACCAGGAGGTGGACGCCCGCCGCGGTCCCGTGGGAGGCGAGCCGTCCGGTGAGGTCGCGCAGGGCCGCCGTGCCCGGGTCGCCGTCCAGCACCACGAGCGTGCGCGGGCCCTCGTACGCGGCGGCGGCCTGCCGCAGCGCGGCCGGGCCGGCGGAGGCCCAGCCGGCGCCGAGCGGGCTGTCGTCCAGCCGCCGGGTCAGTTCGGCGGTGCGGGCGGCCGCCTGGTCGCGGTCGTACGCCAGCAGCAGCCGGCAGTCCTGCCCGTGCGCCGGCCGTACGTGGGGCAGCCAGCCGAGCCAGCCCCAGTCGCGGCGGCGCTCCGCGAGGGGGCGGGCGCGGTCGGCGGCCAGCAGGACGACCTCCAGCCGGGTCGGCGCGTGCAGCCCCGCGAGCTGGGCGACCACCGACCGGGCCACCCCCGTCAGCCGTGCCCGGGGCCCCGCGATGCCCAGCGAGCCGCACTCGGGCAGGGAGACCCGGCAGCCCGCGCCGAGCCCCGCCTCCAGGAACCGGGGGTGCCCGGCGCCGCGCGACCACAGCCGCCCGGTGGGCCCGAGCGCCGCCAGCAGCAGCGCCGCGGGGTCGTCCTCGTCCGGCCCGGCGACCGCGGGCGCCTCCGGTCCGGCCGGCTGCCCGGGGGTTTCCTCCTCTCCGCGCACCCACTTGCGGGCCCAGGCGCCGATCCCGCCGCGCCGGCGCCGTGCAGCGCCGGGCTCCTCGCCGGCGGTGCCGTCGGGGTGCGGGGAGAGGCCCTCGACGGAGCCGGAGCCCGAGCCCGGGCCGGCACCGGCGTCCCCGGCCGCGGGGTGCTCCGCGGCCGCCCCGGGGGCGGGGGCCGGGGAGGGGGCGGCGTCCCCGTCGGGGGAGGGGCCCGCCAGTCCGAGGTGGCCCTCCAGGTCCGGGACGACCGCCAGCGCCGGATCGCCGCCCGGCGGGGCGAGCCGGAGGGTGGACTCGCCGATCCGCAGCAGCGCGCCCGGCGCCAGCGGGACGGCGCCCGCCCCGACCTCGGCGCCGTCCAGCGTGGTGCCGTTCGTCGAGCCGAGGTCGGCCACGGTCACCCGGCCGTCCGGCAGCACGGTCACCGCGCAGTGCAGCCGCGACACGTCGGGGTCGTCCAGCGGTACGTCGGCGTCGGCCGAGCGCCCGATCCGCACGGCCCCGGGGTGCAGCAGGTGGACCCCGCCCGCGTCCGGTCCGGCCACCACGTGCAGCTGCGGCGTGCCCGGCCCGTCCCCGGCCGGGACGGCGGCGGTGTCCGGCCCGGGGGTGTGCAGGGCCAGTACGGCCCCGTCCACCAGGGGCGGCTCGCCGAGCACGGCGCGCTGGGGGTCGAGGCGGCGGGAACCGGCGTACAGCACCACGGTGCCGCCGGTGTCGGGGCCGCCCGCGGTCGCCGCGAGTCCGGAGGCCACCGCGGCCAGCGGGGTCCCGGCGGGCGCGGTGACGAGCACGTCACAGCCGGCGGGCGCGGTGGCGGCCTGGTGGCCGCCGCGCGACCCGAGGACGGTCAGCCGGATCTGCATCGCCGTCAGCGGTCCCTTCTGCGCGGAGCGCAGTGCGCGGTGCGTGCGTGCGCCCGGCAGGGGCAGCGGCGGGACCTGCCCGCCCGATCGACACCCCCGCCCGGCACGGACGCCTCGTCCGTTCAGGTCTGCCGGAAGGCAGGGCTCCCGTCCCGGCCGTTCCGTACGGGTGCATCCTCGCACCTGTCGCCCGCAACACGCCCGGCACCCGCCGATAAATGATCTTGGATCGTGGTGGCGCGGTTCGCCCACCGGTAGGAACGCGCCACTCCGGCGGGGGAAACACAGGGAAATGCGCCCCCGGCATACCCCACAAAACTCACCCTTCGCACATATGTGCGGCAACCAACCTCCGCCGACCCGCGTCTTCCAGCGGGACACCCCCTAGAGTTGGGCCGGAAACCCACCCGGTGGAATCAGCCGGAAAGACGACAGCAGGGAGCGCGAGACGTGCGGCCAGTCGGCAGCAAGTACCTGCTCGAGGAGCCGCTCGGGCGCGGCGCCACGGGCACCGTCTGGCGTGCCCGCCAGCGGGAGACCGCCGGCGCGGAGGCCGCCGTCGCCGGCCAGCCCGGCGAGACCGTGGCCATCAAGGTCCTCAAGGAGGAGCTGGCCCAGGACGCGGACATCGTCATGCGCTTCCTGCGCGAGCGCTCCGTCCTGCTGCGCCTGACCCACCCCAACATCGTGCGCACCCGCGACCTCGTCGTCGAGGGTGATCTGCTCGCCCTGGTCATGGACCTCGTCGACGGCCCGGACCTGCACAAGTACATCCGCCAGAACGGCCCCTTCAGCCCGGTCGCCGCGAGCCTGCTGACCGCCCAGATCGCGGACGCGCTCGCCGCCAGCCACGCCGACGGCGTGGTCCACCGCGACCTGAAGCCCGCCAACGTGCTGCTGGACGAGAGCAACGGCCAGATGAAGCCGATGCTCACCGACTTCGGCATCGCGCGCCTGGCCGACTCCCCGGGTCTGACCCGCACCCACGAGTTCGTCGGCACCCCCGCCTACGTGGCTCCCGAGTCCGCCGAGGGCCGCCCGCAGACCTCCGCCGTCGACATCTACGGCGCCGGCATCCTCCTCTACGAGCTGGTCACCGGCCGCCCGCCCTTCGCCGGCGGCACCGCGCTCGAGGTCCTGCACCGCCACCTCAGCGAGGAGCCGCAGCGGCCCCCCGCCGTGCCCGAGGCGCTGTGGATCGTCATCGAGCACTGCCTGCGCAAGGAGCCCGACGAGCGGCCCAGCGCCGAGAGCCTGGCCCGCGGCCTGCGCGTGGTCGCCGCCGGCATCCGCGTCCACTCCTCGCCCGACGAGGTCGAGGCCGCCCTCGGGGTCGCCGCCCTGCTCGCGCCCGACCCCTCGCCCGCCCCGGTCCCGGCCGGTCCCGGGAACCCCGGCAACGCCGACCCGACGCAGGTGCTGCCCGGCCGCCCGGCCGCCGCCCCCGCCGACGCGTACGACCCGAACGCCATGACGAGCGTGCTCCCGCCGGTCGGCGGGGCCGACGCCACCACCGTGCTGCCGGCCACCGGAGCACCCGGCGGCCCCGGCGCTCCCGACCCGACCTCCGTCATGCCCCCGGTGCAGCAGCCCGACGCGCCGCACCCGTGGCAGTCGCAGATGCGGGCCGCGCGCGACCGCAACGAGCAGACGCAGATGCACTACCTCGACCCCGCCGAGGACCCGCTGCGCCGGCGTCCCCAGCGCCCGGCACCGCAGATGCCGCCGCCCCCCCAGCAGCCGCCCCGGCAGCAGTACCGCCCGGCCCCACCGCCGCAGCAGCAGTACCAGCAGCAGCCCCCGCCGCAGCAGTACGCCCAGCAGCCGCCCCAGCACTACCAGCCCCAGCCGTACCAGCAGCAGCCGCCCCAGCAGCAGCCGCAGTACCGCCAGCCCCAGCAGCAGCCGCCGCAGCCTCCGCCCGCGCGGCAGCAGCGCCGGCCGCAGCAGGAAGCCCCGCGCGAGCCCCGCCCGCCGCGCGAGCCGCGCCGCCGCAGCGCGAACCCGGTCCGGATCCCCGGCCTCGGCTGCCTCAAGGGCTGCCTGGTGATGATCCTGCTGCTCTTCGTGGGCGGCTGGCTGATCTGGGAGCTCACCCCGCTCCAGGAATGGGTGGGCACCGGCAAGGGATGGTGGGACCAGATCTGGAGCTGGGGCACCGAGGTCGCCGACTTCATCGGCTCCATCGGAGGCTCGACGGGCAGCGGCGGCGGGACCTCCTGAGGGCCTCCCCCCGGACTCCGTCCGGGGGCCCCGGGACGCCCCGTAGCGCCGACCTTGTTGATTTGTCGACATCCAGGACGTGATTTCGCCCGCAGAAGTGAAGGTCGCCGCGATCCGGCGACCCCAACCCCCGCTCGGCCGCGTAGCTTTGGTCCGTTACGCCAGCCGCTGAGGGAGCAGTCGTGGCACGGAAGATCGGCAGCCGGTACACCGCCCACCAGATCCTGGGGCGCGGCAGCGCGGGCACGGTGTGGCTCGGCGAAGGGCCGGACGGCCCCGTCGCCGTCAAACTGCTGCGCGAGGACCTCGCCTCCGACCAGGAACTGGTCGGACGATTCGTCCAGGAACGCAGCGCGCTCCTCGGACTGGAGCACCCGCACGTCGTCTCCGTGCGCGACCTCGTCGTCGACGGCAACGACCTCGCCCTCGTCATGGACCTCGTACGCGGAACGGACCTGCGCACGCGCCTCGACCGCGAACGCCGGCTCGCCCCCGAGGCGGCCGTGGCCATCGTCGCGGACGTCGCCGACGCGCTCGCCGCCGCCCACGCGGCCGGTGTCGTCCACCGCGACGTCAAGCCGGAGAACGTCCTGCTCGACATGCAGGGACCGCTCGGCCCCGGCGGCGCGCACCCCGCGCTGCTCACCGACTTCGGCGTCGCCAAGCTCATCGACTCCCCGCGCCGGGCCACCGGCGGCCGCAGCGCCGCCCCGACCACCCGGATCATCGGAACACCCGACTACCTGGCCCCGGAGATAGTGGAGGGCCTGCCGCCTAGGGCGGCCGTCGACATATACGCCCTGGCCACGGTGCTGTACGAGCTGCTGGCCGGCTTCACCCCCTTCGGCGGCGGCCACCCGGGCGCGGTACTGCGCCGGCACGTCACGGAGACCGTGGTCCCGCTGCCCGGCATCCCCGACGAGCTCTGGCAGCTGATGGTCCAGTGCCTGGCCAAGGCCCCCGCCTCGCGGCTGCGCGCCTCCGAGCTGTCGGTCCGGCTGCGGGACCTGCTGCCGCTGCTCGCCGGGATGCCCCCGCTCGACGTCGACGAGCCGGACGACGCCGACCCGGAGCCCGAGCCCGAGCGGGAGCCCGACACCGCCGCCGACCCGGTGCGCAGGCGGGGCGTGGTCCCGCTGGTCCCGGGCTCCGCCACCGACTCCAACCGGGACACCCACACCTCCATGCGGGTCCCGGGCCCGGAGGAGCTGGCGGGCGGGGCACGGGGCACCGCCCGCGTCCCGCGCCCCGCCGGCGGACACCGCCCCGGCTCCGCCCGGCACCGGGCCGAGGCCGCCCGCAAGCGGCGCCTGGTGCTCTCCGCGGCGGCGCTGGCCCTGGTGACGGCGGTGGGCCTGGGCAGCTGGCTCGCCGTATCGGGCGACGACCCGGCGCCCCCGCCGCAGGACGGCAAGGGCGGCCGGTCGGCCCCGCCCCACCCCCGGTAGGCCGCGCCGCGGCGCCCCTCGCGCCCGGACTACACGGAGGTGAGGTCCGGGTGCCAGCGGCGGGCGACCTCGGGATGGGCCCGGACCCAGCCCTTGAGCTCGTTGCGGCCGTACTCCGCGTGCAGCGGGTTCGACGCGTCGTGCGCGACGCCCGGCGCCGAGCGCAGGTACTCCCCGGGGACGGTCTCCACCACCGCGTCCAGCCTCGGGTTGTAGAAGAACGGCACCGAGAACCGCTCCACCGCCCCCGGCGGGCTGACCACCCGGTGGTCGGTGGCCCGCAGGTACCCCTCGGTGGCGATCTCCAGCAGCTCGCCCAGGTTGACCACGAACGCCCCCGGCCGTGGCGCGATGTCGACGTAGCCGCCGTCCCGGACGACCTGGAGCCCGCCCACCGAGTCCTGGAGCAGCAGCGTCAGGAAGCCGTAGTCCTTGTGGGCGCCGACGCCCTGGTCGGCGCCCGACGGGGCGGACCCCGGGTAGCGGATCAGCTTCGTGTGCAGGTGGGGGCGGTCCGCGAAGGCCGCGTCGAAGAAGTCCGGCGGTGCGCCGATCGAGGCCAGCAGCTCCTGGAGCAGCCGGTGCGCCACCCCCGCCAGGCGCTCCTGCCATCCCAGGACCGCCTCCCTCAGCTCCGGCAGCGCCGCCGGCCACTGGTTGGGGCCCTCCAGCCACAGGTACGCGGGGTCCTGCGGCCCCAGCACCGGCGCCGGCCGCTCCGCGCCCACGTCCAGCTGGTCGCGCCAGTCGGAGGCGCCGCCCGTCAGCTCGTGCCCGATGCGGGTGTAGCCCCGGAAGTGCGGGGAGTTCAGATTGCTCACGGCCAGCCGGTCGGCCTCCGGCAGAGCGAAGAAGGCCCTGGTCAGCTCCAGGATGCGGGAGGTCTCCGCCTCGGATATTCCGTGGCCGGTCAGGTACAGGAAGCCGGTGTCCCGGGCCGCGGCGTGCAGCTGCTCCAGGAAGCCGGGCCGCTCGGCGGGGTCGTCCGCCCGCGAGAGGTCGATCACGGCGAGGGCGGGCGCGGCGGAGGCGGCGGAGGTGGTGGAAGAAGAAGGGTGCGCGGACGGCATGACGGCTCCGTTTCGGATGTCACGGGGTCCTGTGCCCCAGAGATGGCGGGGCAGGCGGAGGGAGCACGCCGCCGGCAGGGATGGCGCCGGGGCGGTGTGGCCGCGTACAGGACCTAAGTCGGATCGGGGTGGATCAGGCTTGTGCGGGGTCCGGCGGCAGACAGCTCGTCGTGGTCACACGCATGTGGTCCACATGGCGTCGCTTCACGAGGGGAACGGTCATACGAGGAGCGTACGCCCGTACCAACGCTCCTCTGTACGGTCCGATCCGGCCTGGCCGGACAGTGCCGTCCGAGGACCGGCTAGGCTTGACCCGTGGCAGTCGTCGATGTTTCCGAAGAGCTGAAGTCCCTCTCCTCGACCATGGGGTCGATCGAGGCCGTCCTGGACCTCGACAAGCTGAGGGCAGATATCGCCGTGCTCGAGGAGCAGGCCGCCGCGCCGTCCCTGTGGGACGACCCGGAAGCCGCCCAGAAGATCACGAGCAAGCTTTCGCACCTCCAGGCAGAGGTCCGCAAGACCGAGACCCTGCGCGGCCGCATCGACGACCTCGCGGTGCTGTTCGAGCTCGCCCAGGAGATGGACGACGCGGACACCCTCGCCGAGGCGGAGGCCGAGCTGGTGTCCGTGCGCAAGGCGCTGGACGAGATGGAGGTCCGGACCCTGCTCTCCGGCGAGTACGCCGAGCGCGAGGCCCTGGTCAACATCCGCGCCGAGGCCGGAGGCGTCGACGCCTCCGACTTCGCCGAGCGCCTCCAGCGCATGTACCTGCGCTGGGCGGAGCGCCACGGCTACCCGACGGAGATCTACGAGACCTCGTACGCGGAAGAGGCCGGCATCAAGTCGACCACCTTCGTGGTCAAGGCCCCGTACGCCTACGGCACCCTCTCCGTCGAGCAGGGCACCCACCGCCTCGTGCGCATCTCGCCCTACGACAACCAGGGCCGCCGCCAGACCTCCTTCGCGGGTGTCGAGGTGCTGCCCGTCGTCGAGTCCAGCGACCACGTCGAGATCGACGAGGGCGAGCTGCGCATCGACGTCTACCGCGCCTCCGGCCCCGGCGGCCAGGGCGTCAACACCACCGACTCGGCCGTGCGCATCACGCACATCCCGACCGGCATCGTCGTCTCCTGCCAGAACGAGCGCTCGCAGATCCAGAACAAGGCCAGCGCCATGAACGTCCTCCAGGCCAAGCTGCTCGAGCGGCGCCGCCAGGAGGAGCAGGCCGCGATGGACGCCCTCAAGGACGGCGGCAGCTCCTGGGGCAACCAGATGCGCTCCTACGTCCTGCACCCGTACCAGATGGTCAAGGACCTGCGCACGGAGTTCGAGGTCGGCAACCCGCAGGCGGTGCTCGACGGCGACATCGACGGCTTCCTGGAGGCCGGCATCCGCTGGCGCAAGCAGCAGGAGCAGACCGCGTAGCACGCGCGGCGCGTGATGACGCGGAAGGGCCTGGACACCAGCTGGTGTCCAGGCCCTTCCCCATTACGTGTGATCCGTTCACGCGTGATCCATGACGCCTGATCCGCCTGTGGCCGGTGATCCGCTGTGATCACCGCGATCGTCTCGATCGGGACGCGGCGCGCCCTACGCGGTCCGGGCCACCAGCGCCAGCGCGGCCACCAGCACCACCAGAAGCGCTACGAGTGCCGCCGGGTTCATCCCGGCGAAGGGGCCCTCCTGCTGGAGGCGCTCCCGGTTCGCCCGGCACACCGGGCAGCGGCCCTGGCTGACGGGTGCGGCGCAGTTCGCGCACACGAGCCGGTCATATGTCATGCGCTCCTCCTCTCGTCCCCTCGTCAGGGTCAACGGCGCGGGGACGGAGTACGTTCCCCCCACCACTGTGCCAGCTCCATCGGCATTCGGCGCGGCCCGTCCGGGCAATCACGGTCGGGCTCCTTCCCCACCCGCGGATAAATCGGGCAACTCCGGATGACGGGTCCCCACCCGGCGTCCGGTCGCGTATGGTCACCGTCACCTACTCCCGGCGACCGTGGTGCTCCCGTGATCCGATTCGACAACGTCTCCAAGTCCTACCCGAAGCAGAACCGGCCCGCACTGAGAGATGTCTCCCTCGACATCGCCAAGGGCGAGTTCGTCTTCCTGGTCGGCTCCTCCGGCTCCGGCAAGTCCACCTTCCTGCGGCTGGTCCTGCGCGAGGAAAGGGCGACCCACGGCCAGGTGCACGTCCTGGGCAAGGACCTCGCGAAACTCTCCAACTGGAAGGTCCCGCACATGCGGCGCCAGCTGGGGACCGTCTTCCAGGACTTCCGCCTCCTGCCCAACAAGACCGTCGCCGAGAACGTCGCCTTCGCCCAGGAGGTCATCGGCAAGCCGCGCGGGGAGATCCGCAAGGCCGTCCCGCAGGTCCTGGAGCTCGTCGGTCTGGGCGGCAAGGAGGGGCGCATGCCGGGCGAACTGTCCGGCGGTGAGCAGCAGCGCGTGGCCATCGCCCGCGCCTTCGTCAACCGCCCCGCCCTGCTGATCGCCGACGAGCCGACGGGCAACCTCGACCCGCAGACCTCCGTCGGCATCATGAAGCTCCTGGACCGGATCAACCGGACCGGCACCACCGTCATCATGGCCACGCACGACCAGCAGATCGTGGACCAGATGCGCAAGCGCGTCATCGAACTCGAACAGGGCCGGCTCGTGCGCGACCAGTCGCGCGGCGTCTACGGCTACCAGCACTGAAAGGCCCTGAGACGTCATGCGCGCCCAGTTCGTCATGTCGGAGATCGGCGTCGGCCTCCGCCGCAATCTCACCATGACCTTCGCGGTCATCATCTCCGTGGCCCTGTCCCTGGCCCTGTTCGGCGGCTCCCTGCTCATGCGCGACCAGGTGAGCGCCATGAAGGGGTACTGGTACGACAAGGTCAACGTCACCGTCTACCTCTGCACCAAGAACGACGCCCTGGACGCGGCGGGCGCCGCCGCCCCGGGCGCGGCCGCCGGAGCCCCGGCCGCCACCGGCCGGCCCTGCTCCAAGGGGGCGGTCACCCCCGAGCAGAAGCAGGGCATCGAGTCCGAGCTCAAGAAGATGGACCTCGTGCAGACCGTCATGTACGAGTCCGCGGACGAGGCCTACAAGCACTACAAGGAGCGCTTCGGCCACACCGCCCTGGCCGCCGTGGTCACGCCCGACCAGATGCCCGACTCCTTCCGGGTCAAGCTGAAGAACCCCGAGAAGTACGAGGTCATCACCTCCGCCTTCGCCGGGCGCGACGGCGTCCAGTCGGTCGCCGACCAGAGCCAGGAGCTGGACAACCTCTTCGCCCTGCTCGGCACCCTCAACTGGGCGGCCCTCGGCATCATGCTGGTCATGCTGATCGTGGCACTGCTGCTGATCGTCAACACGGTGCGCGTCTCCGCGTTCAGCCGCCGGCGCGAGACCGGCATCATGCGGCTGGTGGGCGCCTCCGGCTTCTACATCCAGGTGCCGTTCATCATGGAGGCCGCCGTCGCGGGTCTCATCGGTGCCGTATTCGCCTGCCTGATGCTCGGCACGGGGCAGTACTTCGTGATCGACCACGGCATCGCGCTCCGCGAGAAGCTCGAACTGATCAATTTCATCGGCTGGGACGCGGTCCTCGCCAAGCTGCCGCTGGTGCTGGTCATCGGGCTGCTGATGCCCTCGCTCGCCGCGTTCGTCGCGCTGCGCAAGTATCTGAAGGTATGACGAACGCCTCCTGCGACCTGTCGCCAACACGGCTTGCCGCAGCCGGGCTTGTCCTAGACTCGGCGGCATGCCGGGTCTGCCCGCCTTCTGTCTCCGGCCCCGCGACCCGCGTCGCGGGGCCGTCCTGACGCTGGTCTTCCTCGTCTGCGTGGGCACCGCCGCCGGTGCGGGGTGCTGGGTGCCGCGCGAAGCGGACGGGACGCGCGCGGCCGCCGCCCTCACGGGCACCACCGGCCAGGACCCGCCCGCCGGTGCCGGCGCGGGCACCGCCGACCGGGAGGCCGTCGCCCGGGCCGCCGCCGAGGCCGTCGCCGAGGGCAAGTCGGGCAAGAAGGCCGCCCAGGAGGTGGTCAGCCGCAGCGGCGACCGCTGGGGCACCGTCTACGACCGGGGCGAGTACGCCGCCTTCGCCGAGGACCTCGACGGCCGCTGGACCGGGGTCGGCCTCTGGGCCGGGCGCCGCCGCGACGGCCGGGTCGAGGTCGAGCGCGTCCAGCCGGACGGCCCCGCCGACCGGGCCGGACTGCGCGCCGGGGACCGGCTGCTCAGCGTGGACGGCCGGAGCGTCACCGGCCTGGCCGTGGCCGACGTGGTGGCCCTGCTGCGCGGGGAAGCGGGCACCGCGGTGGTGCTCGGCCTCAGCCGGGACGGCGCCGACCGCACCGTGACCGTCCGGCGCGAGCAGCTGCGTACCGAACCGGTGACCGTACGCCGCCTCGCGGGCGGCATCACCCTGATCAAGGTGACCTCCTTCACCCGGGGCTCGGGGGAGCGCGTCCGGGCGGCCGTCCGCGAGGCCCCGCCCGGCGGCGGGCTGATGCTGGACCTGCGCGGCAATCCGGGCGGTCTGGTCACCGAGGCGGTGACGGCGGCCTCCGCGTTCCTGGACGGCGGGCTCGTGACGACGTACGACGTACGGGGCTCCGAGCGCGCCCTGTACGCGGATCCTGGCGGGGACACCGCCCGGCCCCTGGTGGCGCTGGTCGACGGCGGCACGATGAGCGCGGCCGAGCTGGTGGCCGGAGCCCTCCAGGACCGGGGCCGCGCGGTGACGGTCGGCACCCGCACCTTCGGCAAGGGTTCGGTCCAGATGCCGACCGAGCTTCCGGGCGGCGCGGTGGCGGAGCTGACCGTGGGCACCTACCGCACCCCGGCGGGCCGCAGCCTCGACGGCGACGGCATCACCCCGGACCTGCCGGCCGGCGACGGGGCGGAGGAGCGGGCCCGTACGGTATTGAGTGGCCTCGGGGTGGGTTCGTAGTGCGAAAATGACCGCACTATGGCTAAGGAAAAAGGGCGCAAGCTGATCGCCCAGAACAAGAAGGCCCGGCACGACTACACGATCGTCGACACCTACGAGTGCGGGATCGTCCTGACCGGCACCGAGGTCAAGTCCCTGCGCCAGGGCCGCGCCTCGCTGGTGGACGGCTTCGTGTCGGTGGAGGGCCGCGAGGTCTGGATGTACAACGTGCACGTGCCGGAGTACAGCCAGGGCACCTGGACCAACCACAGCGCCCGCCGCAAGCGCAAGCTCCTCATGCACCGCGAGGAGATCGACAAGCTGGGGCGCAAGTCGGAGGAGTCGGGCCACACGGTCGTCCCGCTGTCCCTGTACTTCAAGGACGGCCGCGCGAAGGTCGAGATCGCGCTGGCGAAGGGCAAGAAGGAGTTCGACAAGCGCCAGACCCTGCGCGAGAAGCAGGACACGCGCGAGACGCAGCGCGCGATCTCGGCGGTGCGCCGCAAGCAGCGGGGCACGGTTTAATCTCCTGGCACGCGGTGGTCCACTTCGCGTACCATGGCGTGAGCACCACCCCTCCGGGGGCGGCGCTGCTTGGAGCAGTACCCAGCAGTACCTAACTGAACAGTGAACATGGGGATGATCGGTTTCGACAGCGGCTGTCGATGCAGGGGAAGCGAGCCGAGGAAGCGGCAATGATCTCGCTAACCACATGTCGCAAAAAATAATCGCCAACTCCAAGAGCGATAACTCCCGCTTCACCCTCGCTGCCTAATAACAGTGAGCTGAAGCCTCTGTGAGGAGCGTCAGCCCGGAAGTGGTCCCGGTCCGGATCCTGGCGTCAACAAGGGATCTAAACCTCTAGCCCCGGTCACGGGGGTTGGAGGGAAACCAAACAGTGACTGAGCCCGTCGGAGACTTGTCCGTGTGATCTCCGGGGCTGAGAAAAGCGCAGCGGACTGCGCTCGGAGAAGCCCTGCTTCTGCACCGTTGGACGCGGGTTCGATTCCCGCCATCTCCACTCATCCCATGTGGGCGAAGCCCCCGCAGCCGATCGGCTGCGGGGGCTTCGTCATGCCCGGCGGGTGGTTTCCGTCAGCAGTACGGGATCTTGTTGAGGTTCAGGGCGTAGCGGGCGGGGATCCAGCCGCGGCCGTCGGCGAGCTTGTACCAGATCGCGTTGTCGCCCACGGTCTCCCCCTTGACCTTGCACTGGAGGTTCACCACGGTGCGGTCCGGGAGCTTGCCGGTCTTCGTGTGGTGCGTGCCCGGGCCGGAGCGGATGCCGAGGCCCTTGCCGGAGGTGACGACACGGGCCTTCGGGCTGCCGCCGCCCTGGCCGTGATCGCCCTTGCCGTGGTGGTCCTTCCCGTGGTGGTCCTTCCCGTGGTGGTCCTTGCCGTGATCGTCCTTGCCGTGGTGGCCGCCGCACTTCTTGCAGTGGCCGGGCTTGCCGGTGTCGCCCTTGGGGCCGCGGGGGCCCTGCGGGCCGGCCGGGCCGGTGTCGCCGCGGTCGCCCTTGGGGCCCTGCGGGCCGCCCGCCGGGCCGGTGTCGCCCCTGGGACCCTGGACGCCCTGGGGGCCGCGCACGCCCTGCGGGCCCCGGGGGCCGGCCGGACCCGTGTCGCCCTTGGGACCCCGGACGCCGGGAGCGCCGGTGTCGCCGGTGTTGCCCTTGGGGCCGCGCTCACCGGTGTCGCCGCGTTCGCCCCGCGGGCCGCGGTCGCCCCGGTCGCCCTTGTCGCCCTTGGGGCCCTGCGGGCCGCCCGCCGGGCCGGTGTCGCCCCTGGGACCCTGGACGCCCTGAGGGCCGGCGTCGCCGCGGTCGCCCTTCGGGCCGCGTTCGCCCCTGTCGCCCTTGTCTCCCTTGTCGCCCTTCTCGCCCTTCGGGCCCGGGCGGCCCGGCTTGCCGTGGTGGCCGGGCCTGCCGTCGTGGCCGTCGTGGCCCGGTCGCCCGTCGTGACCCGGTCGCCCGTCGTCGCCCTTGGGGCCCCTGACCGGGGTCGCCACGGCGAACAGGGCCGGGGCGTCCTGGCCGTTGGCCCACTCGCCGCCGTCGAGGGTGGTGCCCTCGGGGGCGTGCGGGTCGACCCGGACGGTCACCGCCAGTCGCGTCTGGGTGTTCGCCGGGAAGGCGAAGCCGGCGCGGGTTCCGGCGTCGCAGGTCAACAGGCGCGCGTCCGTGGAACGGGTGCACGAGCCTCCCGCCCGCTGGCCGTTCCAGTAGAAGCGGGCCTCGGGGAACGTGGTCCGCTCGGGGGCGGTGATCCGGAAGGTGCTGCTGCGGGCCGGGTCCTGGCCGTTCAGGGCCGCGATGACGACGCGGCCCGTCTTGCCGGGGGCGATGGAGGGGACGTACGGCTGGGAGAACCGCAGGGGGGACGCGTCGGCCAGGGCCGGTACGGCCGGCACCAGGCAGGACGCGGTGACGGCCGCGACGACGAGGGCCGAGGAGACGGAACGTGAAGCAGGCAAGGGGAGTTCCTCCGCGAAAGGAAGGGCGCTGGGGAAAGCACCCCCAGTTATGGGGGATCACGCGGAGGCGGGGTGCGCAACCACGCGGGCGTGTCACCCACCCGCCGGAACAATACGGATAAATCTGGAGGTTGCGGCCGATACGGACAGTGCGAGCAGGGCGGCGGCCGCCGGGAGGGCGTAGGCCGCCGTGGAGCCCAGGCGGTCGACGGCCTGCCCGGCTCCGGCGGAGCCGACGGCGATCCCGGCCATGATCGCGGTGACGGCGAGGCTCATGCCCTCGTTGAGGCGGCCGGGCGGAGTGGCCCGCTGCACCAGCGCCATGGCGTTTACCATCACCGGCGCCGTGGCCATGCCGGCCAGCAGCAGCGCCAGGGCCAGCAGCGGCAGGGACCCGCCGGCGGCCGCCGCCCAGGGCAGGGTCATCGCCGCGGCCAGCGCGAGCAGGCACACGCGCAGGCTCCGGGGGCGCCGGGTGCCGTACAGCAGGCCGGCGGCGCAGGAGCCGGCCGCCTGGAGGGCCAGTACCGCGCCGGAGGCGCCGCCGAGGCCCAGGACGGCGAGGTGGGCGATGGAGGCGACCTCCATCGAGCCGAACACCGCCCCGGTGGCGAGGAGCAGGCCGAGCAGCGGGAGCAGGGCGCGCAGCGGGGACGGGCCGTGCGCGGCGGCCGGTGTCCCGGTGGCGGGGGGTTCGGTGGCCCGGTGCGCGGTGAACACCAGCATCCCGGTGAGCAGCAGGGCCGCCCCGGTCAGGGTGCCCGCCTCGGGGAAGACGGCGGTGCACAGGAAGGCCGCGAGGACCGGCCCGAGCATGAAGCACAGCTCGTCGGCGGCCTGTTCGAGGGACATCGCGGTGTGGTGCTCGGCCGGGGGCAGCAGGTGGGTCCAGCGGGCCCGGGACATGCCGCCGATGTTGGGGGTCGTCGCGGTGGCCGCGTACGAGGCGAAGAGGGTCCAGGCGGGGGCTTGCGTACGCACGCACACGATCAGGGAGAGCGAGCCGAGCACGGCGATCACCGTGGCCGGCACGGCGATCCGGGCCTGCCCGTGCCGGTCGATCAGCCGGGCCGTCCAGGGCGCGGCCAGGGCGGTGGCGGCCAGGCCGGTGGCGGTGACCGCGCCGGCGAGGGCGTACGAGCCGCGCTGCCCGGCGATCATCATCACGGCGCTGACCCCGAACATGCCCATGGGGAGCCGGGCCAGCAGGTTCCCGGCGGTGAACCCGCGCGTACCGGGGCGGGTGAACAGGCGGGCGTACGGGCCGCGGGTGCGGGCGGCGGCCGCGCGGGCGGGGGCGGCTTCCGGGGCGGCGGCGCGGGCGCGGGCCGGCGTCGGCCCGGGGGTGGGGGCGGGGGCGGGGGCGGCCAGGACCAGGGTGCTGCCCGTCACGGCCATGAGCGGGGATTCGTACGGCATGTCACGAGCCTGCGGCCCGTCCCCGGCGGCGGTCCAACACCTCTTCCGGGACCATTCACACCCTCCTGTTGTTAATCTCCGGGGATGACCGCCCGTGACGTCGACCCCCGGCTGCTGCGCGGCTTCCTCGCGGTCGCCGAGGAGCTGCACTTCTCCCGCGCCGCCGCCCGCCTCTACATCGCCCAGCAGGCCCTCAGCCGCGACGTCCGTCGGCTCGAACAGGCCCTGGGCGCACCGCTGTTCCTGCGCACCACCCGCGCGGTGGAGCTGACCGCCGACGGGGAGCGGCTGCTGCCCCACGCCCGCGACGTGCTGCGCGCCCACGAGGAACTCGCCGCCGCCTTCGCGGGACCGCCCCGTGCCCTGCTCGTCGACACGAACACCGACGGCCCCAGCACCAGCCGGCGGGTCCTGGAACGGGCCCGCGAACTGGCCCCCGGCTGCGAGCTGATGGCCCGCTTCGAAAGCGGCCTCACCCACGCCGCCACCGAGATCGCCGCCGGGCGGCTCGACGTCTCCTTCGGGTACGCCGCCGGGCTCGAACCCGCGCTGCGCGCCCGGCTCGCCCACCGCCCCGTCCGTTACGAACCCCTCGCCGTGGTGCTGCCCGAGGACCACCCGCTGGCCGCGTCGGACGCCGTACCGCTGGCCGCGCTCGCCGGGGAGACCGTGTACGCCGGGGCGGGGAACCCGCGGACCCTGGAGTGGACCGGGCTGGCCCGCGAACTGTTCGCCGGGCGCGGCATCGCCCTCGCCCCGCCCGCCCCCGTCGCCATCGGCAAGGAGGAGTTCCGCCGGGTCATGACCAAGACCCGCAACCCCGTCCTCGCGACCGTCGGCTTCCTCGACATGCCCGGCTGCGTGAAACGGCCGCTCGTGGACCCCGTACCGCTGTCCCCGCTGTCGATGGTGTGGCGCAAGGGCATGCGCCACCCCGGCCTCGACGCCCTCGACCGCGCGGCCGCCGAACTCCAGACCGCCGGCGGCTGGCTGGAAGTCCCCCCGGACAGCTGGCTCCCGGCAGCGCTCACACCCGGCCCGGACGGCGGGTGAGTGCAAGGTTTCCCGCCGGTCATCCGGCGGGGACCGGGGCCGAAACGCGCCGTTCCTAGCCTCGTCCCCACGGACGCGACAGCTTGTGGAGGCGTGTGATGACCGGTACGACCGCACCGCGCAAGGGGGGCCGCTGGATCGAGCGGTGGGAGCCCGAGGACGAGACGTTCTGGAGGGAGACCGGCGAGCGGATCGCCCGCCGTAACCTCCTCTACTCCGTGCTCTCCGAGCACATCGGCTTCTCCATCTGGTCGCTGTGGTCCGTGATGGTGCTCTTCATGGGACCCCAGTACGGCATCGACCCGGCCGGGAAGTTCTTCCTCATCGGCACCGCCACCTTCGTCGGGGCCCTCGTACGCATCCCCTACACCTTCGCCGTCGCCCGCTTCGGCGGCCGCAACTGGACCGTCGTCAGCGCCCTGCTGCTCCTCGCGCCGACCGTCGCCGCGCTGATCGTCATGGAGCCCGGCACCTCGTACGGCACCTTCCTGGCCGTGGCCGCGCTCACCGGCGTCGGCGGCGGCAACTTCGCCTCCTCGATGACGAACATCAACGCCTTCTTCCCGCTGCGCAAGAAGGGCTGGGCGCTCGGCCTCAACGCGGGCGGCGGGAACATCGGCGTCCCCGTGGTCCAGCTCGTCGCCCTGCTGGTCATCGGCACCGCCGGAGCCGGACACCCCCGGCTGCTGCTCGCGGTCTACCTCCCGCTGATCGTGGCGGCCGCCGCACTGGCCCTCGTACGCATGGACAACCTGGCGCCCGTACGGAACGACGGCGGCGCCGTCATCGAAGCCGCCCGGGACGCCCACACCTGGATCATGGCCTTCCTCTACGTCGGCACCTTCGGCTCGTTCATCGGCTACAGCTTCGCCTTCGGGCTCGTCCTCCAGACCCAGTTCGGCCGGACCCCGCTCCAGGCCGCCTCCCTCACCTTCATCGGCCCCCTCCTCGGATCCCTCGTCCGGCCCGTCGGCGGCGCGCTCGCCGACCGCTTCGGCGGCGCCCGGATCACCCTGGCCGCCTTCGTGGCGATGGCCGCGGCGACCGGAGTGGTCCTGCTGGCCTCCGTACAGGAGTCCCTGCCCGTGTTCCTCGTCGGATTCGTCGCCCTGTTCGCGCTCAGCGGGCTCGGCAACGGCTCCACCTACAAGATGATCCCCGGCATCTTCCAGGCCAAGGCCCTCGCCCGGGGCCTGGACGGCGAGGCGGCCGCCGCACACGGACGGCGCCTGTCGGGAGCCTCCATGGGACTGATCGGAGCCGTCGGCGCCCTCGGCGGCCTCGCCATCAACCTGGTCTTCCGCGAAGCCTTCACCAGCTCCGGCTCCGGCACCGCCGCCTTCACCACCTTCCTCGGCTTCTACGCGGTGTGCTGCGCGGTCACCTGGGCGGTATACCTTCGCCGCCCCGCGACCGCACCGTCCCCCGCCGTCGCCGGGGACGAGGAGAAGGCGCAGCTCACCTCGGTGTGAGGCGGTGGTCAGGCCGGTTAACTGGCTTGAAATACGGTGGAACCGAGCCTGACACGACGCCTTGGCAGGCTCGGCACATCCCCGACGCACGAACCCCCCAGGGCAAGGCAGGTCACCACGATGGACGACGCTACGCACGGTCCCCTCGCCGGATTCACCGTCGGAGTCACCGCCGCCCGGCGCGCGGACGAACTGATCGCCCTGCTGCGCCGGCGCGGAGCCGCCGTCATCCACGCCCCGGCCCTGCGGATCGTGCCGCTCGCCGACGACACGGAACTGATGGCCGCCACCAAGGAACTCGTCGACAGCCCGCCGGACGCCGTCGTCGCCACCACCGCCATCGGCTTCCGCGGCTGGATCGAGGCCGCCGACGGCTGGGGCGTCGGCGAGGAACTGCTGGAGCGGTTGCGCGCCACCGAACTGCTGGCGCGCGGCCCCAAGGTCAAGGGCGCCGTACGGGCCGCCGGCCTCGTGGAGACCTGGTCCCCGCAGTCCGAATCCCTCGCCGAGGTACTGGACCGGCTGCTGTCCGGCGGCGTCGCCGGGCGGCGGATCGCGCTCCAGCTGCACGGGGAACCGCTGCCCGGGTTCGTGGAGGCGCTGCGCGACGGCGGGGCCGAGGTGGTGCCGGTACCGGTGTACCGGTGGATGCCGCCCGAGGACCCCGCCCCGCTGGACCGGCTGCTGGACGCGGTGGCCGTCGGGGCGGTGGACGCCGTCAGCTTCACCTCGGCGCCGGCCGCGGCCTCCCTGCTGTCCCGGGCGGCGGAACGGGGCCTGCGTGAAGCCGTACTGGAGGCGCTGCGCGGGCCGGTCCTCGCGGCGTGCGTGGGGCCCGTCACGGCGCTGCCGCTCCAGGCCGAGGGGGTGGAGACCGTACAGCCGGAGCGGTTCCGGCTCGGGCCGCTGGTGCAGGTGCTGTGCAAGGAACTCCCCGGCCGGGCGCGGGTGCTGCCCGTCGCCGGACACCGGCTGGAGATCCGGGGGCACGCCGTCCTCGTCGACGACGGGCTGCGCCCGGTCCCGCCCGCCGGGATGGCCCTGCTGGCGGCACTCGCCCGGCGGCCCGGCTGGGTGGTGTCCCGGGCCGAGCTGCTGCGGGCGCTGCCGGGAGCGGGCACCGACGAGCACGCCGTGGAGACCGCGATGGCCCGGCTGCGGGCGGCCCTGGGGATGCCCCGGCTGATCCAGACGGTGGTCAAGCGGGGATACCGGCTCTCCCTCGACGCGGGGGAGGGCGAGGGCTGGAACCCGGGCGCGGGGGTCCGTTAGCGTTCCCGGATGATCATTGACGGGGTGGAGATGAGGGGGCTCGCGGCCGAGGACGCCGCCGGGCTGGCCGACGCACTGCTGCGCAGCCGCGCGCACATGGCGCCGTACGAGCCCACGCGGCCCGAGGAGTACTACACCGAGGCGGGGCAGCGGGCCCGCATCGAGAGCATGCTCGAGGAGCGCGACGGGGGACGGCTCGTGCCGTACGTGCTCGTCGAGGTGGCGGGTGGCGCGGTCGTCGGCGCGATGAACCTGGGCGGCATCGCCCGGGGGCCGCTGTGCAGCGGCGGCGTCGGCTACTGGACCGACCCGCGCCGGCACGGCAGGGGGCTGGCCACCGCCGCGCTGGAGGAGCTCTGCCGCACCGCCCGCGACGAGCTCGGGCTGCACCGCATCGAGGCCCAGACGCTGGTCGACAACCACGCCTCCATGCGGGTCCTGGCCAAGGCCGGATTCACCGAGATCGGCCTCGCCCCCCGCTACCTCCACATCAACGGAGCCTGGCGCGACCACCGCCTCTTCCAGCGGGTGCTGCACGACGAGGCACCGGGGAGGGTGTAGGGGGAGGGGGCAGGCCCAGGGAGAAGGCCCACGGGGCCCGCGCGGGGGCTTCCGCTTCGCGGCCGCCGACGGCACTCTGGGGAGGCGACCCAGTCCCACGGCGACGAGGCGGTGACGGGCATGTGGTTCGACTCCGGGCGGGTCTGTCTCGACCTGCTGGCCACCCACGCGTCCCAGACGGCCGGTTCCGGATGCCGGGAGGGCATCCGCGACGGCGACGAGCTGCGCCTGTGGCTGGTCGGCGCCGGGCTGGTCCCCGACCGGACCCCGCTCGGCCGGCTCGGGCCCGACTGGGTGGAGGCCTTCCGCGCCCTGCGCCACGACGTGGCCACCCTCGTACGGGCCGAACTGGCCGGCACCGGCCCGGAGGAGGACGCCCTGGCCCGGGTGAACGCCGCCGCCGCCGGACCACCCCCGGGCGTGTGCGCGGTACGGGACCAGGAGGGCCACCTCGTCCGGGAACTGTGCGGCGGGGTGGAGTGCGCGGGGATGCTGGCCACGGTGGCCCGGGACGCGGTGGAACTCCTCACCGACCCCGGCGACCTGGCCCTCCTGCGCACCTGCGAGCGCGACGGCTGCGCCCGCCTCTACCTGGACACCTCCCGCGGCCACCGCCGGCGGTGGTGCTCGAGCGAACTGTGCGGCAACCGGGAACGGGTGGCCCGCCACCGGCGCCGGGTGCGGGTGGGGGAGGCGGTGGAGGTGGTGGAGGTGGTGGAGGCGTAGGGGGAGGGGCGGGGCTGCGGGGGGCGGGGTGCTGTGGGGCGGTGTCAGGGCTGGTTGGGGGGTTCCCGTCAGTCCCATCGTCCTTCCGGTTCGTGCCGGCCCGTCAAGGGCGCTCACTTCGTTCGCGTCGCTTCGCGATGGCCTTCGGCCACCCTTGACCGACCGTCCCGCCCCGGAAAGACAAGGACTGCCGGGAAGCCCCCAAAGGAACGGTCACGGGGCAGGAGAAGGGGAGGGGCGGGTCCCTCAGCGGTGAGGCGGGCGGCCGGGCGTCGGCCATGTCCCGGATCCGGGGCCAGCCAGGCCCCTGCGGAGCACCCAAGCGCATCAGATCGCTACGTGCTCCTCCCGGCTTGGCGTCCGGCGGCCGTCCGGGGCTGATACCCGCACCACATGTTGACCAGGGCGGCGAGGGAAGCGGGTGGGCGCGTCAGATCGCTACGCGCCTCTCTGGTCCCGGCGTCCGGCCGTCGTCTGGGGGTGGTCCCCGACGGGGCCCGGGACGGGCGAGTTGCGGAGCAGGGGGCCGCTTTCCTCAGCCGCCGCAGCTCGCGAAGGGTTCGCCGGAGCCACTGCCGCCTCGGTTCATGGGCTCCCTTGGGGGGCGGGTCAGCAGGCCGCTCTCCTCGGCGAACCTGGGGAGCTGGGCACGGAGTGCCGGCGTGCCGAACAGGGCGACGCTCAGCAGTAGTTGGTCCGGCTGGCGCTCCGTTGCTTCGCGCGCGCCCGCGTGGTCGAGGCGCATCTTGGCGAGCAGCGCCGAACCGCGCAGGGTGCGCCGGGGCCATGTCCACAACGCCGCCGCGCCGAGGGCGGCGAGGAGGCCGAGCCACCGCGGCGAGCCGAGCGGAGCGGCGAAGACCGGGAGCAGCAGGACGCGTACGCACCACACCCGTCTGCGGGACACCATCAGCCGCGCCCGCTCCAGTTCCGCCGACATGGCGTGGACGGCCTCCTGCACCCGCTCGCTGTCGCGCAGCAGGCGGCGCGGGTGCCGTGCCCCGTACAGCGCGTGGTACTGGGCGCGGGCCACCTCCGAACAGGGCCGGGGCAGAAGGGCCTTGGCGGGCCGGACGGTCTGCTGCCATCCGGCCTCGACCGAACCGGCCAGATACAGCTCGACCATCCCCGTCTGTGCCGCGGCCCGCCCGCCCCCGCGCAGCAGGGCCGCCTCGGCGGGGGAGAGCGGACGGCCGAGGCGGTCGGGGCCGGGGCGAAGGCGCAGAGCGGCACCGGTCAGCAGGAGGAACCACGCCGCTCCCGTCATGATCACGAGCATCCGGACCATCTCCTCCCGCGCCGCTTCGCCGGCTGCTGCCAGACCCTAGGCTTCAGCCGTGAACGACACCACACACGGCATACGGATCCGACCGGGCGGCCCGGCCGACGCGCCCGCCGTCCTCGGCATGCTCGACGGCGCTGTGGCCTGGATGAACGCCCGGGGCAACACCGAGCAGTGGGGAACCACCCCGTACTCGCAGAAGCCCGGCGGGGTGGAGCGGGTCGACCGGTACCTGACCGAAAACAGCCCGTACGTCGCGGAGCTGGACGGGATCCCCGTCGGAGCCATGGTCCTGGACTCCGGCCCCAGCCCCCAGATGCCGATCGCTCCGGCCGGGGAACCCGAGCGGTACGTCCGCCTGCTCGTCTCCGACCGCCGCCACACGGGTCTGGGCGTGGGGGCGGCCCTGCTGGCGCACGCCGCCGACGAGACCCGCCGCGCCGGCCTGGACCTCCTCCGCGTCGACTGCTGGGCGGGCGGCGGGGGTGAACTGGTCGCCTTCTACGAGCGCAACGGTTTCACCCGCACCGACACCTTCCTGTCCGACACCTGGCCGGGCCAGGTCCTCGCCCGCCGGCTCTGATCCCCGCCCTCGTCACCATGCGATCTGACGCGTCTCCCACCGGTCCCGAAAGGGACCCTGATCGTCATTGCGTGCGGGTGTCAGCCACGGACGGTCGCCGGACGCCAAGCCGGGAGGAGCGCGTAGCGATCTGACGCGCGGGGGTGGACCGCCGGGGATCTGCGGGGCCCGGATGCCCGGCGGACCGACGCCCGGCCGCCCGTCTCATCGCTGAGACGGCCGTCCTTCGACCACGGACCGTGCCGTTCTTTCGGGGGGTTCCCGGCAGTCCTTGTCTTTCCGGGGCGGGCTGGTCTGTCAAGGGTGGCCGAAGGCCATCGCGTAGCGACGCGAACGAAGTGAGCGCCCTTGAGGGACCGGCACGAACCGGAAGGACGATGGGACTGACGGGAACCCCCCGGACCCTCCCCGGCCCCGGCCGGGGGACACGGCCCTTCCGCCCCCGCTCCGCCCGGGTCCCGGGACCGGCGTGCGGAGAGGGGGCGGATTCGCGTACGGTTGACGGTCGCCCATGCACGTCAGAAGGGGGCCTTGGTGGCCGCGCAGAATGCCGCTGTCGACAGCACGGCGGATTCCGTCCGCGATCGGGAGATCGCGGTCGAGCAGACGCATCTCGATCAGGTGTACCGACGCCTTGAGGAGAAGATCCACGAGGCCGAGTTCCTCATGAACGACGCCGCCCAGCGCGGACAGGTCGGCACGCCCGGCGCGCTCGCCGAGCGGGACGCGCAGGTCTTCCGCGCCGGGATCCACCTCAACAGGCTGAACAACGAGTTCGAGGACTTCCTCTTCGGCCGTATCGACCTCGTCCTCGGCAAGGACGGGGAGCGCGGCCCGGACGGGGCGTACACCTCCGTCGAGCCCGCCGACGACGCGATCCGCGACGACCTCACCGCCGACATCGCCGAGACCCTGCACATCGGGCGCATCGGCGTGCTCGACTCCGACTACTCGCCGCTGGTGATCGACTGGCGCGCCCCGGCCGCCGCGCCGTTCTACCGGTCCACGCCCAAGGACCCCGGCCGCGTCATCCGCCGCCGGGTGATCCGCTCCAAGGGCCGCAAGGTGCTCGGCGTCGAGGACGACCTCATGCGTCCGGAGGTCACCGCCTCCCTCGACGGCCGGGAGCTGCCCGCCATCGGCGACGGCGCGCTGATGGCCGCCCTCGGCCGGGCCCGTACGCACACCATGCGGGACATCGTCTCCTCCATCCAGGCCGAGCAGGACCTGGTCATCCGGGCTCCCGCCGCCTCCGTCGCCGAGGTGGCCGGCGGGCCGGGCACCGGGAAGACCGCCGTCGCCCTGCACCGGGCCGCGTACCTCCTCTACCACGACCGGCGCCGCTACTCCGGCGGCATCCTGATCGTCTCCCCGACGCCGCTCCTCGTCGCCTACACCGAGGGCGTGCTGCCCTCGCTCGGCGAGGAGGGCCAGGTCGCGATCCGGGCGCTGGGTTCCCTCGTCGACGGGGCCGAGGCGAGCACGTACGACGAGCCGCCCGTGGCCCGGATCAAGGGCTCCTCGCGGATGCTCAAGGTGCTCCGGAAGGCCGTACGGGGCGCCCTGGAGCTCGGCGACGCGCCCGAGCGGCTGCGCGTGGTGGCCTTCGGACGGCGCGTCGAGCTGGAGGCCCCGGAGCTGAACCGGATCCGGCAGAACGTGCTCGGCGGGACCGCCCCGGTGAACCTGCTGCGCCCGCGCGCCCGCAAGCTGCTGCTCGACGCCCTGTACGCGAAGACGGGCGCGTCCGGCCGGCACAGCGACCCGGAGCTGGCGGCCGAGCTGCGCAGCGCGTTCGACGAGGACGTCTCCACCGAGGACGACTTCCTCGGCTTCCTGAACGCCTGGTGGCCGGAGCTGACCCCGCGCCGGGTGCTGGCCGCCATGGCGGACGAGCGGCGGCTGGGCCGCTGGTCGCGCCGGGACCTGAACCCGCGCGAGGCCCGCCAGCTGGCGCGTTCGCTGCGCCGGGTCGGCCCGGACGGCTCCGGCCCCCTCTCGGTGCACGACGTGGCGCTGCTGGACGAGCTCCAGCAGCTCCTGGGGGCGCCCGCGCGGCCGAAGCGGAAGCGGGAGATGGACCCGCTGGACCAGCTCAGCGGGCTGGAGGAGCTGATGCCGACCCGCGAGGAGACCCAGTGGGAGCGGGCCGAGCGGATCGCGGCCGAGCGGACCGAGTACGCGCACGTGATCGTGGACGAGGCCCAGGACCTGACGCCGATGCAGTGGCGGATGGTCGGCCGGCGGGGCCGTACGGGCACCTGGACGGTGGTCGGCGACCCGGCGCAGTCCTCCTGGACGGACCCCGACGAGGCGGCCGCCGCCCGCGACGAGGCCCTGGGGAGCCGGCCGCGCAGGCGGTTCACGCTGACGGTGAACTACCGCAACCCGGCCGAGGTCGCCGAGGTGGCCGCCCGGGTGCTGGAGCGGGCGATGCCGGGCATGGAGCCGCCGACGGCGGTGCGCTCCACGGGCCTGGAGCCCCGCTTCACGGCGGCCGGCGAGGACCTGGGTGCCACGGTGCTGGAGGAGACCCGCCGGCTGCTGGCGCAGGTGGACGGGACCGTCGGTGTGGTCGTGGCCATGGACCGGCGCGCGGAGGCGGCGGGCTGGCTGGCGGACCTGGGCGAGCGGGCGGTGGCGCTGGGCAGCCTGGAGGCCAAGGGGCTGGAGTACGACGCCACCGTGGTCGTCTCCCCGGCGGAGATCGCCGAGGAGTCCCCGGCGGGCCTGCGGGTGCTGTACGTGGCGCTGACCCGCGCGACGCAGCAGCTGACGGTGGTGTCGGCGGCGGGCGACAAGCCGGGCGCGGACGGCGTCCCGGAGCTCCTGCGCCCGTGACGACGGCGAGGACGGGGCGCCCGTGCCCCGTCCGGGCCTGACCGCCGCCTGACCGCCGCGTGACCGGATTCCGACCCTCCCCGGACGGCCCGCGGCCAGGCGCGTGATCCGGGGTGTCCAAGTCGCGGGAGGGGGACCGCTTCCGGCGATCCTTTGTTAGCCTGGTGAGGACACCGGCTCGATCCAAGCCCCCGGGCCCAACCTTCGTCGCTTAGAGCGACCACTTGCCGCGAGGCGAGCATGGCGGGTCGGTGTCTTAGTCCAGTTCAGGTCCGCGCCCTCCACCCAGTGGGGGGCGCGGACCTGTTTTTGTGCCGACCCGCCATTCCGGGCGGCAGGGATATCTCGTATGGTGGAAGAGTCTTTCCGAAATTTGTAGCTGGTTACCTTGTACCGGCTGGTAGGTGGGACGATCGGACAACAGGCCTGCCGCACCCGCCCCCACCGGGCGGGACGCGCGGGCCCTGTAGGTACAGCGAAACCAGGGACAGAAGAGGAAACACGGCCATGGCAACGGCGCCCAGCGTCTCGTATTCGATGACGGTCCGCCTGGAAGTGCCCGCGAGCGGAACCGCGGTCTCCCAGCTCACCACCGCCGTGGAGTCTTCCGGAGGGTCGGTCACCGGCCTCGACGTCACCGCCTCGGGGCACGAGAAGCTCCGTATCGACGTCACCATCGCCGCCACCTCCACCGCGCACGCCGACGAGATCGTCGAGAAGCTCCGCGGCATCGAGGGCGTCAGCCTCGGCAAGGTCTCCGACCGGACCTTCCTGATGCACCTCGGCGGCAAGATCGAGATGTCGTCCAAGCACCCCATCCGCAACCGCGACGACCTCTCGATGATCTACACCCCGGGCGTGGCCCGCGTGTGCATGGCCATCGCCGAGAACCCCGAGGACGCGCGCCGCCTCACCATCAAGCGCAACTCCGTCGCAGTCGTGACCGACGGCTCCGCCGTCCTGGGCCTGGGCAACATCGGCCCGATGGCCGCGCTGCCCGTCATGGAGGGCAAGGCTGCCCTCTTCAAGCGCTTCGCCGGGATCGACGCCTGGCCGATCTGCCTCGACACCCAGGACGCCGACGAGATCGTCGCCATCGTCAAGGCGATGGCCCCGGGCTTCGCCGGCATCAACCTGGAGGACATCTCCGCGCCGCGCTGCTTCGAGATCGAGGCCCGCCTGCGCGAGGCCCTCGACATCCCCGTCTTCCACGACGACCAGCACGGCACCGCCATCGTCGTCCTCGCCGCCCTGACCAACGCACTTCGCGTCGTGGGCAAGGAAGTTGGCGATGTGAAGGTCGTCATGTCGGGCGCCGGCGCGGCCGGTACGGCCATCCTCAAGCTGCTCCTCGCGGCGGGCGTCAAGAACGCCGTCAGCGCCGACATCCACGGCGTCGTGCACGCCGGCCGCCCCGACCTCGTCGACGCGGACGCCGACTCCCCGCTGCGCTGGATCGCCGACAACACCAACCCCGAGGGCTACACCGGCACCCTCAAGGAGGCCGTGGTCGGAGCCGACGTCTTCATCGGCGTCTCCGCCCCGAACGTGCTCTCCGGCGAGGACGTCGCCGCCATGGCGGAGGGCGCCATCGTGTTCGCTCTCGCGAACCCGGATCCGGAGGTGGACCCGGCCATCGCGCGCCAGACCGCCGCCGTCGTGGCCACCGGCCGCTCGGACTTCCCGAACCAGATCAACAACGTGCTGGTCTTCCCGGGCGTCTTCCGCGGTCTGCTCGACGCCCAGTCGCGCACCGTGAACACCGACATGATGCTGGCCGCCGCGTCCGCCCTCGCCGACGTCGTCGGCCAGGACGAGCTGAACGCGAACTACATCATCCCGTCCGTCTTCAACGACAAGGTCGCCGGAGCCGTCGCGGGCGCCGTCCGCAAGGCCGCCCAGGCCCCCGCTGTGACGGGGCACACGGTCTGATCCCGGCGCGTCGCGGGATGCGGGCCCGGCGGGGCGCCCATAGGGTTGCGGCGATGCCCGCGTGGCCCGCGGTCCGCATCCACCGGAACCCCTGGTGCGGACGGAGCGTCACCGCGGCGTGACTGTGGCGCTTTTCGTGTGACCCTGGCGGGTGCCGGATTGGCTTTCCCGCCGCTGGTGGGGGCAGGATGCGTATCCGGGCGAGAGGGTCTGACGTTCAGACCCGGGTCCGGGGACTGTCCTAGGGCCCTGGCAGCATCGGCTTCGATCTCACGCCTCTAAGGCAAGTTGAACACGGGAGTACAACATGAACCGCAGTGAGCTGGTGGCCGCTCTGTCCGAGCGCGCCGAGGTGACCCGCAAGGACGCCGACGCCGTTCTGGCCGCGCTCGCCGAGACCGTCGGCGAGATCGTCGCCAAGGGCGACGAGAAGGTCACCATCCCCGGCTTCCTGACCTTCGAGCGCACCCACCGTGCCGCTCGCACCGCGCGCAACCCGCAGACCGGCGACCCCATCCAGATCCCGGCCGGCTACAGCGTGAAGGTCTCCGCGGGCTCCAAGCTCAAGGAAGCCGCCAAGGGCAAGTAGTACCGCCCTTGTGCCGAGGGCCGCACAGGCCCTCGGGACGGCAGTGGTACGTAGAACGGCCGAGGGCGGCCACCCCGTACGGGGTGGCCGCCCTCAGGCCTTTCCGGGGCCCCCGCAGGGGCCCCGGAAGGGGAAGTCCGGACCGGTCCGTCAGACCAGGTCGCCGTTCGGCAGCTCGACCTTGGCGCCGAGCTCCACGAGCTTCTCCATGAAGTTCTCGTAGCCGCGGTTGATCAGGTCGATGCCGTGGACGCGAGAGGTGCCCTCGGCCGCCAGCGCCGCGATCAGGTACGAGAACCCGCCGCGCAGGTCGGGGATGACGAGGTCGGCGCCCTGCAGCTTCGTCGGGCCGGAAACGACCGCCGAGTGCAGGAAGTTGCGCTGGCCGAAGCGGCAGGCGCTGCCGCCCAGGCACTCGCGGTACAGCTGGATGTGAGCACCCATCTGGTTGAGCGCGGAGGTGAAGCCCAGCCGCGATTCGTACACCGTCTCGTGCACGATCGACAGGCCCGTGGCCTGCGTCAGGGCGACGACCAGCGGCTGCTGCCAGTCGGTCTGGAAACCGGGGTGCACGTCCGTCTCCAGCGCGATCGCCTTCAGCGGGCCGCCCGGGTGCCAGAAGCGGATGCCCTCGTCGTCGATCTCGAAGGCGCCGCCGACCTTCCGGTACGTGTTCAGGAAGGTCATCATCGAGCGCTGCTGCGCCCCGCGGACGTAGATGTTGCCGCCGGTCGCCAGGGCCGCGGAAGCCCAGGAGGCGGCCTCCAGGCGGTCCGGGAGCGCCTGGTGGTTGTAACCGCTGAGGCGGTCGACACCGGTGATCCGGATGGTCCGGTCGGTGTCCATGGAGATGATCGCGCCCATCTTCTGCAGTACGCAGATGAGGTCCTCGATCTCCGGTTCGACGGCGGCGTTGCTGAGCTCGGTCACGCCCTCGGCCAGGACGGCCGTCAGCAGGACCTGCTCGGTCGAGCCGACCGAGGGGTAGGGCAGGCGGATCTTGCATCCGCGCAGGCGCTGCGGCGCCTCCAGGTACTGGCCGCCTTCGCGCTTCTCGATGGTCGCGCCGAACTGGCGGAGCACGTCGAAGTGGAAGTCGATCGGCCGGCCGCCGATGTCGCAGCCGCCCAGGCCCGGGATGAAGGCGTGGCCGAGGCGGTGCAGCAGGGGGCCGCAGAAGAGGATCGGGATGCGGGAGGAGCCCGCGTGCGCGTCGATGTCGGCGACGTTCGCGCTCTCGACGTAGGTCGGGTCGAGGATCAGCTCGCCCGGCTCCTCGCCGGGGCGCACGGTCACACCGTGCAGCTGGAGCAGACCGCGCACGACCCGCACGTCACGGATGTCGGGAACATTGCGCAGCCGGCTCGGCTCGCTGCCGAGCAGGGCGGCCACCATGGCCTTCGGCACGAGGTTCTTCGCACCGCGGACACGGATCTCGCCCTCGAGCGGGGTTCCGCCGTGGACAAGCAGGACATCGTTGCCGGTCATGGATCTCGCGTTCCGGAGTGGATGGGCAGGGGACCAGACGTAAGGGTAAGGGCCACCACCCCCATGTTTGTATGGGTGACGGGGCCGTAGGACTGTCATGAATACGGCACAGCACCCTGGGTGTCCGCCATGTAGCGGAGCGTTGTGTTCCGGCGTGCGGGGCGCCACGCGCTCCTCTCTGCCGCCGTGCGCCCTGAGCTGCGCTTGATCCGGTACCGCAGCCCGCTCCCCCCGAGGGGCGATTGTGCGAGATCATGTGCGCATGACCGAGGTGTCCTCCCTCACAGGGCGGCTGCTCGTGGCCACCCCCGCCCTCGCGGACCCGAATTTCGACCGCGCGGTGGTACTGCTGCTCGACCACGACGAGCAGGGCTCCCTCGGCGTGGTCCTCAACCGGCCCACCCCCGTGGACGTCCGCGACATCCTGCTCCCCTGGGCCCCGCTGGCCGGCGACCCGGGAGTGGTGTTCCAGGGCGGGCCCGTCGCGCTCGACTCCGCCCTCGGGGTCGCGGTCATCCCCGGCGACGAGGGCCCGCTCGGCTGGCGCCGGGTGCACGGGGCGATCGGCCTCGTCGACCTGGAGACCCCGCCCGAGCTGCTCGCCGCGGCCCTCGGCGCCCTGCGCATCTTCGCCGGCTACTCCGGATGGGGTCCCGGCCAGCTGGAGGACGAGCTGGCCCACGGCGCCTGGTACGTCGTGGACTCCGAACCGGGCGACGTCTCCCACCCCGACCCCGAACGGCTGTGGCGGGCGGTGCTGCGCCGCCAGCGCAGCGAGCTCGCCATGGTCGCCACCTATCTGGACGACCCGTCGCTGAACTGACACCGGCGGCGTTCAGTACCCTGGATTTATGAGCACTCTTGAGCCCGAGCGCGGGACTGGTACGGGGACCCTCGTAGAACCGACGCCGCAGGTGTCCCACGGCGACGGCGACCACGAGCGCTTCGCCCACTACGTCCAGAAGGACAAGATCATGGCGAGCGCGCTCGACGGCACCCCCGTCGTCGCGCTGTGCGGCAAGGTGTGGGTCCCGGGCCGCGACCCGAAGAAGTACCCCGTCTGCCCCATGTGCAAGGAGATCTACGAGTCCATGGGCGCCGGCGGCGACAAGGACAAGGGCGGCAAGGACAAGTAGGAAGGTCCTGACCCCCGCCGTCGAAGGCCCCCGGTGCGCGCGAGAGCGCCCGGGGGCCTTCGCCGTGCGGGCGGGCCGGGTTAGGGTCGGCGCGACGAGCGTCGCCCCGCGGAACGGGAGTCGCGCGCGGCACGCCCGGGCCGGCTGCCGCCGCCCCGGGGGCGACAGGCCGGCTGCCTCGGAAGGCTGACCCATGGACCTGATCCCGCTGCCCCAGAACGCCGTTCCCGACCCCGAGGGGCGCCGCTACTCCTTCGGTCCCGAGCCGGTGCTCGGCGCCGGGCCCGGCACCGAGGGCGTCGCGCGCTGGCTGCGCCGGGAGGTCGGCGCCGCCACCGGATGGACGCTCCCTGCGCCCGCCCCCGGCGCGCGGGGCGACGTACGGCTGCGGATCGAAGCCGGAGGAGCGCACGGGCTCGGCCCCGAGGCGTACCGGCTCGGCATCGGCGCCGACGGAGTGGAACTGACCGGCGGGGACGCGGCCGGGCTGTTCTGGGGCGCCCAGACGCTGCGTCAGCTCCTCGGCCCCGACGCGTACCGCCGGGCGCCGCTGCGCCCCGGACGCGCATGGAGCCTGCCGTACGCGGCGGTCACCGACGCCCCCCGCTTCGGATGGCGCGGCATGATGCTCGACGTCGCCCGGCACTTCACGCCCAAGGACGGGGTGCTGCGCCACATCGACCTGCTCACCGCCCACAAGCTGAACGTCCTGCACCTGCACCTGACGGACGACCAGGGCTGGCGCGTCGAGATCGAGCGCCACCCCCGGCTCACGGAGACCGGCTCCTGGCGGGCCCGCAGCCGGTGGGGCCACCGCGCCTCCCCGCTGTGGAACGAGACCCCGCACGGCGGCTTCTACACCCGGGACGACATCCGCGAGATCGTCGCGTACGCGGCGGAGCGGCACGTACGGATCGTCCCCGAGATCGACGTCCCCGGGCACTCCCAGGCCGCGATCGCCGCCTACCCCTGGCTCGGCAACACCGATGTCGTGGACACCCGGACGCTCGGCGTGTGGGAGGACTGGGGCATCAGCGAGAACGTCCTCGCGCCGACCGAGGACGTACTGCGCTTCTACGAAGGGGTCTTCGAGGAACTGCTGGACCTCTTCCCGGCCGAGGTCTCGCCGTTCGTGCACATCGGCGGCGACGAGTGTCCCAAGGCGCAGTGGCGGGCCTCGCCGGCCGCGCAGGCACGCATCCGCGAACTGGGCGTGGACGGGGAGGACGGCCTCCAGGCCTGGTTCGTCCGGCACTTCGACGGCTGGCTCGCGGCCCGCGGCCGGCGCCTCATCGGCTGGGACGAGATCCTGGAGGGCGGCCTCGCCGACGGCGCGGCCGTGTCCTCCTGGCGCGGCTACGCGGGCGGCATCGCCGCCGCCGAGGCCGGGCACGACGTGGTGATGTGTCCCGAACAGCAGGTGTACCTGGACCACCGTCAGGCGCACGGCCCCGACGAGCCGGTGCCCATCGGGTACGTGCGCACGCTGGAGGACGTCTACCGCTTCGAGCCCGTGCCGCCGGAACTGTCGCCGGAGGCCGCCGCACACGTGCTGGGCGCCCAGGCCAACGTGTGGACCGAGGTGATGGAGAGCCAGGCCCGCGTCGACTACCAGGTGTTCCCCCGGCTGGCCGCCTTCGCCGAGACGGTGTGGTCGCGACTGCCGGAACCGGAATCCCGCGACTGGACCGGCTTCGAGACGCGCGCGACCGCCCACCTGGCCCGCCTGGACGCCCTCGGGGTCGACTACCGGCCACCGGCCGGACCGCTGCCCTGGCAGCGGCGGCCCGGAGTGTCCGGACGCCCGATCGAAGGCGCGCCCCCGATCGTGTGACCCGGGGGCATGGGGGGCGCTCCCCTGCCGGCCGTCCGGAAGCGGAACTCTTCGGGAACCGCGGGAACTCTGCCTCAAACAAGCCGTATACGGGGGAAAGCGGACGTCAGGGCGGATCGTGTGCGGGTGGTGCCCGGCCCCGCCCGCACGCCGCGCCCCGGCTGCGTACGGGCGGCGGCGGGGCGCGGGCCGGCGCCCGGTACACGGGCGACCCTCGCGCCGGGCGGCCCCGAAGATGTGCCAGAGTTGCCACGTCCCGGCGGTGAGCACGTACCGTACGGCGGACAGGCGTGAGCGCCGGGACCGGGACATCGGGAAGGGGCAGCCGGGTTGACCACGCACGCACCGCACACACCGCATTCGGCTCAGGGGCCGCACGCACCGCATCCGGCTCAGGAGCCGCAGGCGCAGCGGGCGCAGTCCGTGACGCTGCCGGCCTCGCTCGACGAGGCCGTCGCGGCACTCGCCGCCATGCCCGCGGCCGTGCCCGTGGCGGGCGGCACCGACCTCATGGCCGCCGTAAACGCCGGGCTGCTGCGCCCCGCCGCCCTGGTCGGCCTCGGCCGGATCAACGAGATCCGCGGCTGGCAGTACCAGGACGGGCACGCGCTCCTCGGCGCCGGGCTCACCCACGCCCGGATGGGACGGCCGGATTTCGCCGCCCTCATCCCGGCGCTGGCCGCCGCCGCCCGCGCCGCGGGCCCCCCGCAGATCCGCAACGCCGGCACCCTCGGCGGCAACATCGCCTCGGCCGCGCCGACCGGTGACGCCCTGCCGGTGCTGGCCGCGCTGGAGGCGGAGCTGGTGATCGTCGGACCCGGCAGCCTCGGTGACTCCGGCTGCTCGCAGCGCGAGATCCCCGTCTCCCACCTGCTGGCCGGGCGCGACATGCTGCGGCCGGGCGAGCTGATCGGCTTCGTGCGCGTGCCGCTGCTGCACGCCCCGCAGGTGTTCCTGAAGGCCACGGGCCGCACGGGACCGGGGCGCGCGCTGGCGTCCGTGGGGCTCGTCCTGGACCCCGCGCGCCGGGGCGTGCGGTGCGCGATCGGCGCGGTGGCCCCGATGCCGCTGCGGCCGCTGGAGGCCGAGCAGTGGGTGGCCTCGCTGATCGACTGGGACGGGGAACGCGGCCTGGCCCCCGAGGCGCTGGAGGCCTTCGGCGAGTACGTCGCGGCCGCATGTGTGCCCGACCAGGGGGAACAGACGTCCTCCGGAGTACTCCATCTGCGGCGGACGGTGGCCGTGCTGGCGCGCAGGGCCCTGGGGAGGGCGCTGACCTCATGAGCGAGAACGAGAACGTGAGCGGAACGACGGGGAACGCTGCCGGGGCCGGGAACGGCTGGGGCTGGGAGCCGGTGCCACAGGGCGGCGAGTACGACAACGAGGCCACGGCCTTCGTGCAGCTGCCGCAGGAAATGCTGGACGCGCTCGACAGCGGGGAACCGCTGGCGGCGCCCGGCCACGGCTTCGTGCCGCCGCCGATGATCCTGCCGCTCGGGTCGGGCAGTGCGGACCCCTCCGCCACCGGAACCTGGACGATGCCGGTGCACTGGCCGGACGCGGGCTCGGGGACGGGCCCCGGCGCGGGCGCCGGCCCCGGCCCGCAGGCGCCCGCCCGGGCGCCGATCCCGGCGTCGATCCCGCTCCCGGCATCGGTGGCCGCCGCCTTCGCGTCGGCCGGGCCGGCGGGGGAGCCCGAGGCGGAACCGCAGGGCGGTGCCCCGTACGCGGAGTCGCCGGGCGGGGCGCCGGGTGCTGCGCACGCCGACCAGCAGGGCGGGCCGCACGGCACGCTCGGCGGGGGGCTGCGCGTGGAGTCGCCGGGCGGGGCTGCGCATGCCGACCCGTACGCGGACCCGTACGCCGAGCCGCACGCCGACCAGGATTCCGGCTCGACCGCCGAGTGGCACTTCCCCGAGGCGGTACACCGCTCCGAGGACCCGGTTGCCACCGGGCAGTGGACGCTGCCCGGCGGTGCGGGCGACCCCGCCCTGGACGGCGGCTGGGCCCCGGCCGCGCCCGCGACGCTGCCCGGCGGCGCCTCCGCCCCCTGGGCCCCGCCCGAGGCGGCCGAGGCGGGCCCCGGCGTGCCGCTGAGCTCCGGCGTGCTCCCGGGCGGGGCCGCGGGTGCGCCCGCGGGGCCCGGCTCACCCGGGCGCGGTCCGAGGGTGCTGGGCGGCCCCGGTGTGGGCACCCCGCTGCCCGACGGCTACCTCCAGGCGGCCGGGCCGGAGCCCGAGGCCGTGCCCGCCGCCGCCCCGGACATCGAGGCCTCCCACGGCCCGGCGGAGATGCCGGTCGAGGGCGAGCGGCCGCGTCCGGCCGGGGACGGCGGCGCCGAGGGCGCCGAGGGCACCGGACACGGCTTCGCGCAGGCCCCGGCGGCGGCTCCGGCCGCAGCGGAAGCCGCGCCCGTGCCGGGTGACGGCGGTGCCGACAGCGGTGTGACACCTCCGGGCGAGGGCGACACCGGAAGTTTCCCGGTGCGGGAGAACGCGTACGAACAAGAGGGCGCCCCCGCCGTCGCCCATCACGAGCATCCGGCGGCTTCCTACGTCCTGCGCGTCAACGGCGCCGACCGGCCCGTCACCGGGGCGTGGATCGGCGAGTCCCTCCTGTACGTGCTGCGCGAGCGCCTCGGCCTGGCCGGCGCCAAGGACGGCTGCTCGCAGGGCGAGTGCGGGGCCTGCGCGGTCCAGGTCGACGGGCGGCTCGTCGCCTCCTGCCTGGTCCCGGCGGCGACGACGGCCGGCAGCGAGGTGCGGACCGTCGAGGGCCTCGCGAGCGGCGGGGAACTCTCCGACGTGCAGCAGGCGTTGTGCAGGTCGGGCGGGGTGCAGTGCGGGTTCTGCGTGCCCGGCATGGCCATGACCATCCATGACCTGCTGGAGGGCAACCACGCCCCCAGCGACCTGGAGACCCGCCAGGCGCTGTGCGGCAACCTCTGCCGCTGCTCGGGCTACAAGGGCGTCATCGAGGCGGTCCGCGAGGTCGTCGCCGAGCGCGAGGCGAACGCGGCGCAGTCCGACGCGCTCATCCCGCACCAGGCCCAGCCCGGCGAGGGCGGGATCCACCCGGCGGCGCACACCACGGACGGCTTCGACCCCTTCGGCGCGAACCCGGGCTCCGGCGTGTTCGACAGCCAGGACGGCTACGACGCGACCGGCGGCTACGACGGCCAGGGCGGCTACGACGGCCAGCCCGGCTTCGACGGCCAGGGCGGCCCGACCGGCTTCGACGGCCAGCCCGGCTTCGACGGCCAGACGACCGGCTTCGACGGCCAGGGCGGCCCGACCGGCTTCGACGGCCAGACGACCGGCCCGACCGGACCCAACGGCCCGACCGGACTCGGCGGGGACCAGCACAACGGAGGCATGGCGTGAGCGGCCAGGACGCGGCCACGGCGACGGCCGGCACCACCACGACCACCACCATGGCGACGGTGAGCCTCGGCACCGACGGCGACACCGAACAGCCGCGCCCCCTGCGCGGAATCGGCGTCTCCGTCCCCCCCGCCGACACCCGCGCCAAGGCCGAGGGCACCTTCCCCTACGCCGCCGACCTGTGGGCCGAAGGCCTGCTGTGGGCCGCCGTACTGCGCTCCCCGCACGCCCACGCCCGCATCCGCTCCATCGACACCTCGGCCGCCGCCGAAATGCCCGGCGTGCGCGCCGTCATCACCCACGCCGACGTCCCCGGCGCGACCACCCACGGCCGGCGCATCGCCGACCGGCCGGTCTTCGCCCACGACGTCGTACGCCACCACGGCGAGGCCATCGCCGCCGTGGCCGCCGACCACCCCGACACGGCACGCCTCGCCGCCGCCGCCATCACGGTCGAGTACGAGCTCCTGGACGCCGTCACCGACCCCGAGCAGTCCTTCGGCGCGCCCCCGCTGCACCCCGACGGCAACCTGATCCGGCACATCCCGCTCCGCTACGGCGACCCGGAGGCGACGGGCGAGGTGGTCGTCGAGGGCCTCTACCGGATCGGCCGCCAGGACCCCGCGCCCATCGGCGCCGAAGCCGGCCTCGCCGTGCCCCGGCCCGACGGCGGCGTGGAGCTCTACACCGCCTCCACCGACCCGCACACCGACCGCGACCTCGCCGCCGCCTGCTTCGGCCTGGAACCGGACCGCGTACGGGTCGTCGTCACCGGCGTCCCCGGCGCCACCGCCGACCGCGAGGACGCCGCCTTCCAGCTCCCGCTCGGCCTGCTGGCCCTGCGCACGGGCTGCCCCGTGAAGCTGGCCGCCACCCGCGAGGAGTCCTTCCTCGGCCACGCCCACCGCCACCCGACCCTGCTGCGCTACCGCCACCACGCCGACGCCGAAGGCCGGCTGGTCAAGGTCGAGGCCCAGATCCTGATGGACGCCGGCGCCTACGCCGACGCCTCCGCCGAGTCCCTCGCGGCGGCCGTGGCCTTCGCCTGCGGCCCGTACGTCGTCCCGCACGCCTTCGTCGAGGGCTGGGCCGTCCGTACGAACAACCCGCCCTCCGGCCACGTCCGGGGCGAGGGCGCCATGCAGGTCTGCGCCGCCTACGAGGGCCAGATGGACAAACTCGCCGCCGCCCTCGGCATCGACGGCGCGGAACTGCGCATGCGCAACGTCCTGGCCACCGGCGACCTGCTCCCCACCGGCCAGACCGTCACCTGCCCGGCCCCCGTGGCCGAACTGCTGCGCGCGGTCCGCGACTACCCGCTGCCCGCCCTCCCCAAGGACACCCCGGAGGAGGAGTGGCTGCTGCCCGGCGGCCCCGAGGGCGCGGGCGAACCGGGCGCGGTGCGGCGCGGCGTCGGCTACGGCGTGGGCATGGTCCACATGCTCGGCGCCGAGGGCGCGGACGAGGTCTCCACCGCGACGGTGAAGGTCGTGAACGGCACGGCCACGGTCATCTGCGCGGCCGTCGACACCGGCCAGGGCTTCGCCACCCTCGCCCGCCAGATCGTCCAGGAAGTCCTGGGCATCGACGAGGTGTCGACGGCCCCCGTCGACACCGACCAACCGCCGGCAGGCCCCTCCGCCCACGGCCGCCACACCTGGGTTTCGGGCGGAGCCGTCGAGCGGGCCGCCAAGATGGTCCGCACGCAGCTCCTCCAGCCCATGGCCCACAAGCTCGGCATGTCCATCGAGCTGCTGCAGATCGCGGACGGCCGGATCACGTCGTACGACGGCGCCTTCTCCATGACGGTCGCGGAGGCCATACAGGGCAAGGAGCTCTGGGCAACGGCCCAGTGCCGCCCCCACCCGACCGAACCGCTGGACGCGGACGGGCAGGGCGACGCCTTCGTCGGCCTCGCCTTCTGCGCCATCCGCGCGGTGGTCGACGTGGACATCGAGCTCGGCTCGGTGCGGGTCGTGGAACTGGCCGTGGCCCAAGACGTCGGCCGCGTCCTCAACCCCCGCCAGCTGGAGGCCCGTATCGAAGCGGGCGTCACCCAGGGCGTCGGCGCGGCACTGACCGAGAACCTCCGCTCGGTCGCGGGCCTGGTACGCCACCCCGACCTGACCGGCTACGCCCTTCCGACGTCCCTGGACGCCCCGGCGGTCCGCATCGTCCGGCTGGTCGAGGAGCGGGACGTGGTGGCCCCGTTCGGCGCGAAGGCCGCGAGCGCCGTCCCGGTGGTGACCACCCCGGCGGCGGTGGCCTCCGCGGTCCGCGCGGCGACGGGCCGTCCCGTGAACAGGATCCCGATCCGGCCGTCCGCGGCCGTGGTGGCGGGAACGCCCGGGGTGCCGGGTGTGCCGGGTGTGCCCAACTCCTGACGGCTTGGGCCCTTTCGGCGCCGGTCGTTAGAGTGACGCGAGCGTGTGCGGACGGGGACGGGGACGGTCAACGGGGGAGGGCATCGTGGCGGTGGACAACGGTCCGGGTCTGCTGGGGGTGAACGTCGCCGGGAGCGTGGCGGACGCGGTGAGGGCCCAGGCGAAGGCGCTCGAGGTCGAGTACGAGTCGATGACCGCGTACAAGAACCGCGTGGACGCGCTGCTGAAGACCCTCGACGGCTCCGAGGCCGACGCCGGCAGACTCGCCCACGGCACCCTCCCGGCGGGTACCCTGGGCAAGGGCTTCGCGGAGGCGGACGCGCTGTTCAAGGCGTACACGACGGTCCACGCCGAACTGCAGAAGCTGTCCCAGGGCCTCGCGGGCCAGATCGAGGCACTGGGCATCGCCGTCCTGACGGCGGGCAAGGGCTACGGCGGCGTGGACGAGGAGACGCAGGCCCGCATGCGGGCCCTCATCAAGAGCTCGAAGGAAGCCTACGTCCGGGACCGCGACCCGCTGGCGCGGCAGGAAAACGAAGCCACCCGGGTTCCGGGCAAGGGCACGATCTGATGGCGACGACGGACTTCGAGGGCTACACGCACGAACAGCTGCTCGGGATGATCGCCTCCCTCGACCCGGAGACGGTCAAGGCGCGCGGCACGCAGCTGTCGGAGGCGGCCGCCGCCATCAAGGAGATCGGCGAAAGCCTCAAACGGCACCGGGTCACGGGCTGGGAGGGCGAGGCCGCGCACGCCTTCCAGGACTGGGTGAGCCGAGCGGGCAGCGCGACGCTGAAGCTGGGCGCGTACGGCGAGGCGGGCGGCAAGTGGATGACCGAGGCCGCCCAGACGATGGTGGAGGTCAAGGCCAACACCCCGAAGTACGACGCGTCGGCGGCGGAGAACCTGGAGGCGGCCCGCAAGCACCACCACGACCCGGACGCCCAGCAACTGGCCCGCACGGCCCACACGAAGCTGACCACGGACCACGCGCAGGCGGTACAGCAGCTGACGAAGCTGGCGCAGTCGTACGAGGCGTCGACGGCCCAGATGAACAAGGCGGAACCCCCTACGTTTCCGCCACCGCCGGGGGATTTCAACCCGCCCCGGGTTCACGAGGACATGGCCCGCGTCCGGCCGACTGGTGCATCTGCTGGTGGCTCGGATCCGAGCGGGTACTCGCCGGTCCCGCCGACCCCGGGCAGCACCAGCGAAGCTGGTTGGTCAACGGGGCGTCATCCTTCGTCCGAAAGCGGGCTGCCACCAGTGGCAAGGCCAACGACTTCGTCCGCCGGATTCCCTGACCGTTATGTGGACGTAGACCTGGACCATGTTGCGACGCTTCCAGACAAGGCCCAGCCGGTGCTCCCTGGGCTGCCCGGTGGGACGGGACCTAGTACGCCTGGTAGCGGCTGGACTCCTACGAGTGGACCCCTCCCGCCGGTGATGCTTCCCCCCGCGGGTGGGTCGACGCCGATCACGCGCCCTCCTGTTGGCATTGGCGGCAAAGTCGGTGGTGGTCAGCTTCCCTCGCCGCCCGATCCAGGGATCGTGGGTGGCCGACCGATCCCTACTGCGGGTCCCAGCGCGGGCCTCTCTCGAGGCATGGTCATCGGCGAAGAAGGTTCCCAAGCCGGTGGTCGTGCAATGCCCAGTGTGATGGGTGGTGGCCTTGGCGGCTCGCATACCGTCCCTGGCGCTCAGGCATCCGGTCGGAGGCTGGCCACGGAGCCGGGCGGGATTGTAGGAGGCCGCCCGGTGCCTGCCGGTGGTCATTCGTTCACGCAGGGCGGCTCAGGGCTCGGGCGTAATGGGGCGAGTGCCGGCGTGGTGGGCCATAGCGGCGCTGCATCCCAGGCGCCGAGCAGGCGGCGTGGAGACCAGGGGGGCGGCCGCCCCGGCTACTTGGCTGAGGAAGAAGAGACTTGGCTGGGTAACCGTCGTGTTGTTCCGCCGGTGATCGACTGAGCGATCGGACGTTGTACTAGATGCGCACGCGAAAGCCGACCTCGGTCCTGGTCGGCCTGCTGGTGGCTGGGGTCGCTGCGACCCCAGCGCATGCAGAGACCATTCGAGAGCAGCAGTGGCATCTCGATGCCATGAAAGCCGACGACATTTGGAAGATCAGTACCGGCAAGGGCATCACCGTCGCGGTGATTGACTCCGGTGTTGCGCGGGTTCCTGAACTGGAAGGGCAGGTTCTGCCCGGAAAGGATTATGCGGCAGGGGTAAAAAGCTATAAGGGCGACGAGCGAAACGACTATGACGGCCACGGCACCTCGATGGCGGCGCTGATCGCCGGTTCTGGGCGGCATCCGAGGGGAGACGGGGCGTATGGCCTGGCGCCCGCTGTGAAGATCCTGCCGATCCGGGTACCGCACGAGTTCAACAAGACCAGGCCTTCGTGGACGGCGGCGATCCGGTTCGCGGCCGACTCGGACGCTCGAGTCATCAGCATCTCGATGGCTACTGAGAAGGACGATCCGGAGCGGGCGGATGCTGTGAAGTATGCCCTTTCGAAGGGGAAGCTGATCTTCGCGGGTGTCGGCAATGATGGGGGCTCAACGAATGAGGTCCTTTACCCCGCGGCCACGCCGGGAGTGGTCGGCGTCGGAGCCGTAGACCGCGATGGGGTGGCTACGAAGGAGTCCCAGCATGGTCCGCAGGTAGATCTGTCAGCCCCAGGCACTGAAATCGTGGCCGCCTGTAAGCGTGAAACAGGCCTCTGCACCAGCCACGGCACCAGTGACGCCACCGCCCTAGCCTCGGCCTCCGCCGCCCTCCTCTGGTCCGCCCACCCCACCTGGACCAACAACCAGATCCTCCGCGTACTCCTGAACACCGCCGGCAAGCCCGTCGACGGCGCCGAGCGCAACGACTACATCGGCTACGGCGTCGTCCGCCCCCGCGTCGCCCTCCCCACCCCCGGGGACCCCGGCCCGGCGGACGTGTTCCCGCTCCCCGATCTCGCCGCCGCCGCCGCATCCGCATCGGCATCGGCATCGGCATCCGCACCGGCCAACGCTCCCTCCCCCGGGGGAAAGATCACGCCATCCCCTGCGCCGGAGGCCGCGGCTGCGGTAGACAAGGGCGACGGCGACGGCCTGCCCTGGATCGCCCTCGGGCTGGGGGCCTGCGTCCTCATCGGCGGGGCCGTCGCCGCAGTCTTCGTACGCCGGACCAGGCGCTGAACTGACCTGACCCGGCCCGCACGGGAGTGGAGCGCACCGGGTGTCCTTCGAAGAGGAATGGTCCGCCGCACGCGCCACGGCCGCCGCCAACGCCTCCATGCGGCTCAACCAGGCCCCGCCCCCGGCGGCCCCCGACGGCGGCGCCGACCTCGCGCTCAACCAGGACCACATCGGCGCCATCGGCAGCGAGGCGTACAAGCTGCACTCCCGCCTCCAGACCGACGGCAAGCACGCCGCCACCGCCTCCGCCGAGGCGGCCGGCGCCCTCTCGAAGGCCGGCTTCGTCAGCGGCGCCGCGCTCGCCAAGGCGAACTCCCGCTGGGAGAGCCAGGTCAAGACGCTGGTCGCCGCCTGCGCGCAGATCTCCAACGGGCTGAACTACTCGCTCACCTCGCACGCCAGGGAAGAGCAGCGGCTGTACGCCGAGTTCACGACCTCCAAGCTCGCCGAATACCTCAAGTAGGCGCCCGTGCTGACGTACGAGAACGTGCTGAACGCCCCGGTGGACAAGCTCTCCACCGCCGTCCGCGACTGGCGGGCCGTGGTCACCAAGCTGGAGGAACTGGCCGAGGCCGCCCGCAACGGCATGAAGGCCAAGTCGGACAAGGCCGAATGGAGCGGGGTCACCGCAGGGGTGGCACGGCCGTTCGTGGACAAGACGGCCAAGGAGTTCGAGGACGCCGCCAAAGCGGCCAAGGGCATCCACCAAGCCCTCACCCAGGCCCGCGACACCTTCAAGGCCTCCCGCGACCGGCTGAGGAAGCTCGCCGAGGAGGAGGCCCCGGCCGCGGGCTTCCGGGTCGACGCGAAGGGGAAGGTCGAGGCGTTACCCCTGACCACCGAAGCGGACCGGTACGCGGCCCGCCACGACCCCGACTACCAGGAGTCCCTCCGCGTCAACCGGCCGCTGTGGCAGGCCAAGATCGACGCCGCCGTCGACGCCTGCGACGACGTCGACCAGTCGCTGGCCCGGCTGCTGAACGCGAACGTCGCCGAGGACCACAACTTCAGCGCCCCGAAATACGCCGGCCTCACCGCCGAACAGGCCGGACGGGCGACCGACCTCGCGCGGAAGGGCCGGGACCTCTCCCACGCCGAACTCACGGAACTCAACGAACTGCTGGCCGACAACGCCAAGCTGCCGGAGTTCTCTACCGCCTTCTACGGCAACCTCGGCCCCAAGGGCGCACTCCAGTTCTTCGGGCAGCTCACCACCGACACAGGCGCCCGCGACTTCGACGAGCAGCGTCTGAAGGACATCCAGGACCTCCAGAAGAACCTGGGACTCAACCTCGCCACCGCCACCGACCCGGACAATCCGCAGCACCTGCCGGACCGGTTCGCCCAGGACCTGCGGCGCCTGGGAACGGAGCGGATCGCGCTCTCGAAGTACGACGGCAATCCGCCCTTCGGATACCAACTGCTCGGCGGCATCATGCGCTACGGAAACTACGACCCGCGCTTCTTGGTGCCCATCGCGGACCATGCCATCCAAGTTCAGGAGCAGGACAAGAACTTCTTCTTCCAGAACAAGCCGATCAACGGCTGGACACAAACCCAGTTCAATCCCTCCGGCGGGAGCGGCGCTGGCTTCGACCCTGTGAACAGCTTCCTGGAGGCACTCGGGCACAGCCCGGAGGCCGCGACGGAGTTCTTCAAGCGCGACGGTTCGGATCTGGTCGCATACAACCAGGACGGCACGGTCAAGGCGGGAGTGCCGCAGCTCGGCAACGACGTCACGAACTACCTGGACTACTTCGCCCACGAGAAGTACGCGAGCCCGACCGACTCCAATGACCTGGACGCGAAGGGCGTGGCCGCAGCGAAGCAGTACATGCCCGATGCCCTCGGGCACGCACTGGAAGCCGCGACCCTCGGCCATGCCTGGGACGATAGGGCGCCGGAGCTGAAACGGACCGAGGGCACGGCCGAGGTCATGGAGGCGGTAGTCGCGAAGTACGGGCGTGACGCAGGGCTGCTCAAACACCACGAGGCCCTCGCGGACAGCCTGGGCCGGATGACGGCCGGATACATCGACGACGTCAACTGGGCCCTCAGCGAAGGCGACGAGGACGGTGTGTTCGCCCCTCCCAAGAACGCGCGGGACGGACATGTGGAGCTGGACCGGGAGACGGCGCGCGACCTGCTCAGCGCTCTCGGGCAGCACCCCGATTCGTACGCCACCGTGACCACCGCGGAACGCGTTTACGGTGCCACCGTCCTGGAGTCGCAGGGATTTCACGACGGTCAGATCGACGAAGGGCGCGCCCGATCCACGATCCGGGTCACGGCAGAGGTCCAGGGGATGCTCGACGACTCTCGCGCCGGGCAGCTCGGCGCGGAGACGGCAAACAAGCACGAGGCGTTCGAGAAGGCAATCGAGGAACGCAGTGCGTGGATCGAATTCGGCACTTCGGCGGCCATCGGCGGCGCTGTCGCGCTCCTGCCGGCGACGGTCGCCGGTGCCGGAGTGGCTGCGGTAGCCGTGCCGATCGCCATCGACGTGGGTAGCGGTGCGGTGGAACAAGCGGCCTCTTCCGCGATCACCGAGTGGTCGGACAAAGCAGTTGAGAAGAAGAAGGGAGAACTCGACGAGGCCACGCACGCCACTACGAAGGCGCTGTACCAGGCTGGGGAACGCAGCGCGGAGACGCCGCTCAAGCAGTTCCAGGCGCGGCACGCGATCAGCGACACGAGCGTGCTCGGCAACAACCTCCACGACGCGATGGTGATCGGGTACGCGAAGGGCAATTCGCGGGCCGGTCAGCAAGGACATGAGGCAGAGACGGAAGAGACGTCGTGAGGCTCATACGCCCGGTCGTGGGAGTCATGGGGCTGAGCCTGGTTACGGCCGCCTGTGTCGCTTTGCCGAGGGAGCACGAGCCGGAACCGGAGGGGGTGGAGCCGAGGACGGTCTCCACCGCGCAGGTCTGTGGGGGGACCCTCTTCTCTCCGGAGGCCGGCCGAGCCTTGGAAAGGATCATGGATGGAACGGCATTCGTCATCCGCAAGCCCGAGGACGATCGCGGTGCTGCGGACATCGCGCAGGCTGTGGAGAACGCCTACCGGGCGGGGATCGATATCGAGAACATGTCGAATGGGACCTGCAGGATCAAGGGAGTGCAGAAGGAGAGGGGCGGGCGGATCCCGAAGGCGAGCATGACCTTCATCGCCCGCAGCAAGCACGCGGGACCGGCTGACCTAGTGGGCGCGGAGGGGACTGGCGTGCGCGTTGACCGCGGGATCACGGACCACTCGGTCGTGTTCGACTGCGTCAGCTCCCGGGTCGGGTCCACGGCTGACGTTCCCGTGAGGATCACCGCCCGGTTCGACGGCAGGTCGGCCGGTGAGAACCGCAAGGATCCCAGCAGAGCAGATGACTACCTCGCCCTTGTCCACTCCGCCGCACGGTCTGTCGCCGCCGAGCTGGGCTGCCGGGACGACGGTGGCCTGCCCGCGCAGTTCAAGGACCTCGAGCGGTACGTGGACGCCCCGTAGGCGACGGGCGGCCCCGGACATGCCGAAGGCCGTCCGGGCTTTCGCTGACGGACGGCCTGCGGCGTCGGGGAAGCCGTGACCGGAATCGAACCGGCGTAACTCGCTTTGCAGGCGAGTCCCTCAACCACTCGGGCACACGGCTGGGTGTGGGGTGCGAGTACGAACGTACGGGGTGCCGGTGGGGTCGGGAAGGGGGGTGTGGGGGCTGCAATGTGACTGCCATGCCGCGTTCACAGGCGGCGGGCGCGGCGCGCGGGGGACTAGGTCCGGCGGCTGAGGTGGGATCGGTCCAAATGACAGGGGCGTGGGTGGGCTGTGGGCCTTACTCTGGGGCGATGAGTGCCCTTGAACCCGGGATATCCGAGGCCGCCGACGCCGCCCCGCCGCCGCAGGGCGGCATTCTGGGGCCGGCGTACCGGACGCTCAGCGTCGGGATCATCTCCGTGATCTTCCTGATCGCCTTCGAGGCCACCGCCGTCGGGACGGCCATGCCCGTCGCCGCGCGGGAGCTGGAGGGGATCGGGCTCTACGCCTTCGGGTTCTCCGCCTACTTCACCACCAGCCTCTTCGCCATGGTCCTGTCCGGCCAGTGGGCCGACCGGCAGGGCCCGTTGCGGCCGCTGACGGTGGGGATCGGGGCCTTCGCCGCCGGGCTGGTGTGCTCCGGGACCGCGCAGCTGATGGGCGTGTTCGTCGTGGGGCGGGCCGTGCAGGGGTTCGGCGGCGGGCTGGTGATCGTCGCCCTGTACGTGGTGATCAGCCGGGCCTACGAGGAGCGGCTGCGGCCCGCCATCATGGCCGCCTTCGCCGCGAGCTGGGTGGTGCCGTCGATCGTCGGTCCGCTGGCCGCGGGTACGGTCACCGAGCACCTGGGCTGGCGGTGGGTGTTCCTCGGGATCCCCGCGCTGGTCGTCGTACCGCTGCTGGTGGCGCTGCCCGCGATCCGGCGTACCGCCTCCGGCCCCGTGGACCCCGGGGCGCCCGTCGCGTTCGACCGGCGGCGTATCCGGCTGGCCCTCGGGATCTCGCTGGGCGCCGGGCTGCTCCAGTACGCCGCCCAGGACCTGCGGTGGCTGTCGCTGCTGCCCGGCGTCGTCGGCGCGGCCCTGCTGGTGCCGGCGGTGCTGGGGCTGCTGCCGCGCGGCACCTACCGGGCGCGGCGCGGGCTGCCGTCGGTGGTGCTGCTGCGCGGGGTGGCGGCGGGGGCGTTCATCGGGGCCGAGAGCTTCGTGCCGCTGATGCTGGTCACCCAGCGCGGTCTGAGCCCGACCTGGGCCGGCTTCTCGCTCGCGCTCGGCGGGGTGACGTGGGCGGCCGGTTCCTGGGTGCAGTCGCAGGGGCGGACGGCGCCCTACCGGGAGCGGCTGATGGTCTCCGGGATGGTGATGGTGGCCCTGGCCATCGCCGCGGCCCCGGCGGTGCTGATCGAGGCGGTGCCGGTGTGGACGCTGGCCCTCGCCTGGGCCGTGGGCTCGCTCGGGATGGGCCTGGTGATCGGCTCGACCAGTGTGCTGCTGCTGAAGCTGTCCGCGCCGGAGGAGGCGGGCGCCAACTCGGCCGCGCTCCAGATCTCGGACGCGCTGGCCAATGTGGTGCTGCTCGCGGCCGGGGGTGCGGCGTTCGCCGCGCTGGGCGGGGGAGCGGTGGGCACGGGGCACGTGGCCGCCGCGGCGGACGGGTCCGCCTCGCACCCGGCCGCGTTCCTGGTGGTGTTCCTGCCGATGGCGTGCGTGGCGCTGGTGGGGGCATGGGTGGCGACCCGCCTCGACCCGCCGCCGGCCGAGGCGGATGCGGATGCGGACGCTGACGCGGAGGACGAGGCCGCCCGCACGCCCCGCACGCCCCGCACGCCCCCGAAAACGGCGTGAGCCCGCCCGCACCGCTGGCTAGGCTCCGCGGATGACCGTGAACGAGCTGACCCTGCGGATGTCCCCCGCCGAGCACACCGAGCTGGCCGACCTCGCCGACGCCACCGGCTCCACCGCCGAGGCGCTCGCGCGGGAAGCGGTACGCGAGCACCTGCGGCGGGAGCGTGAGCGCGTCGGGGCGCAGGCCGCGCGGCTGGCGCGGCGGCACGCCGGGCTGCTGAAGCGGCTCGGGGAGTGAGCGCCGCCGGCCAGGTCCGGCACCTGACCCTCGCCGAGGTCCTCGACGTCGCCCGGCACGCCTGCCTGGCCCGGGACCAGTCCGTGGAGCTGCGTGCGCCCGGGCTGCTGGAGTCGGCGGTGCACCGGCCGCGGGCGCGGATGTACGGCACCCCGGCCTACGAGGACCCGTACGAACAGGCCGCCGCGCTGCTGCACGGGATCGCGGTGAACCATCCCCTCGTCGACGGGAACAAGCGCACCGCCTGGCTCGCCGCCGCGACCTTCCTCGCCGTGAACGGGGTCGATCCCGCGGCCGCCGACCAGGAGGCCGCGTACCGGCTGGTCGTCGCGGTGGCGTCCGGGACCGAGACCGAGGTGGCGGTGATCGCCGCCAGGCTGCGGGAGTTGCTCCCGGTGTGACGCTCACCGCACCCGCCGAGGTCACGGGCCTGTCCCTCCTCGAGGGGCGGCTCGGCACCGGTAGGGTGGCCCGGTTGTCCTGCGTCCGACCACGAGAATCAGGGCGACCAGGACGACCACGACTGCCACGACCGCCGAGAGCAACGAACCGGAGACCGTGACTACTACCGCCTCCCACCACCTCTCACCCGCCTTCCCCGGCCGTGCCCCGTGGGGTACCGCCAGCAAGCTGCGAGCCTGGCAGCAGGGAGCGCTGGACAAGTACATCCAGACCCAGCCGCGGGACTTCCTCGCGGTCGCCACCCCCGGCGCCGGCAAGACGACCTTCGCGCTCACCCTGGCCTCCTGGCTGCTGCACCACCACGTGGTGCAGCAGGTGACCGTCGTCGCGCCGACCGAGCACCTGAAGAAGCAGTGGGCCGAAGCGGCCGCCCGGATAGGCATCCGGCTCGACCCGGAGTACTCGGCCGGGCCGCTGAGCAAGGACTACCACGGGGTCGCCGTCACCTACGCGGGCGTCGGCGTGCGCCCGATGCTGCACCGCAACCGGTGCGAGCAGCGCAAGACCCTGGTGATCCTGGACGAGATCCACCACGCGGGCGACTCGAAGTCCTGGGGTGAGGCCTGCCTGGAGGCCTTCGACCCGGCGACCCGGCGCCTGGCGCTGACCGGTACGCCCTTCCGGTCCGACACCAACCCGATCCCCTTCGTCACGTACGAGGAGGGCAACGACGGGATCCGACGGTCCTCCGCCGACTACACCTACGGCTACGGCAACGCCCTCGGCGACGGCGTCGTCCGGCCCGTGATCTTCCTGTCCTACAGCGGCAACATGCGCTGGCGCACCAAGGCGGGCGACGAGATCGAGGCCCGCCTCGGCGAGCCGATGACCAAGGACGCCATCTCGCAGGCCTGGCGCACGGCGCTGGACCCGCGCGGCGACTGGATGCCGAACGTGCTGCGCGCCGCCGACCAGCGGCTGACGGAGGTCCGCAAGGGCATCCCGGACGCGGGCGGTCTCGTCATCGCCGCCGATCAGGACGCGGCGCGCGCGTACGCGAAGCTGATCCGGGAGATCACCGGGACCAAGCCGACCGTCGTGCTCTCCGACGACACCGGCGCCTCGAAGAACATCGACACGTTCAGCGCGAGCGACGACCGCTGGATGGTCGCGGTCCGCATGGTGTCCGAGGGCGTCGACGTACCGCGCCTCGCGGTCGGCGTGTACGCGACGACGATCTCGACCCCGCTGTTCTTCGCGCAGGCGGTCGGCCGTTTCGTGCGGTCCCGCAGGCGCGGCGAGACGGCCTCCGTGTTCCTTCCGACGATCCCCTACCTCCTCGGCTTCGCGAGCGAGATGGAGGTCGAGCGCGATCACGTCCTCGACCGGCCGAAGAAGGCGGGCGAGGACGAGGACCCGTACGCGGAGTCCGAGAAGGAGATGGAGGAGGCGAACCGGCAGGAGGACGAGGACACCGGCGAGGACGAGCAGATGTCCTTCGAGGCGCTGGAGTCCGACGCCGTCTTCGACCGGGTGCTGTACGACGGCGCCGAGTTCGGCATGCAGGCGCACCCGGGCAGCGAGGAGGAGCAGGACTACCTCGGCATCCCGGGGCTGCTGGAGCCGGACCAGGTGCAGCTGCTGCTGCAGAAGCGGCAGTCGCGGCAGATCGCGCACAGCCGGCGCAGGCCGGACGCGGAGGCGGACCTGCTGGAGCTGCCGGCCGAGCGGCGGCCGGTGGTCTCGCACAAGGAGCTGCTGGAGCTGCGGAAGTCGCTGAACACGATGGTGGGCGCGTACGTCCACCAGAGCGGCAAGCCGCACGGGGTGATCCACACGGAGCTGCGCCGGGTGTGCGGCGGGCCGCCGAGCGCGGAGGCCACGGCGGGGCAGCTGAAGGAGCGGATCAAGAAGGTGCAGGAGTGGGCCACGCGGATGCGGTGAGCCGCTCCTGAGTACGCGGAACGGGGTCCGTGCGCTGCTGCGCGCGGACCCCGTTCCCGTGTGCTGTGCGTCAGGCGGAGACGCGGCGACGACGGCCGGTGCCGGCGACCAGGGCCGCACCCATGGCGAGCGCGACACCGCCGGCGCCGAGCGCCCAGCTGGTGGCCGCGTCGGCACCGGTCTCGGCGAGCTCGCCGCCGGTGTGGGTGCCGCCGCCGGTGTTGCCGGAGCCGGTGCTGGTGTCGACGATCGGCGTGGTGCTGCTGCCGCCGTTCGGCTTGGTGTTGCTGTTGCCGCCACCGGTGTTGCCACCGTTGTTGTGGCCGGTGTTACCGCCGGTGTTGCCACCGCCGTTGGATCCCTTGACGATCTTCGACTCGACCACGGCGGTGTCGGAGAAGACGTCGTCGTCCACGTTGCTGCCGCCGGCGGCGATGACGGCGATCTCGCCCGCCGGGGCGCCCGTGGTGAACTTGACGCGGACCTGGAGGCTGACCTTCTTGGCCGGGATCTCGATGTCGTCCGTCAGCAGGGCGATCACGGAGCCGCCCTCGCCCATGATCTCCACGTCGTGCCAGGCGCCCTGGTGGAAGATCTGGATCTTGACGTCCGAGGCCTCCAGCTCGGCGGCCTGGTCGGCGACGGCCAGGACGAGCACGTAGCTCTCCTGCGCCTTGCCCTTCGAGTTGTCCACGGTGTACGTCAGGTTGGTCCAGTCGCCGCCCGCCTTGAAGGCGCTCGGGACACCGTTGACGTCGAGGACCGGGCCGGTGGCGACGAGGTCTTCCTCTTCCTCGTCCTGGGCGGCCGGGGCCGGGGCCGGCGCCGGGGCCGGCTTCTCGGCGGCGGGCTTGGCAGGGGCGGGCGCGGGCGCCGGCTTCTCGGCGGCGGGCTTGGCAGGGGTCTCGACGGCCGGCGCCGCGTCGTTGGCCGGGGTCTCGGCGGCGGGCGCCGCGTCGTCCTTCGGAGCCGCGTCCGGCGTGGTGACGGCCGGGTTCTGGGCCTCGTCCGCCATCGCGGGCGTGGCCATGAGGACCGTCGGGCCCACCACGGCGGCAGCGGCCACGACGGCCATGCGCTTCAGCTTCACTGTTGCTTCTCTCCCCTGATAAGCGTTCGAGGCTTGCGTTGCCCGCTCCCCCCAACATCATTTTTGAACACGATCAGAGTAAGGCCCGTGTAAACCGGTTTTCGGTCAATGGACATTACGAATCGATACAGCTGCGCGAAGAAAACGGCTTAAACCGGCAGTAGGCGACCGGATTCTGGACGAGGCCTTTCGCTCAGCGGACTCGCTCGCTACTGTCCCCGCATCGAACGCCCCGTGGCAGCGCCGCCGCGGGAGCGCAGCCGGTGCCATGGCCGCTACCGGCGGCCTCTCCATGCGTCGCCGTGGGACCGGCAGCACCGCACCGCATGAGAGTCACCGCCGCCCACCTAAAACAGAGGGAGAGGCGTCGTGACCGCGGAAACCTCCCAGACTCTCGACCGAGGGCTCAGGGTCCTCAAGCTGCTCGCCGACACCGACCACGGTCTGACCGTCACCGAGCTCTCCAACCGCCTCGGTGTCAACCGCACGGTGGTCTACCGTCTGCTCGCCACGCTCGAGCAGCACGCCCTGGTCCGCCGCGACCTCGGCGGCCGGGCCCGCGTCGGGCTCGGCGTGCTGCGCCTGGGCCGGCAGGTCCACCCGCTGGTGCGCGAGGCGGCCCTGCCCGCGCTGCGCTCGCTCGCCGAGGACATAGGGGCCACCGCGCACCTGACCCTCGTCGACGGCACCGAGGCGCTCGCCGTGGCCGTCGTCGAGCCCACCTGGACCGACTACCACGTCGCCTACCGGGCCGGCTTCCGCCACCCGCTGGACCGAGGCGCGGCCGGCCGGGCCATCCTGGCCGCCCGCCAGGGCTCGCTGATCGAGCCCGGCTACACCCTGACCCACGGGGAGCTGGAGGCGGGCGCCAGCGGTGCCGCCGCTCCGCTCGTCGGCATCACCGGACTGGAGGGCAGCGTCGGCGTCGTGATGCTGGCCGACGCCGTGCCGGAGCGGGTCGGGCCCCGCGTGGTCGACGCGGCCCGCGAGGTCGCCGACGCCCTGCGCTGAGGGGCGCGGACACGGGCGGCGCGGGCCGGGCGGTCCGGGTCGGTAGATTGACCGGGTGCTCTCACGCCTCACACGTCTGCCGCGTCCCGCCGCCCTGGCCGTCTGCGCCGCGCCCGTCCTCGGACTGTTCGCCGTCGCGGCCCTCGCGCCGCTGCCCTTCGTGGTGGCCGTGCCCGGCCCCACGGCCGACGTGCTGGGCACCGACCAGGGCAAGCCGGTGATCACCGTCACCGGCGCCCCGGTCCGGGACACCAAGGGCCAGCTCCGGATGACCACCATCCGGGCGACCGGCCCCTCCTCGACGATGACGCTGCACGAGCTGATCGACCACTGGTTCAAGGGCGACGAGGCGGTCATGCCCAGGGAGTCCGTCTATCCCTCGGGCGGGAGCGACCGGCAGATCGAGGAGCACAACCTGGAGGAAATGGCCCAGTCGCAGTCGGCCGCCGTGACCGCCGCCCTCGGCTACCTCCGCAAGGACCCCAAGGACATCAAGGTCCGGCTCGACCTCGCCGACGTCGGCGGCCCGAGCGCCGGGCTCCTCTTCACCCTCGGCATCGTCGACAAGCTCGTCGGCGACGGCAGCGGCGGCGACCTCACCGGAGGCCGCAGCATCGCCGGCACGGGAACCATCAGCGCCGACGGCACGGTCGGCGCGGTCGGCGGAGTGGGCCTGAAGACGCAGGCCGCGCGGCGCGACGGGGCGACCGTGTTCCTCGTGCCGAAGGCGGAGTGCTCGGACGCGAAGTCCGAACTCCCCGACGGGCTTCAGCTGATCCCCGTCACTTCGCTGACGGACGCGGTGAACTCGCTTCGGGCGCTGAACCGGAGTGAGAACGTGCCGTCCTGCTGACGGACGGCTTCGCGTTCAGACCGCGCCAGGCGGGGAAGAGCAGCGGGGCGCTGGTCGCCAGGAGGTAGACGGCGGCGAACAGGAGCAGGGCCGTGGTCACCCCGAAGCCGTCGACCAGGAGGCCCGCCGCGAGGCCGCCCATCGGCATGGCCAGCTCGCCGCCCGCCATGCTCACACTGGAGACACGGCTGCGCAGGTCCTCCGGTACGAGCTCGGCCACGACGGTGGTCAGGATCGGGTTGAGTACGCCCGCGCCCAGGCCGGCCAGGGCCATGGTGACCGCGAGGGGCAGCGGGGTGTCGGTGACGGCGGCGACCACGTAGCGGGTGGCCCCGGAGGCGAGGAAGGCTCCCGCGAAGACGGCTCTGCGGGGGAAGCGTTCGCCCCAGGCGCCGTAGAGGAGGGCGCCCAGCAGGGCGAAGCCGCCGAAGAGGGAGACCATCAGGCCGAGGGTGGTGGCGCCGCCGAGGTCCTCGCGGCCGTGGACCGGCAGGAGGACGGAGGACCAGCCCTGGTCCAGCCCGTTGGTCGTCATCACCATGAGGGTGATGCCCATCAGGAGCCGTGAGTGGATCAGGAACCGCCAGCCCTCGGCGAGCTCGGCGCGGTAGGCGGCGAAGGAGGGTCTCTCCCGGGTGCGCTGGGGTTCCGCGGCCGGGACGCCGCGCAGGAAGGCGGAGACGAGGAGTGCGGACGCGGCGAAGGTGGCCGCGTCCAGGAGGAGGACGGTCTCGGCTCCGAACACCGAGATCAGTACGCCCGCCACCGCGGCGCCGATCATCCGGGCCCCGCGCGAGACGGCGTCGTAGAGGCTCGCCGCCCGGGCGATGGTGGTGCCCGCGTGCTCGGCGAGGCTGGGCAGCAGGACGTAGCGGGCGGTCAGGCCGGGGGTGTGCACGAGACCGCCGACGGCCATCAGCGCGCACAGCATCCAGAACTCGAGCAGGTCCGCGGAGTGGAGGAGGGGGATCGCGCCGACCGACAGGGCACAGATCACGTCCGAGGCGGCGGAGACCCGGCGGCGGCCGATCCGGTCGATGACCGGGCCGCCGACGAGTGCTGCGATCACCACCGGCAGGGTGGCGCAGAAGGCGACGACGCCGGCTCGTCCGGCGCTGCCCGTGGTCTGGAGCACGAACCACGGGACGCCGATCAGGGTCAGGGAACTCCCCGCTATGGAGATCGTGTTGGCCGCCAGGACCGCCGCGAAGGGCCGCCGGCTCATGCGGCGTGCTGCCGGATCCGGTGGTGGACGTGGGCCGGCTGCATCAGGCGTATGCCGGCGGCGACCAGGGCCTCGCCGAGGCGGTTGCGCAGGGCCGGCAGGGCGGGCAGGACCGGGGAGGGGCTGGGGGCGGCCTCCCGGGCGAGGTGCCAGGCGGCGGCCTCGGCGGCGAGGGCGGCGGTGCGGGCGGCGTGGATCTGGGCGTGCGTGAAGGCGTGCATGGCAGGACTCCTTCTGCGGATGCGGCGGATGCGGCGGAGCGAAGGGGGAGAGGGGAGGGGAGGGGCTATTCGGTGGTGCGGCGCGGGAAGGCGTGGGTGTGGATGCGGACCGTTTCCACCTCCTCCGCGTTCCCGGCGGGCGGCAGGTCCCGGTAACTGTTGATCAGCTCGTGGAGCTTGTGGACCAGTTCATGGGTCTGCCCGGCGGTCAGACGGAGGGTGAAGTCGCTGAGGTCGCTGGAACCGCGCCAGGCCGGCGACCAGTCGACCGATTCGCCGAGCCAGGAAGTCAGCTCCTGCGTGTGGATCTTCATGATCTCGGCCAGGAAGACCTCGGCCGCCCCTCGCGTCTCGGGGTTGTCGTCGAGGGCGAGCGAGTCGTCGAGGCGCGTGCCGTCGTGCGCGGCCTTCCACCAGCGCTCACGGCCCTTGCCCCGCTCGGGCGCCTCCTCGATGAACCCGTGGGCGGCGAGCTGGCGCAGGTGGTAGCTGGTGGCCCCGCTGGACTCTCCGAGCCGCTCCGCCAGCTGTGAAGCGGTGGCCGGGCCGCTCATGCGCAGGGCGCGGAGCAGCCGCATGCGCAGGGGGTGGGCGAGGCCCCGCAGGGAGCGGGAGTCCAGCGTCCGGACCTTGGGCTCCGGGGGTGGTGCGGGTGTCGCCGCCGCGGGCTCGCTTTCGGGAGGGGGTTCGGGGGCGGGGCGGGGTGCGGGGCTGGGTTCGGGAGTGGCGTTCTTTTCGGGCATGCCCCAAGCGTAGGGTTGCAAAGGTTTCTGTGCAAGGGTTTCTTTGCAACCACTTCTTTGGAACTCTGCCGCGGGGATCAGCCGTCCGCCGCCGCCTGTTCCACCAGCGGGATGATCCGCAGGGGGACCGGATTCTCCATGACGATCGCCGTAGAGGCGCGGACGATCCCCTCGAAGCCCACCACCCGGTCGATCACCCGCTGGAGGTCGGCGTTGGACCGGGCCACGAGCCGGCACAGCATGTCCCCGTGCCCCGTCGTCGTGTGCAGCTCCAGCACCTCGGGGACGCCCGACAGGTGGGCCCGTACGTCCGCCCCCTGGCCCTGCTTGATCTCCAGCGTGGCGAAGGCGGTCACCGGATACCCCAGCGCGGTCGGGTCCACCTGCGGCCCGAAGCCGCGGATGACCCCGTTGGACTGGAGCCGGTCCAGGCGCGCCTGCACCGTGCCGCGCGCCACGCCGAGCCGGCGCGACGCCTCCAGGACCCCGATCCTGGGCTCGCGCGCCAGCAGGACGATGAGACGGCCGTCGAGCTCGTCGATACCCATGGGAACCCTTCCTCGATCGGCTGCGCATACTGCACAGATCCTTCAGTCATGCTGGGGCCGCGCTGGGCAATCTGTACAGCGGAAAAGGAAACTATTGCGCAGCTTGTGGAAGGGCGGGAATCTGCGCTTATGACTGAGACCCTGGACACCACCCCGCAGACCGCGCGTGAGGCAGACCCCTTCCCGGTGAAGGGCATGGACGCGGTCGTCTTCGCCGTCGGCAACGCCAAGCAGGCCGCGCACTACTACTCGACCGCCTTCGGCATGAAGCTCGTGGCCTACTCCGGACCGGAGAACGGAAGCCGTGAGACCGCCAGCTACGTCCTGACCAACGGCTCCGCGCGGTTCGTCCTGACCTCGGTCATCAAGGCGACCACCGACCACGGCCGCTTCATCGCCGAGCACGTCGCCGAGCACGGCGACGGCGTCATCGACCTCGCCATCGAGGTCCCCGACGCCCGCGCGGCCTACGCGTACGCCGTCGAGCAGGGTGCGCGCGGCCTGGACGAGCCGTACGAGGTCAAGGACGAGAACGGCACCGTCGTGCTCGCCTCGATCGCCACGTACGGCCAGACCCGCCACACCCTCGTCGAGCGCGTCGACTACACCGGCCCCTACCTGCCGGGCTACGTGGCCGTGGAGCCGATGGTGGCCCCGCCCGCCAAGCGGACCTTCCAGGCGATCGACCACTGCGTGGGCAACGTCGAGCTGGGCCGCATGAACGAGTGGGTTTCGTTCTACAACAAGGTCATGGGCTTCACGAACATGAAGGAGTTCGTGGGCGACGACATCGCGACCGAGTACTCGGCGCTGATGTCGAAGGTGGTCGCGGACGGCACCAAGAAGGTGAAGTTCCCCATCAACGAGCCGGCGATCGCGAAGAAGAAGTCGCAGATCGACGAGTACCTGGAGTTCTACAACGGGCCGGGCGTGCAGCACATCGCGCTCGCCTCGAACGACATCGTCGCGACGGTGCGGAGCATGCGGGCCGCGGGCGTCCAGTTCCTGTCCGTGCCGGACACCTACTACGACACGCTGGGCGAGTGGGTCGGCGACACGCGCGTGCCGATCGACGAGCTGCGCGAGCTGAAGATCCTCGCCGACCGTGACGAGGACGGCTACCTGCTGCAGATCTTCACCAAGCCGGTGCAGGACCGTCCGACGGTGTTCTTCGAGATCATCGAGCGGCACGGGTCCATGGGCTTCGGCAAGGGCAACTTCAAGGCGCTGTTCGAGGCGATCGAGCGGGAGCAGGAGAAGCGGGGCAACCTTTAGGTTGTTCGCCCCCGGGGGTGATGCGGCTCCGCCGGTTGTCTCCGGCGGGGCCGTTGGCCTGTCCGGCCCGGGGCGGGGGGCGCCGCTGCGCGGGCTGCTCCCCGCCCCGCCCTTCGCCCGTTCCCCGGGGCTGTGCCCCGGACCCCCGTTCCGGGGGCTCCGCCCCCAGACCCCCGCGCCTCAAACGCCGGCGGGGCTGGGGGGCCTCAAGCGCCGGCGGGGCTGGAAGGGGGCTGCGGGGGCGGGAGGGGGCTGCGGGGCTCGGGGGCGGCTCAGGCGCCGGCCGGGCGGCTCAGGTGGTGGCGGGCTTCGGTTTGGCCGTCGCCGGCTTCGGCTTCGGCTTCGGCGGGTTCGGTTCCGGGAGGTCCGGGGCCACCCACGGAGTGCGGGGCCGCATGTTCTCCGGGCCGCCCGCCGGGGGCTGGCCGATGGCCGACAGGGCCTCCTGCGCCAGCGGGGCCCGCAGCGGAGAGAAGACCGGGTTCGTGCGCAGCGCCGTCTGCAGGCTCCGGCGGGCCGCCGCCTCGTCGCCCAGGCCGCGTTCGATCACCGCCCGGTGGTAGGAGAACTCCGCGCTCCGCAGCCCGAGGTCGGTCGCCTTCTTCGCGTACTCCAGGGCCTGCTCGTCCTCGCCGTTCCGGTGCAGCGCCCACCCCAGGGCGTCGGCCACCTGCACGCTCTTGTGCCGGGCCCATTCCGCCGACAGGCGGCGTACGGCCCGGGCCGGATCGCCGTGGTCCGCCTCGTACAGGCCGAGGACCACCTCCTCGTTGACCCCGTTCGCCTCGCCCGCCGCCGCCAGCGCCGCCAGGGACCGGTACTGCGCCCGCGCCTCCTCCGGCCGCTCCAGCGACTCCAGCAGCTCCCCCAGCTCCAGCGCCAGCCGCGGCACCGGGGTGCGTCCCAGCGCCAGCCGGTAGTCGCGTACGGCCTCCCCGCCCCGCCCCAGCGCGGCCAGCGCCCTGGCCCGGCCGCCGAGCGCCTCGCCCTGCGCCGGATCGGTGCGCAGCGCGCCCTCGTACTGGCGCAGTGCCTCGCCCGGGTCGCCCCGCTCCCATGCCAGCTCCCCGAGCCGGAACAGCACGTGCGCCTTCTCCGCCGGGGACTTCGCCTCCCCGCCCGCCGCCTCCAGCGCCACCACCGCGTCCTCGCGCCAGCCCCGGTCGCGGTACACCTGAGCGGCCCTCAGGTGCGCGGCCAGGCCCGGCCGGAGCTCCATCAGCCGGTCCATCGCCCGCTGCGCGGCCTTGTAGTCGCCGAGGCCCGTGTACGCGTCCACGAGGACCGGGTACGCCGTCCAGCGCCGCGGCGCCTGCGCCCGTACCAGCTCCCCCCACTTCCTCGCCGTCCCGAAGTCCCGCCGGGCGCCGGCCAGCGCGCCCATGCCCGTCATCGCGTCGAGGTTGCCCTTCTCGGCGGGGCGGGCCTCCAGCGACCGCTTGAGCGCCTTCTCCGCCTTCGGGTACCACCCGGAATCGGCCGTCCGCCGGGCCTGTTCCAGGTACGCCGAGCCGAGCACCGCCCACGAAGCGTCGTCCCGCGGGTGCGCGGCGACCCACTTCTCCCGGTCCGCGACCAGCGCCGTCAGGTCCACCGCCGCCGCCGGCGCGCCCATCCCCACCGCCGACGCGGCCCGTTCGCTCGGCCCCGGAGGGCGTGCGTCGTCACCGGTGCGGGCCGGGCGGATCAGCAGGGCCCCGGCGATGAGGACCACCGCTACCGCGGCCGCCACGACCGTCTTGCGGCCGGTGAAGTTCACGGGTGGCGCGGGCTGCTGGGATTGCTCGTCGAAACCGTGCATGCGCTCACTGTGCGTCAATATGAAGAGCGCGCCGAGGTGTCCGAAGCCGGTCGCGGCCGTGTTCACACCGATGGCCCCGGCTGCCACTGTGGCCCCATGGATGACGATCTCATGGCCCGGCTCGGCGAAGGACTTCCGCCCGAGGCACTGCTGAGCGACCCTCAGGTGACCGCCTCCTACGCCCGCGACACGGCCGGCTTCTGCGCCGCCGGCACCCCGGCCGCCGTCGTCCTTCCCCGGACCGTGGAGCAGGTCCGGCACGTCATGCGCACCGCCACCGCCCTACGGGTCCCCGTGGTCCCGCAGGGCGCCCGCACGGGCCTCTCCGGGGGTGCCAACGCCTCCGACGGCTGCATCGTGCTGTCCCTGGTGAAGATGGACCGGATCCTGGAGGTGTCCGCCGTCGACCGGATCGCCGTCGTCGAGCCGGGCGTGGTCAACGCGGTCCTCTCCCGGGCCGTCGCCGAACAGGGCCTGTACTACCCGCCCGACCCCTCCAGCTGGGAGCAGTGCACCATCGGCGGCAACATCGGCACCGCGTCCGGCGGGCTGTGCTGCGTGAAGTACGGGGTCACCGCCGAGTACGTGCTCGGCCTCGACGTGGTGCTGGCCGACGGGCGGCTGCTGCGCACGGGACGGCGTACCGCCAAGGGCGTCGCCGGGTACGACCTGACGCGGCTGTTCGTCGGCTCCGAGGGCACCCTCGGCGTGGTGGTCGGAGCCGTCCTCGCGCTGCGGCCGGCGCCGCCCCGGCAGCTGGCGCTCGCCGCCGAGTTCCCTTCGGTGGCGGCCGCCTGCGAGGCCGTCTGCGCCGTCATGGAGGCCGGCCTGACGCCCTCGCTGCTGGAGCTGATGGACCGTACGACCGTCCGCGCCGTCAACGCCCTGGGGAAGATCGGCCTGCCCGAGAGCACGGAGGCACTGCTGCTCGCCGCCTTCGACACCCCGGACGCGCCCGCCGGCCTGGCGGCCGTCGGCGGGCTCTGCGCCGCCGCCGGGGCGAGCGCCGTCGTACCCGCCGAGGACGAGGCGGAGACGGAACTGCTGCTCCGGGCCCGCCGGATGTCCCTCACCGCCCTGGAGGCGCTGCGGCCCGCGACGATGATCGACGACGTGTGCGTCCCGCGGTCGCGGCTCGCCGAGATGCTGGACGGGACGGCCGCCATCGCCGCGGAACACGACCTGCTCATCGGCGTCTGCGCGCACGCCGGCGACGGCAACACCCACCCGGTGGTCTGCTTCGACCCCGCCGACGAGGACGAGACGCGGCGCGCCCGGGAGTCCTTCGACGCGATCATGGCCCTGGGGCTGTCCCTGGGCGGGACCATCACCGGGGAGCACGGAGTCGGGGTGCTGAAGAAGGAGTGGCTGGCACGGGAACTGGGGCCGGTCGGCCTGGAGATGCAGCGCGCCGTCAAACGGGCCTTCGACCCGCTCGGGCTGCTGAACCCCGGCAAGCTCTTCTGACGGCCGCCCCGTGCGCGGCGGGACGCGGCGGGTCACAGGTCGCCGTCCGCGGGCTCGTCGGAGGGCCACGGGTCGCGCAGCCACAGCTCGTCGGCGGGGGTGGGGGTGAGCAGTGCGGCCAGGGCGTCGTCCAGGCCGAGCCGCTCCGCCTCCGTCCCCGGGGGGACCATGCGCAGGGTGCGCTCCAGCCAGGCCGACACCGCACCGGCCGGGGCCTCCAGGAGGGCGTCGCCGTCGGGGGAGCTCAGCGCCATGCACAGGACGGACTCGCCGCCGATCTTCGTGGGCCAGATCCGGACGTCTCCCTGGCCGCACGGGCGGAACACCCCCTCGACGAGCAGCTCGCGGGCGAACGTCCAGTTGACCGGCATGCTGGAGCCGGAGTGGAAGGTGACGTGCACGGCGTAGGGGTCGTCGGTGAGGTACAGCAGCTTGGCGGGGACGGGGATGCTGCGCTCGGGTGACAGGACCAGCTTGAGTTCCAGTTCGCGCTCGACGACGGGGTGGTGGTGCATGGCGGCCTCACTTCGGGCGTTCGCAGGCGGACGCGGGGCGGTCGTCGCCCCGCACGAGGAGAGAGCACCCTCGTGCCCGGGTATGACGCGGGTTTCCGCGACGAATGTCAGGTTGGCCGGAATCTGTCGGCTGACCGAAACCCGTCGTCGGGGGCGGAGGCGGGGTGAGGTTCGCCCGAAGGCTTGGAATCTCCCGTTACCGGACCTGCCGACAGGGGGTTCTTGGCTATGGTCCTCCCCTTGGTCCTCCCCTGCACAAGCCTCGAGCCACGATCGGAGTTGGGGACATTGACGGCCTCCCCTGGTGACGGAGAGCACGCGGCCCGCGAGGGCTACTACCCCGACCCGTCCATCCCCGGGTACGTCCGGTACTGGAACGGAACGTCCTGGGTTCCGGGTACGAGCCGTCCTGCCGCTCCCGCCGCCGCTCGCGTGGAGGAGACGGGGCCGGTGTTCCTGGACGAGACCTCGATGACGGCGGCCCTGCGGGACCCGCGCCCCGCGGCGAACCGGCAGCCGCCGCCCCCGTCCGGCCGGGCGCCCGCCCCCGGGCCCGACGGGGGCTACGCGGGCGCGGTACGGGCCGCCGAAGCGGACCGGGCCCGGAGCGCGGCCCCGGGCGGCGCGGGCCGTCCGGCCGGCGCCGGGTGGCCCGCGCCGGAGCCCGAGGCCGGGGCCGGTCCCGGGGCCGGTCCCGCTGCGGGACGGGGGCAGGCGGGGTGGCAGGTCGACCCCGTCCACCAGGCCGGCTTCGGCGGCCCCCGCGACGCGCGGGTCTCGTGGGGGGAGCCGGCGGAGTCCGAGCCCGTCCGGCCCGCCGCCGGGATCTCCCTGGCCCGGCCCGCAGCGGCGGCGGCCGGCGCGCAGAGGCTCCCGGCGCAGGCCGCCGCCGAGAGCGTGGGCATCCTCTCGGCCCGCCCGCCGGCCTGGCCCGACGCCCCGGGCGCCGGTACCTCGGGCCTCACCTCCAGCTGGCCGGAGGCGGTACCGGACGCCCCGCCCCGGCGGCCGGAACCGGAACCGGAACCGGAGCCGGAACCGGAGCCGGAACCGGAACCGACGCCGGCGCCGGCGCCGGCGCCGGACCGCAGGATCCCGGCGACGCGCGAGGCCCCGGAGCCCACCGCCCGGCCCCGCCCCACGGCCTCCGCGCCCGCCCCGCAGCCCGCGGCCCCGGAGCCGCCCGCCCCGCAGCCCGCCGCCGCCGACGCGCCCGCCCCCGTCCGGGAGGACACCCGGGCCGTCTTCGAGCGGATGGCGGAGCGGGCCGCGCGGCCCGCCGGGCTGGGGCGGCGGGGGGCGGCCCGGCTGGTGGACGCCCTCGTGCACGCCGGGGTCGCCGCGGCCGTGGCGCTGCCCCTCGTACCCCGGGTGACGGCCCATCTGGAGGCGAAGGTGGACGCGGCCCGGGCGAGCGGGCGCACCACCACCGTGTACCTGCTCGACGCCACCACCGCCGGGCACCTGGGCCTCGTACTCGGTGCGGTCCTGCTCTTCGGCGTCCTCTACGAGGCCCTGCCCACCGCCCGCTGGGGCCGCACCCCGGGCAAGAAGCTGTTCGGCGTGCGCGTGCTGGCCGCCGCCACCCTGCGCCCGCCCACCTTCGGCGCGGCCCTGCGCCGCTGGCTCGTGTTCGCGTTCCTGGGGCTGCCGGGCAGCCTGTGGTGCCTGGTGGACCGGCCGCGCCGGCGGGCCTGGCACGACCGGGCGGCCGGGACGTACGTGACCCGCTGACCGGTCCGGAGGGCGTGCCGGGGCCGTGCCCCGGACGGACGCGGCCGCGTTGCGGGGCGGGCGGAGCCGGGTTCGACTCGGGCCATGAGCACCGATCAGCCGCCGCCGGGCCAGCCGCCCGAGGACGACCCGTTCCTCAAGAAGCCCCAGGAACCGACACCTCCGTCGGGCGGTTCGCCGTACGGCTCGCCGCCCCCCGGTGGCGGCGGCTACCCCCCGCCCCCGCCTCCCGGCGGTTACCCCCCGCCGCCGCCCCCGTACGGCGGTGGCGGACCCGGAGACCCGTACGGCGGCGGAGGAGGCGGCTACGGCATGCCCGACCCGCTCGCCGGGATGCCCCCGCTCGCCGACTTCGGGAAGCGGCTCGTCGCACGCGTGCTCGACACGCTGATCATCGCGGTGCCGCTGTTCCTCATCCAACTGCCCTTCGGCAACAGGCGCTACGTCGTGGACACCGAGGAGGGCGAGGACGTCACCGCCGTCATCTCGAAGTCGTACGGCGGCACGGGTCTGGTGTGGACGCTGATCGCGATCGTCGCGTACATCGGCTACGACTGGTGGTTCACGCGGAAGAACGGCCGGACCCTGGGCAAGAGGGTGATGGGTCTGCGCGTCGCGATGCTCAACGACGGCAGCGTGCCCCCTTCCGGTCCGGCGCTCGGCCGCGCGGTGGTGCTCTGGCTGCCGACGCTGGTGTGCTGCTTCTGCCTGTGGCCGCTCGCGCTGATCGTGTCGATGCTCGTCGACAAGCCGTACCGGCAGGGGCTCCACGACAAGGTCGCCAAGACGGTGGTGGTCAGCTCTTCTTGAACCGAGTGGTACGAGGACACGCGCGGGCGGCCGACCCCGGTGGGGGCGGCCGCCCGCGCCGGTGTCCGGTCAGTGGTGGACGCGGTGGTCCGCGGAGGCCGTGCGGGGCCCGGGCACCCGGGAGGCGTCCGCCCCCGCGGCCGTCCCGGAGGGCGCGGCCCCCCGTCCGGCGGACGCCCCCGCGCCCTGCCCGCCGGGCCGCCGCGCCGCGTGCCGGCCGCGGCGCCGGCGGGGGACCGCGACCGTGAGCGCGACCAGCAGTCCCAGGGCGAGCGCGGCGGCCGAGATGACCGCGACTCCGATCCCGGTGCTCGTCCGCGAGAGCAGCAGCAGGGCGATCGTCGACACGACGACGGTGGCGGAGCCGTAGACGAGCTGTGCGGCAGTCGGACGCGGCATGGCTTCTTCCGTCCTCGAGGCATGGAGGGGGGAGTCGCCTCAACAGATCGCGCACGCGTCAAGTGACTCCCCCAGGGCTTGCCCGGACGGAGTGACAGGTAAGCGTGAACTTACCCACGGTGCCGGGGCACGGAGGGGGCGCACGGCGTCGCACGCCTGGTCGCAATACCCGGAATGCCCGGGCCGGCGGGAGGTCTTCGCCCCGGATGGGGCGGTATGGCGACGGAACGTCCGAATAGCGGAACTCGCTGACCGCATAGTGCAGTTGTAAGGAAGAAGTCAAGGTCTGTCTTTTCTTTAGACTCTCCGGTCAAATGTCGTCACTTGAGACGCGCGCCGCGCGGAACCCCCCGCTCCTATGGAGACGTTCCGACCCACGTTGCGGCCGCGGGAGGGGAACGACATCAAGTGACCGGAAACTCCACCAGGCGTCGCGCGCTGCGCGCCGCCGCCGTCGGCGTGACCATGGCCGCCACCGCGGCCTCGGGCGCCTTCTTCACCACGGCCCAGGCCACCACCGCTTGGGGCAACGCTCCGGCTGTCGACAAGCAGGACCCGAGCTCGCCCGCGAAGGAGCAGGTCCAGCACAACCTCGAAACCCCGTTCAGCAAGCAGAACGCGCAGGCGCGCGAGGCAGCCCTCGACCAGGTGCTGGCGGGCAAGAAGAACGTCGAGCAGCGCGGTGCCTCGAAGGTCGTCAAGCTCGACGACAAGAAGTACGTCGAGCTGGGCCGCGAGAAGACCGACAAGATCTTCACGATCCTCGTGGAGTTCGGCGACCAGGTCGACAACACGACCATGCACGACCCCGACGGCCCCGAGGGCCCGAAGCCGGCCGAGCCGAAGTACGGGGGCACCCCCGGCCCGCTGCACAACACGATCGCGCAGCCCGACCGCGCGACCAACAACAGCACGGCCTGGCGCAAGGACTTCAGCCGCGAGTACTTCCAGGACCTGTACTTCGGTACGGGCCAGGGCAAGGAGTCGCTGAAGACCTACTACGAGAAGACCTCCTCGGGCCGCTACTCGGTCGAGGGCGAGGTCTCCGACTGGGTCAAGGTCCCGTACAACGAGGCCCGTTACGGCTCGAACTTCTGCGGCCAGTCCAACTGCTCCAACGTGTGGGACACCGTCCGCGACGGCGTCACCGCGTGGACGGAGGCCCAGAAGAAGGCCGGCAAGACCGACGCCCAGATCAAGGCCCAGCTGGCGCAGTACGACCAGTGGGACCGCAACGACTTCGACGGCGACGGCAACTTCAACGAGCCCGACGGCTACATCGACCACTTCCAGATCGTCCACGCGGGCGAGGACGAGTCGGCCGGCGGCGGCGCGCAGGGCAAGACCGCGCTGTGGGCGCACCGCTGGTACGCGTACGGCACGGACGTCGGCAAGACCGGCCCGGCGAACAACAAGGCCGGCGGTACCCAGATCGGCGACACCGGCATCTGGGTCGGCGACTACACGGTGCAGCCGGAGAACGGCGGCCTGGGCGTCTTCGCGCACGAGTACGCCCACGACCTCGGCCTGCCGGACCTCTACGACACCTCCGGTGGCGGCGAGAACTCGGTCGGCTTCTGGTCCCTGATGTCCGCGGGCTCCTGGCTCGGCCAGGGCAAGGACTCCATAGGCGACCTCCCGGGCGACATGACCGCCTGGGACAAGCTCCAGCTGGGCTGGCTGAACTACGACACGGCCAAGGCCGCGACGAAGTCCACCCACAAGCTGGGCGTGGCCGAGTACAACACCAAGGACAAGCAGGCGCTGGTCGTCGAGCTGCCGAAGAAGCAGGTCAAGACCGACATCGTCGCCCCCGCCGAGGGTTCCTCGCAGTGGTGGAGCCAGATGGGTGACGACCTCAAGAACACCCTGACCCGCTCGGTCGACCTGACCGGCAAGAAGTCCGCCGCCCTCTCCCTCAAGGGCTGGTGGGACATCGAGGCCGACTACGACTTCCTCTACACCGAGGTGTCCACGGACGGCGGTGCCACCTGGACCGCCCTTGCCGGCACCGCCGACGGTGCGGCCATCCCGGCCGACGCCTCCGGCAGCCCGTCGCTGACCGGCACCTCCGGCGCCTGGAAGGCGCTGAACTTCCCGCTGGACGCCTACGCGGGCAAGAAGGTCGACCTCCGCTTCCGCTACCAGACGGACGGCGGCGCGGGCGGCAAGGGCTTCACGGCCGACGCCGTCACCCTGACCGCGGACGGCGCCGCGCTGTTCACCGACGGCGCCGAGAACGGCGACAACGGCTGGACCGGCAAGGGCTTCGAGCGGATCGGCGCGGGCTTCACCAAGGAGTACCCGCAGTACTACATCGTGGAGAACCGCCGCTACGTCTCGTACGACTCCACCCTCAAGGTGGGCCCGTACAACTTCGGCTGGGCCAACACCAAGCCGGGCTGGGTCGAGCACTACCCCTACCAGGACGGTCTGCTGATCTGGCTGTGGGACAAGTCCCAGAAGGACAACAACACCAGCCAGCACCCGGGCCAGGGCCTGATCCTGCCGGTGGACGCCAACGCCAAGCCGATGAAGTGGTCGGACGGCACCCTGCTGCGGAACAAGATCCAGCCGTACGACGCCACCTTCAGCGCGTACTCCACGGACGCGTTCACCCTGCACAAGAACGGCGAGTCGCTCTTCGTCAAGCCGAAGCCCGCGAACATGGTCTTCGACGACCACAAGGGCAAGTACTACTACGAGGAGAACCCGACCGGCTCGGTGAAGGTCACTGACACCAACACCAAGATCAAGATCGCGAAGGAGACCTACGACGGCCTCCAGATGACGATCGAGGTCGGCCCCGCTGTCAAGTGATTAGGTAAAGCCGCAGGTCAAAGCATGATCGGCCGTCGCCCCCTAGCGGGCGGCGGCCGATCGCGTTTAGATGCGTGGGCGACTGTTCTTGTTGACGGGGGAGCTGAAGATCATGCCCGGTGGAGGTTTCGTCAGATTGCCAGGCGGCAGCGTGGTGGTCGCGCTCACGCTGCCGAGGCCGCCCTCCGCGGAGGGCGGCGACGACGGGAACGTACGCGTACTGGTACACGCGGCGAACCGGGCCCGCGCCCTGACCAGGCTGCGGAACCTCGGCATGCGGGCCGTGTACCTGCGGGGCAACGCGCAGCCCCCCACCCCGGACGAGGTCACCGCCGTCCTCCACCACCCCGACGGCCTGCTGTGGCGCGGGGCCCCGGACCGCGAGCAGGAGCTCTGGCACCCGATCCGCGCCCTCCTGGGCGGCTGAGCCGGGCTCGGGCCGCTCCGGGCGTCGGCGCCCGGCCGCCGCAGCCTCGCCGGCCGTCTCAGCGGCTCCGGTGGCCGCCGACCAGGGTCACGCCGGCCGCCCGGAGCTCCTCCAGCGCCTTCTCGGTGGTGTGCGGGGCCACGGCGGCCGTCAGGTCCAGCAGGACGCGGGTGGTGAAGCCGGCGCGGGCGGAGTCGAGGGCGGTGGCCTTCACGCAGTGGTCGGTGGCGATGCCGACCACGTCGACCTCGCTCACGTGCCGCTCCCGCAGCCATTCGCTGAGGCCCCGGCCGTTCTCGTCGGTGCCCTCGAAACCGCTGTACGCGGCCTCGTAGGCGCCCTTGTCGAAGACCGCGGCGACCGCCCCGGAGGCGACGGCGGGGGCGAAGTTCGGGTGGAAACCGACGCCCTCGGTCCCGGCGACGCAGTGCACCGGCCAGGAAGTCTCGTAGTCCGGTTCGGCCGGGGGCCGGGCGAAGTGCGAGCCGGGGTCGATGTGGTGGTCCCGCGTCGCGACGACGTGCCGGTAGCCGGGGGTGGTCTGCCCGATCAGCTCGGTGATCGCGGCGGCGACGTCGGCCCCGCCGGTGACCGCGAGGCTGCCGCCCTCGCAGAAGTCGTTCTGTACGTCGACGACGATCAGTGCGCGGTGCATGTCGCGTGTCCTTCGGGTCGGTGTGTGTGGTCGTGCGGTGCGGCGGGCCCCGCGGGGGCTCTTGCCCCACCCCGCCCCTTCCCGAAACTGCGGGACCGACCCCCGGGGAAGGCCGCGGGGGCCGGCGGGCGCCCCGCTCCGCGCAGCGGGCCCGCCGGGGCCGGGCCGCGCGAGGGGGCCTCAGTAAAGGGTCTCCGTCGGGAGCACGGCCTCGCCGCGGGAGAGCTGGGTCGCCGAGAGGGGCAGCCCGGCGCGGGCCGTGCGGTGGCGGTCGCGGGCGGCCTCCAGCGGCTCGCGGGCCACCACCTCGCCCCCCTTCACCAGCTGGACCAGCAGCTGCGCGTCGGCCAGCGCGGCCGGGACCGGTCCGGTGCCGACGACCTCCGCCTCCGCGACCCCCTCGGAGTCCAGCCGGCGCGCCGCCCACTTGCGCCCGCCGACGGAGGTCTTGCCGCCCGAGGACTTCTTCGCCACCGGCACCAGCGGCGCCTTCGGGTCGGCCGACGCCGCCCGTGCGACCAGCTTGTAGACCATCGAGCACGTCGGGTGCCCGCTGCCGGTCACCAGCTGGGTGCCCACCCCGTACGCGTCCACGGGCGCGGCCGCCAGCGAGGCGATGGCGTACTCGTCCAGGTCGGAGGTGACCACGATCCGGGTGCCCGTGGCGCCCAGCTCGTCCAGCTGCTGGCGCACCCGGTGCGCCACCAGCAGCAGGTCGCCGGAGTCGATGCGCACCGCGCCCAGGCCGGTCCCGGCGACGTCCACCGCCGTGCGGACCGCCTCCGCGACGTCGTACGTGTCCACCAGCAGGGTGGTCCCGCTGCCCAGCGAGGTGACCTGCGCGGTGAAGGCGTCCCGCTCGCTGTCGTGCACGAGGGTGAAGGCGTGCGCGCTGGTGCCGACCGTCGGGATCCCGTACCGGAAGCCGGCCGCGAGGTCCGAGGTGGAGCTGAAGCCGCCCACGTACGCGGCCCGCGAGGCCGCGACCGCCGCCAGTTCGTGCGTCCGGCGCGCCCCCATCTCGATCAGCGGCCGGTCGCCGGCGGCCGAGGCCATCCGGGAGGCGGCCGCCGCGATGGCGGAGTCGTGGTTGAGGATCGAGAGGATCACCGTCTCCAGCAGTACGCACTCGGCGAAGCTGCCCTCGACCCGCAGGACCGGCGATCCGGGGAAGTAGACCTCCCCCTCGGGGTAACCCCAGATGTCACCCGAGAAGCGGTACGAGGCGAGCCAGTCCAGCGTCCGCATGTCCACCACGGCCCGGTCCCGCAGGAACTCCAGTACCGCGCTGTCGAACCGGAAGTTCTCGACGGCGTCCAGGACGCGCCCGGTGCCCGCCACCACCCCGTAGCGGCGCCCCTCGGGCAGCCGCCGGGTGAAGACCTCGAAGACCGAGCGGCGGTCGGCGGTGCCGTTCGCCAGGGCTGCCTGGAGCATCGTCAGCTCGTAGTGATCCGTGAAGAGCGCTGTCGACGGCACGTCCACCGGCAGGCCCAGGTCCGCAGGGTTCATGTCACGGATGCTAGCGCACATTTCGTCAAACTGACGAGATGTGGGGGTCCGTTTGTGCGACCGGCCCGCCACAGTGGCAGCATGGGACGAGTGAGTGTTGCTCCTATTGAGATCGAACGCACCGAATCCGCCGAGGAGACCTTCGCGGTCCCCGAACCGGACGTCCCGTGGGTGACCCTGGTGCACAACGACCCGGTCAACCTCATGAGCTACGTGACGTACGTGTTCCAGGCGTACTTCGGATACCCCAAGGACAAGGCGACCAGGCTGATGCTCGACGTCCACAACAAGGGCAGGGCGGTCGTCTCCAGCGGCACCCGCGAGGAGATGGAGCGGGACGTGCAGGCCATGCACGGATACGGGCTCTGGGCGACCCTCTCGCAGGACCGCGGCTGATGGGCGGCGTGTTCGAGCCGCTGAAGGGCGGCGGGGCCGCCGTGGCCCTGGACGAGATCGAGATCTCCATCCTGCGCTCGCTGGCCGTGCAGCTGCTGGAGCTGATCGGCCCGGGCGGGCCGGAACCCGCCGAGGACGCCGACCCGCTGGCGGCGCTGTTCGCCTCCGACGGCCCCACCGAGCCCCCGTCCGACCCGGCGCTGGCCCGGCTCTTCCCCGACGCCTACGGGGGCCCCGACGGCCCGCGTCCGGGGCAGGACGCCGAGGAGCTGCGGGCCCGCTCGGCGGAGTTCCGCCGCTTCACCGAGAACGACCTGCGCACCCGCAAGCGGGAGGACGCGCTGGCCGTCGTGCGCAGCCTCGACGCCCTCACCCCGGCCGGCGACGGGGCGGCGGTGCTGGAGCTGACCGGCGAGCTGCCGCTGCGCTGGCTCGGCGCGCTCAACGACCTGCGGCTGACCATCGCGGCCCGGCTCGACATCTCCGAGGACGACGAGAGCGCGATGCTGTTCCGGCTCCCGGACGACGACCCGCGCAAGCCGATGGTGATGGCGTACCTCTGGCTGGGAGGGCTCCAGGAGACGCTCATCGAGACCCTCTGACCGCGCGCGGGCGGCCGGGGCCGACGGTCGGCGAACGTCAAATGCACCTTCGCGTTCGCTCAGCGGACGCTCAAATCCGGATAACGATCAGATCACCGCCATGCGGTGATCTGATCCATTTCGGCGCCCATGTCCCGGTATGACCGGGCCGAAGGCCGCTTCTGCGCCCTTTTCCCACCCCTAAGCCCGTGATAAATCTTCACGATCGCCGACGGGACGCCACCCATGTCCCCCGGCCCGCTCGAACCGGCTGACCGCCGGCGTGCAACTCCATCCGTATCCGGGGGGATCGAGGACCCGATCCGCAGCCGTTCCAGGCGCGGGTCGGCGTGGAGAAAGGCGCACCAAAACATGACCTCTGTGCAGGTCGAGCAGCACGACAGGACGCCCGGCGAGGGCGGTCGGGGCGAGGGCGACGGGGAGGGTTACCACCGGGCGCTCGGAGCCCGCCAGATCCAGATGATCGCGATCGGCGGAGCCATCGGCACCGGCCTGTTCCTCGGAGCGGGCAAGGCGATCTCCAAGGCCGGACCGAGCCTGATCCTGGCCTACGCCATCGCCGGACTGGTCATCTTCTTCATCATGCGGGCCCTGGGCGAACTGCTCATGTACCGCCCCGTCTCCGGCTCCTTCTCGGACTACGCCCGCGAGTTCCTGGGCCCGTTCTGGGGGTACGCGACCGGCTGGACGTACTGGCTGTTCTGGGTGGTCACCGGCATCACCGAGGTCACCGCCGCCGCGAAGTACATGGCGTACTGGACGGACGACAGTTTCCCGCAGTGGGCGTACGCCCTGATCTTCACGGTGATCCTCTACGCCGCCAACCTGATCTCCGTGAAGCTCTTCGGCGAGCTGGAGTTCTGGTTCTCCATGGTCAAGGTCACCGCCATCGTCGGCATGATCCTGATCTGCGCCGGCATCCTCACCATCGGCTTCTCCGACGCGGCCGCCACCGCCTCCGTCTCCAACCTGTGGAGCGACCGCGGCTTCTTCCCCCACGGCATCGGCGAGACGCTGATGACCCTGCAGATCGTGATGTTCGCCTTCCTCGCGGTCGAGCTGGTCGGCGTGACCGCCGGCGAGTCCAAGGACCCCGCGAAGACCCTGCCCAAGGCCATCAACACCGTGCCGTGGCGCATCGCCGTCTTCTACGTCGGCGCGCTCATTATGATCATGTCGGTCATCCCGTGGTCCAACTTCAAGGCCGGCGAGAGCCCCTTCGTCCTCGCCTTCGAGAAGATGGGCCTCGGCGTCGGCGCCGCGATCGTCAACTTCGTCGTGCTGACCGCCGCCCTGTCCTCCTGCAACTCGGGCATGTACTCCACCGGCCGCATGCTGCGCGACCTCGCGCTCAACGGCCAGGGCCCGAAGTTCTTCACCAAGCTCACGAAGAACGGCACCCCGCTGGTCGGCACCACCTTCTCCGCCGCCCTGATGCTGGTCGGCGTCTGGATCAACTACGTCGCCCCGGGCAAGGCCTTCGACTACGTCGTCTCCTTCGCCACCATCTCCGGCATGTGGGCCTGGGTCATGATCCTGGTCTGCCAGATCCGCTACCGCGCCAAGGCCGACCGCGGCGAGCTGCCCCAGTCCTCCTTCCGCGCCCCCGGCGCCCCCTGGACCAGCTGGTTCGCCCTGCTGTTCATCGGCATGGTCATCGTGATGATGGGCGTCGACAAGGACTCCCGCGTCTCGCTCTACTGCGCCCCGCTGTGGGGCCTGGTCCTGGGGGTCTCCTACCTGGTCCTCAAGGCCCGCAACCCGCGCGGAGCCGCCTTCAACAAGGTCACCCGCTGACCCGCGGAATCCGAGCCCCCCGGCAGCCGTCACGGCCGGGAAACACGCCCCGGGCCCCGCGCCCGGGGCATCGTGTCCACCATTCGGGCCCTCCCGTACCACTCCTCGGTACGAGAGGGCCCGTCTGCTTATCCTGTGGCCCATGCTGACCCTCACCCAGGCCCTGTACGACCAGATCGTCGAGCACGCCCGCAAGGACCACCCGGACGAGGCGTGCGGCGTGGTGGCCGGCCCGGCGGGCACCGGCCGCCCCGAGCGGTTCATCCCGATGCTCAACGCGGCCCGCTCGCCCACGTTCTACGAGTTCGACTCGAAGGATCTGCTGAAGCTCTACCGCGAACTGGACGACCGGGACGAGGACCCCGTGATCGTCTACCACTCGCACACCGCCACCGAGGCCTACCCCTCGCGCACGGACGTCACGTACGCGAACGAGCCCGGCGCGCACTACGTCCTGGTATCCACGGCCGACCAGGACGGCCTCGGCGAGTTCCAGTTCCGCTCCTACCGGATCGTCGACGGCGTGATCACGGAGGAAGAAGTACAGGTCGTGGCCGCCTACTGACCACCATGTGAGCCGATGGCGTCCACGATGCGGGATCACACTCCAAACGGGGGACCGGGAATCGTTAACATGACCGCATGGTTTCCCACGACGTGAGCATCGAGACGCCCGGCAGGCTGCTGCTCGTGGCGCGGCTGCACGTCGACCTGTGCCGCCTCGCCAGCGCCATCTGTCCTGCCGCCTGAGCACCCGGCCCCCTCCGCGCGGGGCAGCACGAACGCGCGCCCGCACACTCCTTCGCCCCTTTCACGACACTGGAGCCTGCCATGGCCATCGAGGTCCGCATCCCGACCATCCTCCGCACCTACACCGACGGCGAGAAGGCCGTCAACGGCGAGGGCGCCACCCTCTCCGAGCTGTTCGCGGACCTGGAGACCCGCCACAAGGGCATCCGAGAGCGACTCGTCGACCAGGACGCCGGCGGCCAGCTGCGCCGCTTCGTGAACGTCTACCTCAACGACGAGGACGTCCGCTTCATCGACGGCATCTCCACCGCCCTCAAGGACGGCGACAGCGTCACCATCCTCCCGGCCGTGGCCGGCGGCTCGAAGTAATGCGGTACGACTCCCCCCTCGCGGCGGTCGGCAACACCCCGCTGGTGCGCCTGCCGCGACTGTCCCCCTCGGCCGACGTCCGCATCTGGGCCAAGCTGGAGGACCGCAACCCGACCGGCTCGATCAAGGACCGCCCCGCGCTCCACATGGTCGAACAGGCGGAGAAGGACGGCCGACTGTCCCCCGGCTGCACCATCCTGGAACCCACCTCCGGCAACACGGGCATCTCGCTCGCGATGGCCGCGAAGCTCAAGGGCTACCGGATCGTGTGCGTGATGCCGGAGAACACCTCGCAGGAGCGCCGCGACCTTCTCGCGATGTGGGGAGCCGAGATCATCTCGTCGCCGGCCGCGGGCGGTTCGAACACCGCCGTACGGGTGGCGAAGGAGCTGGCGGAGCAGAACCCCGCCTGGGTGATGCTCTACCAGTACGGGAACCCGGACAACGCGGGCGCCCACTACGCCACGACCGGCCCGGAGATCCTCGCCGACCTCCCGTCGATCACCCACTTCGTGGCGGGCCTGGGCACGACGGGCACCCTCATGGGCGTCGGCCGCTACCTCCGCGAGAACGTCCCCGGAGTGCGGATCGTCGCCGCCGAGCCGCGCTACGACGACCTCGTCTACGGCCTGCGCAACCTCGACGAGGGCTTCGTCCCCGAGCTGTACGACGCCTCGGTGCTCACCACCCGCTACTCGGTCGGCTCGGCCGACGCGGTGACCCGCACCCGGGAACTCCTCCAGCAGGAGGGCATCTTCGCGGGCGTCTCCACCGGAGCCGCGCTGCACGCGGCGATCGGCGTGGGCCGCAAGGCGGTCGCCGCCGGGGAGTCCGCCGACATCGTCTTCGTCGTGGCCGACGGCGGCTGGAAGTACCTGTCGACCGGCGTCTACACGGCGGCGACCACGGAAGAGGCCATCGAGGTCCTCCAGGGCCAGCTCTGGGCCTGAGGCCCGTACGCACGGCACGCAACGGCACGGCCCGATGACGCCGCCGGGACCGCGGTACGCGGCCCCGGCGGCGTCCCGCGTCCCGGCCCGCCGCGGCCCCGGCCCCGGGGTCCGGGGCCGGCGGCGGAACGGCGGTTCACCCGGCCGGCCCCGCCGGGTCGCCCGGCCGGTCCCCCGCGCGCACGCTCGGTACGACCGGTTCCCCCAGCAGGAAGGTGGCGACATGACCACCACCCCGGGCAGTACCTCCCCCTCGGCCCCGGCCGGCGCCGCCGGCCCGGGACCGGGCCCCGCCGCCGCGTGGGCCGGCGGCGGTGCCGCCTTCGCCGGTGTCCTGATGGCCGTCAGCGGCTTGTTCAGCGTCCTGGAGGGCATCGCCGCCCTCGCCCGGGACGAGGTGTACCTGCCGGTCGGCGACTACACCTTCCGGTTCGACCTCACCGCGTGGGGCTGGATCCACCTGGTCCTCGGCGCCGTCGTCCTCGTCGTCGGCGTCGGCATCCTCAAGGGCGCCCCGTGGGGCCGGACCGCCGGTGTCGTCGTGGCCGCCCTCTCGGTGCTGTTCCACTTCCTGTGGCTGCCCTACCAGCCCCTGTGGGCGCTCATCGCGATCGCCGTCGGGGTGTTCGTCATCTGGGCGCTGTGCACGGACAGGCCCGGCGCCCGCCTCTGACGCGGCGTCCGGCCGCCGCCCCGGCCCCGGCCCCGGCTCCGCGCCGCATCCCCGCGTTCCCGCGGCGGGTGCGGCGCGCCGTCACGCCCCGCCGGCGTCGCCCAGCAACTGCTACCGCTGGGAGGTGCCCCCACACCGCGGCCGCCGCCTTCGACAACCCCCGGGGCCACAGCCGGTCCACGAGGACCGCACGCCGTCCGCCCCCGGCTCGGGAGGATCGTAGACGCGCCGCAGCCGGATCACCCCGCACCGCCTCCCAGCCCCTTGGCCTCGTCCCACAGCACCGGGTCCAGTGTCCCCAGCGGGCTGCGGAACTCCCACAGCGACACTTCCTCGGGCCGGTCCGCCTCCAGGAACCCGCCCCTGCCGTGCGCGCCGGCCGTCCCCGGCGGCAGCGGGATCACCCCGGCCCGCCGGTCGTCGTACTTCCCGACGATCCAGGCCACCCGCGCCCGGTGCGCCCGTACCGCCAGCACCAGGCAGGTCCGGCCGTCCGCCAGGCGCCACAGCTCGCCCGGCCGCACCCGCGGCGGCGGCGCCGTTCCGCGGGGCGGGGGCGCCACCGTCACCGCCGTGCGCCGCCGGGGGAGCAGCACCACCACCGCCACGGCGACCGCCGCGAGCACAGCGGGCCACCACGACGTGTCCATGTTCCGACCGTAGCCGTGCGGGCGGCGCCCGGCGCGGCAACGGCACGGCGGAACGGCAACGCGCGTACCCCGCGTCGCTCCCCTGGGTGACACGGCAGGTGATTCCCCCCACAACGGCCCGCCGCGGAGGAGCGACCGGAGGTTTCGCGCCTTACGCTCGACCCACGCACGGCCCGCATTCCGTCCACGGACCGTCCACGGAGGTTCACGCTCCATGAAGCTCACCGTCGTCGGCTGTTCGGGGTCCTTCCCGGCCGCGGATTCGGCATGTTCGAGCTATCTCGTCGAGGCCGACGGCTTCCGGCTGCTCCTCGACATGGGCAACGGTTCCCTCGGAGCGCTCCAGCGCCACTGCGGTCTCTACGACCTCGACGCGATCTTCCTGAGCCATCTGCACGCCGACCACTGCATCGACATGTGCGCGTACTTCGTCGCCCGCTACTACCGGCACGAGGGCGGCCGCTGCGGAACCATCCCCGTCTACGGCCCCGAGGGCACCGAGCAGCGCCTGACCACGGCGTACGAGGACGTCCCCGACGAGCGTTCGATGAGCGAGGTCTTCGACTTCCGCACGCTGAAGTCCGCCGTCTTCGAGATCGGCCCGTTCACGGTCCGCACGGAGAAGGTCTGCCACCCGGTCGAGTCGTACGGCATCCGCGTCGAGCACGGCGGGCGCGTACTGGCGTACTCCGGCGACACCGGGGTCTGCCCGGAGCTGGGCATGCTGGCGGAGGGCGCCGACCTGTTCCTGTGCGAGGCGTCCTTCACGCACGGCAAGGAGGACATCCCGGACCTCCACCTCAACGGCCGCGAGGCGGGCGAGTACGCGCGCGACGGGCGGGTCGGCCGGCTCGTGCTGACGCACATCCCGCCGTGGACGGACGCCGCGCAGAACCTGGCGGACGCCCGGGCGGTCTACGGCGGCCCGGTCGACCTCGCGTACGCGGGCGCCGAGTACGAGGTCTGACGCACGGGAGTACGACGCGGCCCCCGCCTCCCTTCCGGGAGAGCGGGGGCCGCGTCGCGCGGTGCCGCCTACGGGCCGCGGGGCCGCAGGGGCCCCGGGGCGTCCTACTTGGCCTCGGCCTTCGCCAGCTCGGCGAGCTCCTCGTCCGACTCGCGGCCCGGGGTGGGCAGGTTCCACTTGGTGATCGCGAAGCGGAAGATCGCGTAGTAGAGGGCCGCGAAGCACAGACCCACCAGGACGAGCATCCACGGCTTGGTGGCGATGCCCAGGTTCAGGAAGAAGTCGATCGCGCCGGCGGAGAAGCCGAAGCCGTCCTTCATGCCGAGCGCCCAGGTCAGAGCCATGGACACGCCGGTCAGGACCGCGTGGACCGCGTACAGCACCGGGGCGATGAACATGAAGGTGAACTCGATCGGCTCGGTGACACCGGTGACGAACGCGGTGAGCGCGAGGGAGAACATCATGCCGCCGACGACCTTGCGGCGCTCGGGGCGGGCGCAGTGGACGATCGCCAGGCAGGCGGCCGGGAGGGCGAACATCATGATCGGGAAGAAGCCGGTCATGAACTGTCCGGCGCTCGGGTCGCCGGCGAGGAAGCGGCCGATGTCACCGCTCTTGCCGTTGTACTCGCCCGCCTGGAACCACGGGAAGGAGTTGAGCAGGTGGTGCATGCCGACCGGGATCAGCGCGCGGTTGGCGACACCGAAGATGCCCGCGCCGACGGCGCCGGAGCCGACCAGCCACTCACCGAAGCCGTGGATGCCCTTGCCGAGGACCGGCCAGATCAGACCGAAGAGGATGCCGATGAACAGGCCCGCGAAGGCCGAGAGGATCGGGACCAGACGGCGGCCGCCGAAGAAGCCCGCCCAGTCCGGCAGCTTGGTCCGGTAGAACTTCTGGTAGAGCAGGGCGACGACGAGGCCCATCACGACACCGCCGAGGACCTTGGCGTCCACGGGCGCCTCGACCATCGCGACCTTGCCGTCGACCACCTTGGCGATCTTCGGCAGGCTGGAGTCGGTGAAGGTGGCGAGCACCTTCTGGAAGACCAGGTAACCGGTGACGGCGGCCAGGGCCGTCGAACCGTCGGACTTCTTGGCGAAGCCGATCGCGATGCCGACGGCGAACAGCAGCGCCATGTTGCCGATGATCGCGTCACCACCGGCCGCCATGTATGTGGCGATCTTGTTGATGAAGTCCGGCAGCGACGCCTTGCCGAGCATGTCGTCCTGGCCGAGGCGGATGAGCAGAGCGCCGGCGGGCAGCACGGCAACGGGGAGCATGAGGCTCCGGCCGATGCGCTGCATGACGGCCATCACGCCAGCGCCCTTCTTCTTCTCCGCAGCGGTCGCTGTGGACATGGGTTCCTCCAGAGGACAAGGCGCTGCCTGGGGACATGGAAAACGGGGGTGGCGGCGTCTCGGAAAAGGGGGACCACAGGCCGCTCGGCAGCCGCATGGTCTACACCATTGGGTGGTGTAGACCAGTTGTAGCACGGTCGGGGTTAGATAAGGAACCTTCGATTTCCTGTGGCCTGCGCCACAAGAGGAAGGGCCTCCGGATCAACGGATCCGAAGGCCCCGGCCCCGTGTCGCGGGGTGCGTCACGCCTTGGTGTTCTCCGCCTGCATCGCGGCGATCTCCTCGTCCGACTCCCGGCCCGGCGTGGGGATGTCCCACCTCGTGATCGCGAAGCGGAACACCGCGTAGTAGACGACCGCGAAACCCAGCCCGATGGGAATGATCAGCCAGGGCTTCGTCGCCAGCCCCCAGTTGATGACGTAGTCGATCAGACCGGCCGAGAAGCTGAACCCGTCGTGCACCCCCAGCGCCCACGTCACCGCCATCGACACGCCCGTCAGTACCGCGTGCACCACGTACAGCGCCGGCGCCACGAAGAGGAAGGAGTACTCCAGGGGCTCCGTGATCCCCGTGACGAAGGACGTCAGGCCCACCGACAGCATCAGCCCGCCGACCTCCTTGCGCCGCTGCGGCTTCGCGCAGTGCGCGATCGCCAGCGCCGCCGCCGGCAGGGCGAACATCATGATGGGGAAGAACCCGCTCAGGAACTGCCCGGCATCCGGATCGCCCGCCAGGAACATGTTGATGTCGCCATGGACGGTCGCCCCGTCCGGCTTGGTGTAACTGCCGAACTGGAACCACACCGGCACGTTCAGGAACTGGTGCAGGCCGATCACCAGCAGCGCCCGGTTCGCGACACCGAAGATCCCCGCTCCCCAGGCACCCAGGCCCACCAGCCAGTCCGAGAAGCCCTCCAGCGCGTCACCGACCGGCGGCCACACCCACAGGCACAGCGCCGCGAAGGCGATCGCCACGAACGACATGATGATCGGGACCAGCCGGCGCCCGTTGAAGAAGCCCAGCCAGTCGACCAGCTTCACCCGGTGGTAGCGCTGCCAGAACCAGGCCGTGAGCAACCCCATGACGATGCCGCCGAACACCCCCGGATTCTGGTACGCATACCCGGCGAAGGTGTCCGTCGGAGTCAGGCAGCCGCCCCCGACGTCCTTCGTGCCGGACGGACACGGCTTCGGGAAGGCGTGCAGCACACCCCGGTAGACGAGGAACCCCGCCACCGCCGCCAGCGCCGTCGAACCGTCCGCCTTCTTCGCCATGCCGATCGCGACGCCGACGCAGAACAGGAGGGGCAGACCCAGATCGGCGTCCAGCAGGGCCCCGCCCGCACCCGCCATCACCTTGGCCACGGCCGTCCAGTCCAGCCCGTCCGCACCGAACACGTCCGGCTGCCCGAGCCGGTTCAGGATGCCCGCGGCGGGCAGCACCGCGATCGGCAGCTGGAGACTGCGCCCCATCTTCTGCAGCCCCTGGAACAAGCCGTTCCACCGCTGCCCGCGCGGCACCGCCGCTGCGCTGCTCGCGCTCATCCGCGTCTCCCTCGGCCGGCCCGTTTTTGGCACGCGCAGCCCGTGCGGCACACTGGTGTAGACCAGTTGTGGGCAGGCTGCTGCTGATCGTCATCATTCGGCAGGAACCCGGCCCGCGCCCGCACAGATAGGCCAACCGTGAGCCACCTGAGCTACCGTGACAAAGCGGACGCAGCGGGTAGCCGGGCACGGCCGCACAGACCCGTTCTTCGAAACACTCAGGGAGAAACACATGGCCACCAAGGCTGAGAAGATCGTCGCCGGGCTCGGCGGCATCGAGAACATCGAAGAGGTCGAGGGCTGCATCACCCGCCTGCGCACCGAGGTCGCCGACCCCTCCCTCGTCGACGAAGCCGCCCTCAAGGCCGCCGGCGCCCACGGCGTCGTCAAGATGGGCACCGCCATCCAGGTCGTCATCGGCACCGACGCCGACCCGATCGCCGGCGAGATCGAAGACATGATGTGAGCTGAACCCACCGCTCACCCGCCCCGCCGCGGGGCACAACGAGGACCCCGTACCGGCCCACCGGACGGGGTCCACGCGTACCCCCGCACCGACTAGGCTCACACCATGTCTCGCATCGACGGCCGCACGCCCGAACAGCTCCGCCCGGTCACCATCGAACGCGGATGGAGCAAGCACGCAGAGGGCTCCGTCCTCATCTCCTTCGGAGACACCAAGGTCTTCTGCACCGCCTCCTTCACCGAAGGCGTCCCGCGCTGGCGCAAGGGCAGCGGCGAAGGCTGGGTCACCTCCGAGTACTCGATGCTGCCCCGCTCCACCAACACCCGGGGCGACCGCGAATCCGTCCGCGGCAAGATCGGCGGCCGCACGCACGAGATCTCCCGCCTCATCGGCCGCTCGCTGCGCGCCGTCATCGACTACAAGGCCCTCGGCGAGAACACCATCGTCCTGGACTGCGACGTCCTCCAGGCCGACGGCGGCACCCGCACCGCCGCCATCACCGGCGCCTACGTCGCCCTCGCCGACGCCATCGCCTGGGGCCAGAAGAAGAAGCTCATCAAGGCCGGCCGCAAGCCCCTGACCGGCACCGTCGCCGCCGTCAGCGTCGGCATCGTCGACGGCGTCCCGCTCCTCGACCTCTGCTACGAGGAGGACGTGCGCGCCGAGACCGACATGAACGTCGTCTGCACCGGTGACGGCCGCTTCGTCGAGGTCCAGGGCACCGCCGAGGGCGAGCCCTTCGACCGCAAGGAACTCAACGCCCTCCTCGACCTCGCCGCCGGCGGCTGCGCCGACCTGGAAGCCCTCCAGCTCGGCGCCCTGGACCTCCAGGTCCCGTAGCAACCGCCGGCCGCGGCCACGCGTCTACGCGGATACGGGCGCACGGTCTCACCACCGTGCGCCCGTCCACGCATCCGAGCCTTTCCCGGGGGAATCCATGAAGCCGAAATTCCGCATCGCCGCCGTAGCCGTGGCGGCCGTCCTGACCGTCCCCGCCCTGACGTCCTGCGACGCCATCTCCACCGCCATGGACTGCGCCAACACGGCCGTCGCCATAGCGGACAGCGTCGGCGACCTCCAGCAGGCCGTCTCCAACGCCGGCAACAGCATCCAGGACACCCAGAACGCGCTCGACCAGGTCGAGACCAACCTCAAGAAGATCAAGGACACGACGGGCAACGCCGACCTCGGCAAGGCCGTCGACTCCATGAGCACGGCCGTCAAGAACGTCCGCACCGCCGTCAACAACGGTGACGCCACCCCCGACGTCCAGCCCGTCGCCGACGCCGCCGCCGAGATCTCCAAGGTCTGCACGCCGGGATAATGGCCGCATGACCCGCCTGATCCTCGCGACCCGCAACGCGGGCAAAGTCACCGAGCTCCGCGCCATCCTGTCCGCCGCCGGCCTGCCGCACGAACTGGTCGGCGCGGACGCGTACCCCGAGATCCCCGACGTCAAGGAAACCGGCGTCACCTTCGCCGAGAACGCCCTCCTCAAGGCCCACGCCCTGGCCCGGGCCACCGGCCTGCCCGCGGTCGCCGACGACTCGGGGCTCTGCGTCGACGTCCTGAACGGCGCCCCCGGCATCTTCTCCGCCCGCTGGGCCGGCGCCCACGGCAACGACCGCGCCAACCTGGACCTCCTCCTGGCCCAGCTCGGGGACATCCCCTCGGAACACCGCGGCGCCCACTTCTTCTGCGCGGCGGCCCTCGCCCTCCCGGACGGCACCGAACGCGTCGTGGAGGGCCGCCTCCTGGGCACCCTCCGCCACACCCCGGCGGGCGGCGGCGGCTTCGGCTACGACCCGATCCTCCAGCCCCTCGGCGAAACCCGCACCTGCGCGGAACTCACCGCGGACGAGAAGAACGCCATCTCCCACCGCGGCCAGGCCTTCCGCGCCCTCGTCCCGGTGATCCGGGAACTGCTGGGCTGAGGTCCGCCGGATGTGGCGAAGGCCCCGTACGCGGATGCGCGTACGGGGCCTTCGTGTCGGTGCGGTCGGAGGGACTCGAACCCTCAAGGGATTTCTCCCACAACTACCTAAAAGTTGCGTGTAGGCCAATTCCACCACGACCGCGACTAACCGGCCAATTCGGACATCGATCCTGGCCGGCTGCGGCTAGTCTACGACTGCGGAGGTCTGGCGGGCGACACGATTGCGGCGACGGTCTCCGCGGCACCAGGTGTCGGTCAGCGCATGGCAGTTGGGGCACAGGTAGCGGAGGTTCTCGCGCCGGTTGTCGAGCCAGTCACCACTTGTGTGGTCGATCTGGAGGGTGATCGGCTGTCCCAGCCATTCGCCGGGATTCCCGCACGTGGCGCAGGCGTAGGGGACGCCGACTTCTTGTAGGGCGCGGTGCAGTCGACTGCGGTTGGTCCGGGGAGAACCCGCGGGAAGTGCGATCAGTACGCCAGATGCGATGGGCCGGCGCGTCACTGCCGGGCCTGCCCATGTGCGCCGCTTGAAATGGCTGACGTCGAGTCCGAGTTCTGTGACGCGTCGCCGCACCCGGCGATGGTTGACGTCGTTCACTTCGAGATCGAGGGCCCGCATGAGGTCGGCGAAGCTGGTCACATCCGGAACGGCGGCGCGGACGGCCTCCTCCGGGATGGCCCGGCGGGAGTTGCGGAAGTGGGCGGTGTCGATGCCGTGCTCTTTCAGCATCCTTCCGAGTGCGGCGCGGGACCGGCTGTCGTCGGGAATGCCCAAGGCGCGGGCCGTGCTGCGGAGGCTGTCGGCGGAGCCCGCTGCCGTGGCGAGTTCTGTGGGAGTGAACGGCAGCTCGACGCGACCCCGCTCCATGCCCGGGAAGTGACTGATGTCGATGCCCGCTGCGGCGATGCGGCGGACGATGTGCGACAGCGTGCCCGTGGCGGGGCGGGCGCCGAGTTTCAGCGCCACTTCGCGCAACGTGGTCGATGACGCGGCAGCCGCTGCTATGGCCTCGTCCGGGTATGTGCGCCATGGGCTGCGCTTCGCGAAGTGGCTGGTGTCGATCCCGTGAAGGGCGACCCTTTCCTGGAGTACGCGGCGCTGTCCGCCGCTCTCCTTCAGGCCCAGGCGCCGCATCAGATCGGCCCAGCCTTTCGATGCGGCCACGGCGGCGGTCAGGGTGCCTCGCGCGTACGGGCCGGTCACGGTGCCTCCCCCTTCTCGGCCGGGCGTTCCGGCCTCGTACGGGTTAACGAACCGCTGTGCGGGGTGTTACGTGCGATAAACGGAAAGTCCCGCACCACTTCTGGGGCGGGACTTTCCGGGGGGAGGGGGCGGGGTCAGATGCCCAGGTCCTTGATGATCTTCGCTACGTGGCCGGTGGCCTTGACGTTGTAGAAGGCGTGCTCGACCTTGCCCTCCTCGTCCACGACCACCGTGGAGCGGATCACCCCGGTGACCGTCTTGCCGTACAGCTTCTTCTCGCCGAACGCCCCGTACGCCGTCAGGGTCGCCTTCTCCGGGTCCCCGACGAGGGTGACCTTCAGGTGCTCCTTCTCGCGGAACTTCGCGAGCTTCTCCGGCTTGTCCGGGGAGACGCCGATGACGTCGTAGCCGGCCGTGGCCAGGGCGTCCAGGTTGTCCGTGAAGTCGCAGGCCTGCTTGGTGCAGCCCGGGGTCAGGGCCGCGGGGTAGAAGTACACGATGACCTTGCGGCCCTTGTGGTCGGCGAGCGAGATCTCCTTGCCGTCCGCGTCGGGCAGGGTGAAGGCGGGGGCGATGTCGCCCGGCTGGAGTCGCTCGCTCATGTCAGTGCTCTCCTCGGGAGGGGATCCGTACGGCATGAGCCTAAGCTGACTTAGCTGACAGACTGTCCATGACGGATCAAGCCCATACGTGACGACACGACGACGGAGGCAGCGCGGTGCCGGAAGCCAGGACCCCCGCACAGATCGAGGCGGACATCGTCCGCCGCCGCGAGCAGCTCGCCGAGACGCTCGACGAGATCGGCGTGCGCATGCACCCGCAAACGATCATCGGGGACGCGAAGGCCCGGGTCGCCTCGACGGTGGACCACACGGCCGGCCGCGCCTTCGTCGCGGTGAACCGGCTCGTCACCGATGTGAAGGACGGCCTGCGCCACGAGGACGGCGCCCCGCGCCTCGAGCGGATCGTGCCGGTCGTGCTCCTCGCGGTCGGCGTCGTGGGGCTGCTCGTGGCCTCCTCGCGCCGCAAGCGGTGACGGGGCGGTGACCACCCTCCGGCACGCGGCGCGGGTGGCGGCAGGTAGGTTCGAGGCGTGAGCGAGAACACCACCCACGACAAGCTGCCCATCCGCATGCTCCACGACCGCGTGCTCGTGAAGTCCGACACGCCCGAGGGCGAGCGGCGCTCGGGCGGCGGCATCCTGATTCCGGCGACGGCCGCGGTGGGCAAGCGGCTCGCCTGGGCCGAGGTCGTCGCGGTCGGGCAGAACGTGCGCAGCGTCGAGACGGGCGACCGCGTGCTGTACGACCCGGAGGACCGGGCCGAGGTGGAGGTGCGCGGGGCGACGTACGTGCTGATGCGCGAGCGGGACCTGCACGCGGTGGCCTCGGAGCGGCTGGAGGGGTCGAAGGACTCCACCGGGCTGTACCTCTGATCCGTTCTGGGGGAGAGGGCCGGTGACAGGGGTCACCGGCCCTTTCGCATGCCCTTTGCTACGGTGGAGCGGAATCCCCGACGAGACGCGCCGTACCGGGTGGCAGGACGCAAAGACGACGCACCCCCTTGCCGTTCTCGTCCCGGAGGTGCCTGTCATGGCCTGGGTTCTTCTTCTCGTCGCCGGTCTGCTCGAGGTCGGCTGGTCCATCGGCATGAAGTTCACCGAGGGCTTCACGCGGCTGTGGCCGTCGGTGTTCACCGGTGCGGGGATCGTCGCCAGCATGGTGCTGCTGTCGTACGCGGCCAAGACCCTGCCCATCGGTACGGCGTACGGCGTCTGGGTGGGTATCGGTGCGGCCGGGGCGGCCGTGCTCGGCATGGCGGTGCTGGGGGAGCCCGTCACCGCCGCCCGGATCTTCTTCATCTGTCTGCTGCTGGTGGCGGTGGTGGGGCTGAAGGCCACGTCCGGGCACTGACCGGCTCGTTCGGCGGCTCGTTCGAGGGCTCATTCGAGGAACTCGGCGGGCGGGCGGCGGCGGCCCTGGGTGGTGCCGCCGTCGGTGCCGCCGCCGTTCGTCTGGCCGCCGTCGGTGTCGCCGCCGGTGGTCTGGCCCCCGTTCGTCTGGCCCCCGTTGGTCTGGCCGCCGGTGGTCTGGCCCCCGTTCGTCTGTCCCCCGGTGGTCTGGCCGCCGTTCGTCTGGCCGCCCTGCGTCTGGCCGCCGTTCGTTTCGCCGCCGGTGGTCTGTCCGCCGTTGGTCTGTCCGCCCTGCGTCTGCCCGCCCTGGGTCTGGCCGCCGTTCGCCGGGGTCGTCGGGGTGGGCGGTCCGGGCGGGGTGGGCCGGTCGGGCCGCTGCCACGGTGGGCGGCTGCCCTCGGGCTGCTGCGGCGTGGTGGGCGGGGGAGGCGGGAGCTGGGCCGCGCCGGGCTGGAGCTCCAGGTCGAATTCCTCCGGGTCCGTGGCCTCCAGGGCCGCCTTCGTGTAGGCGGCCCAGATCCGGGCCGGGTAGCCGCCGCCCCCGATACGGGTCTCGCCCAGTGCCCCGTACAGGGACTGGAGGGTGCCCGTGTCCGGGTCCTGGCCCATGACCGAGACCACCGTGACCAGGTCGGGGGTGTACGCGGCGAACCAGGCCGCGCGGTCCAGTTCGGCGGTGCCCGTCTTGCCGGCCGCCGGGCGGCCGGCCGCCAGGGCCTCCGTACCGGTGCCGTTGTCGACGACGCTGATCAGCATGGAGGTGGTCGTGTCGGCGGCCTCCCGGCTGATGGCCTGTCGGGGGGTGCGGTCGGGGAGGGGGACGTCCTCGTCGTCCTTGGAGATCTTCTCCAGGAAGGTGTACGGGGTGTACCGGCCGTGGTCGGCGAGGGTCGCGTAGGCCTGCGTCATGTCGACGACGCTGGCCTGCATGGTGCCGAGGGCCATGGCCGGGCCGACGACGAGGTTCGGGGTGTTCTCGGGGATGCCGAGGTCGATGGCGGTCCGCTTGACCTTCTCGGTGCCGACGTCGACGACCATCTGCGCGAAGACGGTGTTGACGGAGAGGTCGGTGGCGGTGTTGACGGTGATGTCCCCGTACGACTGCCGGCCCTCGTTCTCGGGCGCGTACACGCTGCGGGTGCCGACGACGCGGCGCTTGTCGTCGCCGTTGTAGAGGGTGTTCGGGGTGATGCGGCGGCCGTCCTGGGTGCGGGAGTCGTTCTCGACCGCCGAGGCGAAGACGAACGGCTTGAAGGTGGAGGCGACCTGGTAGTCGTGCCGGGTCGCGTTGTTCACGTACTGCTTGGTGTAGTCGATGCCGCCGTAGAGGGCGACGACCTTGCCGGTGGCCGGGTCGATGGAGGCGCCGCCGGCCCGTACCAGGCGGTCCGCGGGGCGGGCGGCCGGGTCGAGCTTGTCGACCAGCTGCTTCTGGACGGCGTCGACGAAGGCGTTCTGGCGGCGCTTGTCGATGGTGGTGGTGATCCGGTAGCCGCCCTCGGCGAGGGTCTTGTCGTCGAGGATGTCGTGCTCGGTGATGTAGTCCTTGACGGCCTCGACGAGGTAGCCGCGCTGCCCGGACAGGCCGGCGGCCCCGCGCACCTTGCCGGGCTCGGGGAACCGCACGGCGGCGCGCTCGCCGGCGGTCATCCACTTCTTCTTGACCATGCCGTCGAGTACGTAGTTCCAGCGGGCGACGGCACGGTCGCGGCTGCGGGGGTGGGAGACGACGTCGAAGGCGCTGGGGGAGTTGAGGAGGGTGGCGAGGTAGGCGCCCTCGGCGGTGGTCAGCTTGGTGACGTCCTTGCCGTAGTAGGCCTGGGAGGCGGCCTGGATGCCGTAGGCGTTGCGGCCGAAGTAACTGGTGTTCAGGTACCCCTCGAGGATGTAGTCCTTCGACTTCTCACGACCGAGTTTGATCGCGATGAAGAACTCCTTGACCTTCCGTTTGATCGTCTGTTCCTGGCCCAGGTAGTAGTTCTTGACGTACTGCTGGGTGATGGTCGAACCGGACTGGGTGCCCTTGCCGGTCGCCGTGTTCCAGGCGGCCCGGACCATCGCCTTGGGGTCCACCGCCCGTTCGGAGTGGAAGTCCCGGTCCTCGGCGGCCAGTACGGCTTGCTGGACGCCGAGGGGGATCTGGGAGAGCGGGACGTTGACGCGGTTGACCTCTCCGTCGCGGGCGAGCTGGGAGCCGTCGGCGTAGAGGTAGACGTTGGACTGGGCGGTGGCGGCCGCGTTGGCCGGGGGGATGTCGACCAGCAGGTACCCGGCGACGAGCGCGCCGCCGATCAGCAGGGCGCACAGCAGCAGGGTGCCGACGACCGTGCGCCAGGTGGGCACGAAGCGGCGCCACCCGGTGCGCCGGCGCCCGCCTCCGGTGCGGGTGCGTCCGGCCCCGGGGCGGGACGCGGCCGGGCGCGCGGGGGGACGGCCCGGGGAGTCGGGGTCACGGGGGGCCCAGCCCGGCGGTGGTGACGGGTCGCTCATCTCCGGGGCTCCTCGGGACCGTGGGAAATATCCACATCTGTACCTCATGGTGTCTACCCGATGGCCGGTGATTTGGCCCCGGACGGGCATAAAACGGTCGCGTGGCTCGCCCCTCCGCACTAAGCTCGCGCGCTTTGGCCGACGTGGCGCCGACGGCTCCGGTCAGACCGGGGCCGGCGGCTCCGGATGGCGTGGCGCCGACGGTTCCGGCCGGCGTGGTGCCGATGGTTTCCGGTCAGGCCGGAGCCGATGGTTCCGGCCTGGGAACGACGCGGGAAAGGGAGGGATACGGTGCGTCTCTATCTGGCCGTCGCGGCCGGCGGCTTCCGGCGCTACGCCGCCTACGGGACGGCGACGGCCGCCGGCGTGTTCACCAACACCGTCTTCGGCTTCATCGTCGCCTGCACGTACGTGGCGCTGTGGGACGAGCGCCCCCACCTCGGCGGCTACGACCAGGCGCAGGCCCTGACCTTCGTGTGGGTCAGCCAGTCCCTGCTCGCGGCCGGCTCCCTCATCGGCGGCGGCTTCCAGGAGGAGCTCCAGGAGCGCATCCGTACGGGTGACATCGCCGTCGACCTGTACCGCCCGGCCGATCTCCAGGCGTGGTGGCTCGCGGCCGACCTGGGCCGGGCGGGCTTCCAGCTGCTGGGGCGCGGCCTGCTGCCGCTGGCGGCCGGGGCGTTCGCCTTCACCCTCGCCCTGCCCGCCGATCCGCTGCGCTGGCTGCTGTTCCTGGTGTCGGTCGTCCTCGGGCTGGTGGTCGGCTTCGCAGTGCGCTACCTGCTGGGGCTGGCGGCTTTCTGGCTGATGGACGGCGCCGGCGTCAACATGATGGCCACCGTCGTGACCCTCTTCTGCTCCGGGATGCTGCTGCCGCTGACCGTCTTCCCGGGCGGGTTCGGCGAGCTGGTGCGGCTGCTGCCGTGGGCGGCGATGCTCCAGGTGCCGCTGGACGTGCTGCTCGGTACGCACACCGGGGCCGGTGCGGCGGTGCGGGCGCTGGCCTTCCAGGCCGCGTGGGCGCTGGCCCTGCTGGGTGCGGGACGGCTCGTGCAGTCGGCGGCGACCCGGAAGGCGGTGGTCCAGGGTGGCTGAGATCGGGGCCCGGGCGGCGGTGGCCCGGGTGGACGCCCCCGGGCGCGGTCGCCCGTACGAGGACGAACCCGGGCGCGGCGGCAGGGTGCGCGGCGGCCGGGTGCGCGAGGGGCGGGTGCGCGAGGGGCTGCGCGGCTACGGGCTGATCGCGGGGATGTGGATCCGCTCGACGATGACGTACCGGACGTCGTTCGTGCTGGCCACCCTCGGGAACGCGGCGATCAGCGGGCTCGACTTCGTCGCGATCGCCGTCATGTTCTCCCACGTGGAGGCGCTGGGCGGCTTCACGCTGCCCGAGGTCGCGCTCCTCTACGGGGCCGGCTCGGCCTCCCTGGGCCTGGCGGACCTGCTCCTCGGCAACACCGACCGGGTGGGCGCGCGGATCCGCGACGGCTCCCTCGACACCATGCTGGTGCGGCCCGTGCCGCTGCTCGCCCAGGTCGCCGCGGACCGGTTCGCGCTGCGCCGGCTGGGGCGGATCGCGCAGGGGCTGGGGGTGCTGGGCTGGGCGCTCACGGTGCTGGACGTGCACTGGACGCCGGGGAAGCTGCTGCTGGTGCCCGTCATGGTGGTGGCGGGGGCCGGGATCTTCGCTGCGGTCCTGGTGGCCGGCGCGGCCTTCCAGTTCGCCGCCGGGGACGCGGCCGAGGTGCAGAACTCCTTCACGTACGGGGGCTGCACCATGCTCCAGTACCCGCCGACGGTGTTCGCGAAGGAGCTGCTGCGCGGGGTGACCTTCGTCGTCCCGCTGGCCTTCGTCAACTGGCTGCCCGCGCTGTACGTGCTGGGGCGGCCCGATCCGACGGGGCTGCCGGGGTGGGTGGCGTTCCTGAGCCCGCTGGTGGCCTTCGTGGTGTTCCTGCCCGCGTCGCTGGCGTGGCGCGCGGGAGTCCGTTCGTACCGAAGCACGGGGAGCTAACGGTGTCCGAAGCACTCATCTCTTTGGACGGGGTCGAGAAGGTCTTCGCCGTACGGCGCCGGGTGGGCCTGCTGCGTCGTGAGAAACGCCAGGTCAGGGCGGTGGACGGGATCAGCTTCGAGATCGCCCGGGGCGAGGTCGTCGGCTACATCGGACCCAACGGGGCCGGCAAGTCCACCACCATCAAGATGCTGACCGGGATCCTCACCCCGAGCGGCGGCCGGCTGCGCGTCGCGGGCATCGACCCGGCGCGGGAGCGGATGCGGCTCGCGCACCGGATCGGGGTGGTGTTCGGGCAGCGCACGACGCTGTGGTGGGACCTGCCGCTGAAGGACTCGTACGGGCTGATGCGCCGGATGTACCGGATCCCGCGGGCGCGGTTCGAGGAGAACATGGAGCGCTGCGTGGACCGGCTGGACCTGGCCCCGCTGCTCGACGTACCGGTGCGGCAGCTGTCGCTGGGCCAGCGGATGCGCGGGGACATCGCGGCGGCCCTGCTGCACGATCCGGAGGTGCTGTACCTGGACGAGCCGACGATCGGGCTGGACGTCGTGAGCAAGGCGAAAGTACGCGGCTTCCTGCGGCAGCTGAACGAGGAGCTCGGGACCACGGTGCTGCTCACCACCCACGACCTCCAGGACATCGAGCAGCTGTGCGAGCGGGTGATGGTGATCGACCACGGCCGGCTGATGTACGACGGTGCGCTCGGCGGGCTGCACGCCTGGGGGCAGGGCGGCGAGCGGACGCTGGTGGTGGACCTGGAGCGGGAGTTTCCGCCGGTGGAGGTGGCGGGGGCGCGGGTGGTGAGGGTGGAGGGGCCGCGGCAGTGGCTGGCGTTCCCGGCGGGGGAGTCGGCGGCGCCGCTGGTGGCGGCGGTGGCGGCGCGGTACCCGCTGCTGGACCTGTCGGTGCGGGACCCGGACATCGAGGACGTGATCGCGCGGATGTACGCGGGGCGGGGGTGAGGGGGGCGGGGGCTGGGGGTGGGACTGGGGGTGGGGACGGGGCTGGGGGTAGGGACAAATCAGGGTCGGGGCCGGGGTGGTGGGCCCGGTCTGTGCATAGGGTGGTCCACATGAGTGACGAGCGGCCGGAGAAGCCGTTGCCGGAGAAGGCCTCGCTGGAGAAGGCGGCGGAGGGGGAGGCGGGGGCGCCTGTGGCCGGGGCGGGCGGGGCGCCCGCGCTGAGGGCGTCGGACGCCGACCGCGAGCGGGTGGTGGACCGGCTGCGGGACGCGGTCGCCGAGGGGCGGCTCGACATGGAGGAGTTCGAGGAGCGCCTGGAGGCCGCGTACACGTCCCGTACGTACGCGGAGCTCGAACCCCTGACCCGCGACCTCCCGGCCCCCGGGTCCTCCCCGCCGTCTCCGGTCTCCGCCGCTGGTCCTTCCCGTTCCCCGTCTCCTTCCTCGTCCCGTTCCTCGTCCTGGCCGGACCGGATCGGCGGTACGGGGACCTCCGCCACGGGCGTGGCCGTCATGTCGGCCTTCCAGCGCAAGGGCCGCTGGACGGTGCCCGCCCGTTTCAAGGCGGTGGCCGTCTGGGGCGGGGGCCAGCTGGACCTGCGCGAGGCGGACTTCGCGGAGCGCGAGGTCGTCATCACCTGCGTGGCCGTCATGGGCGGCATCGAGATCACCGTCCCGCCGGGCGTGGAGGTCGAGGTACGGGGCATCGGCGTCATGGGCGGCTTCGACCAGGGCACGTCCCAGGAGAACCTCCCGGAACCGGGCGCCCCGCGGGTGGTCGTGAACGGCTTCGCCCTCTGGGGCGGGGTGGCGGTCAAGGTCAAGCCGCCCAAGGGTCAGACGCCGCTGGACGGCGGGAGCCCGCGCAAGGAGCTCTAGTTTTCCAGGGGGTGTCCGGCGGTGTCCGGCGGGCCAGGGCCGGCCGGGCACCCCGGAGCTCCAGCGGTACCGGCGGCGCGCCGGGAACTCCCCGGACCTCCCGGGAGTCGGATGCTATGCAGACAAAACCGGCCGTCGGGGGAAGGGCAGGAGCAGCACGTGAACAGCCAAGACGGGGTGCGGGCCGCCCCACCCCCCGCCCGCGGGGCGTTCGTCTTCAGTACGGCGGACGAGGAGCGGCAGCGCGGTGTCCGCCGTATGAAGGCCACCGCGACCGGGCTGCTGGCCCTGGTCGCGCTGGTCTACGTCCTGGCGACCTTCGCGCGGAACGCGTGGGGCGCCGGAGCCTGGGCCGGGTACGTCGCCGCCGCGGCCGAGGCCGGCATGGTCGGTGCGCTCGCCGACTGGTTCGCGGTGACGGCCCTCTTCCGGCGGCCCCTGGGGCTTCCCATCCCGCACACCGCGATCATCCCGACCAAGAAGGACCAGCTCGGCGTCTCCCTGGGGGAGTTCGTCGGCGAGAACTTCCTCTCCTCGGACGTGGTGCGCGCCCGGCTGCACGCCCTCGGCATCGGCGGCCGGCTCGGTGCCTGGCTGGCCGAGCCCGCGCACGCCGACCGGGTCACGGCGGAACTGGCCACCGCCCTGCGCGGGGCCCTGACCGTGCTGCGGGACTCCGACGTACAGGCCGTGGTGGGCGAGGCGATCACCCGGCGGGCGGAGGCGGCGGAGATCGCCCCGGGCATCGGCAAGACCCTGGAACGGGTCGTCGCCGACGGGGGACACCACCGCGCCGTGGACCTGGTGTGCGCGAAGGCGCACGACTGGCTGGTGACCCACGGGGACTCCGTCATGGACGCCGTCCAGGGCGGCGCTCCCGGCTGGACGCCGCGGTTCGTCGACCGCAAGATCGGCGACCGGGTGTACAAGGAGCTGCTGCGTTTCGTCACCGAGATGCGGGACATGCCGGGCCACCCGGCGCGCGGGGCGGTGGACCGCTTCCTGCGCGACTTCGCGGCGGACCTCCAGTCGGACACGGAGACGCGGGCGCGGGTGGAGCGGCTGAAGTCCGAGGTTCTGGCGCGCGACGAGATCCAGGACGTGATCGCCTCGGCGTGGTCCGCGATCCGTACGATGATCATCTCGGCGGCGGAGGACGAGCGGAGCGAGCTGCGCCTGCGCGTACGGTCCTCGCTGATGTCGCTGGGCTCCCGGCTCGCCACGGACGGCCGTCTGCAGCGGAAGGTGGAGGGCTGGATCGAGGGCGCGGTGGTGTACGTGGTCACCACGTACCGGGCCGAGATCACCTCGCTGATCACGGACACGGTGGCGGCCTGGGACGCCGAGCACACCTCCCGCAAGATCGAGGCCCACATCGGCCGCGACCTCCAGTTCATCCGCATCAACGGCACGGTGGTGGGTGCGCTGGCGGGGCTGGTGATCTATTCGGTGTCGCGGGTGTTGGGGGGGTAGGGGCGGGGCTTCGGGGCTGGGCCCCGGCCCGCCGGGACCGGGCCGCCAGATGCAGACATCCGGCGCTGGGGGCGCGCCTGCCCGCTTCGGATGCCGACCAGATCCCGCCTGCGAAGCACCCGAACGCAGCAGATCGCTCCGCGCTCCTCATCGGCCGGCGTCCGACGGCCGTCTGGCCTACCCCCAGCCGCGCGGCTCGGCGTTCGAGACGCCTTCGAGCCCCGCCGGCGTTTGAGGCGCGGGTCCGGGCGGAGCCCGGGGAACGGTGGAAGGGCGGGGAGGGGAACGCTCCGCGCGGCGGCACCCCGGCATCCCCGGCCAGGGGAGCGGCACGTCCCCCAGCCCGGCCAGGGCAAGGGTCCGCTCCCCAGCCGGCCCGGAGGGCGGGGTCAGCCCCGGTCGGCGACCGCCCAGGACGTCGCGGCCACGACCGCCGCCGCCCCCACGACGGCCGGCCACGCGCCGACCTTCTTCGCCAGCGGGTGTGCCCCCGCGAAGCCGGCGAGGTACAGCGCCCCCAGCCCGGCCGCGGCGGGGACACCGCCCCGCTTGTGCCACTCCCGGCCGGCCACGAGCCCGGCGGCGCCGAGCACGACACCGCCCAGGGGTCGCTTCTTGGTCCAGCGGGCGACGGCGTAGCCGCCGACCAGACCGGCCGCCGCCACCGCGGAACTGGGTACCCGTGCCATGTCGAACTCCCTCGTACGTCTTGTCTTCGGATGTCTCCGCCCCCAAGCTAACGCGGCCTTCTCTACGCGCGCCGGACCCCCACCGCCCCGAGCAGGAGCACCGTCCCGCCCACCACCCCGTCCGGCACCGCCTCCCGCACCGTGCGCGGCAACAGCGCGACGACCCCGAGGACGAGGAGGAAGGCGAGCGCGCACCGCCCCGCCACCCGCAGCAGCCTTTCCGTGTTCACGGGTTGCTCAACGCCCCACCCGGGCCCGCGACACGGAGCAGGCGGAGGCGATTTGTCGCACACTCGCCGTTTCTGCGCATCGCCGGGCCGGGGAACTCCCTGGGCGTAAATTCGGTCTTCCAGCAGGAAAACCGCCCAACTCACCGGGAGTCGACACAGTGATCTCCTACGGACGCACCGTCCTGGACCTCGAGGACGAGCTGGTCGACGCCTACGCCGACGTCTTCTCCGCCGCGCCCTGGAACGAATGCGAAGAAACCATTCGTCAGTTCTCGACGCGCCTCCAGACCGATGTCCGGCGCCCGGGATTCCGTATCGCGTTCGCGCAGTCGGAGGCCGGGGTCGACGGGTTCGCCACCGGCTGGCTGACGCGGTCCCCCTTCCCGCAGCACCGTGCGTACCCGCAGGTCGCCGCCCAGCTCGGGCCCGACCGGGTGCGGGACCTGCTCGTCGGGGCGCTGGAGATCGACGAACTCGCCGTACGGGCCTACGCGCGCGGCCGCGGCACCGGCCGGGCCCTGCTCGCGGAGATCACCGAGGACGCCCCGCAGCGGCGCGCCTGGCTCCTGACCTCGCGGCTGGCCACGGAGACGGTGGCCACGTACCGCCGCCTCGGCTGGCACGAGGTGCCGGCCCTGCCCGGGACGCAGTCGGGCGTGGTCGTCTTCCTGTCCCCGAACCACCCCGGCCACAGCTAGACCCGTCACGGAACGGGCATACCCGGGCCATGATCACGCCCGGAGCAGCCAAAGTGGCCCGCCGCCAGCTCGGCCTCGCCACCCGCCACCAGCTCATCACCACCGCCGGGATCCCCGACGGCACCGTCACCTCCCGCACCCGCCCCGGCGGCCCCTGGCAACGCCTGCTGCCCCGGGTCTACCTGCTCCAGACGGGCCCGCCCGACCACCGCCAACGCGCCCTGGCCGCGGTCCTCTACGCCGCCGAACCGGACGCGGACCCGCTCTCCGGCGCGACCGCCGCCCTCACCGGAGCCGCCGCCCTCGCCCTCCTCGGAATCCGCGACACCCCGCCCGCCCCGGCCGACGTACTGATCCGCGCCCCGCGCCGGCTCACCGGCACCCCGGAGGTCCGGCCCCTGACGACCTCCCGCTGGCCGCCCACCATGACCGTCGCGGGCGTCCCCAGCGCCCGCCCGGTCCGCGCGGCCGCCGACTTCGCCGCCCGCCCCGGACCCGACGCGCACCCCGACCGCGTCCGCTCGGTCCTGGCCCAGGTCGTCCAGGCCGGCTGGTGCCACCCGCACGACCTCCACGCCGAACTCCGCGCCTCCCGCCTCCTGGCCCGCCCCGCCGTCCGCGCCGCCGCGGCGGAACTCCTGGCCGGGGTCCGCTCGGTGGCCGAAGCCCGGGCCCGCGACGCCCTCACCGGCACCGACCTCCCGACCCCGCTGTGGAACGCCCGCCTCTACACCCCGGACGGCACCTTCCTGGCCACCCCGGACGCCTACTGGCCCGACGAGGGCGTGGCCCTGGAGGTCGACTCCGCGGAGTACCACTACACCCGCGACGCCTGGCACGCCACCCTCCGCCGCCGCCTGCGCCTGGAGTCCCACGGCATCCTGGTCGTCAGCGCGACCCCGTCGATGATCCGCGACACCCCGGACCAGGTCCTCGGGGCCCTCCGCACCCTCCTCACCCTGACCGCAACCCGCCCCACCCCCCCAACGGCCAGGGCCCGGGGCCACCAACAGCTCACGCTGTTCCCGGAAGGGGGGTGATGACTCTGTTCATACTGGCCTAGTTGGCGATGGCGGAGTACGACCACACGTCGGCCGGCATCTCGTGATGGAGGCGCCATTCGATCGCCATCGGCTTGCTACCTGAGTGGCGGACGTAGTCGGCGGGCCCGAGCAGCATCCATGCCTGCGGGCCGCCGATGTCCGTACTTTTGAAGCGCCGGACGAAGAGCAGAACATGCGAACCGTTCTGGACGTGCCTCTGGTAACGGACCCCGGTGGGGGAGATTTCAGAGGTCTGGTTCTGTGACTCCCAGTGGAACAGGACCTCGTTCATCGCATAATCCTTGTATCGAGTCTGCGGCGAAAAGTCCTTCTCATCCTTTTCTAGGGTGATCAGCAGTGCGTCGGTCTGGATGCTCTTGCACCACCTCACCCCCTCTCGGAAGTGGCCCGGCATGAAGCCGCCGATCACGGACTCGCCCAGCGCCGGCAGGATCTCCTCCCGGCTGTACGACGCGTGGACCGACAGCGGCAGCGACGCCTGCTCGCCGGTCAGGGGCAGGGCCATGTGGTCAGCCTGGTCCAGGCAGTGGGCGAGCACCTGGCGCAGCTCGTCACGGAAGGCTCGCTGAGGCTTGAGGGAGGCGAATGCCTCCTGGTAGCTCGAGAATGCGCCGCCCTGCGGCCACAACGAGAAGAAGAGCATGCGGGCGTAGGCTTGCCCGCGTTCATCGAGATCCTCATATGCGGGGGCATGGTCTTCAAGGAGTGCGGTGTAGGCCTGCACCCGCGCCTGATCGTCTACGTGGAGGAACGCGGAGACGCGTTTGAGGAGGGAATCCTCACCCTGCGGTGCCGCCGCGCTCAGCAACCCGGCCCTGCGCAGCAAGCCGGTCCACGAGTTTCCGTTGCCTCGGTAGATCTGCTTGATCTCCCGGCCGCTCTCCCGGAGGTAGGCGGAGATCCTTGACTCGCGGTATGCGGCGACTTCCCGGGCAAGCTGAGTGACGTTGACGTTTATCTGGTTACGGATGTTGGCGAGGATGGTTTCCTTGGCTTTTTGCTCAAGGATGATGTGGCAGCCTGATGGCAAGTGAGGGAAGTCGCGCTCGATGCTATTGAGCAGCCGATTGCGCGTCAGGTTCGTCAGTGCTCGGAACTGCTCTTCGAAACGGAACTCCTTGCGGTGCTGCCCGATGAAGTCGAGGACGGTCAAGACCGGCTTGTTCTCGCTGCGCCGCAGCCCACGTCCCAGCTGCTGCAGAAACACGGTGGCACTGGAGGTTGGGCGGAGGAGCAGGAGGGTGTCCACATCCGGGACGTCAAGTCCCTCATTGAAGAGGTCGACGGAGAATATGATGTTTAGTTTTCCTGCCCGAAGGTTATCGAGCGCCGCCTTGCGCTCAGGGCGCGGCGTTTCGCCCGACAGTGCAACGGCCTGGAACCCCGCCTGGTTGAAGAAGTCTGCCATGAAATGGGCGTGCGCCACCGAAACGCAAAACCCGAGAGCGCGCATGGATTCCGGAGATCCATGCTTTTCCTGAAGCGCTCGGATGACGAGGCGGGCCCGTGTCTGATTGCCAGTGAAGACCTTGCTGAGCGCGGCAGTGTCGTAGTCCCCCCGCTTCCAGGTTACGGCGCTCATGTCAGTGTTGTCGCTGATGCCGAAGTAGTGGAAGGGGCAGAGGAGGTCGTTCTCGAGGGCCTCCCACAGCCTCATCTCGGCGGCGATTCGACCTTCGAAGAACTCGTCTTGGATGGTGAGTCCGTCCATGCGCTCCGGTGTGGCCGTAAGGCCCAGAAGCTCGAGGGGTTTGAAGTGATCGATGATCCTGCGGTAGGTCGGTGAGGTGCCGTGGTGAAACTCGTCGATGACGATGGCATCGAAATGGTTGGCCGGGAGGCGATCCAGTGTCCGTTCAGTCAATGACTGAACGCTGGCGAACACGTGGTTCCAGTCTTGCGGGATCTCGCCGCTGTAGAGCAGCTCGCCGAAGTTGGCGTCATCGAGGACGCTTTGATAAGTGCGTAGTGACTGGTCGAGTATTTCTTTCCGGTGTGCGACGAACAGGAGCCGCAGCTTACGGCCCAGTTTGGTTTGTAGTTGCTTGAAGTCGAGAGCTGCCATCACGGTCTTTCCGGTGCCGGTAGCAGCGACCAGTAGATTGCGATGACGATCGTGCACCGTGCGCTCCACCTCAAGGCGCTCCAGCATGTCGCGCTGGTGTGGGAAGGGGTGCACCTCCAGGCCTGAGAGGCTGATCGCGCGCGCAGCGTTGATGCCGCCTGAGCTGCCCGCGATCTTCAGTGCTTCATCCAGCCGCTGGGCATCGCGATCGGGGTCGTACGACTCGAAGGCCCGCTCGCTCCAGTAGGCGTCGAATGTCGCTTCGAACTTGCGCAATACGTCCGGGGTGGCGATTCCGGAGAGGCGGACATTCCATTCCAGGCCGTCGAGCAGTGCCGCTTTGGAGAGGTTGGAACTGCCGACGTAGGCGGTGTCGAAGCGTGAATGCCGGCGAAACAGCCACGCCTTGGCGTGGAGGCGCGTCGACCGGAGCTCGTAGTTGATCTTCACTTTGGCGTTGAACTCGCGCACCAGCCGGTCCAGGGCGCGGCGCTCGGTAGCCCCGATGTACGTGGTGGTGATGACGCGGATGGGAACGTCGCGCTCAGCGGCCGCCTTCAGGGGCTTCTCGAGGATGCGCAGCCCGGTCCACTTCACGAAGGCGCACAGGAGGTCGATCCGGTCGGCCGTGGCGAGCTCCGCACGCAACTCGGCTCCGAGGCTCGGATCCTCCGGAGAGTTGGTGATGAGCGCAGTGTCGGAGAAGGGGGTCGACGGACGAACGATGTAAGGGTCCGCTGCCGCTGCGGGTTCGCCTACGGCACGATCCGTCACGGCCAGCAGCTGGCGCGGCCCGTCGGCGATGGGGACCGCCCACTCCTGAGCGCCGTCGTAGGTGCGCAAGGAGTGGAGGATTTCGTTGGCTGCGCGGACCCGGTCCTCAGCCGGCAGCTTCTTCAACACCTGCCCGACGGCGTGGGCCACGTGCCGCGTCAGAATGTGCTGAGACGAGTCACCGCTGACTTGGCCGTCTATGACGACGGCTCCTGCGGCGATGAGCTCCTGTAGCTGTTCCTCCAGTGCAGTCGTGATCAGCGTTTCATGTGCGCCGATCACTGGCTTCGGGGCACTCGGGTGGACACCTGAAGACACGGAACCTCCACTTGCAAATGGATCATCGCCACGTCGGTTGTAGCAAGCACAACCGACAACAGCCGCCGCAATATGACGTGCTGCCGCATGAGGAGGTGACTATCCGGTCAGATGTTGGCCGATTCGGTCATCGTTCCTCGCCGTGGCACTCCGTGTACGGCTTGCCCGAGGTGCACCAGCAGGGGGCCGTGGGGGTGGGGGGCCAGGGGGTGGCTTTGCCTCGGGCGGCCAGGGTGGTGGCGTATTCCGCCAGGAGCGACGGGGAGGCCGGGGAGGTCTTCTCCGAGGCCGCGAAGGCTTCGTACGAGGGGACGCTGCCCGTCACGATGCCGAGGTTGGTGGTGCCCGAGGCGGCCAGGGTGCGGAGGGAGGATTCCACCGCCGCGAGGTGGGCGTCGTGGGAGGGGTACTCCGCGCCGAGGGTGGGGTAGCTCGTGAGGAGCTCGGCCAGTTCGCGCTGGGGCCAGTGGAGGATCGCCACAGGGAAGGGGCGGGACAGGGCGGCGCGGCGGTCGCCGAGTTCGGCGCGCAGGCGGGCGATCTCGGCGCGGAGTTCGGCCGGGTCGTCGGAGCCCAGGGCCCAGATGCGCTTCGGGTCGTGGAGTTCGTCCAGCGGGATCGGGCCGATGTGGCGGGTGTCGGCCACCATGTCCCAGTCGTCGTGCGGGAGCGCCAGGAGCCGGCGTACCCGGTGCCGGCCCGTGAGGAGGGCCGTGGTGGCCCGGGTGAGGGGGGCGGACTCCGGGATCAGGAGGGTCGCCGCCTCGGTGAAGCACTCGTGCGCGGCCTCCAGCTCGTCGTGGGCCTCCAGGGCCTCCGCGATGACCTCCCACGGCGCCGGGTCGGTCGGGCCGGCCGCGCGGATGCCGGAGATCAGGGCGCGGGCCTCGGCCTCGTGCCCGTACTCCCAGAGGTTCGCGGCCTGGAGGGCCTTGATCAGGTGGGGGTCGGCGGGGGAGGCGGAGAGGAGTTGGTCGTAGAGGGCGCTCGCGCGCTCCCGGGCGTCGGCCAGTTCGAGGTGGGCCGCGGCCTGGAGGAGCAAGGGCTCCTGGTCCTCGGGGTAGCGGGTCGCCGTGCGGATGAGGCGCTCGGCTTCGGCGATGTGCTCGGCAGGCGTATCGGGGCGCATGGTTCACACCGTACTGCTGCTGGTCAGTTGAGGGGGGAGGTCTTAGGGTGCGGCCCGTGCGGGATGGCGTGCGGGTGGTGGTTCAGGGGGGCGGCCGGCGGGAGCGCCGGGCCGGTCTGGCGCGGCTGCTGTGGGTGGCCGCCGAGGTGATCACCACCGTGGGTGTGGTGGTGGCGCTGCTGGTCGTGCACCAGGTGTGGTGGACCAACCGGCAGGCCGCGGCCGCCGCGCGGGAACAGGTCCGGGCCCTGGAGGAGGGGTGGGCCGGGTCCGGGGCCGTCGCGGGCGGGGGTGGGGATCCAGTGGCCGTCGAGGGGGAATCGAGCGTTCCTTCTCCTTCCGGGGCGCCGCCCGTGCCGGATCCGGGGGCGGCTCCCTCTGCCGCGCCGCCCTCCGTGCGTCCCCCCGTACGTCCCCCCGTGGGGCCCGCGCCGGCGGGGGGTGCGGGGCCGGCGCGCGACGAGGCGTACGCGGTGCTGCGGATCCCGCGGCTCGGCCTGGCCGTGCCGGTCGCGGAGGGGGTCGGCAAGCGGGCCGTGCTGGACAAGGGGTACGCCGGGCACTACCCGGGGACGGCGCAGCCCGGCGCGCGGGGGAACTTCGCGCTGGCCGGGCACCGGAACACGCACGGGGAGCCGTTCCGGTACGTGAACCGGCTGCGGGACGGGGACGAGCTGTTCGTCGACGTGCGGGGGCGGCGGTACGTGTACGTGGTGGGGAAGGTGCTGGGGGAGACGACCGCGGGTGACGTGGGGGTCATCGCGCCGGTGCCGCGGAGCGGGGTGAAGCCCGGTTACGGGTACGAGGCGGCGGGCTCCTACATCACGCTGACCACGTGCACGCCCGAGTACTCCTCCACGTACCGGCTGGTGGTGTGGGGGACCCTCAAGAGCGTTGTCAGTGCGGGCCGTTAGTATCGGTCGTGCGTTCCCGTTTCCGATGCGGGTCCGCTCCGATCGCTGGTGTCGAGGGAATCGAGGGGGTGGGGATGGTGCTGGTGCGGCGGGTCCGTGCGTGCTTCTCCTCTTCCTCCTCCGTGGTGTCCTCCTCGCGGGTGTTCCGGCTGCTCGTGGCGCTGCTGGTGCTCGGCGGGTTCCTGGGGCTGGTGTCCGGGGACGCCGGGCTGGCCGCCGGTGTGGTCGTGCTGGCCGCCGCCGTCGCCGTCGGGGCCGCCGCGCTCGCCGCGTGCCTCGTGCGGCCTGTGCCGCCGCACCGAATACGTACCGCGATCCGTGATCGCGAGCAGCGCACGGCGTTCCTGCCGCAGCGCGATCCCGATGCCTCGGGCCGGTCGCGGCCCAGGGCGCCCGGCCGTCTCGTCCTGACGGCCGCGTAGGGGCGCGCAGTGCTTCCTGCCTTCTGACCGATCGCTGATGTCGCCCCTCGCGGGTCGTCACGCCGAAATGCACCTTTTCGACGTTTGACGAGACCCCTCGGAGGGCCCGCGTGTCCGTTTTCGCTGATCTTGTTGTCGAGCTGGGCCGGCTCCTGGAGCCGGTGCTGGCCGAGTCCGCGACCGCTGCCGCGATCGTGCTGTTCACCGTCTTCGTGCGGCTGGCCCTGTACCCGCTGGGCCGTGCCGCGTTCCGGGCGGCGACCCCTGCGGCCGGCTGCCTGCCGATGCTCCTGCAGCTGCCGGTGTTCTTCCTGATGTACCAGGCCTTCTCCTCGGGCGGTGAGCTGCTCGGGCACCGGCTCTTCGGCGCGCCGCTCGGCACCCGCTGGACCGGGGCGCTGGAGGAGGGCGGGCCGTTCGGGGCGCAGGGGCTGGTGTTCCTCGGCCTGTTCGCGGCGATCGCTGTCGTGGCCGCGTGGAGCGCGGTGCGGGGGCGGCGCGCCGCCGCGGCCGCGCCGGCGCCTGAACTGCCTGCCGGGAAGGGAGCGGGCGGCCAGGCCGCGGTGAGCGCCGAGCAGCTGGCGGCGATGCGCAAGCTGGGCGGCGTACTGCCCCTGCTGTCGTTCGGGACGCTGGTCACGGCGGCGGTGGTCCCGCTGGCCGCCGGGCTGTACCTGCTGACGACCACCGCCTGGTCGGTCGGGGAGCGGGCCTGGCTCCAGCACCGCAAGGACGGAGCAGCGCGTTCCAGTCTGTGAACAGGGTCTTGCGGATGGGGCGGGCATCTTGGAGGATCAGCCAATCCTCCGATGGCCGCAACCCATCGGCCGGCCCGTGCCGCGTGCCCGCTCCACCGGCATGCCCATGGGCCGACCACCCACGACCACGGGAGAATGCCCATGAAGCTGCTGCGTGTCGGACCCGTCGGGTCGGAGCGCCCCGCGCTCCTCGACCAGGACGGCACCCTGCGGGACCTGTCCGGTCTGATCACGGATGTGGACGGCGCCCTGCTGTCCGACGAGTCCGTGCTGTCCCGGGTGCGGGAGGCCGCGGCGGGCGGCGAGCTGCCGGTCCTGGACGCCGAAGGGCTGAGGATCGGCCCGCCGGTCGGCCGCATCGGCAAGGTCGTGGGCATCGGGCTGAACTACTTCGGGCACGCGGCCGAGATCGGCGCGGAGCCGCCGGCCGAGCCGATCCTGTTCCTGAAGGCCGCGGACACCGTGGTCGGCCCCGACGACACCGTGCTCATCCCGCGCGGCAGCGTGAAGACCGACTGGGAGGCCGAGCTCGGCGTCGTCATCGGCAGCACCGCCCGCTACCTGCGCTCCGCCGCTGAGGGCCTCGCGCACGTCGGCGGCTACACGCTGGTCAACGACGTGTCGGAGCGCGAGTTCCAGATCGAGCGCGGCGGTACCTGGGACAAGGGCAAGAACTGCGAGACCTTCACCCCGCTCGGGCCCTGGCTGGTCACGGCCGACGAGGTCCCGGACCCGCAGGTCCTGGACGTCAGGCTGTGGGTCAACGGCGAGCTGAAGCAGGACGGCAACACCTCGGACCAGATCTTCCCGGTCGGCGAGGTCGTGCGGTACCTGAGCCAGTTCATGACCCTGTACCCCGGTGACGTCATCGTCACCGGCACCCCGGCCGGTGTGGCCATGGGCCAGCCGGAGCCGAAGCCGTACCTGCGGGCCGGTGACGTCGTGGAGCTGGAGATCGAGAGGCTCGGGCGGCAGCGCCAGGAGTTCAAGAGCGCGTAGGGCGCTTTGGAGCGCGTAGGGCGTGAGTGCGGGGAGGGGCGGGCTGCCGGTGGCAGCCCGCCCCTCCCCGCGCCCGTGTGCGTGACGGTGCCGGTCAGCTCTCGGCCGAGGCGCGGCGGCGGCGGTTGGCGACCACGAGGCCGGCGCCCGCGGCGAGCGCCGCGGCGCCGGTGCCGGCGATCCACGTCTCCGAGCCGGCGCCCGTGCTGGCGAGCGAGCCGGAGCCGGAGCCGCCCGCCGGGGTGACGTTGCCGTTGCCGCCGGTGCCCTTGGCGGCGGCCGGCTGGACCCCGCCGGTGGTGCCGGTGCCGGAACCGGTGCCGGTGCCCGTGCCCGCGTTGCCCGAGCCGCCGGTGTTACCGGTGTTGCCGGTGTGACCCGCAGCCTGGTCCTTGGCCCGCGCCACGTGCTGGCCGGTCTTCAGGAACGCGGCACGGTCCTCGGCGGTGCCCTTGAGGGCGGCGAGAGCGGCCTTCTTCAGCTCGGGGCCGGCGCCGTTCACCATCCTCGAGATGTCGACCCGGTTGTCGTCGTCGCGCAGCACGTGCTGCCCGTTCTGCACGAACTCGCGCAGCTGCTCCGGGGTCGCGTTGCCCTCGAGGAGCTTGATGATCCCCTCCTTCAGGCCCGGTCCGGCGCCGTTCAGCATCGAGAACAGCGCGACCCGGTCGTCCACGGCGCGGATCTTGTGCTGGCCGGTGGCGACGAACTCGCGGATCTGCTCGCGCGTGCCGTTGCTCAGCAGGTTGTTGACGGTCTGGGTGATGCCCCTGCCCGCGCCGTTCAGCATGCGCACCATCTCGACGCGGTCGTCCTGGAGACGGGCCGCGTGCTGGCCTTCCTGCAGGAACGCGGTGATCGATGCGCGGGTGTTCACGCGCAGCGCCTCGCGCGCGGCCTCGCGTACGGACCTGCCGCCCGCCTCGCTGATCTGGACGACCCGCACGCGGTCGTCCTCGAGCTGCTCCTGGGCCAGCTCGACCGCCAGGAAGCGCTGCATGTCCGCGGCCGTGCCCTTGAGTGCCTTCTCGGCCGCCTCGCGCACGCCGCGACCGCTCGCCGGGTCCTTCAGGATCTGCTCGATCTCGGCCCGGTCCTTCGCGGCCTCCGGGCTCTCGGACGGGGTCTTCTCCGGCGTCGTCGCCGGGGCCTGCGCGGGCTTCGCGGCCTGCGGCTCCTGGTCGGGCGCGGTCGGCGACGACGGGGCGGCCGACGAGGAGTCAGCGGCGAAGGCGGGCGAGGCGAGCAGGACGGCCGGGGCGATCGCGGCGGTCGCCACGACGGACGCGATCCGGGGCAGCTTCACAGGCAGGTTTCCATTTCTTCACATGTGTGATGATCGGCAGCCTGCAGGATAGATCGTAATTCGGTGCTCAATGCATCGATTTTCCGACAAGGGGTCATGGGGTCAGGCGTCGCATCTCCACGGCCACCCCGTCGCGGGAGGACCTGCGGGCCGCCTCCAGCACCGCCAGGCAGTGCGCCGCCTCCTCGGCCGTCACCGGCGCCGGACCGCCCGTGCGCAGGGCCGCCGCGACCGCCGCGTAGTAGGCGGGGTAGTCGCCCGGGACCGTCGGCACCGGGAGGCCGCCGCCCGTCAGCGGCGACTCGCCGGAGCCCAGCCGCCCCCACAGGTGCTCGGGTTCCTCGCCCCACGGCTGCTCCCCGGCGCCCGGCCGAAGGCCCTCGCGCAGGGCGGCCTCCTGGGGGTCCAGGCCGTACTTGACGTAGCCGGCGCGCGAGCCGAGTACGCGGAACCGCGGGCCGAGCTGGGCCGCGGTCGCGCTGACGTAGAGGTGGGAGCGGACCCCGTTCGCGTGCGTGATCGCGATGAAGGTGTCGTCGTCGGCCTCGGCGGCCGGGCGGCGCACGTCGGTCTCCGCGTAGACGCGTACCGCCGGGCCGAACAGGACCAGCGCCTGGTCCACGACGTGGCTGCCGAGGTCGTACAGCAGGCCGCCGATCTCCTCCGGGGCTCCGGACTCGCGCCAGCCGCCCTTGAGCTGCGGACGCCAGCGCTCGTAGCGGGATTCGAAGCGCTGGACCTCGCCGAGCTCGCCGTCGGCGAGGAGGCGGCGCAGGGTGAGGAAGTCGTTGTCCCAGCGGCGGTTCTGGAAGACGGAGAGGAAGGTGCCGGTGCGCTCCGCGAGGTCGGCCAGTTCGTACGCCTCGGCGGCGGTGGCGGCGAGCGGCTTGTCCACGACCACGGGGATGCCGGCGGTGAGGGCGGCCGTGGCGAAGGGGACGTGGGTCCTGTTGGGGGAGGCGACGACGACCAGGTCCGGGGCGTCGGGCCGCTGCCACAGCTCGTCGGCGGAGGCGGCGATGCGGACGCCCGGGTAGGCCTCGCGGGCCTGGGCCTGCCGGCCGGGGTCGGAGGTGACGACCGTGTCGAGGAGGAGGCCGTCGGTCGCGGACACGAGCGGGGCGTGGAAGACGGAGCCGGCGAGTCCGTAACCGATGACGGCGACGCGCAGCGGGGCGGCGGAGGCCGGGGCCGGGGAGGAGGGGGAGTCGGAGGAGGCGTTCATGGGACCACTTTGGCAACAGTGTTGCGTAAGTGCAAGGAGGGTGGACAATGGCCGGGTGAACAGGGGTGACGGGGACGGCGAGAACGGCACCGCCGACGGCGGCGGGCGGGCCGGGGTGAACCTGCCCGCGCTGCGCGGGCACAACGAGGCGCTGCTGCTGGACCTGCTGCGCGCCGCGGGGGCGCCGGGGCTGGGGCGGGCGCAGCTCGCCGCCCGGACGGGGCTCACCCCGCAGGCCGTCAGCAAGATCACCGCCAGGCTGGCGGCGGAGGGTCTGGTGGCCGAGGCCGGACGCGGCGCCTCCACCGGCGGCAAGCCGCGCACGCTGCTGCGGCTGGTGCCCGGTGCCCGGCACGCGGTGGGGGTCCACCTGGACCGCGACGAGCTGAGCGCCGTCCGGGTCGACCTGGCGGGCGGCGTGGTCGCGCGGTGGAGCGGGCCGCTGGACTTCGGGGCCGGCCCCGAACTGGTGGTGGATTCGGTCGTACGAGCCGTCGCGCGGGTTTCCGGCGAGCCCGGAGCGGCACCGCCGCTGCTCGGGGTGGGTGCCGCAGCGCCGGGCCCGCTGGACTGGCGCAGCGGGGTGCTCGGGAGGGTGACGGGGTTCCCGGACTGGGCGGGGTACCCGTTGCGGGAGGTACTGACGGGGCGGCTGGGGTTGCCCGTGGTGCTGGACAAGGACACCAACGCCGGGGTCGCGGCGGGGGCTCCGGGCGGGCCCGGCTCGGGCACCTCCGTGTACCTCCACGTCGGCACCGGGCTCGGGGCGGGGCTCCGGCTGGACGGGGCGGTGCACCGGGGCGCGCGCTCGGCGGCGGGGGAGTTCGGCCACCAGGTGCTGCGGCTGGACGGCCCGCCCTGCCGGTGCGGGGGGCGCGGCTGCCTCGAGGCGCTCTGCCTGGCGGCGGTGGCCCGGGGCGACCTGGCGGAGGCGGCACGGATCCTGGGGGAGGGTGCGGCGAACCTGGCCGCGCTGCTGGACGTGGACCGGATCCTGCTCGGCGGGCGCGTCGTGGACGCGGACCCGGAGCCCTTCGTGGACGGGGTCCGCGCGGCGCTGGCCTCCCGCGTCGTGCTGGAGCACCCCCCGTCGGTCGCACGCGCCCCGGCCGGGGTGGCGGAGGGCGCGGCGGCCCTGGTCCGCGGCCGCGTCTTCGGCTGGACCTGACCGGCGCCGCGGTGGCCCTGGCCGGGCGGGGTGCGGGTGCCCTGGCCGGGCGGGGTACGGGTGGCCCCGGCGGGCCGTCGCCCTGACCCGGAAGGCGCGGGGCGGAGTCGGCCGGGCCCTTCCGGGCGACGGGGCCGGGGACCGGCCCCTTGGCCGGGGTCCGCCGCCGGGAGCGCGCGGCCACGGCGGCGTTGGGTAATGCCCCTCCCCGCCCTTCCCCCGTTCCCCGGGACTCCGCCCCGGACCCCGACCCTCTCGGGCTGTGCCCGACCCTCTCGGGCTGTGCCCGGATCCCCGGGCTGTAC